>JAFRGQ010000007.1 GCA_017433725.1 Lachnospiraceae bacterium
GGGCTAATCTCCATGTGTGACTACTACACCGCAAGGTGTGTTACTTGTTAAGTTGATTGAACCGCCGTGTACCGAACGGTACGCACGGTGGTGTGAGAGGTCGGAAATTTCCCAATCAGGGAAATTTCCTCCTACTCGATTAAAGGAATTAAAATGATATAGAAACGAAGTAGGATATGCAGAATGTATGACTATGAAGATTATTTTAATCAAGAAAGCAAGTATAAGCCTTATCAATCGGGTGCAGAGGAACTGAAAGACTGGTTCCGATTTTTGGATATGGTGTTAGAAGGATATCTGGAATTTTAAAGGGCAGATTCACAGGACAGTTTATTTTCAAGAGGTCTTGTTGTCACTGAGTCCGAGTTGGAAGGTTACTTCAAAATTCCTCCGATTTTCAGGGAACGGGATTCCTGCGACTCGTTACTTGCGGCTTCAGCAGAGCGAGCATGGGAACATATCGAAACCAGAACCGAGCTTACGATAAGACAGTTTGAGACTGACATGACGGAAAACGAAAATGGTTCCGAAGAGCGGGAGAGGCCTCTTATTGTCAACTTTCTTCGAAACGCGTTTGACCTCAACCGCGAGGGAGTGTTTGCGGTCATTCTGGCACTGGCCTGTGTGACTGACCGCCGTTATGAGCGAATATTCGGTTACTTGCAGGATGATATCTCGCATACTAATCCTACCGTGGGACTTTTGAATGCTCTTATAGCCAGGATTACACCGAGGGAGGATGGCACAGAGGTATTTGAAGGGCTGCTGGATGAGCATCTTTTCTCTTCCCTTTTTGTTAACACGGAGGAGAGCATAGAATTAAAAACAGAATTACTGCTGAACCCGCTGATAGGAAGATTTTTGAATGGGCAGTCGATTGAAAAAACGCTGATGCCAAAAGCCTTGAGTATATATCGGGAAGAAATTGATATTCCGGTCTTTTTTGATAAGAGCAGAGTGCAGGTGGAGAATGTTCTGTCCGATATGTGGCGCGGATACTGCTATATCGAAAACAAAGACGAAGATACTGTACTTCATCTGCTATATAACTACGCAGAGTCTCGAGACATACCGCTGTATGTGTTGGATTTAAAATATATGCTGCGACTCTCTGTCGAAGATCAATTTGCTTGTTTGGCGGATCTGTCTTTCAGACTGCGTATCGATGACGGGATTTGCTGCGTGCGCTCTATCTTTTACAGAAGATTGAAGAGTATGACGGTATGTCGATTCTTGCGACCAATCTATATAACAATTTTGATTCTGCTTTTATGCGACGCCTGACATATGCGGTCCGATTGGACAGTCCCAACGCGGCAGCCCGGTTCCTGCTGTGGACAACTATGCTTAAGGATAAATCGATTTTGGAAGAGGACTTACCGTTCCGTTTCCTTGCTGATAAATTCGATTTGCCCGGTGCAAACATCAAAGCGATTCTCTTTAGTGCAGCCTATATGGCGGGAGCTGAGGAAAAACACGTAGGAATGTCCCATATTGTCCGGGCAATGGAGTATGAGTACCGAAAGCTGGGTCGCTTTATAGACCGTGAAGCTTTTGGGTCGTATGCAAAGTATTTAAGCATGCAGGGACGCGGAATCGATAGATTAGCATATCGGAAGTGATTCTGCTTTGAAATGCGGAAGAGTCTTTAAATAAGGACCCTTCCGCATTTTGAATTTAACGTATCATGGCTTATAAATCAATGTGTGACCTAACAATTATTTCAATGCTTTTTATTTGGGGAAATCATCGGATGAAATATACAATTAAACACTGTGAAGAAGAAGATTCCGAATATATTGCTGATAGATACGATGAGGACGCTTCTTTAATAATGCCTCCGGATCCGTCAGGTACAGACGAGAAATATATTTTTAAAATCGAAGATGATAAGGGTAATATTGTCGGAGGCTGCATACTGGAAATCGACAGCTGGATGGTTGCAAATATTACTACTTTATGGGTGGATGAGTACTGTCGCGGACGAGGCTTAGGTACGGCTCTTATTAAAAGAGCGGAGCATATAGCAAGAGAAAAGCTTTGCTCTATCGCAGTTTTGGGAACATATGATTTTCAGGCAAGGTCGTTTTATGAAAAACGCGGTTACACGGTATGCGGTGTGGTCAAGAATCTGCCGCGGGGACATGAAACGTATCCCATGGCAAAGCATCTCGAAAATCCTCTGTTTGGCAATGAATTTCAGGATGCCGCCGGAGAAGAGACTTATGTGATCAGTCTGGGAAGCGAGGAAGATGAGGAAGAAATCGGAAACAGGCTTTGCGAATATGATCAGTCTATTGTGTCTTACGAACACGAACCGGGAATACACACATACAAGGTCGTAGATGAAGAAGGTAATATAGTCGCCGGTTCCTTGATAAGTATTGACGGCTGGAATTGTATGCAGATTGAGTTCTTATGGGTGGAAGAGACGCTACGTGGTCAGGGGATAGGTTCGGAGCTCCTTAGGACGATCGAGTATGAAGCCAGGGAACATGGACGTTATATCGCTATTGTAGGAGTGAATGAATGGCAGGCAACATTTTTTATCAGATATGGGTATAAGATAAGCGCTATAATCATGGACTGTCCTAAGGGATACAGCTGGCTGCTGCTGGAGAAAGCATTTCTATAGCGACTGAAGCGACAGCCCTCATGACTTATTATACATATGTGCAATGCTACAATGCTTGCGAGCTTTTGTAATCCCTGATTCTTTGCTTGTGCTCTGCATCGGTCGTCATGGGATACTTCAGGACGGTGACCAAAATGAATTTTCTTAATTCTTTTTGGAATCCATTATAGATCTTCAATCCGTTCTTCGATGCAAATATATGCGCCATGCCTGAAGAGAGCATTCTGGATTTGCCGGTATTGAATGTTCTGGGACCTTTTCCGGCCGGATTTTGCCGTTTCTCATTTGCCTTTTCTTGGAAGTTCTGTTTATCCGGAGCTTCCACCGGCCGCTTCGCGGCTCCCTGTTCCGCTGACTTGTTTTGATGCATCGGTTAATATATAATAGATGCATACTGAAGATCAGTTACAGATACCTTGTGACATGAGTCTACGATTAATGAGCAAAGTGAAGCTCTCCTCAGACGTGGGAACAAACCGCATCAGGAAATAAAGGTGTTCCTGATTCGACCTGCGCCGACACCTACCGTAAAGAAGGTTTAGAAATGTACGAATTTAATGATTATTTTAATCCTGAATACAGGGACATGCCCTACTGGTCAGCCACCGAAGAGCTGGAAGACTACCTGAGCCTTTTGGATATGGTACTTGAAGAATACTTAGAGTACAAAAGTCCGAATAACGAAGAAAAATTGTTTTCCAGAGGACTGGTAATCACGGAGTCAGAGATGAAGCATTACTTTAGTATGCCGCCCTATCTCAGAGAAAGGGATGTCTTTGACCCTGCACTGGTCGATGCAGTGAAAAAGGCGCGCGAATATATAGAAAACAGAACGAACCGCACGCTTACTTACGCTGCTTCTTATGGGCAGGGACGTGATTCGGAAGAAACGGAAGAAATACTTACCGGTGAAGAGAAAACGGAAGAATATCCAATCGAGCAGGACCGGAACGCTTTAGAAGAAAAAGAATTACAAAAAGCATCGGATGTGAAAGCTCAGGAGGGGGGCGCTTCAGAGAACGAAGAAAATGAAGCCGGAGATATCTCAGAAGAACCGGAGTATGCCGAATCTCTTCTGGATCCTGAGGAAGAGTCTTACTTAGATTGGGATTCGAATGAATTCCGTGAAGACGGTTCTGACATCGGCATTCTGTGGATCGATTCCCTGAAAAGGATTTTTTCTCTGGACCGCACAGGTGTCATGGCAGTTATTCTGGCGATAGCTTATGAGTATGACCGCCGCTATGAGCGGGTATTCGGCTATTTGCAGGATGACATCTCAAGGACACGCCCCACTGTCGGGCTGCTGAATGCTTTGATGGCAAGGATCACGCCAAGGAATCATTCTGATGGCTTCGCTATTGGAATGCTGTCCAAGGATCTTTTTTCATCACTCTTCGTCAGCAGCGAAGAAAATCGGGGACTTAATACGGAGTTGGTCATGAATCCGCTTATGATAAGGATAATGACGGGACAACTGGATGATGAAACGCAGATGCCGGAAGCATTGACCCTGTACAGGGAGGATGCAGATATCCCGCTCTTTTTCGAGGAGAGCTGTGATAAACTGATAAACATCATGTCGGAAGGAAAACACAGATTCTGCTATGTCGAGAACGATGATGAAGAAACTGTCCTCCATCTGCTGAATGGTCTGGCCATGGAAATTGAGGCACCTCTGTATGTGCTCGATCTTAAACAGATGCTTCATATGAGCCGACAGGATCAATCCGATTGTCTGGCGAATCTTTCTCTTCGGCTCCGCTTAAGTGACGGACTGTTTTGCGTGCGCTATGCATCTGAAGACGGCGAGGAGACAGGGGCGAACAAAAAGGGAATGGAAGACAGAAGATGGAGAATTATGGAACGTCTTTCCCGCATAAACGACAATAGATGTATTATTCTCTTCGGCAGCAGGGAAGAGCCCGGCGAATTAATCGTAAAGTCTGTCCCATTCCTTACGGTTCCTGCTCCGGATATGAGGCTGCGCAGAGAAATATGGTCATATTTTCTTAAGGTTGAAGAAGATATCGGTATTGCAGCGGATGTTGTGATAGATGATCTGGCCGACTGCTATGATATCTCTTACAGCATGATTCGAAATACTGTAAGTCACGCCAGATCTGCGGCAGGAATTCTTTTAAGGAAACAGATCGGCAGAGATATGATTCTTGATTCTCTGAGACAGCTTAATCAGGTCGACTTTTCAGGGCTTGCAAGTTATATTCGAGCCGCTTACACATGGGACGACATTACGATCAGTGACGATCAACGTGCAGTACTCAGGATAGCGTGTGATCGGTATCGTCTTCGCAATCGCGTCGGAAAGGAATGGGGACTGACAAGAAAGAATGCATACGGAAACGGTGTAAGCCTGCTGCTTTACGGGCCTCCGGGAACAGGAAAGACGATGGCGGCACAGGTAGTGGCCAATGAGTTAGGCATTCCGATGTACAGGGTCGATATTTCCCGGATTTTTTCCAAGTATATCGGTGAGACAGAGAAAAATCTTTCAATCATATTTGATGCCGCAAAGGGTTCAAATGTGATCCTGTTCTTCGATGAGGCAGATGCGCTTTTTTCCAAAAGAACGGAAATCGGTTCTTCCAATGACAAGTATTCAAACTCGGAGACGGCGTTCCTGCTGCAGAAGATAGAGGAATACGACGGAATGTCCATCCTAGCTACGAATCTTTACGCCAATTTCGATACGGCATTTATACGGAGAATCACATATGCGGTGCGGCTTGACAGCCCCGACGTGGAGGCAAGATATGTTCTTTGGAAAACGATGCTTCCCGAGACGGCGGATTTGGAGAAGGACATCCCGTTTCGATTTCTTGCAAAGAATTTCGAACTATCCGGTGCAAATATCAAAGCTATTCTTTTCGGAGCGGCGTATATGGCAGGTGCCGAAGGAGCGCCTGTCGGGATTGCTCATATAGTGAGATCAATGGAGTATGAATATCGGAAGCTCGGGAGATTTATCGACAGAGAATCATTCGGACCTTATGCGATGTATCTTAGTATGCCGGGAATGAACGCTAAGTGATTATCCGGTATTACAATCCAAAGATCTACAATCTTATGAAAATTGTCGATTTTTGCTAATAATGAGATGCTTCATGGCAGGTGATACATACTTTTAATACAAATTTTTCACGAATTCATCTTTGATAATGGTGGATTTTACTTAATGGCTGTGCTATCTTATTAATAGTGTGTTGTCGGCGGCTGTTATTACAGAAGGAAACAACAACCGGGCAACAGGAAACGTAAATTGAAAATGAAAGGAGCATACATTATGGCTGAGTATTTATCACCTGGCGTGTACGTGGAGGAACTAGAATCCGGTTCCAAGCCTATGGAAGGAGTGGGAACCAGTACTGCCGGCTTTGTCGGTCTCGCAGAGCGAGGACCAGTGGGAGGAATCCCGCAGCTTGTCACGAGTGCAGCAGAGTTCAAGCGCACTTACGGCGGATATCTTTCGGAGAATGCGTTCGGTGAATATCGTTTCCTCGCATATGCAGTAGATCAGTTCTTCATCAACGGCGGTTCTCGCGCATTTATTGTTCGCGTCGCTCCTTCCGATGGTGTCTGCTCAACAGGCAGCAACAAAGTGTTGAACATTTCAGCTAAAAATCCGGGTACCTGGGGTGATGATATACAGATCAATGTTGCACCAACCAGCAAGGCAAAGACCCAGATTCTTGAAGTGTTGGATACGGATGCGGGCAAGCGCTATATCGTGAAGAACGGCGATGGTTTCAACAGCGGCGATGTTGTCGCATTTAACGATGGCGAGACTGTTGTTTACAACAAAGTTGTTAAGAATCAGGGCAATATCCTGACTCTTGCAAATGATCTGGATGATTCCTGCGTGGATAAAGAACTCATTCCGACGAAGGTTCTCACAACATGTGAATTCAGTCTGGATGTAAGGTACGGCGACGTAGTAGAAGTCTACGACAACCTTAACTTCAATATCAATACGCCGAATTATGTGGATAAGAAGCTCTCCAAGTCCGATCTGATCAATGTAACCTATGTCGGAGAAGAAGGAGATGAAATCCAGTCTCCGTTCGAGATGATCGCTGGTGCTGACAAGGCTGTTGCATCTTTGGTTATGTCAGGCGGTAAGGATGGCAGTGCTCAGAGCATCAGCGCTGCTGATTTCATCGGTGAAGACGGTGGGGCAGGCCACAGGACCGGTATTCAGTCTTTCCTCGATAATGATTCTGTAGCGATCATCGCAGTGCCCGGTGTCACAGACCCCAATGTACAGCTGACATTAGTTGCTCATTGCGAGAATCTGGGAAGCCGTTTTGCAGTTCTGGATATGCCGCGGGATATGAGAAAGGTTGAAGACCTTATCAACCATCGCGATATTTTCGATTCTGCGTATGCAGCAATGTATCATCCGTGGCTGAGCGTATTTGATCCGCTTGATAAAAAGAATATTGCGGTTCCGCCTTCAGGCTCCATCCTCGGTATTTTTGCAAGAACAGATACGACAAGAGGCGTTCACAAGGCTCCGGCCAATGAGGTGGTTCGCGGCTGCGTCGGTCTTGACAGCCAGTTCACAAAGGGTGAGCAGGATATCCTGAACCCGAAGGGCATCAATCTCATTCGCGCTTTCCCGGGACAGGGCATCCGTGTCTGGGGCGCAAGAACTGCCTGCAGCAATGCATCCTGGAGATATGTCAACGTCAGAAGACTTTTCATTTTCATCGAGGAGTCTATACGTGCAAATACCAACTGGGCAGTATTTGAACCCAACGATGAAGTCCTTTGGACCAGAGTTCAGAGAACAATCAGTGTATTCCTTGAGGGTCTGTGGAGAGCCGGTTCTCTCTCCGGTACTTCTCCGGAAGAAGCATTCTTTGTTAATATTGGACGCGATACTATGACTCAGGATGATATCGATAACGGCAGACTGGTGTGCATCATCGGTGTTGCACCTGTGAAGCCCGCTGAATTTGTAATCTTCAGAATCTCTCAGAAAACCGCAGATTCTGCAGATGCCGGTTAATTCGGAACAGTTCTGGTACAGGAATGAAGGCATCTGTCATGTGGGAAAAGGCAGTATGATGTATCGCTTTATGAAGATGCTTTTCTTCGGAGAAGCAGGATGACAAGCCTTCGGCGCTGTGAATAAAGGAGGAAAGATTATGGCGAACGGTGCGTACCCAAAAGCGAAATTCAGGTACAAAGTAGAGATAGATGGCATTGAGGCCGGTGGTTTCAGCGAAGTGACCGGCGGTGATATCACGATAGAGCCGATTGAATATCGTGAAGGTGATATGGCAGCGGAGACACCTATGAAGGTTCCGGGCCTTAAGAAATACAGCAACATTACTCTGAAGCAGGGCATGACGGATGCCAGAGCTATGTATGAGTGGTTTGAGCCTGGCTTAACAGGTGATGTAGAACGCAAGACTGTTACAATCACATTGTTGGATGAGGCGGAAGCACCTGTCGCTTCCTGGCAGGCAATTCAAGCATGGCCGACGAAATATACGGTTCCGGATTTCAACGCAACCGCTTCCGAGATTGCTATTGAGACACTGGAGATTGCTCATGAGGGCATAACCAGAGTTTCATAATCAAGTAAATTGCAACGAAACGGGCATGTATATTATATGCATGCCCTGTTTCCTTTTTCGGCGGTTGTGATATTTTATATGATAAAAACAATCGCAATGTATTTCATTAAAGAAAGGACCCTGAATCATGTTTCAGACTGAATTTGCATTCACTCTCCCGAAGGGATATGTTGACAGGGACGGAAATCTTCATAAAGAAGGTACTATGCGTCTTGCAAATGCGGCGGATGAAATTCTTCCGCTGAAAGATCCGAGAGTGCAGCAGAACCCGGGATATCTCACTATAATTATTCTGGCAAGGGTGATTACAAAGCTGGGGACTCTTCCGGCTGTGGATACCAGAATTGTAGAGGGATTGTTTACACCAGATCTGGCTTATCTGCAGGACCTTTATCAGCGGATAAATGCCATGGAGATTCCGGTTTATAAGGGAATCTGCCCGCATTGCGGCAAGGAAATTGATATACCGGTAAATTTTACAGAAGCCGGGGTGTGAATCCGTATCCGGCTGAAAAAATCTATGAAGAAACCGGTTTTATTGCTTACTATATGCACTGGGGACGGGAGGAGATACTGAGCCTCAGTCATCTCGAACGAATCCGTTGGTGCGGAGAGATCTCAAAAATCAACAGGAAATTGAACGATGAGCCGGAGCCTTCGCTCCTGCTTCCGTGAGAGGGATTACATGTCAAGAATTCCACTGATAAATACAGCTTTTCAAGTCAATATCGGATCTCTAGTATTCCACTTTGCCAGAATTAAAAATATATCTGAAATTGTTGAGGTCGAGACGGTTCAGGAAGGTGGGAACAACTGGAGTGTCCATAATCTGGCAAAGCCAATATCCAGTTCACATAAACTGATCCTGGAGAGAGGGTTCAAAGCGGATGAAGAGCCTGAGCGCGAACTGAGAGCCGGATCAAGGGTTTATGATGTGACCATTATGGTGATGGAACATGGTGAAATTATGAAAACATATTCCATTAACTCAGGAATTGTTACCCGCTGGGAGATATCAGACTTAGATGGACTTGGAGGGCAGATCATTTATAATACTATCGAAATCCTTCATGACGGACTGCGTTAGGGAAAGGTTAAATAAATGTGATAACAACTATAAAAACACAGGCTCTGCAGCTTGGTTCGAACTATCAGCTACCGGTACATATTCTGTATAGGTCAATTCCGGGCAGATTGGGAGGGGACTTATCATTTGCGGATGCGATTATTGCAAAATATAAATCCGCAGATGATCAGGAACTGCCTTCTGCCGATTTTGCGTACCCCAAATTCGGTGAGAGAGATGCCGGGGAAGCACTTACAGAATTGTCAAGACAATTTATTCTGATGAACCGGATCCGGATTCAGATGAATATACGGAATTATCGGATCATGCAGCGCTATTCATTGACGGTAAGTGCGCGATGTGATCAGCTTCTGAATATGCTTCTCATGCGTACGAATATTTACAGCGGAGTATCACAGGCTTCCGTTCGCGAACTGATGCAGATACACAGGGAACTTAGAAAAAAAATCGATGAAAGTGCAGGACGCGATGTACCTGTGAATCTACCTTCTGTAACACCGTATGTGCAGGAGGAGAATGAGAGCGAACTGATAGTAAGAATTCTTACGGCAGCATCAAGGGGAAACGGTACCAGAGAGCGATATATGCGTCAGCTGATGAGCCGCATACAGAGCCTTGGAATCACGGAAAACCGGAACTCCTACACATCCATCACAAGAACGCTGCTAAGAAAAGCGGAGGCGGAGCTTTTTCGTCTTCCAGAGAGGGAGACCGGGAGTTCTATGACGATCTGGATGTCGGAAGCTGCAAAACAGTTCTTCTGGAGAATCCAACGTACACCGGAGCCGCTCAGGAGCATTTTTCTCAGAGCAGGCGGCTTTTCTTCTCTTGTCAGCTTTGAAAAAGTACTGAAAAGTATGAGTACAGAATCGTTCCGCGAATTTGCCGAGCCCTTTATGCAAAGGATCTCGGCGTCTCTTTCTGAACCTGTAAGGACGACAGGCAGGGGGAGTACCGGGGAAGAATACGGCGATGAAGAGTGGTTGAGACTCTACCATGTTACGGAAAATGCAACGGCAGCTCTCGAGACTTCATCGCGTGGTCGGGATGTACAATCTGCCGGAAATGGTATTGGCGTCCCTGGCAACAGGGGATTAGATGGTACTGCCGGTTCGAATGGCCTTAAGGGATTCGATGGTATTGCCGGTCCGGATGGAAAAAGCGGCTTTGATGGATCAGCCGGGCAAGATGGTGTTTTCGGAGCAGATGGCTTCGCCGAACCTGATAGCCTTGGAGATACAGAAGGTATTTTCAGGGTATTTGAACAGATGTCTGACGAAGAATGGGAGACGTTCCGTTCAGACATGATTTATGCCAACCGGGAAGGGATACTGGAAAAGCAGGCTCCTGAACTATATCGCGCTCTCACGGAAGACAATCGTTCTGCAAGTCGTGTAAGTCCCGGAGAAGGCAGTGAAGAATCGGGTATTTCCGGGGCAGCGGAGCGTTCAGGAAACCGTGCGATCGTTGAAAACTACTTCAGGACAATGGATCGGGAAACTTTCCATACTGTTATCGGTCCTATTATGCAGCGAATAACTGGTCAGGTATCATCTGCCGGAATCTCGGAGGAGCCAGGTCACTTCTCAGGAAATTCCGAAGAGATGGAACAGTTTATTCGCTATACTTCTGTCGAGCAGGTTTTTGCAATCCTTGCAGATAAAGCCGGAGAAGCAGGAACATATGTGGAAACCGGCGGACGAAGCGGTCAGCAGAGCACGGAAGGCCTTGACGGCCGAGACGGTCTGCGGGGCGTTGGCGGACAAAGCGGTCAACAGGGCACGGAAGGCCTTGACGGCCGAGACGGTCAGCAGGGCACGGAAGGCGTCGTCGGCCGAGACGGGCTGCAGGGTCTTGGCGGACAAACCGGACTGCAGGGTGCGGAAGGCGTTGGCGGACAAAGCGGTCAGCAGGGCACGGAAGGTGTTGGCGGCCGAGACGGGCTGCAGGGCGTTGGCGGCCGAGACGGGCTGCAGGGTCTTGGCAGACAAACCGGACTGCAGGGTGCGGAAGGCGTTGGCGGACAAAGCGGTCAGCAGGGCGCGGAAGGCGTCGGCGGCCGAGACGGGCTGCATGGTCTTGACGGAGAAACCGGACTTCCGGGTGCGGAAGGTTTTGGCGTCTTAGTTGGTGAGCCGGAAACTACCGAAATCAATACTTTGCGTGAATATGAAAGTTTGTCACAATACACAAGTGAGCTTTTTGAAATTCAGTCCGAGGAAGTATGGGAGCAGTTCTGCTCTGAAATGATTTATGCGGATCAGGAAGGTGAGCTGAAAAAGCAGATACCTGAGCTTTATGAGGCGCTCAATGAGGGAAAGAGCCGGTCGCAAGCAGGAACAGCAACAGGAAGCATTGCTTCGAAGAGTTCAGAAGAGAGAGCTTATATTCAAAGCATCTTAAAGACAATGGACCGGGAGACGCTCCATTCTGTTGTGCGCCCGGTTTTACAACGGATTGTCGGAAACACTTCTGTTTACGGGACGACGGAGGATTTAAATTCGACCGTGGGAGAACCCGGGATCAATGATCAGTATGTTCGATACAATACCGTTGAGAGAGTGTTTGCTGCTCTTTCGGAACGAATCGGAGAGAATGAACGGGTGAACAGTACAGCAGGTACTGTCGGCACACGAGGCATCGCCGGTTCTGTCGGACAAGCAGGTGTTCAGGGTACAGTCGGACAAGCCGGCCGTGACGGTACGGTTCAGCCGGGAGCAGCCGGACAAGCCGGCCGTGACGGAATCGGTCAGTCAGGAGCAGTCGGACAAGCCGGTCGTGACGGAATCGGTCAGCAGGGCGTAGCCGGGCTTTCCGGTACGGACGGAATCGGTCAGCAGGGCGTAGCCGGGCTTTCCGGCCGTGACGGAATCGGTCAGCAGGGCGTAGCCGGGCTTTCCGGTTCGGACGGAATCGGTCAGCAGGGCATAGGCGGACTTTCCGGTTCGGACGGAATCGGTCAGCAGGGCATAGCCGGACTTTCCGGTTCGGACGGAATCGGTCAGCAGGGCGTAGCCGGGCTTTCCGGTACGGACGGAATCGGTCAGCAGGGCGTAGCCGGCCTTTCCGGTACGGACGGAATCGGTCAGCAGGGCGTAGCCGGGCTTTCCGGCCGTGACGGAATCGGTCAGCAGGGCATAGCCGGACTTTCCAGTCAGGACGGATTACGCGGCACAAGCGGTCTCACCGGGCAGGAAGGCTTCAGAGACACAGAAGATCACGATGGCCGGGCCGGCCTGGACGGCGCGGGAGATATTATCGGCCGGGATGACCTTCATGGAGTCACAGAACTTTCAGAATTAAAAATACAGGAGAATCTTTCGGTTTACACAGATTACCTGTTTGAAAACCAGTCAGATGAAGTGTGGGAACTGTTCTGCTCCGAACTGATTTATTCGGATCAGAATGGAGAATTAAAAAAAAGGGCACCTGAATTATATCAGGCGCTTACTGAAGCGTTAGATCGGTCGAGAACTAAAGGCATGCGGATTGAAAGTGCAACCGAAGAAAGCCGCAATGTATCAGAGAACATTGAAACTTCGGTAAGTTCGATTTCTGAGAAGCTTTCGTCACGCACTGAAGTCGAGAAGATTCTCGGCACTATGGATCAGGAGACTTTCCACACGGTTGTTCGCCCTCTTCTTCTGAAAATGTCAGGTGATGTCCTCGAGACAGAACGAACGGAAGCAACAGGTTCAGATTATTATTCGGAGCGGCAGGCGCACGAAAATACTGTTTATTCGGAGCAGCAGGCACACGAGAATACTATTTATTTAGAGCGATTTTTTGAAAATTTACCGGAAGAGATCTGGACACAGTTTTGCTCTGAGATGCTTTATGCAGATCATGACGGAATTCTGATTAAGCAGGCACCTGAACTCTACAAAGCTCTGGTCGAAGGGAAGACAGGGAGTGAGATTGCAGACAGTGAAAACATAGGATCAGATATAGTTCTCTTAGATTCCGGAAGCTCAGGATCAGATATAATCCGCTTAGATCCGGGAAGCACAAAGTCACGTGCAATAGTGGGGCATATTTTCAGGACAATGGATCATGAGACATACCGGACGGTCGTTCAACCGCTTCTTATTCATATAGCGGGCATATCCTCCGAATTCGGATTGCCGGGAACAGGAATAGATTCTACAGGCGAGTATCATGATACTGATCGGATTTTCCGTGATCAGACGATGGAGAGAGTGTTTACGGTTCTAGCTGAAAGAACCGGCAGTGTTCAAAAAAAGGATGAATTTGTCGACTATATATCGCAGTTTTTTGAACAGCATACGGATGAAGACTGGGAAATGTTCAAATCTGAACTGATTTATGCGGATCGGAACGGGGATTTGAAAGAGCAGATCCCGGAACTATATCAGGCGTTTACGGAAATGAATGCTGATGTGTCAGGTCAGGAATCCGGCAGGATAAGTGCCGGTGCAAGCGGAGAATCAGAGACCGGTTCTGAACGCGATGGTGACGCTATAGGTTACAGCGGGAATCCGGAACAAAATGACAGCGGGAATCAAGCTGTGGAAATTCTTCGGGAGAAGGAGCTTTTGTACAGGATCCTGCGAGAAGAACGTGGTACCTTACGTATTCTTCGTACTCTGATTATTGAAGCAATACGGAATATTGCAATCATCCGCGAAAATCAGAAAGAGTTCATGACTCTCGCAGAATCGATCATGAACCTTTCTTCGGAACAGTGGTCCGAGTTCAAACAGGATGTCAGGATACTTCACAAAGAAGATCTGGATATCAGGGAACTGATTCCGGAAACGATTCTTCAGGAGACGATTAGTAAGGCAGCATTCCGTTCTCTGGAAAAGAATGTTCGTCAGACAGAAGAACATCTGACGCAGCAAGAGATAGTTCAGGAAGGAATTCGTATGTCTTCTGAGAAGATGGAGCTTCTCAGGGTACTACAGAAGGAAACCCGGAGACATGACACGGTGTTCACGGAGACCGGCAGAAAATTGTTTCTTAATACCGTCCTGCGGGAATCGGATGCCGGACGTCTGATTCGCCCTTCTTTCCGCGAATTAAGCTCGGAAGGAAGAGAAAGCTGGAGAAATTTTGTTACAGACCTTATGCATATTGAAAGGCAGGGATCCGGACGGGGAACTGCGGCAGGTGCGGTATATTTCGGCAGGCTGGCTGATCAGTATGGTCTTTCCGGCGGGGATACAGGAGTCGGAAGAGAACGGATCTCTGCCCAGGAGAGGGCAATACAGACGTTGGAATTAAGACGCAAGGAGCGTATTCTTAATTCAGAAGACATTACGGAGCGATGGCTTGAAGCTGAGAGAATCAAAAATACGGAGACACAGGTTTTCCGTCTGCTTGCAACGAGGCCGGGTGTCATCTATTCTGACGACACGGAAGATTCTCCGCAGCCGGCGCTTGCAGACATGGCAGTACCGCGTCCGGTTTTAAGCCGGGAAACAGCTGAAAGGATTCAAAATGCGGAAGCTGCCCTCAGGAATGCCGGAAGACAACAGAGGACAGAGAGCAGCCACGACATTGAATTCGAGACGATCAGGCATACTGTTACGGAACAGGGGGACAATCGTGATTTGAAAGCCGTTTCAGAGACTCTGGAGCGTCATGAACAGGAAATTGCGGAGATTCTGAAGTCGCAGAAAGCCGACAGGGAGCGGGATTTACCGAGAGAAGTAATAAAACAGATCAATGACAGACTGCGGATGGAACGGCTAAGAAGCGGACGTTGAGTTCGGAACCCTTATGTCAGGAAAGTTCGAAGGGTACTGAAAAGGAGGCTTAATTCCTTGGAAAAAGGCAAAATAATTATATGTGATGAAAAGGATAACGAATCGGATAGTATAAACTTCACGTTCAACCCTTCATCGTATAGTATCTCATCAACACCTCGTTATAAAGATATATCGCCTCTGTCTACAGATGAGGAAAAGAAAGAGTATCTCGGAGGTGTGTCCAGAACTCTTTCGTGTACTTTGATATTTGATTCCTTCAGCGATGTCGATTTATTTTCCAAAGATTCGGCAAAGAAGGTTACCCAAATGACGGACGGTATTGAAAACCAGCTTCCTCCTATCACAAATAAATTAAACAGGCTCGAGCTGGCAGCTCATGTAAACGGTGAAGTTCACAAACCTCCTACAGTGAAATTTATCTGGGGAAATTTGAAATTCCGCGGTGTTATCTCGAATCTGTCAATTGAGTATACGATGTTTTCCATGGAGGGGAAGCCTATTCGTGCCAGAGCGCAATTGACGATTGCGGAAACCAGAGATCCTAAACTTTCTGCAATGAAGAGCCCTTTCGAATCTCCTGACCGGACAAAGAGCAAGGTAGTAGTGGAGGGAATGAGCCTCTGGAGCATTGCATGGGATGAATATGATGACTGTGAAAAATGGAGGGATATTGCCAGAGCGAACAATATCATGAATCCGACGGATCTCCGACCGGGACAGGTCATACAGATTCCCGCACTTAGCAGGGAGTGATTTATGGCTGACTTAATGAGCGCAACCTGGGATTATGAGAAACTGGAGACACAATATAAAAACTTTCGAGCACCGGCGTTATCTATCGTAGTAGGCGGAACGGATCTTATTAAGAAAGGTATTCCTGTCCAATCTGTGGAGGCGGTACTTTCCCTTGATGGCACATCAAGTGTGAGTGTAGTATTCGTCGACTGTTATGATGTTAAGAACGGCAGCTTTAACAGCACACTTAAGAGTGCTGCCGTGCTTGGGAAGACAGTGGAATTGTCTCTGGGATATCAGTCATCTCTGCAGAAAGTTTTTAAAGGGTATCTCTCAAATGTACGGGTCATTGCATCATCTGAAAGCGGATTCTCCATGGAATTCGTTGCACTGGATGCCCGACGCCTGATGATGGTCGGTAACAATCATACCAGACAGTTCAAAATCAGGAATTATTCCGATGCAGTGTCTGAGATTCTTAAGGCTTATTCTAAACTATGCAGCCCAAGTATTGATGCTACTTCGGACAATATGGAGAACGGACTGATCTGGCAGAACGGATCCGATTATGATTTTATCACACAAGAACTGATCGGCACCGGCAAGGCAGACAGAGAGTTTTTTATCGCGGTGGATAAAGCCTATTTCCGTAAAGAAAAATGTGTAACTTCCCCGGTAATTACGCTTAGTCCCGGGAGAGGACTGGTCAGCTTTACGCGTGATGCCGAATATTTGAACCAGACAATAGAGGTGATCGGTTTTGATCCCGCCAGCGATAAAACGATTTCCGGAAAGACAAAGGCAGCCAGTACGGATCAGATGACTTCTGCAATTTCCGGACCCGGTGAATGGTTCATCACTGATCCGTCATGCATGAACGCTTCCGCTGCTTCGAGCAGAACGGCAGTCATTGCGAGACATGCATTGGATGAGAGCCAGAAAGCGGAGATCGGATGCATAGGGCTTCCGGAGATAATTCCGGGACGATTTGTCGGCATCGACCGTGTAGACAGTATCGTTAATAAAAAGTATTATGTAACCAAAGTGACACACAGGTTCGATTACAGCGGGTTTACGACAACTCTGGAGACTGAAGGCTGGGAGTGAGTGGTTGATATCTCATGAGCTTATGACTTGTGTTATATGCAAGATCCGATGAAATGGGTATGAATGCAAAAAAGTAGGCAAATAATAAGGAGATAGAGGCATGTTTGAGGATATGATGTACTCGCTGCGCACTCAACCGAAAGTGTCTCAGGCCCCTGGGCTCGTGGTCGGAACGGTCAGAAAAAATTATGACGCCAAGGAACCCGGAAAAGTAATGGTCGAGTACACCCTGGGCGAATCCGGAAAGATGCTGACCGGTTGGATTCCGGTATTGGCTCCTTATACGACGGATAAAGGCGGTATGTATCTGCTGCCTGAAATCGGAGATGAGGTCGTGATTGGATTCCTTGAAGGACGCACTGACTGTCCGGTTGTTCTCGGATCGCTCTGGAGCAAGAATGTAAATCGTCCGCAGAATGCGGTGACTGAGAAGAATACCATGAAGATGTTCCGCACCAAAGGCGGACATGAAGTCAGCTTTTCGGATGAGGGAAAAAAGGAGACTCTTACGGTCACTACGCCGGGAGGACTGACAGTCCTGATGGCTGACGAGAAAAAGACGATTGAAATTAAGGACAAAGAGAAGAAGAACGCGCTTACCATTAACGGACAGAACGGAGAAATCAAGGTAGACGCCCAGAAGAAGCTCATCCTGTCCATCGGTGGTACGGCAGCTGTGACAATCGAGAGCAATAAGATCACGATAAAAAGCGGAACGGTTAGTATAGATGCATCACAGTCCCTGAAAATACACGGACAAAGCACTGCAATTTCGGGAAGTCAGGTAAGCGTGAAGGCAGACGGCAGCCTGGGAGTTGAGTCCAGCGGCGTTACACAGATCAAGGGAAGCATGGTGAAGATCAATTAATTTCTATGGAAGGTGTAACAATGACACAAAAGAGCGACTTTTTGGGTCGGGGTTTCTCGTTTCCTCTCAGAGTAGATCCTATGACAGGACGCATGGAGATGGCGGATTATGAGGAGAGCATTCGTCAGGCAATATACCTTATTCTTATGACACGTAAAGGAGAGCGGGTGATGCGTCCGGACTTCGGATGCGATATTCACAATGATGCCTTTGGAAGACCGGACTTTGAAACCCTGTCAAGGATAGCGGATTCTGTTCGGGAGGCACTTATTCTCTGGGAACCGCGGATCCGCGATATCGTGATTGATGCGTATCTGAAAAACGGAGATACTATTAATATAGATATCCGCTATACTGTTCGGGCGACAAATAATCCGTATAATCTTGTCTATCCTTTCTATATAAATGAAGGAATGTCAATCGGAGAGTAAGAAGGAAAATGAATGAAAGGAGGAGTGTATGAAAGAGGACAGTTTCAGATCTGTAGAAGGAATCATGCAAGAGATTCGTTCCCGCGCGGCAGCATACACTCCTGAATGGCATCTCGATACAGAGAATCCGGATATAGGAACAGCCCTCGCAATAGTATATGCCGGGATTCAGAGCGGCCTTGATCGAAAGTTTCAGCTTCTCACTGAGAAACTGAAGATAGATTATTTTAATTGTCTCAATGTGTCCATGAAGACATCGGAGGTTGCCGAAGGGTATGCTGTATTCGAGCTTAACGGGGATGATGCGGACGGTGAAATTCTTCAGGCAGGAGCCATGCTTCGATGTGATGTAACGGACGAACAGGGAGAAAACGTACCTGTTGAGCTATCTGAGGACATCTGCGTCGTTCCGGACACCTTGGAAGCAATTTATGAGACAAATGGCAGGAAAGACTATATAGGTCTTCTGTATGACCGTGAATCAGAGACTTTTGACCCGTTTCCTTTATATGGCATGTCTGCTGAAAATCAGGAACGTCATGTCTTTTACCTGAGCCATCCTTGGATGTTCCGCTTTTCAAATTACGGAAATATCATCATCAGATTTCTGGATGAGGAGGGGCATGTACTCCCTGAAGACCAGATTACACGATTTGAAGACACAACAGCGGTCCGCTTTTTCTATGAAGCCGGCGACGGTTCACGTCAGATCCTGCCCGATATCAAAGTCAAAGACGGAAGCATTCGTGTCAGGAAGCCGTCGGGTATGAGCCCGTGGGAAGAAAGAGAGCACGGAGGGATAGAAAGCTTTTGGATAGGTTGTGAGATACTGGATACCAGAGGTCTGGAGAGTTTCGCTCCTTTCATGGTATTATTGGGAGCCGAATGTCCGGCTGTCAGACCGGATTGCATATATTCTGTCGGGTCTGAACAGTCTCTGGAGGAACCGATATTTGCCTTCGGTGAAAATTTCTCACTTTTTGATGAAATTTATTTCGGTTCGGGAGATGTGCTCTCTAAAAGAGGAGCAGAGATCGAACTGAGTTTTGAAGAAGAATTTGCAAAAATTCCGATTGAATCGGATATTGAGTCGGCGTTCAACTGGAAGCTGATTATGCCTAAGGACCAGTTCAGGCAGGAGAAGGACTATGATATTACCGTAGAGGAAGTAATATGGGAGTACTTTAACGGAATCGGCTGGAGCAGGTTGTTCCCCGGAAGTGCGTATCGGGATATTTTCAGCCCTGTACACGGAATGACCAGACAGCTCAAAAAGATTCGCTTTATCTGTCCGCCCGATCTGGAACCGGCTATGGCCGGCTCGGGGATCAATTACTATATAAGAGCTCGGATCCTGAAAGTTAATAATGCTTTTCGGACACGGGGACAGTATCTGTCACCTGTGATTTCTGATGTTTGCTTCTCGTGCAGACTTGATGCTGTGAGTGAGGAGCCTGTATATTTTCATACACTTAACCACCTTGAGGAAAAGAACGGCTCATTGAAATCGGAACGTCAGGCCGGAAACCGCCTGAGTCTGATTGAGGCCGGGGACGATCCGCAGCCGGCAATGTATATCGGTTTTCGACGTCCTCCGATGCAGGGACCGGTACGCGTGCTTTGGGAAACAGGTCAGATACTGGAAAAAGCACATTCTACGGTCGCCTGGGAGTACTATAAGAACGAAGGTTGGAGCTCTCTGCACGCTGCCGACGCGACCGAAAGCTTTCGTAAAACGGGAACTGTTACGTTTTCCGGGATTCCTGATGCCGCCAGAAAAAATCTATTCGGACGGAACCTTTACTGGATTCGGGCAGTGAGAGGAGTCAGAGAAGAGAATTATCGGGAAGTTCCCGAAATCCGGGCATGGTATCTTAATGCGGCACACGTGGAGACTATCAGGCATGGCTTGACTGAGTACCTTACGATGGAGAACTACAGTGAAGGTGCGCAGTTTCAGCTTCTGAACGGAAACATTCATGAACTGGAACTCTGGGTAAGGGAGGATGACCGGCTGCATCCGATTGAAATAGAAGAATTGAAGGCGGATGGCAGATACAGGGAAGTACAGGATGCGAACGGTCTCAGAACCGGCGCGTGGATCCGGTGGATATGTACGGATAATCTTCGCCGTCACAAGCCATATGAACGTGTGTATATGCTGGACGAAAATCAGGGCGTTATAACCTTTGGCGGCGGAACATGCGGAAGGCTGCCTGCCCCCGGCGTTATTGACGGAATCCATGTTTTATACAGCGTCGGTGGAGGTAAGGCAGGGTGTCTTCCGAAGAATTCGATTAACGGACTTGATTTGTCCGGCGGACACATCAGCTCTGTTACCAATCCTATGCCGCTCTATGGTGCATACGACAGAGAAACGGCACAGAAAGCAACAAAACGTGCCGCAGCCGAATTCAGGACCGGTATGCGTGCAGTATCTGAACGGGATTTTGAAGAACTGGCTCTTGGATTCATGGGTAATCTTCGTAAAGCACACTGCTACTCCGGTATCGACCATATCGGCAGGAAGATGCCCGGTGCGGTCACTCTCGCTTTGCTTGCAAATGATTATATGGACAGAGGAGCAGGGTTTGAGACCATCAGAAGGAGGTTGTATGACTGGTTCGAGGGCAAGATCTCAGCCAGCCTGAAGTGTGGCGGGAACTTCCGGATCCGTGAGGCGGAACTGGTCAGGATATCTCTTCAGATCGAGGCGACCATAGCTGATTATCAGAAGCTGTACACGATCCAGAAAGCTTTGGAAGACAGCCTCGAAGAATTTCTGAATCCGATACACGGAGAGTTGACCCGGTCCGGCTGGGAGATAGGTTCGCTGCCGGATAGGATCCAGATTGAAACGCTGATTCGTTCCGTCGAAGGAATCAGAGGCCTCAGGCGATGTGTAATTCTGGCTAATCTGCTGAAACAACCCGGATCACCCGCTGTGGATTTTGATGAGATAAGAGCTGCGAATTTTGTAGTACCGGTAAACGGAACCCACAGGATTCGATTGATTCTGGACGACTGAAAGAGACAGCATCCACAGGATGGATGCAGAATGGGAAACAAATATGCTTTCTCCGATATCATTTGATACAGATTCTTTTGAAAATATCATAGAGGAATATCGAAGCAGGATCGTCGGAATTTTTCCCGATTGGACAAATTATAATTACAGTGATCCCGGCATTACTATTCTCGAACTTTTTGCGTGGCTTCGGGAAAATCAACAGTATTTTATGGAACAGCTGGGTGATGATCATTACAGGGAATTTTTCAGATTAGCCGGGTTTACCCCCTACGGGAGAGAAAGTGCGAAAATTCTGGCGGAAGCGGTCCACGGAAGCTTCGAGAAAGCGATTACGATACCTGCCGGAACCAGGTTCCTTTCCGGTGGCCTTTTCTTTGAGAATGTACAAAAGGAATTTATTCCGTCTGCTGTCATTTCAAGGGCAAAGCGGGTGGATAAAGACGGAAAGACTGAATTTACGGTTGGAAGGGGACAGATCATTTATCAGGATGCATATAGTTTTTTTCCGTTCGGAAAAGAATCGAAGATAGGGACATCAGTGCTGATCAGTGTGAAGGGGAGCATTCCGAGGAAGAAGGAATTCCGGTTGTCCTTATCGCTTCTTACCAATGGCCGGAATCCCGAGATGGAAGGCATCTCCGAAAATCTGACAGAGATTTTGTGGGAATATTTATCGGGCGGGATTGCACACCCATTGACTGTCGTTTCGGATGAGACCTGTGGTCTGCTCTATTCCGGCAGGATCACATTTCGTATAGATGACGGACTTTTACCGGAGTGCGATGATATTGAATTGAAAGCTACTCTTGTTTCCGGAACATATGATATTTCTCCTGTAATCACCGGGATGAGTTTATCTCAGATCGAACTGGCTCAGATAAGAAGCTATATCTTTCCCGAGGGATTTAAGCTTGCACAGGGAAATTGTTTTCCGGATCAGATTTATGAGATTCCTCAGGAGGGCTTTCTTGCGGACAGCATACGTATCGAGACTGATGATCCTTTGAATCCCGGCAAGATAATTCAGTGGACCAGAACGGATGATTTCTTTTCCTGCGGTCCGGAAGATATGTGTTTCCTTGCGGATGAGACAACGGGCACAATTCGATTCGGTAACGGATGGCACGGACTTCCGCCTGAGGGAAACATCGTTTTAAAGTCGGTGACCGGGACATCCGGATCGGCAGGAAATATTAAAACCGGTTCTGTATTAAAACCGGAGACGCCGCTAACGGAAGATATCAAGTTTTCCGTGACGAAACTTCTTTCGCCCGGGAGAGATCCCGAGACGCGTGAAGAAACACTGCTTAGAATCATTCAGGAAAAAGACAGGATTCAAAGAGCTGTCTCACTATCCGATTATGAGCGGCTTGTGCTGGAAACTCCGGGTCTGTGCATACACTCGTGCCACGCATGGACGGAAGACGATGAACCGACAACGGTTCATATAGCCGTACGTCCGGGTGACGGCGATAGTCCGGAAGCTCTTACCGAACGCGAAAAGACTATTATTGGCAGATATCTGGAGAATAAGCGACTGATCGGGATAAAACCGAAACTTCATTCACCGAGTTATATACGGGTCGATATCACGGTTGAAGCTGTTCCTTCTCCCAAATACAGAAATGCCTCGGAAGTACTGGAAGAAGAAATTCGTGAGTGGTTCAGGGAACGTAAGGCGGTATATGGCGAGGCGCTGCCCTACAACCAGCTTCTTAGCAGGCTGGATGCAATTCCCTGTGTCAGCAGGCTGATCAGTCTTTCAATGGTTCCGCTCAGTGCCGGAATAAGACGAACCAGAAACCGGGCGCTGGTTCCACCGGTCAACGGTGTGTTCCTCCCGGGAAGAATAGAAGTGATCCTCAATCATTATCAGGCGGTGCAGTAGGGATGAGCTATTTTGTAATCAATAAACAACTTGATTATGACCTTGGTTTTCTGTCAGGCGGGGAATATCGGAACGGAAGGCTTTTTGTCAGCAGTGACGCGGAATCCGGTGCTTGTTTTGTCTCACGTTTGTTCGACAGCCGATCTGAGGGAACCGAATGGGGAAGATTCGTTGTCGATGCCCGCAGTGATGTAGGAGCAGGATTGCAGATTGCCTTTTATGCATCAGAGACGTCAACGATGATATACCGTAACCGGATGATGTCGATTCAGGAATTGATTTCAGACCGAAAGATATCCGCTGAGGATAAAAAGGAGATTTTTGAGCCTCTTTTAAAGAAGCGTTTTGTTGGGTTCAAGGATGTTCTTCTGAACGGTATCACAGGCAGATATTTGTTTTTCATCATTGATCTGTACAGGCAGGAGAATGATAATACCTGCGGAGATATGTGTCTGTATTTTCCGAAAACGAGCTGGATCCGATACTTGCCTTCCGTCTACAGCAGGAATCCGAAGGATACAGATTTTACCGAGCGTTTTCTGGGAATCTTTCAGAGCTTTTATGAGGATCGTGAACGGGAAATCCGGAACAGCTCGGAGCTCCTGTATCCCGTGGCCGGTGAAAGAGCCATGTTGGAAGAATTGGCAGAATGGTATGATTTAACGGATGTTTACCTGTGGCCGGATGAAAAATTGAATGTACTGGTCCGCAGGGCGCCTCATCTCATGGCAAAGCACGGCACGATCGGCGGCATGAAAGAATACCTGTCACTCTATACCGGAACTGTACCGGAAATCAAAGAAGATGATAAGAATCCGAATCTTGTCACAATTGCGGTTCCGGAACGTTACATCACGAATATGCGGGAATACAGTCTGTTGCTCCGCATCATCGGACATATGCTCCCTGCCGGAATGGACGTTCGCGTCACTTCGCTAAGGGATCAAGGCGAGATTCGCAAAGCAATATCCATCGGAGTCAACAGTTTTCTTGGCGGCACGGAGGATGATACATATAACAGTACAAGGTATCCCGGAATTATTCTGGAGAATAACGGAGAGGCGGAGAAATGAAAAATATTCAGTATTTTTCGTTTGAGAGAAACCAATACTATTATGGAAAGCTGATCACACAGCAGGATTTTGTCTCTGAGCAGCAGTATATGAATGACAAGCGGCGTCTTATCAACCGCTTTCTTCACGGTGCGGGTATCGTTGCGGGGCTTCAGGTAGTCCGTATGGATGATCGGAGTTTTTCATTGGAAGCCGGACTGGCTCTTGATGAGACGGGAAGGGAGATTCTGGTCGATAAACCGACGATCCAGCGCTTGGACCGGCTTGACGGATATGACGCTCTTCTCGAGAGATCCGCAACAGATATGGTATATCTCTGCATCTCATATACAGAGAAAGATGTCTATCCATCCAAGTCTGTAATAGAAACGGATCATGAAGCGGAACAGGTCTATGAAAAGAGCAGAGAGGGATTTCGCCTCTGGCTGACTTCGGCTCCTTTCGAGGAGGATGGTGATACGGTTCGAAGTTTTTGTGAGAGCAGCTTCGTGATGTTCGAGAATGAGGATATGATCATCACACAGTCCATGCCTGCATTTGCACAGGGCGGAGAGCGTTTTGAAATACGGATACAGATAAGGGCAAAACGTGCAATCCGGGGAGCCGAGATTTCTTTTGAGGAACAGCTTACGAATCTGCTGTACCATGGTGAGGAGAAATTGCACGGAGAATGGGCCGGCTCACTAAAAGAAACAGGTGAGTATGTTGAGCTTTCCTATCCTATAGAAGCGTTTTCTATTTCACACGGTACAGGTGAGCTATATCTCGCACCTTACAGATTGAGAGTAAAGTCGGAAGACAAGATCGTATTTTCCAGAACAGCCGTAAAAGGTGAAATTCACCTCAGCAATAGAGACACTTGGTCGGTCTTGATGGACAGATATTATAACAATGCCATGAATAAAGTTCTTTCGACAACGTCGGCAAGAGGTATATATCTGGCGGCAATTTATCTGAAGCAGGTCGGCAGAGAATACCTGATCGATCGGATAATGCCGGTTCCGTTCCACCAGTGGGTATATAATTCTTTCCTGAATATGAGTATGCTGCAGCAGCTCAGGAACAAGTTTCTTTTATCCCCGCCGGGACAACATACGCAGGAGATTTTCGTCGGTTCTGACAGGGAAAAGCGCGGCGGCGAAAATGAGAGGGTATCCGGTGTCTGTGTCATTCCTATCGGAATCGGGGGAAAAGTGGGGGAACGGTATTTCTCAGGTGAGATTCTTCATGGACTTGGCCTGGGTCCCATTGATATCAGGATCAGTCTCGAACAGGGAGACTATCAGTATTCCGGTTCTTCGGAAATTTTTCAGGATATGATGTATCAGGTGGAGACAGCTGTCAAACAGAACCGGGAAAAAGGCAGTTTTATTATCGGCATACGTTTTCTGGAAGCTTCGGCAGTTCAGGAAGTATATGTTCACTGGATTGCTGAAAGACTTCCGGAGACATATCAGGTCGATGAGGAAGCGCATATCCGGATTCTGCCGGATAAACCGGAATTGAAAGTAATGCAGAGCAGATATTTCCGTGCGCTGACGGAAAATCTTGACGGTATGACGATCCTCTGGGAGGTGTCTACCCCGAATGGGGGAATTATTACTCGCGATGGACGGTATACTGCGCCGGATACTGCGGGGATATATGAGATATGCGCTTTCTGCCAGGAATTTCCGAAGATCAGAAATTCTGTTTTTGTAATCGTTCATGAGTAGATGTGCATTTTTGTAGCTAAAACTATTTTCAGGAGTAAGTATTCATGATAATCCGAGTCCTTGACCAGAACTATTTTGTACAACAGACGATTCCTTCCGAGGAAGGTCTGGTTCAATATGTCTGTACAAATGTTTCGGTGGATGACGGCAGGCTCTACAAGATCGTCAGGATACCGGTCCGGGAAGTCAGTGCAGAACTCATTCGATATCTTGCCGGGCTCTACAAGGAAGGAATGTTCCATGAACTTGTTCAGTACGGCAATGAAAAAGAGCACTTTCATGTAGTTATGGACTGCGGTCCTGCTAAAGGGAGAACCTTGTATGAGAGACTCCAGAAAGATGTTATTCCACTGGCAGAAAGACTTTCTATGGGAGAACATCTCCTGGAATATCTGATTATTTCGAGTGTTCCTGATTGGTTTGCTGAAATGTCAATGGATTCGGATCACATCGTGTTTACGGATGCATTGGAATGTGCATTTGATTTTAATCTGGAGTTCCTGGAAGACTTTGAAGATGCAGACAATCGGAGAATGCAGATGCTGCTTCGAGATGTTATCTACGAGCTTTTTGCAAAGGAACTGGATAAGGAAAAACTTCCGGAAATAAAAGACTTTCTGGAAAAAATCACACAGGGTGAATATCCCGAACGCATGAGTTTGTATCAGGAATACCGAAAAATTGCACAGAAGCTTGCCGGCGTGAATGAGTCATCTCTTGAGCCGAAAAGTTTTCTCTGGCGTTTATGGGACGGGATCAAATCGATTGCTTCACATGCAGAGAAATATATCGGCTTAATAGCGTATGCTGTTGCGATCATTTATCTGATCTGGTCAATCTGGCATATGATGCAGCCTACTCAGCAGAGGGATATTTATCCGGCAGTCGGAGATGAGAAAATCCTGAGCGGGAGCAGGTCCGGTGATGAGGCTGTGAATGAGCCGGTTACCGACGATGTGAGTAAAGAGAACACCCTATCCTGACAAGAGTTTTAATCTCTGACGCAGAATTCTCGTGACTTAAGTCGTGAGATGAATGCGCAAAATGATACTTGTCTCTGACATGGGATACAAACCCGCGTCAGAGATTAAAAGCCTCCGGCGGATCGCAGCCGCGCATTAAGGAAGGTGCTTCGCACCATGCGCGGCGCGGCAAGAACGCCGAGGCGTTCTTGATTAATATGAGCATTATGGAGGCAGAAAAATGAACAGGTTTAACGATCCGGGGTTCTTCCCGAAAATGTTTAAAACCTTTTTAATGCAGACTTTTAGGATCGTAACAGTTCCGATTACTGCAGTGGCGCGTTATATCCGCAGTATGACGTCAGGAGAGACCATAGCCAGGAAAGCCGCCCATGATGTGACCGACAAGGTCAAAGATCTTTACAAACCGCCGGAAACGATCGACGCATATGTGGACACAGGCAGTCACTATGTTGCAAAGGTTTTGATATATCTGCTGGTTCTTTTGCTTCTGCTTCTTCCGTCACTGTTCATCAATTTTGCGTGGCCGCCTCTTCAGGCCCGGTTCTTTACCAGAACGATGCCGATCGATTCTGCCGATATTGAGGGATATTCAGGAAAAGTGCGCCTGACAGACAGGTTAACTAAAACAGTTCTATATGAGGGAAAACTGGATAACGGAAGAATTAACGGCTTTGGTCACCTGTATGATTACCAGGGAAAAAAGCATTACGACGGAAATTTCCAGATGGAACTCTATCAGGGCTATGGGATACTCTACAATGAGGATGGAAGCGTAAAGTATCAGGGTGATTTTGTAAAGAACCTCTATGACGGAGAGGGGATTTTGTATTATCCGGATGGTACAGTGAAATATGAAGGCAGTTTTAAGAACGGCCTTTATGAAGGAAGCGGCGTACTTCATGCACAAAACGGGACGGAGATATACCGCGGCAGTTTTAAGAGCGGTCTCTATGACGGGCGTGGTGTGCTCAGTGACGAGGATGGTACAGTAAAATACCGCGGCAGCTTCGCGGAAGGAAAGTATAACGGAAACGGAAGTCTTTACAAAGGCGGACAGCTTGTCTATGAAGGGAATTTTGTTTCCGGCAAGCCGGAAGGAAGCGGTAAACGCTATGACGACGGGAGCGTTGTTGAAGACGGCGAGTTCAAGGAAAGTGAATTTGTTCAGGGTAATATTATCATTAAAGACGAAAACGGCAATATCGTTTATAAGGGCGGTATAGCTGACGGTATCTATGAGGGAAAAGGTACTGTCTATGATAAGGACGGCAAAAAAATCTATAAAGGGGAATTGAAGAACGGAAAATACGAAGGGAACGGTACCCTTTACGGAAAAGACGGAAACGTTCTTTATGAAGGCGGCTTTGCGAACGGAGTGTATGAAGGTGAAGGAACTCTGAACAATGATGACGGAACCCTGCTTTATAAAGGCGAGTTCTCAAAAGGAAAATACGAAGGAAAGGGCACACTATATAAACCGGACGGTCAGGTCGTTTATGAGGGCGAATTCAAGGACGGCGAGAAGGAAGGTGCCGGAAAGACTTACAGCGAAAAAACCGGAAAACTGGTTTATGAAGGTGAGTCCAAGGCAGGTGAGAAGAACGGAACCGGAAAAGAGTACGATGAGACTACCGGTCAGCTTCTTTATGCCGGAGATTTCAAGAACGGGAAAAAGGAAGGAAGCGGTAAAACTTACAGTAAGGAAAACGGGAACCTGCTTTATGACGGAGAGTATAAAGGCGGGGAGAAGAACGGAACCGGAAAAGAATACGATGAATCTACCGGGGCAATCGTATACGACGGAGAGTATAAGAACGGGGCGAAAAACGGCACCGGAAAGGAATACAATCCGGAGACAGGTGATGTGATCTACGACGGAGAGTATAAAAACGGAAAGAAGACCGGCAGTGCCAGTGAGTTTGACGAAGCAACCGGAGCGGTGCTCTTCACAGGAGAGTATAAGGACGGCAAAAAAGAAGGCGCCGGCAAGGAATTCGATCCGGATACAGGGGCTGTTACCTTTGAGGGAGAGTACAAAGCCGGAAAGAAAGAGGGAAGCGGCAAGACTTACAATACTAACGGAACCCTTCTTTACGACGGAGAGTACAAAAACGGGGAGAAAGACGGAAGCGGCAAGGAATATAATGAGTCAGGCCAGCTGATTTATGACGGTGAATACTCCCGCGGACTCTATCAGGGCGAAGGAAAACTATACGATCCCGGCAGCCAGATGCTGATTTATTCGGGAGAATTTCGGAGTGGATTGTTTGACGGACAAGGAACGCTTTATGACCCGAATACCGGCGGTAAAATATACGAAGGTGAATTCAGCCTCGACGGCTATAACGGAGAGGGTACGGTTTATGATCCGGTTACCGGAAAGGCACTTATTAAAGGAGTCTTCCGCAACGGTGTTCCGGTGACCAATGAAAATGATCAGTCCGCATCGGAAACAGCCGCCGGCGCTGTTGATGTCGGAAACGTGGGAGCCCCCGCTTCGGAGACACCGAACAGTGCAGGAAATAACAATGAGAACAATCTTGGACTGGGCTGATGCAAAAAATGAACAGGAGAAAAAAACATGGGATTTTGCGTATGCGGAGGAGCAATGCTTACGTGCAGCTTCGGTATGGCTCCGGCTACAATGAATGTGCTTCCGGCAAACAGGGTAGTGTCATCAACGCCTGTCGCAACGATTATGGATAATGTGCCGATGCTCAATATCATGCCTTTCGGCATGTGCAGAAATCCGGCGAACCCGGCGGTGGCAGCGGCGACCGCCGCAGCGATGGGCGTGCTAACACCGGCGCCCTGTATTCCTGTCACATCGGCTCCATGGACTCCGGGCTCTCCGACAGTACTGATTGGCGGAAAACCTGCTCTTAATAATTCAAGCAAGCTGTTGTGTACCTACGGTGGAATGATACAGATCACAAATCCTGCAACGACAAATATTATGGTGAAGTAAGCATGAAGAATCGAAGACCGGCATATCTCTGGATAAGTATAATAATAGCAGTACTTCTATTTCTGGTGCTTGCAGTTATCATTATACGGGAGAAGAGGTTTTTATTCACCTCGATAAACAATGCTGTGATTTCCGAAGACACGGTGCTTGGAATAGATTCTGACTGCATGGAAACGACAGTATTCATGGTTTCGGCAGATACCGGTATCGGAGAATACCTGAGAGTGCATGTTATAGAGGACAAATATATCGTAAACATCTCTGATCCTTTAATTTGCGGTGATATGTTTTATTTTCGGAAGAGTTCCTGCGATACGGAGGGCAATATTACAGAGTCAATTGTACGCTGGAACCTGAAAAAGAGCAGACTTGAGAAAGCAAGTATTCCGATGTCGCTGTGGAAGATGATACTTGAATGGGAAGATATGGCAGTGCATCGGACCGAAAAAAGTGAATTGCTGACGGAAGTAGACTATCCGGATGACAGTGAATTGAAGGATTCCGGAAAGGTACGGCTCTGTGTTCTGAGAGACGGTAAAGAAAAGTTCATTGATAATATACAAAGAGAATCCGGAAAAACGACATTACGGTTAATCCTGTCCTTTCTGTTATCTGTGTTTGTATGTGTAGCGATATTGATTATCTGCAGCCTTGCTTCCTACTATCACTATTATCCGGGTTTCGTCTTCAGAATAGGCGGAATGGTCGTCACCATGATGGTGGTCTTTACAGTATTTTACGGGTATAAACTCGGTAACGACCTGTACTCTTTCTCCAGCAGCCATATTCTGGCTTACTGTTCCGATTCTGCCACGATGCGTACCTATGCTGTCAACAAGGACATTCTGGAGAGCTGTCTTAAGGATGAAACAACTTACGAAGAAACCGTGGCGAAATTATGGAAATATGATTTGAACAGGGGATTTCGTGTGGCAGAATCTGACGAGATAGAGTTGATGGATGAGGAAGCATCGAACGATTGGAAAGTCTGGCAGATGTACGATAACCGTGTAATAACCGAGGAACACTGTGTCATTCTCAGAAAGAATTCGGAGTATATAGTACTTAGTGATGAAAAAAACACAGAAAATCCATGGCTTCAGGATCCCTATCTGACACAGAAAAAGAATGTCGGCATTTCTTTTTCAAAAAAAACTGTACAGAGTCTGGTCACGTCAATCGGAAGACAGCCGTATGCAGTATCCTTTGTTCCGATGGAGTTGGATTCAGGAGAAAAAGTTATTGTTGCGACCAGAGTTCCCATGAACAATATTCTGACGCTGATCTTTACCATGAGTTCAAGGACAATGGGTATTCTCAGGATTCTCTGTATCGCTTCACTTTTTATACTTCTGTCAGGCATCTCCTGGGCGCTTTTGCCGATTGACCAACTTCAGGGTGCTATTAAAGAAATTACCGGCGGAAATTTCAAAGCCAGGACCAGATGTAAGGGATTCAATGAATTGCATTATCTGGCAAAACTGTTCAACGTGATGGCAGACCAGCTGGAAAAACAGAGTGAAGGGACGGATTCCTATCGGATCTTTTACAATGAGTTTCTTCCTGCATCACTGATCCGTCGATTGAGCGGCAGGTCGGTTCCGGGTTCAATAGAACCCGACTCGATCTACTGTATGAATGCGAGCTGCATTGTTATAGACAGGAGAAATCACATCTATTCTCAGGAAGAAAGCATCGATTTTTTTAAGACTGCGGTAAATACTGCTGAAGAACATGGCGGACATCTCGCTTCGGTCAATGATGATATGATAAAAATTATCTGTACTGAAAATCCGGCATCGGCTATGAGGACGGCAACAAATCTTCAGCAGAAGCTTCTTACATCAGAAAAATCCTTTGCATGGTCCGGAATTTCATTTAGTCCGGTAACACTACGTGTGATCGGAAATGACGGAAGGAGAAATGTAGTAGAGCAGGATTCGGGCGAGGCGGAGATCCTGTCGCAAATCGCAGCAGAACTGAAAATACCTGTTATCCTGTCAGGACCCATTTACATGGATGCTGTCCGCAACACGGCGAAGCTTCATTTCCGATGTCTTGGGCGGATCGGATGTGGTGATTACATACCGGACGAACCGTTATATGAACTCTTAGATGCAAATACTGCTTCAAAGCGAGCGATTCGGGAATACTCGAAATCAGCATTTGAAAGAGGTGTAAATGCATATGCTGCAGGGGATTATTTTACTGCACGCAATGAGATGATCAAGGCGCTGGAACTGGATCCGGAGGATCTTGCCGCCAGATGCTATGTTCTGAATTGTGACAGAAAGGAGCCGCCAACGGTATGTCAGATAACAAGGCAGACGAATTGAATAGATTTGATACCCGATTCCACTATGTGCCATTGGCGCTGGAGGTCTGTGTCAGCTTCATTCCATTTCTGCTGTTGGTGGTCTGGTGCCTTTATTGGATGTTGGCTGAGATGACCGAGTATTCAGACGGACTGGACTGGATTTCGATGGTTCGAATGGTAGAAATGGAGTCCAGCCTGTTTGAGGAAAGGATGGCGGATGAAAAGGTCGATGGACTGGATCTTGAATCAGATTTCGGAGAGGCTTCAGTGTTCGATAAGAACAGATATTCCTCAGCAGACAAAAAAACCTTTATCGCTAAATATGCTGAAAGAGATGAGACGGAAGATATTCGTATAAGTTACCTTTTCCTCAGAGATAACGGTGAGCTTATAGAACTGGATGCCGAAAAACACGAATTATCCGAGATTCCTGAAGACAGCGCATTTTATCATCAGGCAATTCTTACACTGTATGAAAATCCGCCCAGGGAGTCAATGCGAAGGTTCTATTACGAGTATAAAGGGGAGTCTTATTACAGAAGTTTCAGACTTCTCAGACCTACAAAACCGGTACGTTACGGAAATCTTCAGATCAGCGACGGGAAACAGGGTTCACGAATCCTGATCAGCGGTAGATTCTGGTATGAACACTTGCAGAACAATCCGAAGCTGGACAGAAAACGACTGAATATTCGGATTGTAGTATTTGACATAGTATTTGTCGGAATTATATGCCTTTCCATATATCTGGCACTGAGAAATCTCAAGCAGGTCATACGTATCATGCAGGGTTTCGTCAACGGAAACTCTGATTTCACGGGAAAAAATGTGGAACTAAAGGACAGCGGAGGAATACATGAAATAAATGAGCTCATAGACAGTTTTCAACTTATGTTCCTCAGTATTCAAAAGTATCACAGAAGTATTTCAAATATTCGTGAGATTTATGAACCGACATTGCCGGCAGCCTTTCTGGAACTGTTTCAGCACGAGGATATACGAGATATACAGCCCGGTGATAAGGCGTATGTGAGGGGTACAGCCGTATCAGTGCAGCTCATTGACAGAGGCGATACAGATAAAATACCTGAACGGGAAAGAAATATGCTGAGCAGCCGTATTCTGGATATTCTTGCATCAATGAATGTAATCGTCACGGAATTGGAGTATGACAGGATCACCGGTATATATCCTGAAAAATACCGGAAAGATTCGGCGTATGAAGACAAGATCAGAACGATTCGGTCTATAGATTTGACGGGAAGCGATGTGGATGAGCTGATCGTAACAGAGACTGAAGGAGAATTCTGCTATACGATTGTCGGTATCGAGGATCATAAGAGAATTCGTATGGAACAGATACCTGAAAGATAGCCGGGGATATAAATAAAATGACAAAAGATTCGAACACGAAAGAGGTCATCATGGATAGACCGTTTCTGAATGAAGAAGAGTATCTGCAAGCTGTCTTTGACTATGTGGACCTGTTGCTGTTCTCTGATTCGGAAAGCAGGGAAGAAAATCAGAAGCCTGCAACAGGATTTGATGCCTCCGAATGGAACAGCTTGATTGAAACGCGTCTCAGAAGAAGTGAACAATCAGGGTTTACGCCTGCACTTGAGCAGGTCATGACGCTGGCAGAACTTCCGACCTTTATGAGAGCTGTTATGGGATACCTCCTGCGAATAGCGCTCGATCCGGGATATGAGCGCGAAGCGGCAGGAGAGTATTGGAAAGAATCGCTGAATCTCTCGGATTTTCTGAAGATAAATCTGACCCATGATGAATCTATTCACGCGGGAGGACTTCAGGACAGCGAGGTGTTCGATATTCTGGAGACTGCCGAACCGGGACTTAGCCTTTTATTTCCTCAGCTTTACGGAAAAGATATGATCGGCGATCTTACTCCTGTTATGGACCGACGTCTGGTTGAACTCTGTATGGGCAGAGGAGAGAGAAACGGCCTGCCGTGCGGGATGTATTATCTCAGTACGCAACTGATGAAATTGCCGGATGAGGATAATCTATCAATTGAAGGTCATCTTAATGGGATGGGGACGGCTGCGGAAAGAAATGTTCCAGAAAATATGCGTCCCGAAGATGATCCTGTCAAAAGACTTCTTGAAGGACGGGAAAAACTTGCTGCCGGGCTTCTGCGCAGGGAAGGGTTCATGCCACCTGAAATCGTAGCAATCTGGGGACAGCAGGGATCCGGAAAGAAATCGGTTCTGAAACGCGTTGCCGAACTGTCTGGGCGAAGAGCGGTTGTTCTGCCGCTTAAATCCGTTCCGTCTGATGACGATAACAGCGAATATCCTCTTTATCCCGATGTTGCCCTCCTTCTGAGAGAGTGCGTTCTTACAGGCAGTATTCCTGTAATAGACGGTCTGGAAAATATTTCCCGCAATGCAGCGATCAGGCTGGTGGATGCGCTAAAAAACGGTGCAGGCAGCAGGTTCAATGCAATTTATCTGCTTATTGAAGCACGGGAAATGCCGGATTATCTTCCTGACGCATTCTGTCTGGAAATGCCTTCGCTACGTACCGTCGATCGTATCCGTTTGTGGAAAGCTGCACTCGCTGAGGCAGCCTTACCGGAAGAAAAACTGGAAGCTCTGGCAAATACTTTTTCTCTCACACCGGGCCAGATCATGAGATGTGCAAATCAGGCAAGGCGCTATGCGGGACCGGATATGAGTATCACGGAAGATCTCCTCTATCAGGTCTGTTATGCTTTGCTGGGTCATCCCTTAAAGCAGTATTCCATGCGCGTTAAAAGTAATTTTACATGGGAAGACCTCAAAATGGCGCCTGAAGACAAGGTGGTCTTGCGAGATTTGTGCATGTCCGTCAGGAACCGTCATATAGTCATGCAGGAATGGGATTTTGAACAAAAGGTTCCCTACGGCGCCGGAATTACAGCCCTTTTCTCCGGACCTCCCGGAACGGGGAAAACTATGGCTGCGCAGGTAATTGCCAATGAACTTCATATGGAGCTCTACAAGATCGACGTCTCTCAGCTGATCGATAAGTATGTCGGAGAGACAGAGAAAAACATCAGGCGGGTGTTCGAACAGGCGAAGAAAAGCAACAGCGTTCTGTTCTTTGACGAGGCAGATGCGATTTTTAATAAGCGCATGGAAGCGAAAAATTCCAATGAGCGTTTTGCAAATATCGAGTCATCTCTCCTCCTGCAATGTATAGAAGAGTATGATGGCGTGGCTATCCTGGCTACCAATAATATGGCTGCAATTGATGCAGCGTTCATTCGTCGTTTCCGGTTCTATCTTGTCTTTAAGGAACCGAATGAAAAGATCCGGAGAGAAATCTGGGAGTCAGTATTCCCGGAAATCGCACCGGTTGCGGATGAAGTTAATTTTCAGGAGCTGGCGCATACTTTCAATTTCAATGGCGCTGTGATCAAGAATGTGGCTCTTCAGGCTGCCTATCTGGCAGCTCAGAAGAAGAAATCTATAGGACTTCTCGAGATTCTCGTGGCAGTTCGAAGGGAAATGGAAAAGAATCAGAGAGTTCTCGCCAAGGAGAAGATGGGACGTCTGGGCTGTCTGTTCCAGGACGTTCTGAAGTGGGGCGAGGACTCCTGAACAATCCGTAAACGACTTTCAGCGGCTTAATCGTTTGAAGGCTTGATCGTACTATTATCTGAGTACAGTACTGCATTATGCCGATCAGGCAGAAAGGCGGCAAGATGGGGTTCAGTTCAATAAGTGAGGTTGGGAACCATATCGTATCAATATTAAGACGTGAGCTGGTGCCGGATGTTGTACTCCATACAGGTGCGATCGGTCTGTGCAGTCCTGAAGATCACGGGGATTTTACAATAGGCGTCTATCTCTACGATATTTCACCGAACAATGATCTGGTAGAGAGGCGTATGGTTGCGGTTGACCGCCGTACTCAGGTATATCCTTCTTCATTTCTCACGCTTCGATATATGATAACCGCTTACTCAATGGGAGATCTTAAGTTCCGAACGGAGGAAGAGCATCGAATACTCGGACGCATTGTACAGGCACTTTCTGATTATTCGGTGATAGGACGGACCAGCAGCCTTTACGGGAAACCGATGGATACACGGATCGAGATGGAGCGGATCGATTTTAGTGAAAAGTTAAAATTGTGGAGCTTTCCGAACAAAGCATACCGTCTATCTCTCTTCTATAAGGCTCAACCTGTGGAAATCACGTCCACGAGAACCAGACTGATAGCTTCCCGCGTCAGGGATGTCAGGCTTTTTGTACAGGACTCCATCGGTTCCCAGACAGATCTTCTTACTTTCGGTCATACTCTGGTTGTTCTCTGCACCGACTCGGAGACCGGAAGACCGATAGAGGGCAGTCAGGTCCGCGTCCGGATGGAACACGCCAGACCGCCGATCCTGAAGGAACATTGTTATCGGATATTTACACACATCGAAGGTGACAGGACCGTGATCCACTGCGAGAGTGCGCTATACAAGCCGGTAGATGTCGAGGTGGATCTTCATACATGGGATGGTTCAGAGGTCTTTGAAATCTGTCTGGAGCCGGGAGACAACTATCCCAGAGAACAGTCGCCACTCTCTTTTGATGAGGGATATGAATGAGTCATAATGATCGAAAAGAACTGAAAAAAGACTGGGAACGGATTACGCATCCCGCCAAAGAACGGCAAAAGGAATGCGCAAGGACCTCGGTATATGATAATAAAGGGAAGGGACGCAGGGAGCGGCTCTTCCCTGATTTGCATGTCAGAGTTTTTGAGCGGGAAGAATCGGAAGTGAATAATGCTGACCGACATACACGTCTTCCCGAAAGAGCACTTCGAAAATCTCTTGCGGATACTGCTTTCGAGATGAAACGATATCTTCAGCCGGAAAGACGGAACGGAAATGAACTGAAAACGATTCACACAAAACTTTCCGAGCTGGATCGGATTTTGTCTAAATTATCTGAAGAACCGGGAGGGCTTCCCGCTGAACTTCAAAAGCTTCATGAAAGCGTTCGAAAGAAAAAAAAGCAGCTCGAGCGCATTGCACGAAAGAATGCTCCTGTGAATCCGGAAGCGCTCCGCTCATTTGAAGAGGTCGGAGCAGGAATCGAAAGTGTGGATGCTGCAGACTGGCTGGTTTCCGACTTGCTTGAGAATGTGAGTGATATTCTAACCGGACAAAAGTCAAAAACAGACGGTATGAGTACGGATGATCTCGAGAAACTGGTTAATGAGATCGATGCCATGGGCAGCCGGCACAGATCTACGAAAGAGCAGCAGTCTCTGGGGCTTATGGAAAATTAATACCTGGGTGATATCATAGACCATCCCAATCGGATCATGCAGGAAGTATCTGAAATCAAGAAAGGTTCTCAGGTCCGCAGGGAAGTCGGCAAACATGAAGAGAGCGTCGAACTTTTTGAGAATACCAAAGGAAAAAGAGATCGCGATGCTCTGCAGGAAAAGCATGAACTATTATCGAATATTACGCGCACGAACCGGAATAATATCAGACAGAAGATGTCAAAAGACGGTCTCGAAGCGGTTCGCGGCATGATGCACAACGGCAAACGTACGATGGGATTCTCACCGCTGGCTGCTATGGGACTTGGAGGAAATCTTTACAAAGGATTTTCCGGAGTGAATTATCTGATGGGCATGACTCCGCAGGCAGTAGAAAAGAATAAAAAGTCGGCGGAGACACGGGGGATCATGAATCGGTATCTCGGGCTTGATCAGTTATATCGGAATTTCATGACAAAGAACATTGATATTCGGAACAGATCCGCATTTCTAAAGCGATATGGCAGTGAAAGCAGTGTTCGAGTAATGATTCGGAAAGAGCAGGACAAGGCAACCGGGAAAGGATCCGAAAATCGGATGAACGGCTTTCTCATGAGAAAGTATGCGGAGGAACTCTGGAAGGGGGCATTTCTGAAAGAGGACGGTTCGGTGATCACTGAAAGGGAAAGGCAGACAGAAGATTCTGCAAAAAAGCAACGCAGAAAGCTCTATGCGGATATCCTGCGCGCAATGGGATTTGATATCCGCTATCCGACAATGGATGCCGGTAAGCCGGAGATAAGGGCTGTTGATATATATAAGCGGCTTCTTATGTAAAAAGATTTTTGTCAGATTTCGTACAAAAACATTATTCGTGCATAGTATGCCTAAATGTAGTATAATAATTAGTGAACTGGACTGCGCGGGAGCGATTTATCTGCATATTATAGATAAATATCTAAAACTTCTCATTCACAGTTCATTAGGTATTAATGGGAAGCTTGAGAAATTATCTGACGTTCGGTCGCAACCGGCATGGAAGTATTTTGTATTAAAATAGGCTTACATATGCCAGAAGGAGGTAAGAGATGACGATTTTAGTATGTGAAAAATGTGGAAATATGGTTTCTCTGCTCAAGAAGGGTACATGTCCGGTCAAGTGCTGCGGCGAGCCGCTCGTAGAGCTCACAGCGAACACAACAGACGCAGCACAGGAAAAACATGTTCCGGCAGTGACAATCGACGGTGATAAGGTAAATGTAAAGATAGGATCAGTCGAACATCCGATGCTCGATGCCCATTATATTGAGTGGATCGCGGTTGAGACAAAGAAATGCGTTTACAGAAAGAACCTTCAGCCGGGTGATGCACCGGAAGCAGATTTTGTGATTGAAGCAGGCGATGAGTATGTTGCAGCGTACGATTATTGCAACCTGCATGGACTTTGGAAGGCATAATAAGGCATAAGTATGAAATTACTGACATACAGGGACAACGGATACGAGATGCTGGGTGTGGCTTCACAAGACGGCAAGACGGTGTATTCGTTGTCCGATATAGGTCTCTCATTCTTCAACATGAATGATTTGATTAGCAGGTTTTCCGAAGAAGACAGAAACATGGTGGAAGCGTTTCTTCGAAATCCGGAAGGAGGCGTGCCGTACGATACTCTGGACAAATGCTCTCCGATTCCGTTCCCCGCTCAGGATGTTATATGTCTCGGCGAGAATTTTTCGGCTCATAAGAAGGAGGCCGGCGGATACTCGAGCGAGGCGTTCGGAACGGAGAAAAAGGTCTCTATCTACTTTTCCAAGCGTGTAGGTGAGGCTGTTCCGGACGGCGGAGGGATTCCGGCTCATCGCGAGATCACGGAAAGGCTTGACTATGAAGCCGAGCTGGCCGTCATTATCGGAAAGGAGGCTTACCGTGTCCCCGAAGAGGAAGCTTACGAGTATGTTTTCGGTTACACTATCCTGAATGATATTAGTGCCAGAGATCTTCAGACCGGTCACAAACAGTGGTACCTGGGCAAGAGCCTCGACGGTTTTACCCCGATAGGTCCCTGGATATTAACAGCCGACGAGATACCGGGAAGACCGAAGATCCGTGTACAGTCTTATGTGAATGGGGAATTGAGACAGGACGGAAATACGGATGACTTTATTTTCGATATAGCACACTGCATCCACGAGCTTTCCCAGGGAATCAGACTTCTTCCGGGTACCATAATAAGTATGGGAACGCCTGCAGGAGTCGGCATGGGTTTTAAACCTCCCAGATTTCTGTCGGTCGGTGACACCGTAGATTGTGTCATTGAAGGCATCGGTACACTGCATAACATTATCATTGACTGAAATTACACCGGAAAGGAAAGCTAAATAGGTTTTACATAAGGAGAGGACAGAAAATGAATCATATTATTCTGGAAGGCTTTATGGGGTCGGGAAAAAGTGCTGTTGCTAAGGCTCTTGCAAAGGAAATGAACCTGCCGCTTATAGATATAGATAAGCAGGTAGAGTCCAGACTTAAAATGAGGACCACGGAAGTTTATGATCGTTTCGGAGATGTGTATTACCGCGCCATGGAGACTTTGATTCTCGATGAGCTTCAGTCCGTGGAGGAAAGATCAGTCATTGTTCTTGGAAGCGGTCTTGCGCTGATGCCTCAGAATGCTCCGTATTTAAAGAAGCTTGGCAAGGTTTATTACCTGAAAGTCAGCAAGCAGCTTGTCGTTGAGCGACTTTCCAAAGGCGAAAAGCATTCCTGGCTCAGGGCGGGTGATTTTGAAGAACATGTGAGCAGAATGCTGAAAGAGCGTGAGCCGGCTTACAAAAAAGTAGCCGACTACACGATCAAGGTGGATGGCAAGAAAACAGCCGAAATTGTTCAGGAAATCATAGAAGAGGACAGAAAAGCCGCCACGGAGGGTGAGGCGGTTGAAGAGGATTAAAAGCCTCATCATTATTGCTCCAATATATCCTGCCTGATTTTTAGGACAGGCATATCCTGACCTGTCCAAATTCTGAAGGCTTCAGCGCCCTGATAGAGCAGCATGGATAAACCGTTCTTCGTTTTCAGGCCGGCTTCTCTGGCCTGCTTTAAGAAAACTGTTTCTCTTGGATTATAGATTGCATCGATCACACCTGCATTTTTATTCAGAAAAAATGTATTTGAAACAGGGCTTACGTTCGCAAGATCTGTACCGGCCATGCCTACACTTGTCGCATTTACAATTAAATCGGTGTTTTGAGCTCTGGAATCCAATGCGGTCATATCATGTAGGGATTCCAGTGTTATCTCAGGAGCGTGACTTTTTTTCGTATACTCCTCAAGCTGTGAGACGAGAGGTCTGATCCTGTCAGCCGAGGATTCCCTGTTGTAAAAGACGTGTATTCTTTCTGCTCCTTCGAGCGCGCAGGCAATGAGTATGGAAATTGCAGCGCCTCCGGTGCCGAGAAGCGTTATGGCACCGGATTTTACAGGAAACCCGAATTCGGACGCTGTCCGGAGGAATCCGGCACCGTCGGTCGAATAACCGTATAATCTGCCATTCACATTTCGAACTGTATTTACGGAACGGGATATAAGGGCGTCCGGTGAGAGTTCATCGCAGAAATCGCACATACCTCTTTTGCAGGGCATTGTAACATTCCAGCCGGCTGCGCCCTCGGATTTCAGTCGCGCGACTGTCTCGGCCAGCCCGTCAAGACCGGTTTCACAGAGATCGTAGACGGCGTCGATTCCGAGTGTTCGGAAAGACAGGTTGTGCATAGCGGGAGAAAGACTGTGTGAAATCGGTGATCCGATCAGATAATATTTTTGCATAGGATTCCTCTTTATATCCGGCCGAAGCCGGATATTTTCTTGTGGATTTGGTTTGGAATTTGACGCAGTGAAGATACAGACTGACGTCTTAGCAATGCGTCGTGCACAGAGTTGCAGCGACTCTGTTCATCAATCGAGATTATAGCATTTTATGCTGACAATAACAATGAATAGTACTGCGGCGGATTTTGCACTACGTCCTCACTTTACTCTTGCAACAGGATTCTTTTTATTATAAAATGAGTTGTACACACTTATGGAGGTAAAAGCATGATTTCAGCAGGTGATTTTAAAAACGGCTTAACTCTCGAAATAGATGGGCAGGTAATGCAGATCGTTGAGTTCCAGCATGTAAAACCGGGCAAGGGCGCTGCGTTTGTCCGCACAAAGATGCGTAACGTCATTAACGGCGGTGTAGTTGAGAAGACATTCCGTCCGACAGAGAAGTTCCCGGCAGCGAGAATCGATCGCAAGGATCAGCAGTATCTGTATAATGATGGAGATCTTTACTATTTCATGGATCCTGAGACATATGATCAGATTATGATCAACAAGGATGTCATTGGCGATGCACTTAAGTTCGTTAAGGAAAACGAAGTGGTCAAGGTATGTTCATATAATGGCGAAGTCTTCTCCATTGAGCCGCCTCTTTTCGTAGAACTTGAGATAACCGATACAGAGCCCGGATTTGCGGGAAATACTGCACAGGGTGCAACAAAACCGGCAACAGTCGAGACAGGCGCTACAATTCAGGTTCCGCTTTTCGTCAATATCGGTGATGTTGTAAAAATCGACACAAGATCCTCTGAATATCTTTCAAGAGTATAAGAGAAAGCCTCCCTACGGGGAGGCTTCTTATTTTTCTACAATTTTTCTTATTTTTTTACTATTCTTATCTGCCGTTCAGGCAGCGGAATCCCGTTTCTTAAGGGATTTTGTTTTTTCACAATTTTAAAATTTTGGAATTATATCAGCTGACGCCGACCGCTAGTTCTGCGCCGGTTCCTGTGAACGAGACATGAATAGCCAACAAGAATTTGTGTGTACTGCAACTGTGTATCGACATATGTGACGCACACAAAACTGTCGATATGCCTGACCGGGCTTTCAGCCCTTTTGGACACAATGGAGGAATCTATGAATTATCCGGAGTTTAAAATGTTTTTGATGAGCAAAATCAGTGATCGTGTAGGATCTGATACACAGGTCAGTATCAGAAAAGTGCCGAAGAATAACGGCGTTCTGCTCGATGGACTCACGATCCGCCATAAGGATAGGAATGTCGCACCGACGATTTATGTAGAAAATTATTGGCAGAAGTATCTCGACGGATACGATGAAGAACATCTTGTGGATATGATACTTCTCGAAAACCGCGAGTACTCGGTTGACAGAGATATAGATATCGATGAATTTCTCGATTTCAGCAAGATGCGCGACAAAGTGATGTATAAGCTGATCAATTTTGAGATGAACAGAGATTTTCTTGATACGGTTCCTATGCGAAGAGTACTGGATCTTGCCGTGGTGTATTATTACAGGGTAGAGGCTGAAGGACTGCCGGGGGCGACGTGCGTTATTCGAAAGGAAGACATGGAGAGATGGCAGACGAATGAAGAGGAGTTATGGCAGCTGGCTACGACTAACACGCCGCGCAACGAACCTGCCAATATAAGAAGTATGTGCGAATGCCTTCTCGAATACTGTGCCATGCAGTTGGAAGAAGATCCCGGAGCCATGGATCATGCGATACAAGTACTTAACATGGCAGGTGTCTCTCCAATGTATATTCTTAGTAATACATCACAGGTATTCGGAGCAGCGTGTATCCTGTATCCGGAAACAATGAAGGATGTGTCTGAAAGATTCGGTACAGATCTCTATGTTCTTCCCAGCAGCGTCCATGAAGTGATTCTTATGCCGGCTGATAAAGGATACGATTCCGAAGATCTCTCGGAGATGGTGCGCGAGGTCAACGCGTCTGACGTACTGCCTCATGAGATTCTGTCTGACCATGTTTATCGTTACTATGCGGACCGCGGAGTAATAATGCTTTGATCGGGCACGGATGAAGATGCAAACCGATTCGAAACGCCTCCTACAGTGCACATCTGCGATTCGGTCGTGCCTAAGCATGCGTAACAATGCTCCAGTGGAGCATTGTGTAGCGGAGGCTTTTATTCTACATCGCGAGATTGAACTTATGCTTAAAGCAACGAGTATTGCGCTATGAAGAATAAAAATTCCACTTGCCAATCTCCTTGAAAAGAGTTATCATATCTTTTGTGTATGGGGATATAGCTCAGTGGGAGAGCGTTCGGTTCGCATCCGAAAGGCCGTGAGTTCGAATCTCATTATCTCCATCTGGCAGCCTGCCGATTTCCGGCAGGCTGTTATTTAAGAAAGGTTGCCTTTCGTTGCGTCTGTAGCTCAGTGGATAGAGCACTGGATTCCGGTTCCAGGTGCGCGGGTTCGACTCCTGTCAGACGCGCTATGACCGATATCACTGAAACGTGGTATCGGTCTTTTCACTTTTTACGATATATTCTAATGGAAGCAAAAAACGCTCCGCAAAGCATTTTGTGGTGGAATTTGAGGCAACGTGAATATAAAATAATGTACGTAAAAAGCAAACGCTACTAATCATTCGTTTAAATATTTCAGGAGGTTTCATTATGGGTTGGAGAAGACTGGGTATATTTGCAAGCGGCGTTCTGTTCGGTACAGCAGGTGTTAAGATACTCTCCGGCAGGGATGCAAAGAAAGCATATACGCATGTGGCAGCAGCGGTCCTCAGAGGAAAAGATTGTGTCATGGAGAACTATGATAAGGTCCGTGAGAACTGCAGCGATATAATCGCGGATGCCAAAGAAATCAACGAAAAGTACAAGGCAGATGAAATGATTCCGGATACAGCAGAGGATGAGAATCCGTGAAAGAGTGAAGTCGGAGAGCGCGACATACTCTGAGGATGACAGAAGAGTGAAGTCAGAGAGCTTGACATGCGCTGAAGATGGCGGAAGATTGATGCCGGACAGTATGACGTGCGATGAAGAGGCTGAGTGGAGGTTGTGAATGAAATGTAAGATTTTACATGAATCCAGGGGACGTATGAGAGTTCACGCGGTGGTGCCCCGGATGACGCTTGAAGAAGCGGATATTCTGGAATTTTATATAAAGGCACAGAACGGCGTAAGAGATTGCGTTGTATATGACCGCACGGCGGATGCCGTTATTACGTATACGTGCCCGAGAGAAAAAATCATAAAGCTCCTCTCCGGGTTCCATTACTCCGATGCCCGGAAGTACCTGCCCGTCCACACGTCGCGTAGTCTGAACCGTGAGTATGAGGAGAAACTTGTTGCCCAGGTCGCTAAGTTTTTCGGGGTTAAGCTCCTGGTACCGATGCCGATCAGAATGGCTATGTCTGCCTTTGCAATGACCGGTTATATAAAGAAGGGACTTGAAAGTCTGCTTTCGGGCAAGCTGGAAGTTTCCGTACTTGATGCTACGGCCGTTACGGTTTCTATGGTTCGGGGGGATCTGAGGACAGCGGCATCTGTTATGTTCCTGCTGCGCATAGGTGAACTTCTCGAGGAGTGGACACATAAAAAATCGGTGGAGGATCTGGCCGGCACGATGGCACTGAATGTCGAAAAGGTCTGGGTGAGAACCGAAACGCAGGAAGTGCTTGTATCGGTGCAGGATGTCAAAATCGGCGATCTGATTATTGTCAGAACAGGCAACATGATACCGCTCGACGGTGTAGTTGAGGAAGGCGAGGCTATGATCAATCAGGCCTCGATCACCGGAGAATCACTGCCGGTAAGAAAGACACCGGGCGGATTTATTTATGCGGGAACTGTTGTCGATGAGGGCGAATGCATTGTTCGTGTAGTCAAGATCTCCGGAACCGGCCGCTATGACAGGATCGCAAAGATGATCGAGGAATCTGAAAAGCTGAAATCCAATACAGAATCCCGTGCATCACATCTGGCAGACCGGCTCGTACCCTATAGCCTGGGAGGAACTGTCCTTACATATCTGCTGGCACGAAATCCCATGAAAGCGATATCCATTCTGATGGTGGATTATTCGTGTGCGCTCAAACTGGCCATGCCGCTTTCCGTGCTGTCTGCTATGCGAGAAGCCGGAAGACGCAATATTACCGTAAAGGGCGGAAAGTTCATGGAGGCGATCTCCGAGGCTGATACGATCGTTTTTGACAAGACCGGAACCCTCACTCATGCAACGCCGAAGGTGGCAAAAATCATCACATTCGGAGGACAGGATGAGAAGGAGATGCTGAGACTTGCAGCATGTCTTGAAGAGCATTATCCGCATTCGATCGCAAATGCGGTTGTAGCCGAGGCAAGAGAGAAAGAACTTGAACATGAGGAAAAGCATTCGAGGGTCCAGTATGTTGTCGCACACGGTATTGCAAGCACGATCGACGGAAAAAAGGTTGTCATAGGAAGCAGGCATTTTGTGCTTGAGGATGAGCAGTGTTCAATTCCGGAGGATGAAATCGATAAGGTCGCCGGACTGGATGCACAGTATTCCCATCTGTATCTGGCAATCGGCGGAGTGCTGTCGGCTGTGCTGTGCATCGAAGATCCGATCAGAGAGGAGGCTTCCGATGTCATAAGAAGACTTCATGAACTGGGTATCTCACGGATCGTCATGATGACCGGTGATAACAGAAAGACGGCCGAGGCTGTAGCAGCCCGGCTCGGAGTTGACGAGTACAGAGCTGAGGTGCTTCCTGAGGACAAGGCGGCTTTTGTAAAAGCGGAGCACGAGGCCGGCAGAAAAGTAATCATGATCGGAGATGGCGTGAATGATTCTCCTGCACTCGCTGAGTCTGATGCGGGGATCGCCATAAGCCAGGGAGCTGCGATCGCACGAGAAGTTGCTGATATTACGATCGGAGCAGATGATCTCTACGCACTTACAGAGCTTAAAGAGCTGAGCAATAGCCTGATGGACCGTATTAATTTTAATTACAGGTTCATAATGACGTTCAATACTGCTCTGATCCTGCTCGGAGTTGTGGGTTTCCTTTCACCTGCAAAATCGGCTCTTCTTCATAATGCGTCTACTATTATGATCGGACTTAAAAGTATGACTAATCTGAAGGAAGACGAATATAAGCGCACATGAATGAGGACAGCAAAGTGATAAGCTATGCAAAGTTTATTCTTCATCGCGCAATACTCGTGACTTCAGTCGTGAGATACGTGTGCAAAGTGAAATCTGGTACATCGTGAGTACAATCTCGCGATGAAGAATAAAAGCCTCCGGCGGATCGCAGACATGCGCAGTGGAAGGCGCTTACGCGCCGCGCATGTCACGGCAAGAACGCCGAGGCGTTCTTGAAATGCACATAACACGTCATCTGTTACGATTTGTTGCAAAAATAAACGGCGTATGCTAATATAAGGTCGGTGTTGACGGGTCCAACCGCGCAGCACGGATACTTTAGCATATGTCGTTTTTTATGTCATATGTCATAGAGAATGTAATAGAATACTTCGTTATTCGTAGGAAGCATTGTACGTATTAGAAAAGGAGGATGTACTTTGGACAATTTCAGAGAATGGCTGTCCGACAATCTTCGCTACATAGCACTGATTCTTGGAATCCTGGTCGTTGTATTGGGATTATTTTTCGGCGTCAGAGCAGTGGTGAACAGGACTGATAGCAATCAGTCAGTCGATCTTGCCACGAACAGTTCGGTTGATACAGCAGCTGTCACTTCTGCGGCAACGAGACCGACTCCGACAGCGGCACAGAAGAAAGAGAGTGAACTCGTATCGAAGGACGGAAATCTCACAGATGATGCCAAAAAGAGTATCACAAGTGTGATCAATACATATTACACAGCGCTGAACACGCGCAGTACGGATACGGTCAGAGCGCTGACAGATTCCCTGTCGGCTGAAGATATTACTTCGATCGAGACATCAGAGACGGCTTACTCCGATCTGTCGGTTATCCCGAAGAACGGTCTTTCAGGCGACGGCAAGACAGCGGTTGCATTTGTCGAGTATAATTATCAGAATCCGGATCAGGCTGTTTCCCACCCGGGGCTTTCCTGGCTCTATCTTCAGTATGATGAGAAGGAGGCCGGTTACAAGATTGTTGTGAAGGCTTCTGAGAATGAGGCGATAAAGAATTATGTACAGACATTAACATCCGAACCGGATATCGCGGCGGTCATTGAGAGAGTACAGACGGAAGCTGCAGCAGCGGATGCGGCAGAGACAGGCGTTCCAACGGATGCCGGTACTACTGAAGACTCTCAGCCGGCCGAGAACTCTGAGACTCAGCCGGAAACGCCTAATCCGGATGAGGCTGCTGCTCAAGCGGAAGCTGAAGCAGCTGCACAGGCTGAGGCTGCCACACAGGCTGAAGCAGCCGCTCAGGCAGAAGCTGAGGCAGCTGCTCAGGCAGAAGCTGAAGCAGCCGCCCAGGCGGAAGCTGAAGCAGCTGCACAGGCAGAGGCGGAATTAGCTGCTTTGCAGGCACAGCTTGGCGAGAATGAATATGTGATTCTCGAGGCATGCAATGTCAGAAAGACTGCCGCAAACGATGCGGAGGTCGTGACCGTTGTCGATCAGGGAGACGTTGTTACTCTGATTGACGCAGATGAGGGCGGATGGTATCATGTCCGGACGGAGAGCGGTGAAGGATATATAGGCAGAAGATTCATCAACGCGCAGTAAAATAATATCGGGAGGCTGTCGCATTATGCGTTGAGCCACAAGATATCGCATACCTTATATGTTAGAGATATATTGTGGCAGACACATAATATGACAGCTTCTTTTTTATGTCATAAAAAGTTTCGTTTTCTATGAGTTCAAGAACGCCTCGGCGTTCTTGCCGCGACGTGCACGGCGCGTAAGCGCCTTCCACTGCGCACGTCTGCGATCCGCCGGAGATTCGAATCTTTCACAAGTTGCTTTTCAAAGTGCAAAATGGTATCATATTCTCAGTCTGTCCGGGAATATTTGGGCATTACAGGAACAGACGAGGAGTTATTTATGGATAATGAAGGAATACGTCTTAATAAGTATATAAGCAGCGCAGGCATTTGCTCACGCCGTGAGGCGGATCGTCTGATAGAGGAAGGCAAGGTGACGTTTGTCAGAGCTGACGGATCAGAAGAAAAAGCAAATCTGGGATCCAGATTTCATGAGGGCGACAAGGTCTTTCTGAACGGAAAACTTGTTGAGCAGACCGATGATGAAAAGCTTTACCTGATGTTGAACAAACCTAAGGGAATCATATGTACAGGTGATCGTCGCATAAAGGAAAATATCATTGATTATGTGGGCTTGCAGCATTATATCTCGTATGCCGGACGTCTGGACCGGGACTCAACAGGTCTTGTTCTGTTGACAAACGACGGGGAACTCAATGACATGATCATGAGGGCTTCCAATTATCATGAGAAAGAATACTGTGTAAGGGTCGATAAGTTCATAACATATGACTTTATAAACGCGATGAGAAAAGGCGTGACAATTACACTCGATGATGATCGGCACCTGACCGGCGAGACTGATGCTAACGGCAAGCCAATCGGAAAAACAGTCACAACCAGACCGTGCAAAGTCTGGAAGACCGGCAAACGCGAATTCCGGATCATTCTGACACAGGGTTATAACAAACAGATCAGACGCATGTGTTCGGCACTCGGATACACTGCGGTGGAAATAAAAAGAACTCGGATCATGAATCTGGAGCTCGGGAATCTTAAGATCGGAATGAAACGGTTCCTGACGAAAAAGGAGATTGCGGAGCTGAAGCATATGGCTGGCATGTAAGGGAGTCAGATATGACAGGAGAGAAAAGTTCCATGCCGGAGGAGATTACGGCACAGTACAGAGAACTGACTGACAAAGTAAAAAAATACAATGAGGCGTATGAGGCGGGTGAGCCGCTCGTTACGGATTACGAGTATGACATGCTCATGCTGCAGATCAAGAAAATGGAGAAGGATACCCCTTCTCTTGTAAATACATCATCACCGACGCAGACTGTAGGAGCACCGGTAAAGCGTGAAGCGGGCGTGACGGTGGCTCACAATATTCCCATGCTGTCCATTCAGGATGTTTTTGATAAGAGCGAAGTCATTGCCTGGGCAGATGAAGTACGCGCTATGCATCCGGATGCAAAATTCTGTGTAGAGCATAAGATCGACGGACTCTCCATGACGCTGCGTTATGAGAACGGAATTCTGTCACTCGCTGAGACCCGGGGGGACGGGTTCATCGGTGAGGATGTCACGCTTAATGCGCGCGTCATTCCTGACATCATGGATTCGCTTCCGGGAATCGCAGGATATCTCGAGATCAGAGGCGAGGTCTACATGAAGCATGAGGATTTTGACCGCGTTAACAGGATGCAGGAGATTGCTGGCAAAAAGACATTTGCTAACCCGCGTAACTGCGCTGCGGGAACCCTCAGGCAGCTCGACCCCGAGATGACAAGGGAGCGGGGGCTTTCCTTTTTCGTATTTAATGTTCAGGAAGGGGCAAATGAATTCACTCTATCTCATCACGCCGGGCTTCTTCGCCTCGATGAGGCAGGCGTAAAGACGGTGCCCCGCGTTCTCTGTGATACGAATGAGGAAATCATCCGGGCCATCGATGAGATCGGCGAGATGCGCGGAAACCTGCCGTATGATATTGACGGCGCTGTCGTCAAGATAGACCAGACTGCCTACAGAGCCGATTTTCCGGCCGGATCCAAGTACAGTGCAGGACACATTGCCTACAAATATCCTCCCGAAGAGAAGGAAACAATCATAAGAGATATTGAGATCTCAATCGGAATGACAGGCCGGGTCAACCCGACAGCGGTTTTCGATCCGATCAGGCTCTGCGGGACGACAGTCTCGAGAGCTACACTCCACAATCAGGATTTCATTAATACGCTTCATATCGGTATCGGCGACACGGTCATAGTATATAAGTCCGGCGAGATCATTCCCAAGATCCGGTGTTCTGTGCCTGAAAAGAGACCGGAAGGAGTCACGGATTTTCAGCTGCCGGATACATGTCCGGTCTGCGGAGGTCCGATTGTACAGCTCCGGGGTATGACCGACAAAAAGTGTATAAATCCGAATTGTCCCGCTCAGCTCGAGAGGCATCTCATTCATTTTGTGGGCAGGAACGCGATGGATATCAAAGGTTTCGGTCAGGAAAATGTTCTCACGCTCGTTCGTGAAGGCCTTCTCCATGATATCGGAGATATCTATACACTAAAGGAACATCGCGATGTCATGCTTGCGAAGAAACTGATCGGTCTCGAGAAGAGCACGGATAAGCTCCTCGATGCGATTGAAAAGTCCAAACAGAATGAACCGTGGAGGCTTCTGGCCGGACTTGCAATCGACAATGTGGGGAATGTCTCTGCGAGGACGATCATGAATACTTTCGGATCGTTTGAAAAGCTTATGCATGCGACACGAGATGAATTGCTCGCAGTGCCGGATGTCGGCGGTATAATGGCTGACTCGATCCTCGAATTTTTCGGTGCTGAGGAGAACAGGATTCTGATTGCACGGCTTGGCGAGGCAGGACTGCAGTTGGAGTCTGATTCGGGTGAGCAGAGCAGCGAACTGTCGGGAAGAACATACGCTGTGACCGGCGATGTAACACATTTTAAGAACAGAAACGAATTGATTGCATTTATCGAGCAGCGCGGAGGCAAATGCGCAGGCAGCGTTTCGAAAAAGACCTATGCGCTTATCAATAACGATTCGGCATCCCAGTCTTCCAAGAATAAGAAGGCGAGAAGTCTGGGGATACCGATCATTACGGAAGATGAATTCCTTAAGAGCCTGCAAGCGCCTCAGAGTACAGAGCAGGCGGATGAGACAGAATAAAAGGAGGTAATGAGCTATGCCTATCAAAGTTCCGAATGACTTGCCGGTACGATCCATATTGGAAAAAGAGAATATTTTCGTCATGGATGAGAATCGTGCGATTCATCAGGATATACGTCCTATAAAGATCCTGATTCTGAACCTGATGCCTCTGAAAGAAGCAACGGAACTGCAGATCTTGAGAGAGCTTTCCAATACGCCGCTTCAGATCGACTGTACGTTCATGTGCATGAAATCTCATGACTCCACACATACATCAAGGAGTCATCTGGATACTTTCTATGTGACATTTGACGAGATCCGCCATCTGAATTTCGACGGAATGATCGTTACCGGCGCGCCGGTCGAACTGTATGAATTTGAGGATGTTGATTACTGGGACGAGATCTGCCGTATATTTGCATGGATCAATACACACGTAACTTCCACGATTTATCTGTGCTGGGGCGCGCAGGCTGCGATGTATTATTACTACGGACTTGAGAAGGTTCTCCTGGAACGCAAGAAGTTCGGTCTTTTCCTGCATAAAGTTTACAACCGTAAAGTACCGCTCGTCAGGGGATTTGACGATCAGTTCCTGATGCCGCACTCCAGGTACACCGATGTTCCGACGGAAGATATTGAGAAGTGCCCGGATCTGACGATTCTTGCAAGATCAGACGAGGCCGGCGTTTTTCTGTGCATGGCTGAGAACGGAAGGAAGATTTTTGTCACAGGCCATCCCGAGTACGGACGCACGCAGCTCAAAAAAGAGTATGAGCGGGATCATCTGAGAGGACTTGATACGGCGATACCCGAGAATTATTTCCCGAATGATGATCCGACGGCAACACCACCTCTTGTATGGAGAGCACATGCCAATAATCTCTATACCAACTGGCTGAACTACTATGTATATCAGTCAACGCCTTACGACCTCGGCGGAACGCCGTGGGGAGAAGAAATTCCGGATAACTATGCACGGAAAAACCGCGGAAAGGCATAAATTCGTGCAGGTTATGTAAAATGCCGTCTGTATACAGGCTGTGAATTGTATTTAATATGAAATACTTGGGGGTTTTCATTTTCCGTTAAGTAAGATATAATAGTGCAGTCTATGAACGAAAATATGAGATGTGCAGGAAGTTTTAAGAAAAGTAGAAGTAATCAATGAGTGAAGAAATAAGATTCAAGTATCTGGAAGAACTTGAACGCTCGGAAGCACTCGACGACGCACAGGATACCTCGCGGGAGCGGAGGCGCAAGCGTCGTAGCGAAGAAGGCAGTGAACGTCCGAAAAAGAAAGGACGCGCTAAGTCTGACAGTAGAGGAAAAAGCAGGGAGGAAAGCTCCGGAAATACGGTCAGAAAAAATAAACGAGGCAGCGGAGCCGAGCAGACCGAGAAAAAACGAAAAAAGAAATCATCAGATCCGGAAAGAAGCGTCCGGAATATTTCTGCGCCTGAAAAAAGAAACAGCAGCAGACGACGTGCTGAACGCACTGAGACGGTAAGAAGGACCTCAGGAAGGAGAAAAACATCCGACAATCGAAGAAGAAGTGTCGACAGCGGCGGAAGGGTGACTGACTGGGATGCATTTCTTGAAGAAACTGCCCGCCTTGAAGCAGAGGAAAGCAGAAGAGCTGAACGGGAAAGCCGTGAACGCAAGAACAGGCGGTCGAATGCCGCTGAGCGCAGAGAACGTGAGGAGAAGGCAAGGCGTGCGAATATCATCAGGATTGTTTCAATTCTCGCAGGCGTTATAGTTTTGTTTCTTGTCGTAAGAACTGTCATCCATGTTGTGACGTCCCATGGCAAAAAAGATGCCGGAACCGAAAGCACGGAAACTACTTATACAGGTATTGTCACAAGTCCTAACAATTCGGGATCGAACGGTACAGGGAATGAGACTTCTGCCGACGTGACTGTCGCTCCTACTTCCAGTGTAGTCAGCATCGACAGTGCGGAACAGCTTACGACACTTTTTGAGGATTGGGAATACACGCCTTCGGAAACAGATATCGCCCCGGAGGGTGATATCGTTCCGACGACAGATACTTTCTATTCTCATGATATGATGAAGCGTGATCTATACCTGTTGCGCGAGAGGTATCCCGATACAATGTCGATTCTTCGATTCGGCTATTCGGCCGACGGACGCGACCTGTTGGATGTTGTAATAGGGAATCCGGACGCGCAGAAGGATGTTATTATTCAGTACTCGATGCACGCTCGTGAATACGTCAATTCACTGCTTGCCATGAAGCAGATCGAGGAACTGCTTAAGGGAATGAGCAACGGTACGCAGTATAACGGTGCGGCGTATTCGGATATTCTGCAGGATGTAAGACTGCATCTTATACCGATGATGAATCCGGACGGAGTTATGATCGCTCTTTACGGTTTCGACGCAATCGGGAACGAGACTATTCGAAACGGTCTTTATGAATGCTGGCAGAGTGATATTCTTCTCGGAAAGGGTGATCCCGATATTGCGGCTTATTACCAACGATGGAAAGCCAATGCGAGATGTGTGGACCTGAACAGAAATTTTGATTGCGGATGGGAGACAACGGTCGGAACGACTCAGCCTTCCTGCAGCAGATATAAGGGAGAGTCTGCGGCTTCGGAACCGGAAACAAAAGCGCTTGTCGCTCTGAAAGATGCTATCAACTGTGTGGGACAGATTGCATATCATTCTGAAGGTGAACTTGTTTACTGGGATTACGGCTCATTGGGGGATCTGCATGTAGTGGATGAACAGCTTGCGGATCTTGTGAGCGGTATTACAGGGTATAAGAAGGAATCTACTATCTCCAGCAACCAGGAGACTGCGGGCTGCAGCGATTATTTTATTCTTAAATGCGCCATTCCTTCAATTACAATTGAGACAGGCGTCGGAGAATGCCCGATCTATATTGACCAGTGGGATGCGATATGGAATCAGAACGCACAAGTACTGCCTGCTGTTGCTCAGTTCTTTGCACAGCAATGAGATGATGAGCGACAAGCGAAGCGGTTTTCATACTATAATCTGAATCAAGGAGATATACATGGAAGAGAATCAGCAGTCCAAAGAGATAGAAATAGATCTCAGAGAAGTCTTTGCAGAGCTTTGGTCACATGCTCTGATTATTGTCCTCGCAGCTGCCGTTGTCGGAATCGCTGTTTTCCTGTTCACGTCTCTGCTTGTTACTCCCGAGTATACTTCCGAGACCAGAGTTTTCATCCTTAACAGGACAGATCAAAATTCCGGAATTATCAACACGCAGGACCTGAATACGTCCACATATCTGACGCAGGATATCCTTCAGCTGGTCACCTGCCGTCCGGTTCTTGAAAATGTCATCACCAATCTCGGTCTGGACATGACGACAAGGCAGCTGGAAAGCGAGATATCCGTTTCCAATCCGTCCGATACACGTTTCATCGTGATAAGGGTCGAAGATATGGATCCTTATCAGGCACAGGCGATAGCAGATGCCGTTCGTGTTGCCGCGGCGGAGGAAATCACAGAGATTATGGATATCGAAGCGGTCAACACAGTCGAGGAGGCGAGCATGCCGACATCCAAGTCGAGTCCGAGTACCATGCGTGACACTATGCTCGGATTTATTGTCGGTGCATTGATCGCGATGATCGGTATCGTTCTGAATTATATGTTCAATGATACGATCAAGACATCCGAGGATATCGAAAAATATCTGAATCTCTCAGTTCTTGGCGTTATACCGAAAGAGCAGAATGTCAACGGAGAAAAGAGTCGCAAGAGAAAAAACAGTGCAGCTAAAAGGAGATAAGTATGCCGTTTGTCCAGTTCAAAGATATCGGAAAGAATTTTCAGCTCGACGAATCAATAAAAATGCTCCGCACGAACATTGAATTCAGCGGAGAAAATATTCAGACGATCTGCATCACCAGCTGCCTTCCGAATGAGGGGAAATCCTCCATAGTCGCAAGACTTGCCATGTCCATGGCTGAAGCCGGGAAAAAAGTCGTCCTGATAGACGGAGACCTGCGCAACTCGGTCATGCTCGGCCGATACGATGTGCAGGGAGACGATCTGAAGGGACTCAGTCATTTCCTGACAGGACAGGGAACACTGGCTGAATGTATGTGTCAAACGGATTACCCTACCATGCAGATGATCTTTTCCGGTCCCGAGACGCCAAATCCTGCTGAACTGCTCGGAGGAAAACGTTTTGCTGCACTGCTTGAAGCTATGCGGAACAATTACGATTATGTTCTGATTGACACACCGCCTCTCGGTTCCGTCATTGATGCGGCCATTGTTGCAAGACAGTGTGACGGTGTAGCTCTTGTTATAGAATCAGGAGAGATCAGTTATAAATTTGCTCAAAGTGTTAAAGCACAGCTTGAAAAATCTGAGTGCAGAATACTCGGATGTATCCTGAATAAGGTCGACATGGAGACCAGCGGCTATTACGGCAAGTATTACGGAAAATACTACGGCAAGTATTACGGAAGAAAGGGAAGCAAGTGAGATGTCAAAGAGGGGAATGACAGTTTTTTTGTTGCTTCTGACAGGTGTTTTGATCGGAGCAGCCTGGTATTTTCTCAAAGATGTTGATAGAACACGACCGGAGATTACGTTTACGGGTGATCCGGCTCCATACAGGGAAGGGGAAGATGTTTCAATCCTTCTTTCAAATGTGACTGCCTATGACTCTCATGACGGAGACCTGACATCCGAAGTCCGTGTAAATCAGATTACTCCGATTGATAATAAGACAAGAGCAAGAGTGACCTATGTAGTCATCGATGCACGAAAGAATATCGCGACGGCAAGTCAGATCGTGGATTACACGCCGCTTCCGGATGAACTTGGAGATGAGAGTGTGACAGACAGCCCGGAAGACGTGTCTTTGGCGGATGAAAACGCTGCGTTAGGAGAAGGCACGCCTGATGAAGAGGCTCTGGAGTCTGTAAACGGCGAAGGTGTTAACGCCGAGGCGCCGGTTCTGGTACTCAATTCAGGTTCGGATATGATTTCAGCTTCCGATTCTTTTAATTATTCGGCTTATATTGCATCCGTTACGGACGATAAAGACTCACAGGATGAGCTTTTCCGGCACATAACGATTGATGGTGATTACAGCACTAACCGTGCCGGTACCTATCCTCTTACGATTTATGTGACTGACAGTGACGGAAACAGCAGTAACAAGGAAACATTTATATTGTACAGAGGTTAAGCATATGCAGAACATTCAGAATATATTGACGGGAAAACTCGAGGAGGCGTTCGCACTTGCCGGTTATGACGAGAAATATGGATTTGTCCGTATGTCTGACCGCCCTGATCTCTGCGAATTTCAGTGCAACGGGGCACTTTCAGCTGCCAAGCAGTATCACAAAGCTCCGTTCATGATTGCTGATGATGTGATCTCCCGGCTGATAACGATCGAGGGAGTGAAAGACATATTAACGGCTGAGGTAGTCCGCCCAGGGTTCATCAACATCAACGTAACGGGAGAGCTGCTTGCAGGATATCTGGAGGAGATGATGAAAGACGCTCACCTTTCCGTCCCGCAGGTATCTTCGCCGAAAAAGATCGTGATCGATTATGGCGGACCGAACGTAGCGAAACCGCTGCATGTAGGTCATCTGCGCAGCGCAGTAATCGGCGAGAGCATCAAAAGACTTTGCCGCTCTGTCGGTAATGAAGTTCTCGGCGATGTTCATCTGGGTGATTGGGGCCTTCAGATGGGTCTTATCATTACGGAACTCAAGGCGAGAAAACCGGATCTTATCTATTTTTCTGATGACGCTCCGGAAGATATGAACGCATATCCTATGGAAGCGCCTTTCACGATCAGTGAACTTGAGGAAATCTATCCGTACGCTTCTAAGAAATCGAAAGAGGATGAGGCCTATAAAGCCATGGCGATGGAAGCTACACATGAGCTGCAGATCGGAAGGCCGGGTTACAGAGCTCTCTGGAATCAGATTATGAAGCTCTCGGTAGCAGATCTCAAGAAGAATTATGAGAGACTGGATGTATCATTTGAACTCTGGAAAGGCGAGTCAGATGTTCAGCCGTATATAGCTCCGATGGTAGAGAAGATGAAGGCGGAAGGTACAGCTCATTTCGATCAGGGGGCTCTTGTCATCGATGTAGCGGAGCCGGATGACAAGAAGACGATTCCGCCATGCATGGTCCTTAAATCGGATGGCGCGTCCCTCTACAACACGACCGATCTTGCTACAATTGTGGAACGAATGGAACTGTATGCACCGGATGAGATCATATATGTTGTCGATAAGCGCCAGTCGCTGTATTTTACACAGGTCTTCCGTGCTGCAAGAAAAGCGGGTCTGGTCGATGAGTCTACCGAGCTTGTCCATGTTGGATTTGGCACGATGAACGGAAGAGACGGCAAGCCCTTTAAGACAAGAGCCGGCGGCGTCATGCGGCTTGAGACACTCCTTAACGAGATAAACGAGGGGATGATAGGAAAAATCCGAGAGAACCGTAATGTGAGAGCGGAGGATGTGGAGAACACGGCAGAGATCGTCTCCCTTTCCGCTATTAAGTACGGAGATCTCTCGAACCAGGCAGCTAAAGATTATGTTTTTGATACAGATAAGTTTACTGCGTTCGAAGGGAACACGGGACCTTATATTCTCTATACGATCGTTCGAATAAAGTCTATTCTCGAGAAGGCCGGTGAGAACGGAATCGACTGGCAGGATGCGAAGCTTCTTCCGCCTGCTGCAGCCGATGAAAAGAGTCTTATGCTGGATCTGACGAGATTCGGTACCGTGATCGGCGAGGCGTATGAGGAGCTTGCCCCGCATAAGATCTGTGCTTATATTTACGATACTGCCAATGATTTCAATCGATTCTATCACGAGACCAAGATTCTTTCAGAGCCGGATGAGGCTCGGAGAGCAAGTTATCTTAAGCTGCTGGAGGTGGCTTTGCGGGTACTCGAGAAGAGTATAGATATTCTGGGGTTTGGTGCTCCGGACCATATGTGACGGTAACTATGCACACCGGGCCATTTTCGGCCCGGTGTGTTTTTTCTTGCTTTTGCATGGCGTTTATTTTATACTTAATATATCTTTTCAATGCCCTATGCGGTTCCCGGGGACAGGTCGTCCCGTTATTCCACATTTTTTACTTTTCATCGCGCAATACTCGTGACGTGAGTTTTTGATATGTGCACAAAGTGTTACTTGTCTTCATCGTGATTACAATCTCGTTTGTAAAAAAGTATTTCTGAACAACTTAAGAAAGGCGAACCATGGAAAATATCGGAAAATACCGCATCCTGGCTCAGGTGGGTCAGGGTGGAATAGCATCTGTTTATCTCGCTGAAGATGCACGAATCGGAAAAAAGTGGGCCATCAAAGCCATACCGATGAGTAATATACCGAAAGATGGCATACTTCTCCTTCGAGATCTGGACCATCCGTCGCTTCCGAGGATCGTGGAAGAACTGGAAGGTGACGGAATGTATTATGAGGTCATGGATTACTTTGAAGGAACTCCTCTCGACCGATGGACCGAAACGGGCCCCTGCGCTTCGGATGCCATCCATGTCTCACAGGAAATACTGGAATCTGTAGCGTATCTGCACAGCCGTGAAATTCCGATCATACACCGTGATTTGAAGCCGTCCAATTTTATCATTACCGCGGACTGTAAGGTTAAGCTGATCGACTTCGATCTGGCCTTGTCCGGTGAGCAAAGCGGACTTATGCCCATGGGCACGAAAGGATACGCGCCGCCGGAGCAGTACAGGGGAATCTGCACGATGCGTGGCGATGTCTATGCGCTTGGCAGAACTGTTGCCTGTATTATGGCGTCTGTGAGAACGGGGAGGATGGGGATCTTTGAGCGAAGGCTCATTCGCCAGATTGCGGAAGTGTGCAGTAAGGCATGTTCCGTGAAATCGGAAAAGCGTTATGGGGACGCGGGTGAAATGCTTGAAGCATTTGAAAAATGCTGCCGAAAACGAACACTCTCCAAAATGTATGTTGGCGGAAGTGTTGCGGTACTCCTTGCGCTTATTTTGTTCATATTCGGGAGAGATATTCTTCTGGATGCGCTTGCGGAGAATGCCGCTGCAAGAATTCGGAAAAATTACGAAAATGCACAAACGCTCATCTGCCGTTCGGTTTCTGAAAATGTTCGTGCAGACGCTTTGAAAGCTGACGAATACATAAGAAACTCGAAACATCTCCTTGGAAGCGTCGGACCGGCAGCCCGAACTGAACTGGAAGAGAGCTATTATACACTTCATCATCATGCAATGATCATTGCGGGAAGTTTGGCTGATACTGAAAGTGAGCGGACGGATGCGTTCAGGACTTGCATCTCGGAAGATATTGAATATGAAAAATTTCTCAAAGAGCAAGGGAGTATTGAAAAGCTTTTTAGTATGTATTCGGATGACGTAACACTCTGTCGGATTATCGGAGATGAAGGAAGTGCGGTAAGATTTTTTGAAAAAGCGATGGCCATGCCCGAAATATCATCCGAGTGCAGGACAACGCTTATGCACCGGGAGGAATTGTTCGTGCGAGATGAGGAGGAGAAATGAAGAAATATTACAACAATTGGGCGTGCATATTTATTGCGGGTTCGATTATTGCACTGTGCGTTCTTTTCTATACTGCGCACAATGCACATGCAGACGGAGAAATCATACTTTATCCCGGTGAAAAATATACGATTCCATGTCTCAATCAGCTTCTCTCAGGTCAGGAATATGATATAGAGATAGAGAATCCGGATATCGTTGGCCTTGATGAGACCGGAAAATGTATCGTCGCTGTCGCACCCGGAACTACGGAAGTAACTGTTCGGCTGATTAACCCGGATGCCGGATACGTGTATGTGTTCGCTGTCGCAGATGTTTTCGGACAGCCTGCCGCGGGAATATATGATGAGCCTGGGGAAATTTATGCGTATGATCTTTACACAGATGGGATGGCGGAAGATGAGTGGACTCCGGAAAATAACCCTGAATCTCACAAATATGACGGAGCCGGCTCTTCAAATCAAACTGATGCGACAGTCAGACCTTATAAGGATCCGGGTGCCGATGAAGAACATGGTGAGGATGTAGGTACAGAACAGGGGGCGGTTACCGATACAGAACGGAATGCGGAATATAGTACAGAGCAGGCGCAGGGTAACGATACGGAAAAGGGATCGGATACCGGTACGGAGAAGGGTGCAGGTTATGATGCAGCCGCAGGGGATGAAAATATGTCATGGAATGCAGAAGGAGATAAATCAGAAACGACAGGACAGAACCATCCGACAGATGACATCGAGAAAGCAGCGGGAGAAGCGGGAAATGTACCGAATGATACAGAACATCTTAGCTATCCGCCTGTTTATTTCACGCATGGAACCGGCAAGTATGATACTATAGTTCCGCCTCATTACACCTTGTGGATATGCGCTCACAGCCGTGTACCGGTATCCGTTCTGTATGTCGGAGTGAACGGAGCTCCCATCCGGTATCGCTTTGTGAAAAAACTGATTTGCATATGTTCTGATGATCTTCCGTCAGGTAATTGCCGGATTCAGGTGATTGTTGCAGATGCTGCGGGACGAGTGACTGTCATGAAAGAATACGGAGTTGCAAAATCGGAAGACTTTTCCAATAAATTCATCATGTTGAATCATGGAAAATGATGTGCTATACTGATTCGATAAGAGTGCAAAAATCTCTATACAGGGAGGTCCGTATGAAAAAATCATTCGGTGGCAATGGATTATCCTTTGCTATGATATTGGTAGGAGTATTGATACTGGCAGCATCCGGGATTCTGATCGGAATGCAGGTAGGCAATTCCATGAGACAGAGTGCTTATGAGGAAGAGCTCGCACAGAAAAGAGAATATGAAGCCAAGGCACAGGCCGAGCGGGAGGCTGCCATGAAAGCTGCGCAGGAAGCTGCACAGGCTGAGGCGGAACAGAACCCGGCAACGCCGACTGCAACGCCTATTCCGGCCGATATTACTATGACGACGGAGCAGCTCGCAGCAGCTGCTGAAGCCATAAAGGGTGTCGGTATAGCCGGTACTTCAAATGTTTTTTCATACGCAGATGCACAGAAAAATGCCGGAATCTCTCTGAGCACAGAAGATGTACCGCAGCCGGATGGCACTGAGACAGCTCAGACTGCCGGTATGGTAATCACGCCTACGCCTACGCCGATGCCTTCCAAGATCGTCTGTATCGATCCGGGCCATCAGGCTGAGGAGATGACAGACACCGAACCGAACGGTCCCGGCTCTTCGGAGATGAAACAGAAGGTAACGAGCGGTGCCTATGGTGAATTTTCAGGGAAGAACGAGTATGAGATAAACCTTGAGGTGAGTCTGAAGCTCAGAGATATACTTGTATCGAGAGGATACACGGTCGTCATGACCAGAGAGACGCACGACGTCACGATTTCCAATGTTGAGAGAGCGCAGATCGCAACAGCTGCAAATGCTAACATTTTCGTACGTATTCACTGTAATGATGTGGATGAGGGCGACGTCACCGGCGTTCTGTGCTACGGTCCCGCAAGTGACAATACTTATCTGACACAGGATATTATTGAAAACAGTCAGAGACTGTGCGAAGTACTCCGGGATAACCAGTGCGCCGTAACCGGACAGAAGGCACTTAACAACCTCTATCAAAATGATATGACGGGAATCAACTGGGCGACTATGCCGGTTTCAATTGTAGAAATGGGATTTATGAGCAACGAGACGGAGGACCTGTTCCTTGCGAGCGAGGAAGGTCAGAATCAGATCGCAGAAGGACTGGCCAACGGCGTCGATGCTTATTTCGCAGGGTAAAATATGTGGAATACGGTTTTATTTGACCTGGACGGAACACTTTCTGATTCCGCGCCGGGTATCACACGGTGCGTTCAATATGCACTGGAAAAAGAGTTCGGTATTATAAGGAAGCCCGAAGAATTGATCGAGTTCGTAGGGCCGCCGCTAAAAGAGCAGTTCATGCTTTATACCGGATGCAACGATGAAATGGGTGAAAGAGCGGTCGCGAGATATCGTGAGCGATACAGACCTGTCGGAATATTTGAAAACAGTCTGTATCCGGGTATCCCGGAACTGCTCATGCAGCTGAGGAATGAGGGATTCAGAATAGCGCTCTCCTCATCCAAACCGGAAGAATTCTGCCATCAGATCCTCGAAACATTCGAGATCGCTCAATATTTTGATGTCGTCTGCGGCAGCGATATGGAAGGCAGACATACCGACAAGGCGGAGGTCGTAGAGGAGGTCCTGCTCAGGCTCGGGATGGAGAACCGGCGTGAGGAGGTCGTGCTGGTCGGTGACAGAAAGTATGATATCATCGGTGCCAGACAGTGCGGCGTAGGTACGATCGGCGTCTCATACGGTTACGGAAGCCGGGAAGAGCTGGAACTTGAATGGCCGGATTGCATTGTCGATACTGTTACCGAACTGAGAAATGTTCTGATAGGACAGGCCAGAGCAGGTCGGAGAAACGAGAATTCAGCCACAACACCGGCAGGGAGGGCTGAAAGAAAACGCAGTGACGGCGGTGTAATTTATAAAGTGTGGCGCATTGTGTATCCCATGCTTCTGCATTTTGCTGTCGTGAATATCACAGCAGTTCTGTTCAGCGGTATCTTTGTGCTGTTCAGGATTATTACAGACGGTTCACTTTTAGATGCCGGTGCAGATATTCAGTCGCAGATGCTGTTACTTACAGGGCTGGGCGATGCGATATTGATACCGATTGCCTGGTTGTTTTTCCGCGAAGACGAGAAAAAACGTATAGCAAAGGGATTCAGGGAAAGGATTCTGTTACAAAACACATTTAATTTTTCTGAAATTGTAAATGTGACGATCATGGTGATCGGAATTTCTTGCCTGCTGAACCTTCTGATTGCGTTCCTTCCCGTCGACGATATGGAATATCAGGAAATAGCTGAGGAGATGTTCAAGAATAACGGCATTGTCATTCAGCTCGTCGTAATCGGTATCCTTGCCCCGGTTTCCGAGGAATTTATATTCCGCGGATTGATCTTCAGAAGAATCAGAGATTACGCCGGATTTATGTGGGCTGCGGTAGTCAGCGGTCTGTTTTTCGGCATTTATCATGGAAATCTGACGCAGGGGATATTTGCATTTTTTATGGGAATGTTGTTTGCCGCCATATATGAACACTACGGGACATTGTGGGCTTCTATAGCCGCCCATATGGCGAACAATATCTTTGCAACGGTGGAGAATAACCTGCTGGACAAAATCGATGTTCCCGATATCGCGTATTTAATTTTTGTTATAGTCATAGGTGCTGCGGGGATCGCATTAATGTACCGGGCTCTTGCCGGAGGAAAGCGGGTCAACGAAATTTGAGCGTTGCTGATACAGTCAGCTGATGCATTATACGAGAAATATAATAATAGAAGCGGTGTTTTTTCTTGCACTGCTTCTTTTTTAGTGCTATACTTCAAAGGTCGCTTAAAAAACACATATGCGGATTCCGGCATTCGGTGCCTAAGGGTCATGCCGGTAAGAAACATATGGGTGGAAAAACCAAAAAAAGGAGAAAACAAAAATGAGCGTTATTTCCATGAAGCAGCTGCTCGAAGCAGGCGTCCATTTCGGACATCAGACAAGACGTTGGAACCCCAAGATGAAGCCGTATATCTACACAGAGCGTAACGGCATCTACATTATCGATCTTCAGAAGTCGGTAGGTATGGTAGACGATGCTTACAATGCAGTCGTTGACATTGTAAAAGACGGCGGCAAGATCCTCTTTGTAGGTACAAAGAAACAGGCTCAGGATGCAATCGCAACGGAAGCTACACGCTGCGGAATGTATTATGTTAACGAGAGATGGCTCGGCGGCATGCTGACCAACTTCAAGACAATCCAGAGCCGTATCGCTCGCATGAAAGAGATCGAGGCTATGGCAGAAGACGGAACATTTGAAGTTCTGCCGAAGAAGGAAGTTCTTCAGCTCAAGAAGGAACTTGAGAAGCTTCAGAAGAACCTTGGCGGTATCCGTGAAATGAAGAAGCTTCCGGATGCAATCTTTATCGTTGACCCGAAGAAAGAGCGTATCTGCGTACAGGAAGCTCATACTCTGAACATCCCGCTGATCGGTATCTGCGATACCAACTGCGATCCGGAAGAACTTACATATATCATTCCGGGTAACGATGATGCTATTCGTGCTGTCAAGCTTATCGTTTCCAAGATGGCTGATGCTGTTATCGAAGCAAACCAGGGTCTTATGGAAGCTGATGAAGTTCCGGCTGAAGGCTACACAGCTTATCCGGACGAGGCATCTGAGGCTGCTGCACAGGCTGAATAATTAAGTACAAGATATCACTTGTAAAGCGTAACGGCTTTGCGTAAGGAGGAAAATAAAATGGCTGCTATTACAGCAAAAATGGTAAAAGAACTTCGTGAGAAGAGCGGCGCAGGCATGATGGACTGCAAGAAGGCTCTTACTGCTACCGATGGCGATATGGATAAAGCTATCGACTTCCTCAGAGAGAACGGCAAGATGAAGGCAGCTAAGAAAGCTGACCGTATTGCAGCGGAAGGACTTTGCTACGCAGAGGTTTCTGAAGACGAGAAGACAGGCGTTGCGGTTGAGATCAACTCTGAGACAGACTTTGTTGCAAAGAACGAAAAGTTCCAGAATTTCGTAGCAACTGTTGCAGATCAGATCATGAAAACTGACGTAGCTGATGTTGATGCTCTTAAGGCTTCCACACTGGCTGACGGAAAGACAGTTGATGAGCTCCTTACAGAGGAGATCGCAACAATCGGCGAGAACATCAAGATTCGTCGTTTTGTCAAGATTGTAGAAGAGAACGGTTTCGTTGCTTCCTATACACATATGGGCGGCAAGATCGTTGTTCTTGTAGATGTAGAGACAGATGTTGTCAACGATGCAGTTAAGGACATGGCTAAGAACGTTGCTATGCAGGCAGCAGCTATGCGCCCGCAGTATTGCTCTCGCAATGAGATCGGTGACGACTTCCTTGCTAAGGAGAAGGAGATCCTTCTTGCCGCAGCAAAGAATGAGAAGCCGAATGCTCCGGATAAGGTCATCAACGGTATTGTTATGGGCCGTCTGAATAAAGAGCTCTCCGAGATCTGCCTCCTTGATCAGGTATATGTAAAGGCAGAAGATGGCAAGCAGTCTGTTGCTAAGTATGTAGCACAGGTCGCTAAGGAGAACGGTGCTAAGATCAACGTCAAGGGCTTCGTTCGTTTTGAGACAGGCGAAGGTCTTGAGAAGAAGTCCGAAGACTTTGCAGCAGAGGTCGCTGCACAGCGCAAGGGTTGATCCGCTCTTAAACAGGATCATGGAAATCGGCAGGTATTTCCTTAAATAAAGAAATGAAAGCCTCCCGGGAGATTAGAACTGCCGGGAGGCTTTTTCTGTTTTTAGAAGTTATGCTTTATGTGCCGGATTCCGGCATAACGTTCTGACAGATGAGAAGTTCCGATTTAAATGTCAGATCATGAAAGAACAGTCTTTGTAGTCTGGCTGCCTGACGCTGTGATCTTCGAGATGACTGCCTCGCATACGTCCGGAATCGTCTTATCTGTAGTATCGATTGTCAGATCGGCGACTTCTTCATATCTTGCGCTCCGCTTTTTCATCAGCGTAGCGATATAATCTTCATTCATTTTCCCGTTAAGCAGAGGTCTTTCGGTACTTCCCTTTACCCGGTCCAGTATGGCTTTCGGAGTAGCAGTGAGAAGAACGATGACACCGCTTGCTTTCATGTGCTTTACATTTTCATCCCGCATTACGGCACCGCCACCGACTGAAATGACCTTCCGGGAACCCGTTCCGAGTTCACGGATGACCTCAGTTTCCTTCTCACGGAAGTATTCTTCACCGTATAGCTCGAATATTTCGGGAATACTGATTCCCTCGCGCTGAACGATTTCCCGGTCTGTCTCAACTGTCCTCATGTAAAAATTCTCTGACAGATAGGAGGCCAGAGAACTTTTACCGGCTCCCATAAAACCTATGAGTACAATATTTTTCGGGAACAGTACTTCGGCCTGAATTTTCCTGCTGCTAACAGAGATGCTTCGAAAAATTTCCTCAAATTCTTCTTTGTAAGGATGATTCGAATACTTCCCGGCAAGGTTCTTTAGCTGACGAACTTCCTCCTCGTGCCGTAAGATGGGCATGTGGTGCTCTGCTTTATATTTTGTGATCTCTTCCGTATATGCTAATCTTTCGTTGAGGACCTCGATGATTTTGTCATCGCATGCCTCGATATTCTTCATGATATCATCATAACTGTTCATATTGACTCCTCCGATATAAAGACCTATCGCGCAGTGAAAAAGGTAAATATGAAGATATTACTTTATTCAAAAAAGATAATACTTTCTTCAAAGGCTTTAAACAATGCTGAACACAAGAAACTGTGTGTATGTTTTGTTCTTCAGCTTGATTTGTGAATGAGTTCCAGAATAAGGCGAAGATCTTCTGCATTCATCTGACCGGGAGCGGAAACTTTTCCCACAGCACCGAAAGTGAGGGCTGAACCGAAAGATTCTCCGGATAGGCGGCTTACAAGACCCGTGCCTGACATCGATATTGTCATGATGGGCTTGCCTATCGCTTCATCCGCTTCCTGCGTTGCATCAAGCAAAGTGATTACGTCAGCCCTGCATGCCGGCATGACGGCAATCTTCGGTATATCTGCTCCGAGCGAATCCATCTTTTTGAGCCTGGAGACGATATCGCCTTTTTCCGGCGTGCTTAAAAAATCATGATTGGAGGCGACGACCTTAACGCCGAAACGGTGGGCGGCGTCAATAATATCTCTAACGATCTCATCACCGGTTAATACCTCGACATCAATGAGATCTATGAGACCTGTTGAGGCCGCTTTCCTGTTCAGCTCGGCATAGCGTTCCGTCTCTATGTCTTTTTCTCCCCCTTCTTTTGCGGTGCGGAATGTGAAGAGGATGGGAGTGTCTCCAAAGGTCGCGCGGAGCTCGCATAGAACTACCTTTACTTTTTCGAAGTCGAATACTTCTTTGAACCAATCGGCACGCCATTCGACGATGTCTGGGTTTGCAACTTTTATGTCTTTTGCCGTATCGATAATTTCCTCTTTGGTAACGCCGACTATCGGAACGATGATTTTGGGGCATCCCTGCCCGATGGTCAGGTTCCGGATTTGAAGAGTCTTGCTCATATATACTCCTGTCTGCAGGTCCGGTCGGAACTGCTGTATTTATCTTGGCCTTTCTGTGTTATTCTAATCCATTATATCTGAGATTAAAGACTGGCTGTTTATTTCTGTCCATTATATCTGAGATTTGCAGCTTAAGCGAGTACTCATTACTATTAATCACAAACTACCGGCTGCAATCCGATAGCCGTCGATATTAATTTTCGAGCGCCAGCGATGAAAATCAAAAGTTACAAATTAATAAAATCCGGTTTCATATGTAGATTGAAGCATTTAAAAATGGTAAAATCTGTAAATTATACAGGAACTGTACTCTGAATTTCACGAGAGGAGAAAAACGCTTTGGAATCGCAGAAAAAAGAACTGATTGAATATATGAGGACATTTGATATTGTTCTGTTTTCCATGTTCATTGTGTTCGGCCTTGTAGGAATTGCCACGCTGTTCTTTGTCGGAATTCCCGGAATTATGTTCATCATTCCCGCTGTGCTGTCATTTTCCTACTGGTTCAACTCATATCGAGGCGCTGCGTCCTGTGTCGATTCCTTCGAAAAAGCTGCCAGCCTCAATACCCTTCTCTCCGATTTTAAAAGTGGCGAAAGATTTCTGAACGGCAGAGTCATACGTGGGAATCATTTTCTTATAAGTAAGGGATCCGGTATGGTCTATAGACGGCAGGACATAGTGAGAATCTATGAACATCGAAAAAAGAACGGATTTGCAGGTGACTCGCTCGTACTCATGGCCGAAACATCGGACGGAAAGAAACATGAGCTGACATTCCTCAGCATGAAAGGAAAAGATAAAGAGGATACTGCAAAGCTCACACAAGGGTAAAGAACATGCGGCATGATGCGGAGGAAAGTTCATAGAAATGACCAGACATGAAATATTCGTCGGTAACAGTTCGGACATGTCGGATGTCGGGACGGGCAGTATCAATCTGATCGTCACATCACCTCCCTATCCCATGATCAGCATGTGGGACGAGGTGTTTTGTGAGCAGGAACCGGAAGTCGGTGAAGCTCTGCTTGCCGGTGACGGCATGGAGGCTTTCCGGAAAATGCACCGCATTCTCGATAGAACATGGAAAGAGTGCGACCGGGTCCTTGCCGGAAACGGTTTTGTATGCATTAACATAGGCGATGCAACGCGGACCATGCGCGATGAATTCCGGCTCTATCCCAATCACGCCCGTATCATTCAGACGTTCACGGATATGGGCTACAGCGTGCTGCCCGACATCCACTGGCGTAAACCGTCCAACGCGCCGAACAAGTTTATGGGATCCGGTATGTATCCGGCCGGTGCATATGTTACATATGAACATGAGTATATCCTTGTTTTCAGGAAAGGCGGAAAACGGCAGTTCAACGGGGAAAAGAGGAACAGGCGGCAGGAGAGTGCATATTTCTGGGAGGAGAGAAACGAATGGTTCTCGGATCTCTGGGATATCAGGGGAACATCACAGGCTCTTGCCGGGACGCATTCGGGCCGTGAAAGAAACGCCTCATATCCTCTGGAAATACCGTATCGGCTTGTCAACATGTATTCGATAAAAGGAGATACCGTTCTGGATCCTTTTACAGGCCTCGGGACGACCGGCCTTGCTTGTATGATAGCAGACCGAAACAGTATAGGATATGACATTGACACGGAAATTGTACATGCCGCTCTTTCCAATATGGACCGGGAGATAAGTACCCTGAATAATGCGATTGAGGGGAGGATAAAAAGGCACCTTGCATTTCTGGAAGGTCTCTCTGATGCGGAAAGGTCGAAGTGTTACCGCAATATCCCTCACGCTTTTGATGTGAAGACAAAACAGGAAACGGCAATTAAGATTGAGCGGCTTAGGCAGATAGAAAAGACAGAGAACGGTTTTATCTGCCGGTACGAACATGGAACAGCTATATATTAAGAAGGATTTGAATATATGAAAAAGATTTTTTTAACAAGCAGCCCTTTCGGACCTCTGGACAACAGCAGACCTGTTTCAGGCTTTGATACTATGAACTCCTTACCCGAAAATCTGGCGGCATGCTGGCCGGATATGGCAAGATGTCTTGTTATCTCTGCGTTCCCGACGGAAATTGACGACTGTGACGAGATGCGCGACAGCATGGAGCAGTCTGTGATAGATGCGGGGTTCCCGATTGCGTGTCTTGATATATGGGATGACCGCACGCAGGATTTCAGCGCGCAGTGCCTTAAGACATACGACGTGGTCTTTCTCGGAGGCGGACATGTGCCGACCGAGAACAGGTTCTTTCAGGCAATCGATTTCAGGGAGAGCCTTCGGGAGTACGAAGGGGTAGTGATCGGAATCAGCGCAGGTACAATGAATGCAGCAAATATCGTATATGCGCAGCCCGAGCTCGAAGGCGAGGCTGTTGATCCGACGTACAGCAGATTTCTCTACGGACTTGGACTTACAGAGCTGAATATTTTACCGCATTACCAAATGGTCAGGGATTATACTCTGGATGACATGCGTCTCTATGAGGACATCACATATGCTGACAGTTTCGGCCATACTTTCCTTGCACTTCCGGACGGCAGTTATGTGATGAGCGAAGACGGAAGGGAGACCGTGTGGGGAGAGGCCTACGTTATTTCTAATGGCAGATGCATTGAGGTCTGCCGGAACGGGGAAAGTAAATGTGTGGAAGATATTATTTAGACCCTGATATCGAGGATTCGGTTGAGAGACTGTTCAACATCCGTACGGACTATCGGACCTCGGGTGATGTGACGCCGGGAATGTCACCGCTCATTCTTCACGGAAGAAACGGGAAAATAGCAGCGGATGGCATGTATTGGGGAATGACGGGATCCGGCGGGAGCATGATCATAAATGCGAGGTCGGAAAATGTTTATGACAGGGCAATGTTCAGAAACAGTATAGCGGACAGAAGGCTTGTCATTCCTGCCTCCGGCTTTTATGAGTGGGATCGTGACAGGAACAAAGTCGCATTTTCCTTACCCGATTCAGGACCGCTATTTCTGGCAGGTATCTATACACTGGACCGGAACAGGGAGGCATTTGTCATCCTGACGACTTCGGCTAACCGATCCATGAAGGGAATACATGACCGCATGCCGGTAATCCTTACTGCCCGGGATGTTACGAACTGGCTCTTCGAACCGGACAGAACGCGTGAGCTCCTGCATAAGGTTCCTCCGAAGCTCACCGCAAAGCGCGAATACGAACAGATCAGTCTTTTTCAGACAATGCTTCTTGAGAAACAATAATCCAGATGGTATACTGTCTTCGTATGACCTTCTGCAGGTATGTCTGTAGTGGTCAAAAATATGAAATTTACGCTGGGAGTGTTTATGAAGCGAATTCCACGTCTTATTGTAGTACTTGTATTATCCGGAATCCTGATACTGACCGGCTGCGGAAGCGAAAAAGAAACAAAAGCGGAACTTATATTCCGGTTCTACCGATCGGCTGCAGGTGATGCAAAGCTCATGTCAGATAAGATTCTGATGACATGCATCAACAGAAAACTGATCTCACTGAATTTTCAGACAGGTGAGGTCATTAATACTGGAATAGAAACCGACTGGTTGAGCGTCCTTCCTGAGGAAAATATCGTCATCTGCACGAATCATCACTATGAACTGGCAGTTGCGCATATGAATGATGACGGGACAGTAAAGAGTCAGGAAGTAGTATTGAATAATGATTCCGCCGATTTCATGATTGATCCGGCTATCATTAAGATTGACGGTATGTATTATATAACGCTGACTTTCCTGAACGGAACGATGAATGCATCTGAATTCGATGCGGAGAACGGTCAGTACACGATTAATTGTTATTGTTCCCGAGACCTCAAACGAATCGAATATCTGAGCCAGGTTACAACCGATAACAGAAACCTTGAGGATGTAAAGTTGGCCTATAACGACGGAAAGATGTACCTGGTCTACGAGAAGGAGACAAGGGATAAGTCCAATTCCTCTATTATGGTAAGTGTCTCCGAAGACAAGGGCCGCACCTGGAAGATGCCTCAGACGATTCTTGATTGTGTTGCGGATCAGGAGCCGGCAGGTCTCGTCAAGACCGAAAAAGGATGGAATCTGTATTACAGTTCTGATGTAGCAAATCCGGGGCAGTCATATGATGGCGCTGCAGCTTACATTGCAAGGTTATCGGAAGAACTTGAGGTGGAGGAGAAGGATATCCGTGTGGATCTTGCGACGCCTGTGACGAACGACACTGAGACTAATCAAAAGGGAGGAATTCTTCTTTACAGCGTCGAAAGCTTTGGCGGACGAACATATTATGCTTATTCCGAGGATCACGCCAGCGCGGATAACCTGTGTGTGTCTGCGTCAAACGAGGAGAAGAAAAAATAGCAATCTCGCAGGCTGTGGATCCGTGAAAGCTCAGAAGATCCCGTTATCATAAGAGGATTATGAAGAGGTAACAGATTTGGCAGGTAATAGAAAAAGCAGGAAAAAGAACAGCGGGCTGAGGAAAATGGCGATTGCGATTTTTATCGGAGCGGCTGTCGCAGTGGTTGGTATTGTGATCTTTCTGGTCGTCCGAATCAAGACGACCGGCGGGACACGGCAGGATGTTGTCACGATCGAAAGCAAACCTGAAGCAGTGGCGAATATTGAGACCGCGGATATTGATCAGGTGCAATACTTCGAGCAGGAGGCAGTTCCCTATCTTGAGACTTTGATTGATGCAAACGGCAATATTGACGTGACCCAGGTTCCCCATCTGTATATCTATCCGCTGCTAAATGATAACAGGGGATTTGATCCCGCTTTATCATCGGAAGGGCGTGTGGCTGTCAATAACAGCAACAATCTGACGCCGAAAGAATTCGGCGAGCTTCTGAATCGCCTTTATGATGCAGGATTCGTACTTGTGAGGCTTAGGGACCTTGTCACTACAGAGGCGACTCCCGATAACGGCCTCCGTGTTATGCCTCGCTCTGATTTTTCACTTCCTGCGGGCAAAAAGCCGTTGATTCTCACTGAGGACAATGTGAATTATCATCATACGACTGAGGGAATCGGATTCGCATCGAAGATCGTTCTGCAGAACGGTTCACTGGAGTGTTTGTATGAAAATGCGGAGGGTGCAGAGAGAATCGGCGACTATGATGCGATACCGATTTTGGAATCGTTCATCAAGGGACATCCGGACTTCTCATACAACGGAGCCCGCATGACGCTCGCGCTTACAGGTTATAACGGCGTCTTCGGGTACAGGACAGATGCATCCTATAAGACAGGTGTCGGCCTCACAGATTTGCAGGAGAAGTGGCTGAAAGCAAATCCCGAATTTGATTACGATGCAGAAGTTGCCGCAGCACAGGAGGTGGCTCAGGCATTATTGGATGCCGGGTATGAATTTGCAAATAAAACATGGGGCGACAGAATCGTCGGCACCTCGAAACTGGCGGATCTCAAAACTGACAACGAGAAATGGAAGGAATCCGTAGAGCCGATCATAGGAAAGACAGATATCTTTGTTTTTTCGCATGACAGTGATATTTCCGATACGCCGGGCGATTATCAATCCAACAACGATAAATATAAGTACTATACTAACGAGGGGTATCATTATTTCTGCACCGGTGAAAGAGGTGTATTCGCCCGGGAGATATACGGCATCGATTACGTCTGTTCTGCTCGTTACGGACTCACACCTTATAATCTGATTACGTATGTTCAGGATGGGAATACTGCCGGAATCTTCAATTCACTGGGAATCGGCAATTTTGGACCTATGCTTGACGGCAGGAGACCTGAAGGGTATATGTATGCTTCGTAAAGCATAAGGAACACAGGAATCAAAAAAAGTCTGCCATATACAATACATCAAGAACGCTTCGGCGTTCTTGCCGCGCCGCGCATGGTGCGAAGCACCTTCCTTAATGCGCGGCTGCGATCCGCCGTGCCTAAGCATGCGTAACAATGCTCCAGTGGAGCATTGTGTAGCTGAGGCTTTTAATCTCTGACGCAGGTATGTATCCCATATCAGAGATAAGCTTCATTTTGCGCATTCATCTCACGACTAAAGTCACGAGAATTCTGCGTCAGAGATTAAAAATGCGTATGTATGCCTTGCATGGCATAAGGTCCGTCAGGAATTAAGAACAAAACAGATTTATATATAGGGCAGAATATGTGCGTTTTACAAATTGCAAGGTCATGCAATAGAGAATAAAGTTGCACGAAGGAGGAAAGAATACATGGCGCAGCAGTATGATGACATGGAAGAGAGACGGAGACGTCAAAAGAGAAGAGAGGAAAGACGGAGAAGACAGAGAAGGCAGGCTCTCATCGCAAGGGGCGTTGTTCTGGTCGTTCTGCTTCTCATACTTTTCGCGATAATTTTTATTGTAGGTCGACTGACGAAAAAAGGCGATGCGGGAAGTACGCAGGAAGCAGGCACACAGAATACGGTTTCTGAAGGCGGAGTGACGACAGCTTCCGGCGGAACAACGGACGGTACGGCTTCCGGTACCACAGATGCAGCAGGAACAACCGCTCAGACTTTTATCTCCACTGCTGCTGCAAATGCCGATCTCACGACGAAAGAAGGAGTCCTCGATTATGCAAGACTCCAGGCCGCTCAGTATGATTATGATGGGGCGATCGCGACGATACAGTCGTTCTCAGGCTATGAATCCGACGGAGATCTTACCGCTGAAATCAACAATATTACTACGGCTAAAAATGCATGTACGCCTGTTGAGGTGTCCACAACGCCGCATGTTTTCTTCCATTCACTGATAAATGATTACCGCGGTCTCATTGCCTCCGAGACCTGCACGGAAGAGCGCGTAGAGAAGAACAATAAAGCCATGACAACAGTCGGCGAATTCGATGTCATGATACAGGATATGTATAATGCGGGATATGTTCTGATCAGTCTCGACGACCTCATCGTCAAGACGACAAACGCCGACGGATCCGTATCTATAAGCAAGAACACGAATCTGTACCTTCCGGAAGGAAAGAAACCCCTTATTATGTCCGAAGATGACCTGAGCTACTACCACTCCTACGGTGAGAACGGAGCACAGGGGTATGCAGACAGACTTGTTATTGATGAAAACGGGGAAGTAAAGTGTCTGTTTACGGATACAGACGGACAGGTCAAGATCGGTGACTATGACATGGTCCCGAGGATTGATACATTTATCAAGGAACATCCGGATTTCTCCTATCACGGGGCAAAGCCGACCGTTGCTCTCACAGGTTACAACGGAGTTTTCGGTTATCGTACGAACGATTATTACAAGGAAGGTCCGGACGGTGCGGACCTCAACGAAGCACAGAAGACATTCCTTCGCAACCATCCGGAATATAACTATGATACGGACGTTGCCGAGGCAACAAAAATCGCGGAAGCCATGAAGGCGAACGGCTGGACATTTGCAAGCCATACTTACGGACACCGCAATGCTACGGATGCGACAGCAGAGCAGCTTCAGGCGGATCACGAGAGATGGAAGACGGCAGTAGGAAAATGCGTAGGCGAGACGAACAAGATCATCTTTGCATTCGGTGCTGACATAGGTCCGGTCATGGGCTATACTGCGGACAACGCGAAATTCACATATTTCAAAGAGCAGGGATTCGATATATTCTGCAATGTTGACGGAAATATCGGCTGGACGGAATTCGGTCCGAACTATGTCCGCACGGGTCGTGTCGCGCTTGACGGCGTAAGCATGTACAATGCGATAACTCCGGGAACTCCTTCCCACGAGACATATTCTTATGATTTCGATGTGCTCGGAATTTATGACGTCGCTTCGTTCTTTGATTCGAATCGTAACCCGACATATTGCCTGAGTGAGTCATGATCATCTTATAGGCTGCATTTTGAGTATCGGGTTCTCAAATCGTTTCGATAACATATCTTCTCGTATAGTATCGGGAGCTGCGCAGGCAGCTCCCGATAAAAACGTCGAGGCGTTCTTGAAGCATCAATCCGGTACATAGTTACGTTGGCTAAATATGAAAACAATTTCAAAAATTTTAAAAAAACACTTGCTTTAATTCTCCGCAAGTGTTAATATAAGCAAGTCGCAAGACGTGGCCGGTTGGTCAAGCGGTTAAGACGCCGCCCTCTCACGGCGGAAACAGGGGTTCGATTCCCCTACCGGCTACTTAATCCGAGGCAGATGCCTCGGATTTTTTTGCGTTATTCCATGGATCGGCAGAGTTGCGTGCCGTTCCTTTAAGTGTTACAATACATTTGTTGCTGCGAAGAGAAAAACAATGCTTTATGCAGAACGTTCTGTTTTAAAGAACAGCAGGGATAATATTTAATATCGGCAGCGGGGTTGACTGTGCCGGAATGTTGGATGGAGGGATCACGATGAGCAAAGTAAAAGTAGTAGAACCGATCGAAGGGCTTGCGTTCTTAAGTCTTCAGACAGAAGATAAGAATATGATAGACATACCGCTTTCCTATAAGCAGGATATCACCGGTCCTTTCATTCAGGAATTTACGGATTACCTTACGGGTAAAA
>JAFRGQ010000008.1 GCA_017433725.1 Lachnospiraceae bacterium
ATTTATTGTCTTTTTCCATATCATTATTGTACCATATGAATCCCCGGGTGTCAATAAAAATCAGAACAAATGTTCTTTCCTGCTGTTATACAGGATCCCGGAAACCAGGTCCGCACCCATCACTAATCAGGACTAAGCACACGAATCAATACCGGCCGTACCAGTATATGCCCTGCCCCGCAGACCGGCAGAATATGAAAAAGGAAGAGGAGATTGCACCCCTTGGACAGACATATGGAAAATCCCTTGGGAACAAAGGATGAAAAAGCAGGCTGAGGAACCAGCCGGCTGACTTATGTTTGAAAACACGAGAATGCGCCGGCTATTTTTCAAATATCGCCCAGGGTGCAGCCGCTCTCGGCGTTGCTGCCCGGACGAAGAATCCGGAGACGAAGTCCAATGCCATTGCCGGAGGTATTTCCGCCATTGTCGCGGGTATTACGGAGCCGGCTTTGTTCGGAGTGAATCTCGTCTACGGAAAACCGATGATTGCCGCATGTATCGGCGGCGGAATCGGAGGTCTGATCAGCGGTATAGCCGGGGTCAAAGGGTATGTGCTGGGCTCATCTCCATCCATATTTTCGCCGATTACGTTTATCGGCGGCGATTCGTCCGCCAGCTTCGGCGTCATGCATGGCGCGATCTTCGGCGCGATCGGAGGTGCGGTGACGATCGTGGTGACATTTGTGCTGAGTTATATGATGATGAAAGATATGAAAGACAAAGATGAGAATTCAGCGAAGCCGGCGGAAGGGACGTAAGGAGTAATCTGTAGAAAGACGGCTTATTACAAAGCGGGATCGTAATGTAGCCGAGACATTTGGGCTCGGTATGTGACACGGAGAAAAAAGCTTCCCTCCGTCCGTTCAGCCTGCATGGCTGTCGGATGAGAGGGAAGCTCTATTTTCGTTATTATGATTTTCTGCTATATACTGATTGCTGCCTCAATCATTGCTTAATGATAAGACTCACGGACGTTCTTGATTATGATGCTCCGACTCCTCTTATCGAATTATCCCCAGAAGCCGCCGATCGTCATAATCATCCATGCGATGATCATTATGGCGCTTATAATGCCGAACATCTTCATGAATGTGACCATGAAAGTTCTGCTCGTTTCTTCCGATCTCTTGCGCCTGGCAGCTCTTTCCGCGCGGCTTTCTTTCATCTGCTCGGATGCAAAGTTTAAAACAGAATCCACAGATCCCTTCATGTCTACGGTCACATTATCAACATGCTCGATATTGGCATGTGCAATATTGTAGTTGTTGATGGCCTTTTCAACAATGAATGCCGTATCGCAGTACGGGCAGACAGCTGCATCCTGGCTCGGGTCGACATCAAGAGCGGCGCCGCACTTGGTGCAGGTCGCGGGTACAAATCTCATTTTCTGTTCTGTCTTTATTTCCATGTTACTTCTCCCTTTTACATTAGAGCTCGATGTGAGCTATTCGACATTTCAGGAACGCTTCGGCGTACCATACACATAAACACTATCGGAGGTTTCACTACCTCGCATATTTTTGAATTCCTAATTATATACGTTGCTTTGTGCGTCGAGGTCCAATCCTAACTAAAAGAGAGGATGGATTGATAAATTCAGGTCTCGCTCGCGAGACTTGGCGCGGGATACGGGTCAGCGATAGCTGACATCTTCCAAACCGAATCCCTGCGCATCCTCGCGGAGCGTATAGACACTAAAATAAACAGAACAGAAAACTCTCGTCACTCAAGAACTCCGAGGCGTTCTTGATAATGACAGAACATCACCTGAAGTATGTCACCAGACCGTAAATTACAAGGAAGCCGATCAGAAGCGGCAGTATGAACTGGAAATAAAAACGCAGGCCGCGCGGGACTTTGACGCCCTCACCGATGTTGACCTCCTTGAAATAGTTCTCAAAGCCCCACCCGAACTTCCAGGTGCAGAACAGAGATGTAATCAGGGAGCCGATCGGCAGCACGAGGTTGCTGACGAAGAAATCTTCGAGATCCATGACGCAGTTTCCTTCTTTCAGAGGCTGGAATGAACTCCATACGTTGAAACCAAGCGCGCACGGGATCGACAGTATGATCAGGGCGATTCCGTTTATGATAGCTGACTTTGCACGGCTTGTGCCGAACATATCCATAGAGAAGCCCATGATGTTTTCAAATACACCGATCATTGTCGACAGCGCAGCGAAGAACAGGAAAACGAAAAACAGCGTTCCCCAGAAGCGGCCCATCGCCATAGTGCTGAATACTCGCGGAAGAGTCAGGAAAATGAGGCTCGGTCCCGCATCCGGTGCTATTCCGTAGGCAAAGCAGGCCGGGAAGATAATGAGGCCGGCGACAATCGCGACAAATGTGTCGAGTCCCGCGACCACGAGTGCCTCCCCGAGGAGCGAACGCTTCTTATCGATGTAACTGCCGAAGATTTCCATGCCGCCCATACCGAGACTGAGTGTGAAGAAGCTCTGGTTCAGCGCGGCATAGAAGACGTTGCCAAGTCCGGCGGCTTTCATATTTTCAAACGACGGCTTCAGATAAAAGCTGAGTCCCTCGGAAGCGCCCGGCAGCGTAAGACTGCGGATGCCGAGGACGATCATAATGCTGATCAGTGCGAGCATCATGATCTTTGTGATTTTTTCCACGCCGTTCTCAAGGCCGATTGCACAGATTATGATGGTCAGAACAAATACGAAGAGCATACAAAGTATGAGGGTTTTCGGCGAGGCCATCATTTTTCCGAAAATGTCCGCAATCTCGTCAGTATCTGCACCCTCAAATCGTCCGGAAGCCATCAGGATAAAATAGTGGAACAGCCACCCGGAGATGACAGAATAAAACATCAGAATACAGTAGTTGCCGGCGACTGCGAAATAGCCCATAAGATGCCATTTGGTGCCTTTCGGCTCCAGCATCTTGTATGCGGGAAGAATGCTCTTTCGGCTGTGACGGCCTATAGCGTATTCCATGGTCAGGACCGGGACGCCGAGGATGATCAGGAAGAGCAGGTACACCAGAACGAAAAGACCGCCGCCGTTCTGACCGGTTATGTACGGGAACCTCCAGACGTTGCCGAGGCCGATCGCGCAGCCGGCAGAGAGGAGGATGAAGCCGAGGCGGGAACCTAAGTTTTCTCTGTTTTGCATATTGTTTTTCCCCTTTAAACGACAAAAGTAAGTTTAGTATAGTGCTTAAAAGGGGATGAGACAAGTGCATAAAACGAAAAATTTGTGCAAAGAAATCTGATTACCTATGGTACAATAATAGCAGCATGTTTATACACCTAAAGAAAGGAGCACATTATGTCAGTTTTTCGCGAAGATTTCCTCTGGGGAGGAGCAACCGCCGCAAATCAGTTCGAAGGAGCCTGGAATCTGGATGGAAAAGGCCCGTCTGTCTCGGATATGTGTACCAACGGTTCCGCCACCGAGCCAAAATGGGTAACCACGACCATTCACCCGGACCGCCTCTATCCATCTCATGAAGCCATCGATTTCTATCATCACTATGAAGGGGACATCGCCCTGTTCGCAGAGATGGGCTTCAAATGCTTCCGCATGTCCATCAACTGGACCCGCATTTTCCCGACCGGTATGGAGACAGAACCGAATGAGAAAGGTCTCGAATTCTATGACAGAGTATTTGACTGCTGCAAGAAGTACGGGATCGAACCGCTTGTGACTATTTCTCACTATGAACTTCCGTATGCGCTTGTCGAGGCGTATAACGGCTGGGAAGGACGCGAAGTCATAGACTGCTACGTCCGCTACTGCAAGGCAATTTTTGACCGTTATCAGGATAAGGTAAAATACTGGCTGACGTTCAACGAGATCAATTCCAGCACGATGCCGTTCGGTGCTATCCTGAACACGGGAACGATCCGCGGATACGAGGGTCCGACATCAGAGGTTCCGGATAACAAGCAGGAGCGCTATCAGGCTCTCCATCATATGTTCCTGGCATCTGCCATCGCTGTCAAATACGCCCATGACAACTATCCGCAGTTCCTGATGGGCGATATGAATATATTTGCCACATCTTATCCGCTGACCCCGAATCCGGATGATGTGATCGAAACACAGAGACACAATAACATGATGAACTGGTTCTGCTCGGACGTTCAGGTCCGCGGCGCATATCCTTTCTACGCACAGCGCTTCTTCGATGAGAACGGAATCGTGATCAAGAAGGAAGAGGGAGACGATGAGATCCTGAAAGAGGGAACCGTAGATTTCTACACATTCTCCTACTACATGTCCAACTGCACTACGGCCGATCCGAATGTTGCTTCGTCCGGCGGAAATATCATCGGCGGTGTGCCGAATCCCTATCTGAAGGCTTCCGACTGGGGATGGCAGATCGACCCGAAGGGCCTGCGCTACAGTCTGAATGAAATTTATGCGCGCTACGGAATTCCGATGATGGTCGTTGAAAACGGTCTCGGCGCCTATGATGTGAAGGGTGAGGACGGAATGGTCCATGATACATACCGTATCGACTATCTGCGTCAGCACATCGAGCAGATGAAAGAGGCGGTCAAAGACGGCGTGGATCTGATGGGATATACACCCTGGGGATGCATTGACCTTGTCAGCGCATCGACCGGCGAGATGGCGAAGAGATATGGCTTTATCTACGTAAACAAGTTCGATGACGGTACGGGAGATCTTTCCCGTGAGCGCAAGGAATCCTTCTTCTGGTATAAGAAGGTAATTGAGACAAACGGCGAGGAGCTCTGATCAGCCATAGGTATGCAGGGCGAAATCGTTTCGAAATCAGATACGGCACGATGTTTGCTGCATAGCTGAGTTAAACAGATATAACGTGAAAAGGGACGGCTCTTTTACGTGGAAAATCCACGCGAAAGGAGCCGTTCCTGATTGCTAAGGACTGTCCTATGTGAAAACACTCGAACTTCTCTTATATACATGGTAAAATAGTGGCAGGCGAGACTTGAAATTAAGAAGGTGTTACCATGTTAGAACGCATTAAAGGCAAAGCCGTGCTTTGTCTCATTTTAACCATATTCTGGGTCGGTCTTATCCTGATCCACAATCCACATGTGACAAATAAGTATGCCACCCGATACTTCGGCATAACGCATGCAGGCGGTATTCCTGTCAACGGAGGTGAGACCGTCGAGCAGGCCTTTACCATAAAAGGCGGCGGTCTCATGCGCCTCAAATGCTTTGTCGGCGGAGTTGATGCGGAAGGCGAACAGCTGCGTTTTCGCGTCAAGACGGGTGACGGCAAGATCGTGGGTGAGCAGGTCCTCGCTGAGGATTCCTATGAAATCTGGCACATCATAGATATTGAGATGAATACAGATCTCAGCGGAGTCAGCGAATACACACTAGAAATCACGAATATCAGTCCTCCGAACGGTCCCGGCTTCGTTGTATACGGCTATTTCCCGAATCAGAAGGGTCTGACGAGCCTCCAGCCGGCAGCCAAACTGAACGGTGCCGATTCCGGTATGTCCGTCGTTATGCGTGCCGGCATCTGGGACGGAACGATACAGAAGATATATTACGGCCAGTGGCTGATCATGATTCTGCTTTCGTACCTTGTGGTTCTGCTTCTTAGCGACAGTCCTTCGCGCAACTTCCTGGTCATCTCGGCTGTGATCGGTTTTCTTTTTGCGGTCTACAACCCGTTCTGGAATTATCTTGATGAAAATACGCACTACTTCCGATCCTACGCAATCAGCGAGGGATACTGGCACGACGGAAAAGACGAGAACGGATCCTATGGCGGAAATCTTCCCGCGAACTTTGATGATTCGCTCATCGTCACGCTGAGTCCGATAAACTATTATGCAAATTCCGACATACTTAGCGCCCCCTACTCCTCCGAGAAGGAGTGGTACACGACGCCCTACATGTCGTCGGTGCTGCCGTTTGATCACATGATAGCGGCAATCGGTATAAAAATCGGTACGCTGCTTCGCCTGCCGATCGTGTGCGTCGTACTGCTTGCGCGTCTGACGGACCTCGCGTTCTACATTGCCCTGTCCTATGTGGCAATCCGCAGGATGCATTACTACAAGATTGTCTTCTTCACGATGGCTACGATTCCGCTTGCAACATACCTTGCGGGTGCGTGCAGTCAGGATGCGGTGCACATCTCCGCGACATTCCTGTTCCTTGCGATTCTGCTTTCCTACGTGTTCGAGGACCCGGGTGCACGGGTGAACGCGGTCACGACGGAGACGGGCTATATCGATGTGAACGCGGTTCGTGCCGCGGCAGGCGAGAACGGCACGTTGAGAGCGGAGGCGAGTGCATTTGCTAATGAAAAACAAGTGGCAAATGCAACAGAGATGAACTCAGCGGGCAGTGCTGAAGTACGCACAGATAATGAGACAACGGAAGCGGACAAAAGTACAAGTCAGGCTACAGCAGAAACGGTGGGTAATGAGTTCACTCCAGGTACAGAAAATGAAGTCAGTACATCGGCTGAAACAGGTTCTTCAAGCGGACAGAAAAAGACACACAGTCACGACCAACTTTCTGCCGCGCAGCTCGGCGGTTTTGCCAAGGTCGAGCAGGTGTCGAAAATCGGTATTTCGCAGATTGTCGGGCTACTCATTCTCTTTGTATTCGTGGCGTCCATCAAGTATCTGATATACTCGCTGCTCTTTGTCCTTGTATTCTTCATTCCGAAGGAGAGATTCGCGAAACCCGGAATGAAAAAGTGGTTCATCCTGTCGGGAGTCCTGCTCGGTGTCCTGCTGATGGTTTACCAGGTGTATATGCTGAAGGCATATCCGTTTGTCGAGATGAGGAACGGAGATGTGGATGTGGCGGGTCAGATGGCATTTGTCTTCGGAGATTTTTACGGTGCGTTCCGTATACTTGCGCACTACTTTACAGGGCAGTTCCTGCTCCAGCTGTATGGCATTTATATGTTCGGGGAGTTCAACGGGATTGCATATCTGCTCAGCGGCGTGATTCTTCTGTCAGGCGTACTTGCCGCAGACAAATATCACTGGGAGAACCCTCGCCGCCGCGCTGCTTTCCACTGGGTCGCTTTCATAACGATCGTCGTGATGTGCGCGCTTATCATATCCGCACTTTATGTCGGTTACACGCCGGTGGGGAGTACGGACGTTGACGGCGTGCAGACGCGTTACCTGATACCGTTCCTTCCTCTGCTTGGTATTGTGATAGCCGATCTGCCGGTCGAGAGTAAGATCAGGCATCTGGAGGAGAAGATCGCATTCATCATGGTGCTCGGAAATATGTTGTTCCTGGCATATTATACGCTGATAGACAGGCTGTTTTACTGGCCGTCTGTATGGAACTGAGCGGATAAGCATGGAGATTCGGTGTGTAGATGATGAGAATCGAAGAATAATACATAATACTTATGCCAGAAGATGGCCGGTGGAAATTGATTTTTCCGCCGGCCATTTTATGTCATAAGAAACTTCGTTCCCTATGACACAAAAACGTTTTGATACATGATTTATGAAAAATATATAAAAAACTTTTGCTTTCAGGTGTTAGTGTTGACTAGTATTACTAAAAAGATCAATAATAACCTTATAAAGTATACACGTATACTATACGGTAGATAACCTCAGATTCCGGGACGCCGGATCAGAGGAAAAACGGCTGCCGCAACCGGAAATACGGCAGCCATTGTATGAAAACAGGAGGAATTTATATATGGGCACAATCAAGATCAATCAGGAAGGAGCCCCGGAGTACTCACTTGAGCGCGGCAGTGTTGCAGCCATTAATACATCCAAGTGTGTCAACTGTGGCGTTTGCCGGGAGAGTTGTCCTGTCGACGCGATTTCTGAAGCACAGCGCTGGATCTGCCGTGTATGTCCGGAATGTACGGATCAGCCGGTCATGCGCCTTGCCGATATCGATGCGTTCGTCACAAAACAGTCCTGCACGACGGCATGCCCGCTGGGAATCAGCCCGCAGGGTTATATCGGACTGGCCCGCAACGGAAAAGAAGAAGATGCATATCGCATAATATGGGAGAAAAATCCGCTTCCGTCGGTGTGCGCACACATCTGCCACCATCCGTGCGAACAGGTCTGCAAGCGCGGCGTTCTGGTAGATGACCCGATGGCCATCCGCGGTATCAAACGTTATCTGGATGAAAATATTCCCTACTCCCGCCCGAAATACCCGCATCTCCACGATGAGAGAGTAGCTGTGATCGGTGCAGGTCCTGCAGGTCTTTCCGCAGGACATTTCCTGTCCACTCTCGGCTATGATGTGACGATTTTTGAAGCAAATGTAGAACCGGGCGGCATGCTCGTCCGCGCTATTCCAGAATTCCGCCTCGACAGAGCTGCAGTTAAGCGCGACATTGAGAAACTACAGGAAGCAGGACTTAAGATTCAGTGCAATTCTCCGCTCGGCAAGAAGCAGATCAAAGAACTGCAGGAAGAGTACGATGCAGTGATTGTTGCAGCGGGTACCCCGCACGGCAAGGAGATTACATGGGTACCGAAGTGGAACTATGATGCCGTCTATACAGCGATCCAGTTCATGGATTTTGCAAATAATGATCAGAATACCGTGCGTATGCCGCATCAGAATTTCGAAATTATTGGCAAAGAGGGCGTTGTGATTGGCGGCGGTTCCGTAGCTATGGACACAGCCCGCACAGCTCTCCGTCTCGGAGCAAAGAAGGTGACTGTGGTATGTCTGGAAGAGGGTGAATATGTTCCGGCTCACAAGTGGGAGAAAGACGAAGCCGCTGAGGAAGGTATCGAATTCATGGAAGGCTACAGCCCGAAAGCCTATACGGGACGCGTAAATACACTTGAAGGAATCGATCTTGTCAAGGTTACACATTTTGAAAAAGACGAAAACGGAAAGATCAGTTTCACGGTAGACGAGGAAAATCCGGTTCATCTTCCGATCCAGTTCCTGATCGTAGCGATCGGTCAGTATGCCGATCCGCTCTATCCGGAAGCAGACGGAGAGACAGTTTTCTATGCAGGAGATATTGCAGGCGGCGCATGCTCTGTGATCGACGCGCTTGCGAGCGGCAGAAAAGCAGCATTTGATGCTGACGCTACAATTCAGGGCCGTGTTCTTCGCAATGCCGAGATTGGTCATACTCTGGTGGCAGCTCCGATTGAGGAGAAGATTTATCCGTGCAACCGCAGAAAGACTCTTCGCCATGAACGTCCTATGGAGGATGTGGCTACGAGACTGAAGAACTTTGACGATGTTGAGAAGACATATACAGCGAAACAGGTTTATCAGGAAGAACTGCGCTGCCTTGGCTGCGGTTATTCTCTGATTGATCAAACGAAGTGCATCGGTTGCGGCCTCTGCCAGAAGCTCTGCCCGCAGGGTGATGTTATTTCCATGGTCAAGAGATGAGAAAGGAGGACTGCAAGATGAGTAAAATAAGAAGAACCGCACTTGTTGTTGGTGCCGGCCCGGGAGGCAGCACAGCGGCATTTTATTTAGCAAAACTTGGCGTTGACGTTCTGTTCGTCGATAAGGAGACCTGGCCGCGCGATAAGATCTGCGGCGGCGTATACGTCCCGGCCCTTTATCCCATGCTGAAGGAAATGGGCGCTTTCGATAACATGATGAAATATCAGGCGTGCAGTATAACGGAATTCCGTCTTATCGACAGAAATGAAGACTATATAGATATGAAGACAGAACCTGCCATGATTGCCACACGCCGATTCACAGATGACTGGATCCGGCGTGCGGCAATCAAAGAGGGCGCCGATTTCATGGAAAACTATGAGGCGACCAGCCTGATTATGAGAAAAGGCGTTGTCAAGGGCGTTCACGGACTGTATCACAATATGCCGATGGACATTGAGGCGGATGTTGTAGTTATTGCGAACGGCTCCCACAGCGAACTGACTCGGCAGATCGGTCTGTTCCCGGATGATCCGGATCTCACAATGTATGCTTTCCGCGCTTATCTGGACGGCGTAGAAGGTCTTGCTCCTCATATGGCTGAGGAATACTATGTACCGATGGGCCTCAACGGATGGAGTCCGATCTGTACTACATGGTTGAATCCGCATTACGGCGGAAAGCAGGCGGTACTTGGCCTCACGATCACGGAGAAAGCTCTCCGCGATACCGGACTGTCCTCCATGGAATTCTATGAGTACTGGAGAGATAATACGAAATTCGGTCAGGCAAGACTGAAGAATGCTACCATCATTGATAAGTTCCGCGGCTGGAGACTTCCGGGTTCCCGTAAGCTCGGTAAGAGCGTTGTTCCGGGCGCCATTGCGATCGGCGATTCGATTGGAGCGGCGGAGTGTGCATTTGAATACGGTATTCCGTCTGCTATGACCGGCGGTATGATTGCCGCAAATGTCATCGCTCAGTGCGATGCTAAGGATGATTTCTCCTATGAAGCTTTGAATACGTATCAGAAGCTCGCTGAGGACGCGCTTAATCCGAGTCTCGGGTTCAATGCGATGTTCCGTGATGAGCTTCTCAATAAGGAAGATGTCATGAAAGACTTCTTCAAATATGTAAAGGCACAGCCGGGATATCCGGATATTATGTTCGGCGATACGGCAGCCAAGTACATGATGGAAGTGCTTCATCTGGATCTGGGCGGAAATCAAAGTAATCAGTAAGAAAAATGTATTTCGCGCATTATACATGCTGTCATATCTATGCGGCAGCCTGCCTGCTTGCATGATTTGCAAGACGGGAGTACCGATGTTTTGACCGCTTATGAGCTATATGTTATAATCCACTCCGTGGCATAACATCATGTCTGCATATGAAATGCACACTATAAAGGATAAAAGAGCGGAGAGACGTATGGCCCCGAGAAATGAAGAACGCAGGAGAGAAATTCTTGCATCCACATATAGCCTTCTTGATGAGGCCTCATATGATAGAGTATCGCTTAACGATATTGCACGTGGTGCAGGGATTAAAAAATCTCTCCTGCAGAGATATTTTCCGCAGAAGATAGACATCATTAAGGAAATGCTCACCACACTGCTCGACGTTTCCTACAACTATATGGGAACACTGGCGCAGGACGAGGAACCGGAGAAGGATTTATTTCAGAGAATTTCTAATTTTAATATGCTCTTTTTTGCCGCAGTGGCAGAAGATTATCGAATGTATCAGTTCATATTGGCTACGGTGGCTTCACCGGATATTCTGGACGTCTGGATTGATACGATTTGCAACTGGCTACGCAGGTATATTCAGAGCAGACAGTTCAATATGCTCGATTTGCGCTGTGCACTTTGCTTTGCGATGGGGGGATCCATGCATTTGTTCCAGCATCAGGAGGAGCTTGGAATTGATTACACGTTTTTCTGCGAGAAGCATATACGGGCGATTCTTGAGTTCCTGAATTACAGTGCGGAGGAGATCGATGCGATCTGCAATGAGACGGAAGAGTGGATTGAACGCACGGATGTGGGAAGTTTTCTTGAGTACTGCAGGAATGAAATTGATTGGATTGAGGAGAGGGATGAAAAGATTCCTGCTTCTTTCTGAACCTTTCTTGAGTCTGCAGTCGAGCAATAGTACGGAAAAATGATTGGTAGTATGAATAAAATGATCTGAGTTCTGTGGATAACAAACAGCTTTACAAACAACGAGGCTGTCGTATTTGACGGTATCACCACTATATATGGCAGATATTATTTGAAAATGTCTGCCATATATATAGTCGAGGGGATACCATCTAATGCGACAGCCTCGTTTAGTATCATAAATGTGTAATTGATAGTGAGTAGTTAACTCTGTCAGTTACACTTATTTTTTATTCTTCATCGCGCAATACTCGTGATTTCAATCGCGAGATACGAGCGCACGTCGCGGCAAGAACGACGAGGTGCTCTTTGATTATGGTGAGTTATTATTTCATGCCGGACAGGATTTCAAGCAGCTCGTCTACGTCTTCGCGGGTCGTTGACCAGCTTGTCGCGATGCGCATAACGACTCTGCTTTCGTCAAGCTGCTCCCAGAAGCTCATATCGACTTCGCTCTCCAGATATCTTCTCTGCTCGTTATTCAAGACAACAAAGAGTTGGTTCGTCGGGGATTCGAAATACAGCGGGAGTTCCGCGCTCTTTATTGCAGCCTGAATCTCGGAGGCATAGCCGAGCGCAGTGCTTCCGACATTTTCATACAAGCCATCGGTAAAGAGGACATCAAACTGAAGCCCGAGAAGCCAGCCTTTTGCGAGCAGAGCCCCGTGCTGCTTCATGATGGTGAAGAAGTGAGGGATGTAATTTGGTCTAGGTATAACGAGTGCTTCGCCGAAGAGCGCACCGCATTTTGTGCCGCCGATGTAAAAAGCGTCGCAGAGGCGGGCGAGGTCTTCGAGTGAAACGTCATTTGCCGGGGATGCGAGAGCGTATGCGAGCCGGGCACCGTCGACATAGAGGGAGAGGGCGTTTGCATGGCAGATATTGCTCAGTTCAGTAAGCTCATCGAGTGTGTACAGAGTCCCGTACTCGGTTGGCTGGGAGATATAGACCATGCCCGGCATAACCATGTGGCCGTGGTTGGCATCTTTTGCATATGTTTCCACGTAACGGGCTACATCCGCGGGATGAAGTTTGCCGGGAGCGGTGTGTGCCGAATGAGGAATCGTGAGCACCTTGTGACCGCCAAACTCGATTGCCCCGGCTTCATGGGTGCTTATGTGACCTGTGTCCGCGGCGATAACGCCCTGATATGAGCGGAGGATGGAGTCTATGACGGTAGCGTTCATCTGTGTACCGCCGGTAAGGAAGAAGACTTCGGCATCCGGGCAATTGCATGCGGCGCGTATCTTGTTTTTGGCGGATTCGCAGATCGGATCTGTGCCGTAGCTCGGCATGGAGAGTCCTGCAGTTTCGGCCAGGCGGCTGAGGATGGCCGGGTGGGCGGCGCGGGTGTAGTCGGAGGAGAAGTTGAGTTTGGTATCCATAAAAGCTCCTTTTAGAGAATTTTTTGTTGTATTCGATAGGGATAAGTATAGCATGCATCTTCGTGAATTGTGACATGAATTGTTTTCTTAAGTGATTTGTGAATTATTGTTGCGATGATGAGAATAAATTCGTAAGATGCTATGTAAATGAGGAATGTGATAGAAGGAGTGCTTATGGAGCAGAAACATAAACGCCGCCCGCACTACAGCGGAAAATATCCGCGGCGATTTGAAGAAAAATACAAGGAGCAGAATCCGGTGAAGTACGGAGATACGATTGAGCATGTTATCTCGAAGGGCAGCACCCCCGCGGGAATGCACATCCCGATCATGGTGGATGAGATTCTCGGTTTTCTGGAAATCAAGCCGGGAGAAATCGGGCTCGACTGTACGCTCGGATACGGAGGACACAGTCTCAGGATGCTTCAGGCTCTGAGCAGTCAGACCCAGAAGGCTGAAATGTCTGCAGGACACCTCTATGCTCTTGACGTAGACCCGATTGAAATCGTCAAGACACGGGAACGACTGAAGGAGAAGGGGTACGGCGAGGAAATCTTTACTGCAATCTGCACGAACTTCCGCAATATCGATGAGGTGGCGGAGAAGTACGGTCCGTTCGACTTCGTGCTTGCGGATCTCGGAGTCTCGTCGATGCAGATCGATAATCCCGAGCGCGGCTTTTCCTACAAGACCGACGGTCCTCTGGACATGCGGCTCGATCCCTCGAGAGGGGAATCTGCAGCGCAGCGGCTCGCAACGCTGTCTGAAGCGGAAATTGCTTCCATGCTGTATGAGAATTCGGATGAACCTTACGCAGCGGAGATCGCAAAGGCAGTGGCAGAAGTATATCGCCGCGGAGGTAAAATTGAAACCACAGGTGAACTTCGCGAAGTAGTGAAAAAAGCTGTTGTAAGGATACCGGCTAAGAAGCTGGTGGAGGAGAGCAGGGAGGACGCGATAAAGAAGGCTTACGCGCGAACATTTCAGGCTCTCAGAATCGATGTGAACAGCGAGATGGAGGTTCTCTATGAGTTTCTGGAGAAGCTTCCCGCAGCGGTGAGAGAGGGAGGACGTATATGCATACTGACCTTCCACTCGGGTGAGGATAGACTTGTAAAGAAGGCCTTCAAGGCAGGGCTTCGCGACGGCTTGTATAGTTATGCTTCGAAAGATGTGATCAGACCCTCGAAGGAGGAATGTTTCCGAAATCCGAGGGCGAGGTCGACGAAGCTGCGGTGCGCGATGAAGGCTTGATTTGCTTAAAAGTATCTGTCTGCCCCGCGGAGATCCTCCACAATATCAATGATCTGAGGGAACTTCGGGTAGTGCGGTTCCATGGTTTCTTTGTGGATAGCGACGATGGATGCGCCGATTTCCGCGGCGCATGTTATACCGGAGAGAGAGTCCTCGAAGATGAGGATATTTTCATGTGTGCCGATCCGGTCACATGCATCTCGGAACATCATGATCTTATTCTTGTAAGTGTTGTTGTCGTAGACGATGTGGTCCATGTCGAACCATTTGTCCAGATGAAATGTCTCGACAAAGAACTCGATGTTCTGAATGATGGAAGCCGTGGCGATGGCGCAGGGGATTTCGTGCTCTTTCAGGTAGTCGAAGAGCTCGTTGGCACCCGGAACAAGTTTCGCCCCACCCGGAACATTACGGACGGTTTCGCGGTAGAGTTCCTCCTTGCGGAGAGAGTAGTATTCGAGCCTGTCCGGGGTGAGGGTGCCTCCGGAGAGGCGGCGAAGAATCTCGATATTGGGGAAGCCTGCGTATTCGGTGTCCATCTGCTCGGCGGTGAGGTGCTTGCCGGCGACTTCCATGGCGATGCGGTCCCAGGCGACGACATGATATGCGTCGTCGAAGAGAAGAGTGCCGTTGAAATCAAAAATAACGCCGTTATAGTGCATAGTGCTTCCTCCATCTGGATTTAAAAACTACTGATAAAGTAATTGTGAAGGATGAGGGGGAGAGTGTCAAGGCAAAATAAATGCAGGAAACAACGAGATGATTACAGGATTGTGGGAGTGCGTAAGCACGGAATAATCCGTAATCGACTTTTGGAGTCTTAATAATTACATGGAATACTTAGATATATATGATGAAAATCGCAAATGGCTCGGCTACTCCCGCCCCCGCGGCGCTTCCTACATGCCCGGCGAGTATCATCTGATTGTGCATGTGTGCCTTATGAATGAGAGGGGAGAGATGCTGATCCAGCAGCGGTCCGATAGCGTTGCAAAGTGGCCGGGGATGTGGGACCTGACAATCGGCGGGCATGTGCTCGCAGGCGAGACGCCTGAGCAGGCGGCAGAACGCGAGGTACAGGAAGAGCTGGGACTGCAGATTATACTTTCCGAGGCAGGGACCGTTGAGATGACGATTCAGAATCGGCTTGATACGATATTTGTCGTGCCGGTCAAATGTGTAAGGGAATATGACGGGGATGCGGAGCATCTGCTTAAGAATCTTGTGCTTCAGGAGGAAGAGGTAAAAGCGGTAAGGTGGGCTTCTATAGAAGAAATAAGGAGTATGATTGTGGATGGACGATTTCTCGGCTATCCTATGGATATAATTGAGAAAATATCCCTTCTGATGTGATTTATCGTCATGACATGAAATCAAGAACGCCTCGGCGTTCTTGCCGCGCCGCGCATGGTGCGAAGCACCTTCCTTAATGCGCGGCTGCGATCCGCCGTGCCTAAGCATGCGTAACAATGCTCCAGTGGAGCATTGTGCAGCTGAGGCTTTTAATCTCTGACGCGGGTTTGTATCCCATGTCAGAGACAAGTATCATTTTGCGCATTCATCTCACGACTTAAGTCACGAGAATTCTGCGTCAGAGATTAAAAACAGAAAGGGGAGACGGGACTATGAACGAATCAGTAAAATTGGTACATGCTGACCACACGGGCATGGAAAAAACCAGATGGGATCAGACGTTTTCCCGCGAAGAGGCGGAAAAAGTAAGGGCATTCCATCGCAGTTTTCCGGATTACAGGAAAACTCCGCTGGTAAAACTTACAGGGCTTGCGGAAGTACTTGGAGTCAGGGAAGTCGTGGTTAAAGACGAGAGCTATCGATTTGGACTGAATGCATTTAAAGGTCTGGGGGGTAGCTATTGTATCGCTAATTATATTGTGGAAAAACTGCAGGTTCCGATGGAAGAAATGGATTATCAGCGGTTGACGTCCGCAGAAGTAAAGGAAAAGCTGGGAGATGTCACTTTTGTAACTGCTACAGACGGAAACCATGGCAGAGGAATTGCATGGACGGCAAATCGGCTCGGAGTGAAAAGCAAGGTTTTCATGCCAAAGGGAAGCTCCGAAGAGCGGCTGGAGAATATCCGTGCTTTCGGTTCTGATGCTTCGATCACGGATATGAACTATGATGACACAGTCCGATATGCAAAACGGGTTGCGGAGGAGAACGGATGGCCGTTGGTGCAGGATACCGCATGGGAAGGCTATGAGAAGATTCCTGTCTGGATCATGAAGGGATATATGACAATGGCCCTGGAAGCGGCAGAAGAATACGGAACAGTACCGACACATATCTTTCTGCAGGCAGGTGTGGGAGCTATGTCAGGGGCGCTGACGGGATTTTTTGCAGATTACTATGGAAAGCAAAAGCCGATCATCACAATCGTGGAACCCAATAAAGCGGACTGCATCTTCCGCACAGCTGAAGCCGGTGATGGGAGATTACATAATGTAGAGGGGAGTCTGTCAACGATTATGGCGGGACTTGCCTGCGGGGAACCGTGTATGATAGGATGGGAGGAGTTGGATGCATATGCGGACAATTTTATGTCTGTGCCTGATTACGTTGCGGCTAAAGGTATGCGGATCCTCGGCAACCCTACAGGGAATGATGGCAGAGTGATCTCCGGAGAGAGTGGGGCCGCTGCACTTGGATGTGCTGCTGAGATTCTGCAGAATGAGAGTCTGGAGTATATTCGCAGAATACTGAAACTGGATCAGAATTCAAGGATACTGTGCTTCTCGACTGAGGGAGATACGGACAAAGATAATTACAGAAGAATTGTGTGGGATGGCCTGTATCCCAGCTATTAATGAGAGTCAGAAAAAATAACGCTGAAAGTCTCGTAAATCAGGCTTTCAGCGTTTCTTTTTGTGCTCGTACTTCCGTAGCCGGCCAGAGAATTCTTCCTGTGGTTTTATGTCAGCTCTCTTCCGTAATCAGTGTGACATCCCGAACATTGAAGAGCTTTTGGAAAGCGAACTTATTTTTCTTGGATGTATCCACCAGCAGGTAGTTCTTGTCGGAGTGCTCTCTGACGAGGACCTTTTTGCGGGCTTCACGCTCGGAGTGCGTAAATACACCGCCGTCGGGGATGTAACCGTTGGCTCCGATGAAGGCTTTGTTAAAATGCATGTCTGCTATGCACTTCTCGGTCAGAGGACCGTTGATGGAGTGCAGGTCGTCGCTGATCTCACCGCCCAACAGAATGACGGAAGCTTTCTGCATCGGCATGTAGTCAAGAATCTCATAGTTGCTGGTGACGATGATGATGTCCTTGGATGAGAGGTAGCTGAACATGCATGAACAGGTCGTGCCGGAATCGACGTAGATGACGTCGCCGGGTTCGACCATCTCGGCAGCTTTCGCGGCGATAATGTCCTTCTCGGAGCTTTTTATCAGACGCTTCTTTACGACCGGGGCTTCATCTACAGTAGCCTCAGGTACGTTTTCTATCCGGATGGCAGGTTTGACCGCGCCGCCCCGCATCGAGATGACCTTTCCGGCCTCTTCGAGAACAGCGATATCCCTTCGAATGGTGGAGAGGGAAATATCCAGTTCTTCGGCAAGTTCCTTAATATATGAAATGTCTCGTGATTTGACGCTTTCCAGTATTCTTTCCTGTCTGAGTTCGGGTATCATAACAATTCCTCCAAATTCTCTCAGTTTATTGCATTATATCATAAATTTTCAGTGAAAACGGGGGGAATTTGAAAATTCGTGACATTTATTTATATTTTGTGTAGAGCAAAAGACGGGGACGGCTCTTAACGGTTACGCACGGTTCTTAAACGCTAAGAACCATCCGCAGCTGTAAGGAACCGTCCCCGTCCGTGAAAGATCGTGAAATCAGAGCGAAGCCCGGAAGGCCTTCACCTGTTCAAGTGTCGGCATAGATTGTTGTGCCCCGATACCGCATACGGTAATCGCACTGCAGCAGGTCGAGAAGCGGCCGCCGTCGAAGGCGTCCATGCCTTCGCAGAGAGCGTAGCCGAGTGCCCCGATGTAGGAATCGCCGGCGCCGGTGGTCTCAATCGCCTTGACATGGTGGGAAGGGATGAACTCGCAGCGCTCGCCGCTTGCGACGAGAGAGCCCTGGGAACCAAGGGTGAACACCCATGTGTTGCCGAGCTCACGGCTGATCGTGATCGCATCCATGGCGGAATTCATGTCCTTGATTTCGCGTCCGCAGTAGAAGGATGCCTCGACCTCGTTGACAACGACGATGTCGCACATTGCGAGATGTTCCTGGTCAAGCTCCTCGGCGGGAGCCGCATTCAGAATGACCTTGCAATCAAGATCTCTGGCGATCTCCATAACGTATTTATTTGTTTCAGGGAGGATTTCGTTCTGGAGAATGATAACGCCGGAGCTCTCAAGGAGGTCCATATTTTTATCGATGTCCTCTTTCGTGAGCTGATAGTTCGCGCCGCGGACGATCGTAGCATGGACGCTGCCGTCCTCAAGGGCGTTCACTATGCCGAGTCCGGAGGAACCCTCTACAACTTTGATGCGGTCGGTGATTATGCCGTACTTTTTAGCTTCCGCAATCAGGAACTCGCCCATTGAGTCATTGCCGACCGCGCCGATCAGGTAGGTTGGGATGCCGAGTTTGGCAGCCTGGGCGGCCTGATTGGAACCCTTGCCGCCGGCAGCCATGGAAACTCCCTCGGCAGCCATGGTCTCCCCCTCATAGGGGAGACGCTTGACTTTGAGGATCATATCGTAATTCAAACTGCCTATTACAGTGATCTGTTTTTTGATCATTGGATTTTACCCTGCTTTCTTGATGCCGGAAATCCTGCTCACAGGATTTCCCTGCTGTCACTTTGCAATGAATACCTGTGCATCACAGGATTTTCAGAATTCTCAATGCGAGGAATGCCTGTGCATCGAGAGAATTACCCCTGCTTTCTCCTTGCGAGGAATGCCTGGACATCCTGCTGGATGAATTCGAAGTAGGAAGCCACGATGATGATGATACCTGTTACAACATACTGCCAGAAGGAGTCGACGTTGATGACGACCATACCGACCTTAAGAACTGCGAGCATCAGACCGCCGATGAATGTTCCGAACGGTGTTCCGCGTCCGCCTGCCATTCTTGTTCCGCCGATTGCGGCAGCGGCGATGGCGTTGGTCTCATAACCTGTACCGGCTGTGGACTCAGCGGAGCCGAGGGATGCGAGCATGACCAGACCTGCGATGGAGGCGCATACGCCGCAGATGATGTAGGCGATATATTTTGTCTTGACTGTGTTAACACCGGAAAGCTTTGCTGCTTCTTCGTTTCCGCCGACGGCGTAGAGGTAAGCTCCGGTACGGGTCTTCTGGAGAATGATGTAGGCAATCACGAAGACGATGATCATGACGATGATGTAGTAGCGGATGCCTGCGAACATTTTACCATTAAATATGTTTCTGTAGGAGTCCGGAACGTTGGTGACCGGCTGACCGCCCGTTACGACGTACGCAATACCACGATATAAACTCATCGTGCCGAGCGTTGCGATGAACGGCTGAAGCTTGAGGTTGTTTACAAGGAATCCGTTGAATGCACCGAGGAGCGCGCCTACGATGAGGCCTGCCAGGATAGCGATGAACGGGTTTCCGCCACCGACTGTGATGGAAGCTACAACGATGCCGGTGATGGCAAATGTACATCCGATCGAAAGATCGATACCGCCCGTGATGATGGCGAACATCATACCTACGGCGAGGATGGAATTAAGAACCATCTGCTGAAGAATTGTCAGGAAGTTGCTCCATCTCAGGAAGTTGGCGTTCATGATAGTGAAGATGGCGCACATTGCGATCGTAGCGAGAAGTACGATGAATTCTCTCTTATATTTATCAAATAACTGTTTCACGTTAATTTCCTCCTATTGCATAGTCAAGCATTTCGTCGCTGCTCTTGAATTCGTCGCGATTGAATTCCTTGTTGATGTGACCCTCGCACATAATGATGATTCTGTCGGAAAGACCCATGACCTCAGGGAGTTCCGAGGAGATGACGATGAGGGATTTGCCTTCCTCTACCATGTCCTCCATGAGCCTGTAGATTTCTGCCTTTGCCGCGACGTCGACACCCTTGGTCGGTTCGTCGAATACGATGATATCAGCATCCGTCGACATCCATCTTGAGAGGATGACCTTCTGCTGGTTACCGCCGGAAAGGTTTTTGGTCAGGTAGTCGGGATCGTTCGGGTGAATATCCATTTCCTTGAAGTAACGCTCTGCGTTGGCGCGGGTCTTCTTCGGATCCACAAATGCGCCCTTCATATACTTTTCAAGGGAGGAAATTGCGATGTTGTCAATGTTCGATGAGAGAGTAAGGAAGCCCTGCGTCTTTCTGTCTTCCGGGATCAGGCCGATACCGGCGCGCAGTGCCTTGGTGCTGTTCCAGGAACCTGTGATCTCCTTGCCGTGGATGTAAACTTTTCCACCGAGCCGCTTGTCCGCACCGAAGATGGCGCGCATGGTCTCTGTTCGTCCGGCACCTACCAGACCGAAGAAACCGAGGATCTCGCCCTTGTGAAGTTCGAAGGAAACATCGTGGAAGGCGTCGCCTGTGAGATGCTCTGCACGGAGAACGACTTCGTCCTGCTTGCGACATGGTTTCAGTCTTGAGGCGACGGCTGCAACGGAACGACCAACCATGGCGTGGATGAGTTCGTCACGGGTCGTCTTCGCGACATCGAGTGTGCAAATGAATTCTCCGTCTCTCATGATGGTTGCTCTGTCGCAGATCTGGAAGATTTCTTCCAATCTGTGGCTTACATACATGATCGTGACGCCGTCTTTCTTGAGTTTTTTAACGACTTTGAAAAGGGCTTCGGTTTCTTTCTGGGAGAGGGAAGCGGTCGGCTCATCTAGGGAGATGATTGTTGACTTATGGTAGAGCGCTCTTGCGATGGCAAGCATCTGCATCTGTCCGGATGTGAGCGTTGCTGCTATGTCTTCTGCCTTGAAGTTGCAATCGAGATCTTTCAGGATCTCATTGACGTCCTTATTCATCTTGGCGTAATCTACCAGACCGCCTTTCAAGGGTTCATAACCGAGAGTGATGTTCTGACCTACGGTCAGGTCCTTTACGACAAGTGTTTCCTGATGCACTTTGGATATTTTGCCTTCCACGATCGCCTGGTTCGGATTTCGGAAATGAACCTTTGTGCCGTGGAGCTTTACTTCACCTTCGTATTCCGGATAGACGCCGTGAAGAATATTCAGAAGAGTAGATTTACCGGCTCCGTTTTCGCCAAGCAGGGCATGTACTTCGCCTTCTTCTACAGAAAATGAGATATCTTTCAGAACGTGAACTCCGGGGAAGTATTTATTGATTTTGGTAAATTCAACTGCTTTGCCCACTTTTGTTCTCCTTAGTCTGATTTGGTGACGCGCCGGGCGCAGCCACCGCGTCATTTGAAACGATTTGATAAATAAGAATTATGTCTCGTATGTTAGTTTTATTTAGGGCATCCCCCCGTCCGGAGGGAGTGAGGGATGCCCCGATAATCGTAAGCTTTGCTTTGTCCGTAAAACATGCCTCCTAAGTGTCCCGGTACTTATGCCTTCGACATGTATCTGTATGCCTCGATTTAGGAGAGCTTACTGCTATCTGCGTGTTCTTACTGAGCTGCTGTGTAAACCGTATCTGTCCAGCCGATGATCTCAGCAGCGTCTTTGTCAACGTTCTCAGAGTCGATCAGAGCCTGCGGTGTAGCTGTTACGTGCGGTACTTCCTGGCCTGCGAGTGCGCGAAGTGTAACTTCTGTAGCGACCTGTGCCATGTAGTACGGGAAGGAGTCAACTGTTGCATCAAGCTTGCCTGCTCTGATGGAGTCATATGCTTCGCCGATGCCGTCAACGCCGACTACGAGGATGTCAGCTTCAGCTTCTTCAACTGCTTCTACTACGCCGAGAGCCATGTCATCGTTGTTGCAGAAGATTGCCTTCATATCCGGGTTCTGGATGATCCATGTTGCTGCAAGCTCTTTGGCCTTCTGGCGATCCCAGTCAGCGTTCTGCTCAGCTACTACTTCAAGGCCGGAGTTATTGTCAGCGATCCAGTCTTTGAAGCCCTGTGTACGCTCACGAGCTGCAAATGCCTTTGCCATACCTACGACGATACCGACCTGACCCTTGTCACCGAGCTTTTTGGAGACCCATTCAGCTGCGAGGTAGCCGTTCTGATATGCGTTCGGTCCGCAGTAGTAATCTGCGATTGCGATGAGACCGTCATTTACGTTGACGACCGGGATGTTTGCATCCTGTGCATTCTCAACCGCTGTTGTAAGGTTAGCATCGGAGATCGGGCTTGCCATGATTGCATCTACGCCCTGGTTGACAGCGTTCTCGACCATTGTCTGCTGGCCTGTCTCGTCGCCTTCGTCTGTTGTGGCTTCTACGTCGATGGTGATGTCAGCGACTTTGTCTACGTTCTCTTCTGCTTTCTCATAACCTTCCTGAAGGCTTCTCCAGAACTCGTTGGAGATCGACTTCTCTACTGCACTGAGATTGAGGCCGGCTTTGACCGGAACTTCTGCGCCGAGGCTTTCGCGGATCTGCTCGATTGTCTGGCTGGACGGGTCTGTATCCGGATTGAACTCGCCGGATGCTGCCGTGGCGTCTTCTTTTGTGCTCTCTGTTGCTGTGCTGTCAGCAGTTGTGCTTGATGAAGCGGAGCTCTGGCTGCCGCCGCATGCTGCAAGGCCGAATACCATAGCGGATGCGAGAAGAGTTGCTAAGATTTTCTTTTTCATGTTGGTCCTCCTTTTTTTACGCTTTTGCGTGTAACTCTATATTTGACCGGCTTTGCCGGTAAATATTCTAAAGAAATGTGCTGTGTAAAAATGCTGTTTTGAACTGTGACTTCGTTTTTCTGTAAATGTGAAATATGCTGAAAACTTCTGATTCAGTTCGCGGCTGCGATCAGGTCGATCATGAGGTTTGCTGCGGCTGTTCCGTCCTGTTTTTCGATGGCGGAAGCGATATTGTCGAGTCCGTAATTGTCGATCATTTTCTCGATGAGGCGGCACATCCTTACATTTGCCTCGCACTCCTCGACCGCTTTCTCGCGCTTCGGGAATGTGTCGAAGTAGACCGCTCCGTCAAAACCGTATTTCTTGAGGTAGTACATGACCTCGATCGTCTTCCACAAGTTTACTGTTCCGACCATCAGTCCGTCGTCCGTGGAGCCTTCGCCGTCGTTCAGATGAAGGTTGAAAAGTTTTCCTCTTTTGGCGAGGTAGGCAGTAGCCAGCGCCGGGTTTTCTTTTTTCATCAGCATGTGGCAGAAGTCGAGGGTGACGCCCAGGTTGTCGGCATTCACTTCGTTAAGGATTGTCATGGTCGTTCCGAAGCTGTCGATGAATGCGTGGACCCTCTCTTCATAAGGCTTGTACTCAATGCTGACCGGCATCTTTGAGTAGGCGCAGATGCTTTTGAAAGCATGGATGATTCTGTCCCAGTACTCGTTGTAGTCGATCTGGAAGGAGTAGTCGAAGCCGTCGAAGCCGAGCCAGATGATTACCTGTGATCCGCCGAGCTGCCGGCAGACATCTGTACCTTCTTTGCTGAGTGTGATGGCATCTTCGGCAATCCGGCGATCGATGTTGCCGAATTCACCGTGGAGATACTTGCCTCGGAAACGAAGGTTGATCGCGTTGCATCTCAGGCTGTTGGCAGAGAGCATATCCTTTACTTCTTTGACGCTGTAGTCCGAGAAGTGTTCAGGATAGTTCAGATCCACAAAATCGACGCCGTCGATCTTGCCGATTGCTTCCAATGCGTGTTTCAGGTCGCTGTCAACTCTCAGGAAGGAGTTGATTCTGGTTGCGTATTTCATTTTGATATCCTTTCGATGAGAAGCTCTTTGAAGAGTCCGATGAGTTATCTTTGAGAGGTTTATGGTTTCCGGTGATTTGTTTCAGGTTTTTTCTTGTTGATGCAATAATACCATAATATTCCAAATAGTGTCAAGAAAATTCACTTCCAATAGTCCACAAAATTCCAAATTAAATCTTGTGAAAGTTGCATAATTAGTCATCAATAACCACAAATATTACAATTTAACAAGCTTCCTCGCAGGAAAAGGACAAAAATCGAGACATATAATGAAATCACATGAAATAATCAAAACAAAATATGGAATAATGTGAAAATCACATGTCCGCGGTTGAAACAAATTAGATGAAATGATATAATCCAAAATGAAATTATTTCAGCCGATTCAATATAAGGAGGAAAGAATCATGATCACAGTGGCATATATCGGCTTTGGCGTGAGCGTCAGGGAATATCACATCCCCTATGCGGAGAAGATGGAGAATGTACGAATTAAATATGTAATGCGGCGGGAGGAAGATATTCCGCAGTTCGCAGAATACGAACCTTATTATAAGGATATCATTTTCACAACAAGTCTTGAGGAAGTTCTGGACGACCCGGAGGTGGATCTGGTCGTAGTCAACACGCCCGACCGATTCCATGTTCCGTATGCGAAGCAGATCCTGAACGCAGGGAAACACTGCCTGGTCGAGAAACCGTTCGCGCCGACGGCACAGGAGGCGAGGGAGGTATTTGCCCTGGCCGAAGAAAAGGGTCTTATCTGCATGCCGAATCAGAACCGCAGATTTGACGCCGATTTCCTTGCGCTGAAGGATGTAATAGCGAGCGGCAAGATCGGGGACGTGGTCCGGCTGGAAGGCCATTTCGATTATTTCAGACCGAACGGCTGGTATGATCATCTGGGAACGCTGTACAATCTCGGCGTGCATACGACGGATCAGATCATAAGCCTCTTCGGAATGCCGGACGATGTGAAGTGCGACGTGCGCAGCATTGCGCATCCTGGCGTCGGAGACGATTATTTCGACATTGATTTTTATTACGGGAACAGCAAGGTCACGATTTCTACATCGATGTGCGTGCTGATCGACTATCCGAGATTCACTCTGCATGGGACGAACGGAAGCATGACGCTGCCGCCGGTCATTCACAATTCAGGCAAAAAGAAAGTTGTCGGACGCCACGTCGTTAATCAGGAACCCGCACCGGAAGAGAGATGGGGAACGCTCGTCTATAAGGATGCAGACGGGAATAACGTGACGGAGAAGGTTCCGGTCGACTGCGCACATTATGAGAGAATCTATGAGAATCTGGTCTCTGCTATTGAGAACGGTGCTGAGAAGGTCGTGAAGGACGAAGAGGTCGTTCGCGTACTTGAGATTCTGGAGATGGCTACAGAGGTGGCAAAGTCGCATGCATGAATGTATAGCGAGAGCTGTCGCGAAGGTGCGGCAGCTCTTTTTTGCTTGAAAAGGATATACACAAATGCTATATTTTCTTAATGTAGATTTCGCACAGCACCCGGAAAGTGAATGATATGTTATCTGTAGTCATACCCTCATATAATGAAGAAAAGATGATCGCCCGAACGGCCGAGTCCATAACGAGTCTTCTGGACAACAACGGTATCGACCATGAGCTTCTCTTCGTCAACGACGGCTCTTCTGACGCCACCTGGCGCTGTATAGAGGAATCCCACGAGGCCGATCCCCGAATCCGCGGGATCGCTTTCTCGAGAAACTTCGGGAAAGAGGCGGCGGTATTTGCAGGGCTTACCGAGTGCAAGGGCGATTGTGCGGTCGTGATCGACTGTGATCTGCAGCATCCGCCCGAAAAAATAATAGAGATGTACCGTCTCTGGGAACAGGGATACGAGATCGTAGAGGGAGTGAAGGCTGATCGCGGGAAAGAGAGCGCGGCGCATGCATTTGCAGCGAAATGCTTCTACCGGATCATCAGCGATGCGACCGATATAGATATGTCCAACGCATCCGACTTCAAGCTCCTCGACCGCAAGGCAATCCACGCGCTGATCAATATGACGGAGCGCGACGCATTTTTCCGTGCGCTCTCATCCTGGGTGGGTTTTCGGACCACACAGGTCAGCTACGACGTGCGCGAGCGTGAGGCCGGGGAATCCAACTGGTCGACCGGTGCGCTTATCCGCTATGCGATTTCCAACATAACGTCCTATACATCGCTGCCTCTGCAGGTCGTCACGATTCTCGGAATGGTGATGCTCGTCCTCGGAGTCGTGATCAGTGTGCAGTCCCTGTACAAATGGTTCACCGGCTCTGCTCTCGAGGGCTTCACAACGGTCATTATCTTGCAGTGCTTTTCGAGCAGTTTTATCATGATAAGTCTGGGTATCATCGGATACTATATTTCCAAGATTTACGAGGGGATTCAGAACCGTCCGCGGTATATAATCTCCGAAAAGATAGAGTGACTGTCTGCTCTTACAGAAGAAGAACCGCTTTCTTGACCGCGGCACATACTCTCCGAAAAGATAGAGTGACTGTCTGCTCTTACAGAAGAACCGCTTTCTTGACCGCGGCACATACTCTCCGAAAAGATAGAGTGACTGTCTGCTCTTACAGAAGAACCGCTTTCCCGACCGCGGCACATAGTCTCCGGAAAGACAAAGTGACCGCTCAAAAATACAAAGAGGTATTGTATGCAAATGTTCCTCAAGCCGCTCACCGAGCTGGCCGAATATGATGAAATCAGATCCCGGCTGAAAAAACGCACCGGGATCATCTCTCTGTCGGGCTGCGCCCGCGCCCAGAAAGCCCACATGATATATGGGCTTTCTTTTGATGCGCAGATCACTCTGGTCATTGCTGAAAATGATCTGGCTGCCAGATCTTTACATGAAGATCTGTTGCTTTATGAACCGGGTGCCCTGCTGTATCCCGCGAAAGATCTGCTGTTCTATCAGGCGGATATCACGAGCAACCTGCTGGATATGCAGCGCATGCGGGTCTTTCGCGCGCTAATCGAGGACAAGCACGTGGTCGTCGTGCTGCCTGTCGCCGCGCTGATGGATTTCGTGAGTGTGAGAGAAGATCTGTCGGATGCGAGGGTCGTGTTCGAGCAGGATGAAGAAATCGATCTCGAATGGGTCAAGGAGTCTTTAGTGCGCGGAGGATATGAGCGCTGCGCGGAAGTGGACCTGCCCGGGCAGTTCGCCGTGAGAGGCTCTATCATAGATGTGTGGTCGTTGACGGAAGAGCGTCCTTTCCGCATCGAGCTTTTCGGAGATGAGATTGATTCGATGAGATCCTTCGACCCGGAGTCGCAGCGGTCCATCGAAAACATGCAGAAGGTGATGATCTACCCGGCCGTCGATAATATAGGAAGAAAAGGAAGCCTGCTTTCCTGGTTCCTGTCGGAAAAAGGGCAGGATGCGGGCTGCTCGATCTTCATTGATGAGCCGAATCATATCCTTGATGCGGCAGGATCTGTTGAGCAGGAGTTCAGAGAGAGCGTAAAGAATCGGATTGCGCAGGGAGATTTTCACAAAGGTGACAAAATCCCGGATATACTTAGTGCGAATCAGATTGTTCAGACTTTAAATAAATGCCGCTGCGTCGCGCTTTCCGCCTTGGATATGCGAAAAGGGGAGTGGAATATCACGGCCAGCTTCGGACAGACGGTACAGGCGGTAAGTTCATATAACGGCAGTTTCGAATATCTGGTCGGCGATATTAAAAAGTATCGCAAGCGCGGCTATCGCATAATTGTTATGTCAGCCTCCCACACGAGGGCACGGCGTCTGGCGCAGGATCTTGAGAAATCGGAGGTCCCTGCATTTTACACCGAAGACCCGGATCTTGAGCTCGCATCGGGGCAGATCGCGGTCATCTACGGAAGAGCAAGCCGCGGCTTTGAATATCCGATGATCAAGCTCGCCGTCATCACCGAGACGGACATTCTCGGCTCCAAGCCGAAGAAGCGAAAGAAGCGCACACGCTATACGGGCGAGAAGATCGCAAGCTTTAACGAGCTGCATGTCGGCGATGTTGTCGTGCATGAAAACCGCGGCGTCGCTATTTACCGCGGTATCGAGCAGGTCAAAGTCGACGATGTCCTGAAAGACTACATCAAACTGGAATATAAGGACGGCAACCTCTACGTGCTGGCCACACAGCTTGATGTTCTGCAGAAATATACCGGCGGAGGGGAAAACAGCACGCCGAGGCTCAACCGTCTGAACGGTTCGGAGTGGGAAAAGACCCGCGCGAGGGTCAGGAGCTCCGTCAAGAACATCGCCAAAGAGCTCATCGCACTGTATGCGGTGCGTGAGAATTCTGAGGGATTTGCATTCAGTGAGGATACTGAATGGCAGAAGGAATTCGAGGAACTGTTCCCGTTCGAGGAGACGGAAGATCAGCTCATCGCCATCGATGATACTAAACGTGATATGCAGAGCCGCAAGATCATGGACCGCCTGATATGCGGAGACGTCGGTTACGGCAAGACGGAAATTGCTCTCCGGGCTGCATTTAAGGCAGTACAGGACGGCAAACAGGTGGCTTACCTCGTGCCGACGACGATCCTGGCTCAGCAGCATTACAATACATTTGTCCAGAGAATGAAAGAGTTCCCTGTGAATATAGCCCTGCTTTGCCGATTCTGCTCGGCTGCTCAGATCAAACAGACCATCAAAGATCTGAAAAAGGGGCTTGTGGACATCGTGATCGGTACGCACCGTCTGCTCTCGAAAGACGTTGAGTTCAAAGATCTCGGACTGCTCATCATCGACGAGGAGCAGAGATTCGGTGTGACGCATAAGGAGAAGATTAAAAATCTCCGCAAAAATGTAGACGCGCTGACGCTCACGGCTACTCCGATCCCTCGGACCCTGCACATGAGTCTTGTAGGTATCCGCGACATGACGGTTCTCGAAGAGCCGCCTCAGGACCGGGTCCCGATTCAGACTTACGTCATGGAATTCAATCAGGAAATGGTCCGTGAAGCCATCTGCAGAGAGATGGCCCGCGGCGGGCAGGTCTATTATGTATATAACCGGGTCCGCGACATTGCCGATATGTCCTCACGCATTCAGAATTTGGTTCCTGAGGCAAATGTTGCATTTGCCGACGGCCAGATGAACAAGCGCCAGCTCGAGGACATTATGTTTGACTTTATCAACGGTGAGATCGATGTCCTGGTGACCACGACAATCATCGAGACGGGACTGGATATCTCAAATGCCAACACCATTATCATCCACGACGCCGACCGCATGGGTCTCTCCCAGCTGTACCAGCTCCGTGGCAGAGTCGGCCGCTCCAACAGAACAGCCTACGCTTTCCTGATGTACCGCAGGGACAAGCAGCTGAAAGAAGTTGCGGAAAAACGTCTGGCAGCAATCCGCGAATTTACGGAGCTCGGTTCCGGATTCAAGATCGCAATGCGGGACCTCGAGATTCGCGGCGCCGGCGATTTGCTCGGAAAGGAGCAGTCGGGCCACATGGATCTTGTCGGGTATGATCTTTACTGCAAGATGCTTGCGCTGGCCGTCAAGGAGGAAAAAGGGTTAGTGCAGGAAGAGTCGACATTTGAGACAGTCGTCGATATCAATGTTGACGCTTATATTCCGGATACTTATATCACGGACGAGTTCCAGAAGCTCGACTTCTACAAGAAGATAGCGGCGATCGAGAACGAGAGGGACAACGACGAGATCTCCGATGAGCTGATGGATCGCTTCGGCGAGCTGCCGAGGACGGTGCGGAATCTGCTTCTCATCGCGGAGCTGAAAGCCTCGGCTCACGCTGCTTCCATAGTGGAGATCAAACAGCGGTCACGGGAGGTGAGGCTTACGGTGAGATCTGAGCCGACATTTGACACGATGCAGCTCGGGCGGATCGTGGGTTCATTTGCAGGTATGTTCACTGTACATCCGAGTCCTACGGGCGCTTATTTCCTCTATAACGGTCCTACCGGTAATGTTGAAATGATAGAGAATCTCAAAAGATTTACAACAGAACTTGCTTCGACGGTAAAAAGCGTATAGAATAGGGATTCGATGGTTTGTAACTTACTAAAACTTCCCACATGCAGTTCATAGACAGTCTCATCATCAAAAAATGCATCGTCGGGACGCTTTCGCTCGGTCTCGCTGGCAGCGGTACTAATAAATTTTCGGCGCTGGCGCTTGAAAATTTAAAGTACCGGCCGCTCGACGACGCCCGTCCGATTGCATTTTTAATGATTCGACTGAATTGTAGATAAGAAGCGGGAAGTTTGAGTAACTTTGAATAGGTAGATAAGTATCATAAGAAAGAACGGAGATTATTATGAAAAGTCTATGGAAAAAATTCGCGGCAGCCGGTCTCACCGCAGCGATGGGTGTTTCCATGCTCGCAGGCTGCGGAAATAAGGATGCAAAGATCGATGGCACAAAGACAGCCGTCACGATCAACGATGAGGCTGTTAGCCTCGGTGCAGTAAGCTTTCAGGCCAGATTTCAGCAGGCTTATATGTATCAGATGTACAGTCAGTATTTCGGAACGACTCAGATCTTTGATCAGGTCATGGATGAGTCCACCGAGAAGACTTACGGCGATCAGATCAAGGAGAGTGTTCTTGAGAACATCGAGGAGCTTGTGCTGATTAAGCAGCATGCAGCCGACTATGATGTGGCACTCGACGATGAGAAGAAGGCTGAGATTGAAAAGATTGCCCAGGCTTATATCGATGAGAACGATGAGAAAGTCCGCGCTCAGATCGGCGCATCCAAGGAAGATGTTGTGTATCTGCTCGAGCTTCAGACCATTCAGGATATGATGAGAGAGCCGATGGCCAAGGATGTCGACACGGAAGTTTCCGACGATGAGGCGCAGCAGACGACTGTCACATACCTCTCCCTTGCCAAGAAGACGGAGGAAGATTTGGCAGCAGATGAATCAGTAACCGATGAGTCTGTAGCTGACGAGTCCGTAACCGACGAGTCTGTATCGGATGAGTCTGTATCTGACGAGTCTGTATCGGATGAGTCTGTAGCAGATGAGTCTGTATCGGATGAGTCTGTAGCAGATGAGTCTGTATCCGATGAGTCCACTTCCGACGAGTCTGTATCGGATGAGTCCGTAACCGACGAGTCTGTATCTGATGAGTCAGTATCTGAGGAAGCGAAGAATGAAAAGCTTGAGGCAGCCAATAAAAAGGTCAAAGAAAATGCCGAAAAGATCCTCGCTGACCTCAAAGCATCTGACAATGCCGCAGAAGCTGACATGACAGCGATTGCCGCAAAATACGATGGCACTCTGACGGCAACTTCCGGCCAGTTCACGACAAATGATCCGACAGACACGACTCTCGACGCCGGCGTGGTCGAGGCCGCAGCCGAGCTGAAAGACGGTGAGGTCTGTGATAAGGTCATTGAGTCGGACACACATTACTACGTGTTCCGCGTTGATAAGACGTTTGCGAAGGATGAGACGGAAGCCAAGAAGGAACAGATTGTCAAAGACCGTAAGACAGAAGCTTACAATAATCTGATCGATAAGTGGAAAAAAGAAGCTGATATCAAGGTCGATGATAAAGTCATGGCGACACTGCTGATCACGGACAAAGCTCCGTTCACACTCGGACAGGATGAGTCTGTGGCGGATGAATCGACAGCTGATGAGTCTCTTACAGATGAGACAACTGCAGATTCCGCAGCGGCGGAGGTCGCAGATTCGTCTGTGACAGATGAGTCTGTAGCTGACGAGTCTGTGGCAGATGAGTCTGCAGCGGATGAGTCTACAGCTGATTCATCAACAGAGAAATAATAAGAACATATACAGGGCTGCCGCATTAAGGGGTGAAGCGACAATGTATTGCAGACGTTATTTGCAAAAGTCAGCAATATATTGCGGGATCACTGCCGATGTGGCAGCTTCTCTCTTTTTTACAAGTATCGAAGCATTTGAATGAGTTACTGATCAGGTCGCCAAAAGCCCGGTGTCTGAATGATCTTTTGGCACTGTAATCATTTACTTTTTATAAAGTGAGAGTAAAATAGAGCTTAGTTGGACATTTTATGGAGAGGAGGAATCGATTTGGACAGTACCGTCATAAAGAAACTTGCTGACATTGATCTCGCTGCCCGCTCCATCCTTGCCGATGCCGGAAAAGAGCAGGAAAAACTTGCTGAAGAGTACCGGGCGAAGACGCAAGCATATGACCGGGAGCTCGATGAGCAATCTGAGCGCGAGCTCAAGGAAATCCGGAACAAACTCGAGAAAGAGAACGCAGAAGCGATTGCGAGACTTGAGGCTGATATGGAGACATCGCTCGCATTCATAGAGAAGAATTATGCAGAACAGGCCGATATACGTGCAGATGAGATCGTCGGCCGTATCCTGGAGGCAAAATAATGATGAACGGTTTACTTGCATTCAGCGGAGTGAATACCAAGATTCGTGCGATGCAGAAAAACTTCATAACGGAGGAAGGATATCGGGAGATCGTCTCGTTGCCTGATGTGCCGTCAGTCATTAACTATCTTCGGAAATACCCGTGCTACAGAGCGGAGTTTGAGCGCATGAGTGAGACAGAACTTCATCGCGGAAATGTTGAGTTCCTGCTCGGCAACTCGGTCTACGAGGATTATGCCAAGATCTACCATTTCTGCAACGAAGATCAGAAGAAATTTCTGAGAGAATATGCGAGAAGGTACGCAATCAAGTATCTCAAGAAGTGCCTGAGTTATGCATTCATCGGGAAGACGCCGAATCCGAACGTCTATCTGTATAGGTGGTTCTATGACAAATACACGCCTATAGACATGGACGCCCTCTTCCACGCGACCACGGTCGAGGCAACGCTGGAAGCTCTGAAGGGTACCGAATATTACCCGGTTCTTTCAAAGGTGCATGAAAATCCGGATGCCCAGCTGTTCGACTATGAGACCGCTCTCGACATGTATCACTTCAGGACTATGTGGAACAACCGGAAGAAGCTGTTCTCTAAGGAGGGCTGTGAAGTGATCGCCAGCGGCTTTGGGACCAAGTTCGACCTTCTGAACATCTGGTACATCCATCGGGCACGGCAGAATTTTCGCATGTCCGAAGCCGATACGTACGCTTTGACGATCCCGATTCTATACAAGCTCAGTAGTCAGAACATCCGGGAAATGGTGGAGGCTGAAACGGAGGAAGCCTTCCGGACAGCCCTTGAAAAGACGTTCTACGGCAGGCGCTATACGGAGTTCGGTCCTCAGAATCTCGGTGACCTGTACGAATATGTCGGGCGGCATGTCCTTGAAGTGGAAGCAAGGAAATATCCGAATTCCATCGCGGTCATGTACCGTTATCTCTATGTCAAGGAGGTACAGGATGCGGCGCTGACAGCGGCAATCGAGTGCGTGAGGTACGGGCTTTCACCCGATGAGGCGATGGAGAATCTGTCGGCGATGGTACGGGGAATATAGACTGTGTACCTTCCTGATACTGATATACATGGAGAGCGTGTGTGTCGTTTCTCTGCAGCCGTCTTGGACGGAGACGCCCGATCCGATACAGAGTAATAGAAAGCGGGCGCATGAATGAGCGTCCGTAATCGAATTTTGGCGACTTTATCATAGCATATGCAACTAGTTAACACCGGAGGATAAGTATGATTGTAAAAATGAAATTCGTAACCCTCACGGGTCCGCGGGACGATATCGACCGCATGGTCGACAAGTATTTGTCCAGATATGATATCCATCTGGAAAATGCGATGAGCGAACTCTCGCAGGTCCATGATCTGAGGCCTTACGTACAGGCAAATCCTTATCGGCAAATGCTGGCCAAAGCCAACACTTACTGTTCCATGGTGGACAAGGTCACGCCGGTTCCTGCCGACCAGCTCCCGCTCGAGGAAGCGGTCGAGCTGGTTCGCAGTCTGGATGAGAACCTGACCGTGCTCGCTGAACATAAGGCGGAGTTGGAAGAAGAACAAGCCAAGTGCGATGCGCAGATGGCCAGTGTAAAGCCCTATGTTGATATCATGGATGAAATCGATGATATTCTCGGATTCGAGTTCATCGGCTTCCGTTTCGGCAGGTTCCCGAAGATGTACCTGTACCGGTTCAAGGAGTACATGTACGATAACTTTGACACGATCCTTCAGGAGTGCGGGGAGGACGATGAGTACGTTTATTGCGTATATTTCGCTCCGCATGCAGAGCTGCACCGAATCGAAGCAGTCTACTCTTCCATGCATTTTGAGAGACTTTTCATCCCGGATGAGTACAGAAGCGACCCGGGAGAAGCTTTCAGAAAACTTTCCGAGAAGAAGGCCGATATCGATGAGGAAATCGCTGATATCGATGGTGAAATGAAAAAGATCCTGATCCAGCGAGCACCGACTCTGCTCGGCGCGCAGACGAAGCTGGAAGCACTCGCGCGGAATTTTGATGTTCGCAAGATGGCGGCCGTCACGGAGAACGCCCATGAGCAGTTCTATATTCTGTGCGGCTGGATGTCCGAGGAGGATCTGGCAGCCCTGCGGCGCGACATCGCGCAGGATGAGAAGGTCGTTCTCGTGGTTCAGGATAATGATGCGGAAATTAAGACACAGCCGCCGACAAAGCTCAAAAATCCGGGGCTTTTCAAGCCTTACGAGATGTACGTGAAGATGTACGGTCTGCCGAATTACCGGGAGATGGATCCGACCATCCTTGTTGCGGTGACCTACTCCTTCATATTCGGAATCATGTACGGAGATGTGGGACAGGGACTTTGCCTGATGATCGGCGGTTTTCTTCTTTACAAATTAAAACACTCCGATCTTGCGGGAATCATTTCCCTGGCGGGTGTGTTCTCGACAATATTCGGATTCATGTTCGGCTCCGTCTTCGGATTTAAGGATGTCATAAAGCCTCTGTGGCTGGATCCGAGGCACGATATGGTTACGCTGCCGGGTGTCGGAAACATTAATACGATTCTCGTTTGCGCCATCGTGTTCGGTATGTTCCTTACGATACTGACGATGATCCTTCACATCAGAAATTATGCGAAGGAGAGGAATACTGAGGAGACATTTTTCAGTACGAATTCCGTGGCCGGTCTGTTCTTCTACGCAACGGTGGTTTTTGAGATTATCATGATATTCTCCGGACACACGGTTCCTGCTGCGAGAGTCTTCGAGGTAATCATCACGCTGTCAGTCCTTGTCATGTTCTTCAAGGAGCCACTCACGAAGATCGTTGACAACAGAAAGGCGGCTAAGGCCGGAAGCGGTCAGGATCCGAAGAAAGCTCGTGAGAAAGACAAGGCAGCGAAGCAAGGCGGAAAAGAAGCTCCTGAAACAGAGAATGAAATTTTTGAAGGCGGATTCCCCATGTTCCTGGTACAGGGATTTTTCGAACTCTTTGAGGTCATGCTTTCATACTTCTCGAATACGCTTTCCTTTGTGCGTGTGGGCGCATTCGCGGTCAGCCACGCGGCTATGATGAGTGTCGTTCTGATGCTTGCCGGGGCAGAAAACGGCGGGCCGACGAACTGGATGATAGTCATACTCGGAAACCTGTTCGTCATGGGTATCGAGGGTCTGATCGTAGGTATTCAGGTTCTTCGTCTTGAGTTCTATGAGCTGTTCTCCCGCTACTATAAGGGAGACGGAAAGGAATTTGTTTCGTCGTTCGAGAAATAAAACTGATAGGTTGAGTGTAATCTCTGACATGGGATACAAACATATATAGGAGGTCATTATCATGACATTGGCAACAGAAATTTTGGTAGTCGTCGCACTCGTTCTCAGCATCATCCTTCCGGGGCTCGTATTTCTTCTCGGTGAGAGAAGCCGCGGCCGCTTTAAGGGTGCGCTCGCAGTCAACTGTTTCCTTTTCTTCGGAATTATGCTGATCACATCCATAGTTCTTTTGACGGGATCCTTATCTGTTTTTGCGGCGGAGGAAGCCGCTGCTACAGGTTCAGGACTTAAGGAAGGACTCGGTTACATCGCAGCTGCGCTCTCCACAGGCATCTCCTGCCTCGGCGGCGGTATCGCAGTAGCATCCGCGGCATCCGCAGCGCTCGGTGCCATCAGTGAGGATCAGACGATCCTCGGTAAGTCCCTCATCTTCGTAGGTCTGGCGGAAGGTGTGTGCCTTTACGGACTGATTATTTCCTTCATGATCATCGGTCAGCTGGGATAATAAAGTGGGAGAAGATTATGAAAATGTATCTCATCAGCGACAACAGCGACACCCTGACAGGCATGCGTCTGGCAGGCGTCCCCGGCGTCATCGTACATGAAAAAGATGAGCTGAAAAGAGCGCTGGAGTCTGCATTTGAAGACCCTGACATCGGAATCATCCTGCTGACTGAGAAATTCAGCCGGGAGTTTCCCGAATACATAAACTCCGTGAAGCTCCGCAGGGGAATGCCGCTCATCATCGATATTCCCGACCGTCACGGTTCCGGCAGAAGACCGGATTTCATAACCGCATACGTCAATGAAGCGATAGGATTGAAATTATGACACAGGAAGATAAATTACGCAATTTTTATGATCTCTCGATTGAGAGTGCAAGCAGGCAGAGAGATCAGATGCTCGCTGACTGTCGGGCTACTCTCGAAGCAGACTTCGAAGCGCACAGGAGCGAGAAGGAGAAGATCGTCTCGGACCGCATGAAATCTGAGACGACCGCGCTCAGCCGCGAGCTGAAGCGCGATCTCTCGGACCGTCAGAACCGGATTCGTCAGAATCTGGCGAAGAGGCAGCGGGAGGTGAAGGAGGAGATATTTGCAAATGTAGCCGATAAGCTCTCCGCCTTCCGCAAGACTCCGGAGTACCATACCTGGCTGTTCCGCAGTGTCAGGACTGCCCTGGCTTTTGCGGGTGAGGAGGAAGTCACGATCTATGTGGATCCGGCCGACGAAACATACACGGATGAGATCCATGCAGTGTGCGGCGTGCAGCCGGTCATCTCGAACGTGAAATTCGGGGGCGGTATTCGCGCGGTCATTCGATCGAGAAATATATTGATTGATAATTCCTTTGATACGCTTATGGCGGAGGCAAAGGAAGACTTTACGTTTGACGGAGGTATTCTGAATGGCTGAAAAGACAGGCGTTATTTACGGCATCAACGGCCCCGTCATCTATCTGAAAAATGCTGTCGGGTTCAAGATGGCTGAGATGGTTTACGTCGGTGAGCAGAATCTGGTCGGCGAAGTTATTTCACTCTCCGGTGATATGACCACGATTCAGGTCTACGAGGAGACCGGCGGTATGAAGCCGGGTGAAATCGTTCGCGGAACGGGAGACGCGCTCTCTATTACGCTGGGTCCCGGCATCCTGAATAATATTTTCGACGGTATCGAGAGACCGCTGTCCGAGATCGCGAAGGAATCGGGCAAATATATTGCCCGCGGCGTATCCGTCAGTTCTCTTGACGAGCAGAAGCTTTGGAGGGTCACGATGAAGGTCAAGCCCGGCGATGAGATTACGGGAGGTACCGTCATTGCGGAGTGTCAGGAAACAGAGTCTATTGTTCACCGTTCCATGATGACGCCGCTCATCGAGAAGGCTGTCGTCAAGGAAGTAGCACCGGAAGGGAACTACACGGTCAATGAGACGATCGTGACGGTCACGTTGCCGGACGGTACGGACAGGGAGCTTACGCTCGCTCAGAAGTGGCCGATCCGCGTGCCGCGTCCGACGGCCAGACGTATGCCTGCGTCTATGCCGCTTGTCACCGGACAGAGAATTCTGGACACTATTTTCCCGATTGCGCGCGGCGGTACAGCCGCCATACCGGGCGGTTTCGGAACCGGCAAGACCATGACTCAGCACGCCATTGCGAAGTTCTCCGATGCAAATGTCATTATTTACATCGGCTGCGGTGAGCGCGGCAACGAGATGACGGAGGTTCTGGAGGATTTCTCCAAGCTGGAAGATCCGAAGACGGGCAACAAGCTGATGGCCCGTACGACACTGATCGCAAATACTTCTAATATGCCGGTCGCTGCTCGCGAAGCTTCCATTTACACGGGTATCACGCTGGCTGAGTACTACAGGGATATGGGCTATGACGTTGCGATCATGGCCGACTCGACATCCCGCTGGGCAGAGGCTCTGCGCGAGCTCTCCGGCCGTATGGAGGAGATGCCCGCAGAGGAGGGCTTCCCGGCTTATCTGGCTTCCCGTCTTGCTGCATTCTATGAGAGGGCAGGACAAATGAAGACTTTGGGTGGAGATGTCGGCTCTGTATCGGTCATCGGTGCGGTATCACCGCAGGGCGGTGATTTTTCGGAGCCGGTCACAATGAATACAAAGCGTTTTGTGCGTTGCTTCTGGGGGCTGGATAAGGCTTTGGCTTACGCGCGGCATTATCCGGCTATCAACTGGATGCAGAGTTATAGTGAGTATGAGAGGGATCTGTCTTCGTGGTATGCGAAGAATGTCGATCAGAAGTTCATTGAGGACCGGACAAGGATCGTTGCTCTTCTGAATGCGGAGGATAAGCTGATGGAGACGGTCAAGTTGATCGGTTCCGATGTGCTTCCGGATGATCAGAAGCTGACGCTGGAGATCGCCCGCGTGATCCGGCTGGGGTTTCTGCAGCAGAATGCGTTTCATAAAGAGGATCAGAATGTGCCGCTGAATAAGCAGTTTTTGATGATGGAAACGATTCTGTATCTGTATAAGAAGTCGAAGGAGCTGGTGTCGCAGGGGCATCCGATGTCGATTCTTAAGCAGGATCCGATTTTTGAGAAGGTGATCGCGATTAAGTATGATGTGCCGAATGATAAGCCGGAGATGTTTGAGGAGTATCGTGAGATGATAGAGCGGTATTATGAGAATGTGTTGGCGAGGAACGGATAAGAGGTGCGGTGTTCTACGGCACATATGTGTTCTGTTTCCGCAACACTTTACGGCACATGTGAGATCAGTTTTGGTTCTGCATAGTTTTACGGCACATGTGTGATACTATTCATCGGAAAACTCTCGTCCTTACCTGCGAAATGAATAAATATATCTGCCCTTTGTGTTCCCGCGTGTCGCTGACGCATACACTTGGTCACACAAAGCGCAATATTTATCCATTTCTCGGCAGGACATCGAATGTTTTCCAATCGAATAGTATACAATGTGCCTCGAAACCGGCGGAAGCAGATGGATAAGTGCGTGCTGTGCCTTGAAACCGGCGGGGGCAGATGGATAATGGGTGCTGTGCCTTGAAACCGGCGGGAGTAGATGGATAAGAAGGTGCTGCGGTTTTTTACGGCACATGTGAGATCAGTTTTGGTTCTGCATAGTTTTACGGCACATGTGTGATACTATTCATCGGAAAACTCTCGTCCTTGCCTGCGAAATGAATAAATATATCTGCCCTTTGTGTTCCCGCGTGTCGCTGACGCATACACTTGGTCACACAAAGCGCAATATTTATCCATTTCTCGGCAGGACATCGAATGTTTTCCCGATTGAATAGTATACAATGTGCCTCATAACTGGCAGAGACGGAAGCAAAATAAGTGGCGGTTGTGCTGCGGAACGGGCAGAGACGACAGCTGAATAAGTGTGTGCTGTGCCTTGAAACCGGCGGAAGCAGATAGATAAATGGATGCTGTGCCTTGAAACCGGCGGAAGCAGATAGATAAATGGATGCTGTGCCTTGAAACCGGCGGAAGCAGATGGAAAAGTACGTGCTGTGTCTCGAAACCGGTGGAAGCGGAAGCAGAATAGTGAGTGTAACGGATTTATAAGTATCAGTTGGTGGAGATAAAATATGTCTATAGAATATTTAGGCCTCAGTGAAATAAACGGTCCCCTGGTCGTTCTGGAAGGCGTCAAAGGCGCAGCCTACGACGAGATCGTCGAGTTCAAGATCGACGGGACACAGAAGAAGCTCGGCAGGATCATTGAGGATTATGAGGATAAGGCCGTCATCCAGGTCTTCGAGGGGACGGATGGCATGTCCCTGAAGAATACGCATACAAAACTGACGGGGCACCCGATGGAGCTGGCTCTCTCCGAAGAAATTCTGGGCAGGACGTTTGACGGCATCGGCAGACCGATCGACGGGCTGGGACCGATCGTTTCGGACGTACGGGTCAACGTGAACGGTATGCCGCTCAATCCGTGCCGGCGCGAGTATCCGCGCAATTATATCAATACGGGTATTTCTGCCATTGATGGTCTGACCACTCTTATTCGCGGACAGAAGCTGCCTATTTTCTCCGGCAACGGTCTGCCGCACGATGAGCTGGCAGCCCAGCTGGTCACGCAGTCGTCGCTGGGTTCGGGGACGGATGAGAGGTTCTGTGTTGTATTTGCCGCGATGGGCGTCAAGTATGATGTCGCGGAGTTTTTCAGAAGAACATTTGAGGAGAGCGGTGTTTCCGATCATGTCACAATGTTCCTCAATCTTGCAAATGATCCTGTCGTCGAGAGGCTCATCACCCCTAAAGTGGCGCTGACTGCGGCGGAGTATCTTGCATTTGAAAGAGATATGCATGTTCTGGTCATCATGACGGACATCACCTCTTACTGCGAAGCGATGCGCGAGGTCTCCTCATCGAAGGGAGAGATTCCTTCGAGAAAGGGCTATCCGGGTTACATGTATTCGGATCTGGCTTCGCTCTATGAGCGTGCGGGTATCGTCGCCGGGCAGAAGGGTTCGGTCACACAGATCCCGATTCTGACCATGCCGAATGATGATATCACGCATCCTATTCCGGATCTTACGGGTTATATCACAGAGGGTCAGATTGTTCTGGACAGGAACCTGCATGGTCAGGGAATATATCCGCCGATCTCGGTACTGCCGTCGCTATCGCGTCTGATGAAGGACGGTATCGGTGAGGGTTACACGCGCGAGGATCATCAGGCAGTTGCGAATCAGTTGTTCTCTTCTTATGCGAAGGTTTCGGATGCCAGGTCTTTGGCGTCGGTCATCGGTGAGGATGAGCTTTCGGAAACCGATAAGATGTACCTGAAGTTTGGCGCTGCCTTCGAAGAACGGTTCGTAGGCCAGGGTCATGAGGAGAATCGACCGGTTCAGGAGACGCTCGATATCGGGTGGGAGCTGCTCGGTATCCTGCCGAAGTCGGAGCTGGACCGTGTAGATTCGAAGATGCTGGAGAAGTATTATAAGCCGGCAGAAGGCTGAAGGGCAGCTGCGCTATACGTGTAAGTGCAAGGATGTCGTTCCACGAAATGTAAAGTGGAATACGAATTGTAGGTGCAAGTGCATGAATACATGCCGCGAAAAGCGAAGAAGTATCGGAATTGCCGTGTAAGTGCAAAAACACAATGCTGAATTCTGCAGAACGGCAATTTACAAAGAAAAGCGGAAGGAGGTGGTGAGGCCTTGGATCCAAATGAGGTCCCGACAAAAGGTAACTTGATAAGAGCCAGGAACTCCCTTGCTCTCTCTCGTCAGGGCTATGAGCTGATGGATAAGAAGAGAAATATCCTGATCCGCGAGCTTACCCAGTACATCGAGCAGGCCAAGGATATTCAGGATAACATTGACAGGACCTTCAGGGAGGCCTACGCCGCGCTGCAGGAGGCCAATGTCCAGATGGGTATTGAGACCGTCAGCAATATAGCGGAGTCTTTGCCTGTGGATGATGGGATTGAGGTCGTTATCCGATCCGTCATGGGTACGGAGATTCCGGTCGTGCGCCACGACGAGAGCCAGAATGCGAGACCATCTTATGCATTTTACAGGACCCGCGATTCTCTGGATAAGGCGCAGACAGCGTTCCTGCGAGTCAAGGAGCTCACGCTCAGACTCTCGCAGGTCGAGAGCGCAGCCCACAGGCTGGCGACCAATATTCAGAAAACGCAGAAGAGAGCAAATGCGCTCCGCAACATCACGATTCCCCACTATGAGGAGCTGGTGAAGAATATTTCGAACTCTCTTGAGGAGAAGGAACGTGAGGAGTTCACGCGCCAGAAGGTTATTAAGAGGATGAAGGAGTCGATTCCTCGGTAAGAAGGAACGTGAGGAGTTCACGCGCCAAAAAGTTATTAAAAGGATGAAGGAGTCGATTCCTCGGTAAGAAGGAACGTGAGGGATTTACTCGCCGGAAAGGCATTAAGAGGATAAGCAATAGATAAGGAAGCCGCGGCGCGTGGAGTTGCCGCGGCTTCTGCTTTGAGGATTTTTGCGTTAACATAATTGAAAGATTATCATGTAATAATTTTGTAATTTGTTAAAATCCACAAAACAATTGTTCTTTTACGGATTTGTGGTTTACGTAAGTTTTACCCCTGTTTTCCGTGGATAATGTGGATAAATCCGTGTATAAGTGAGAAAAAGCCTCTTTTAGGGTGGTGTTTATGTGGATAGGAAATGTGGATAAAATGTGGATGTTACAAAACTATTACAAAAAGATTTCGTGAAAATTCGGCGAAATGCTGAAATGACGGTTTTACAAAATTGGTAGTTGCATTCTAGTTATGTAAATCATAATGAAGGAGTATGTGAATAAATCTCTGTAAATAGGATTTCCTGTGATAAGATTTATGTCGAGTTTAAAGAGCAGTTCGGAAGACCCTCATCAAGAACGCCCCGGCGTTCTTGCCGCGCCGCGCATGGTGCGAAGCATTTTCCTTAATGCGCGGCTGCGATCCGCCGTGCCTAAGCATGCGTAACAATGCTCCAGTGGAGCATTGTGTAGCCGAGGCTTTTAATCTCTGACGTGGGTTTGTATCCCATGTCAGAGATAAAAAAATAAGAATGGGCGGATCGCTCATTCTTACTTCTCATCATAATTTTTTATTCGCAACTGTCTTCATTGGATACTGTATATATCATATAAAAGAAAAGGAGCATATCAAAACGTTAATTTGATATGCTCCTTTCACTATGTAGAAGGCTGTAGTAAGAATCTAATGCGACAGCCTCGTTAAGGTAAACTTCGTGTGGTCTAAGTCACAGGAATGCGGCGCTTCACTCTCAGTTCGAGCTCAGCCGCCATGCCATAAATCTTATGTGACCTAAGTCGCAGGATTGAGTCGGTTACTACTCAATGTGTCAGCAGATATTCCTGAACGGAAGTTACTGCATTTGCGCCGTCTGCGCACGCCGTTATGATCTGGCGAAGCTGCTTTGTGCGGAGATCGCCGGCAGCGAATACGCCCGGGAGGTTTGTCTTTCCGTCCTCACCTGCTACTATGTAGCCGCCCTTGTCTGTTTCGAGCTGCTCTGTGAAAAGCTCGTTGGTCGGCTGAATTCCTACAGCCATGAATACGCCTGAGACACTCAGGGTCTTTTCGGAGCCGTTTTTTGCGCTCATGATGTTGAGCTTGGTGACCATGCCGCCTTCGCCCTCGATGGATTTAGCATGGTAGCTCCAGCACATCTCGACATTCGGTAGGGAGAGCAGACGGTCCTGGAGGATTTTGGCTGCACGCAGCTCGTCGCGTCTGTGAATGACGTAGACTTTATTGCAGAGGCGGGCAAGGAAGATTGCGTCCTCGACGGCAACGTCTCCGCCTCCGACTACCGCAACGTCCTTACCGCGGAAAAATGCACCGTCGCATGTTGCGCAGTAGGAAACACCCATTCCGGCAAGTTCGAGCTCTCCCGGGATACCGAGCTTTCTGTGTTCCGCGCCGGTAGCAAGAATGACGGTTTTAGCTTCATATTCATTATCCATGGTCACGACTTTTTTGACGTCGCCGGTCAGGTCCACGGAGGTGACGGCTTCTGTGACAAATACAGCGCCGAGACCTTCTGCGTGTTCGCGCATTTTCATGGAAAGGTCCATTCCGTTGATTCCCGGAGTTGCGGGATAGTTGTCAACTTCGTATGTGTTGACGACCTGGCCGCCGCTCATAAAGTTCTGTTCAATGATGATGAAATCGAGCTTGGCCCGGGTAGCATAGATAGCGGCGGTAAGACCGGCAGGGCCGGAGCCGATGATAATTAAATCGTACATGTATCCTCCTTCTTAATCATTTCAGATGTTATGATCTTTATGTCAGTTATTCTTGTATGATAGTACCACAAAAATATATTTTATACAATATATTTTACGCGATGGTTTCGCACAGAAGCTCCCGTATGTGCATCGAAGTTTTGCGAAACTAAGTTCAGTCGGAAGCTTTCTCAAACTCAACAGGCGCTGCAGAAGTCCGCGATTTTCTAAAATAAAAAAAGGGCCGATGGCCCTTTTTGCTGATAAAGAACTGCATGTGGGAAGTTTTGGTCAGTTATCTGAACTGCCTTTTATTCAACATATCCATCCGGATTATTGCTCTGCCATCTCCATGCGTCGCGGCACATATCCTCAATGGAGTTCTCGGCTACCCAGCCAAGCACCTCACGGGCCTTTGTCGGATCGGAATAGCAGGTCGCGACATCGCCCGGTCTGCGCGGATCGATGACGTAAGGAATGTCATGACCGCAGGCCTTGGAGAACGCCTTGATGATATCCAGAACACTGTAGCCGTTGCCGGTTCCGAGGTTAAAGATCTGAACGCCCGGGAGAGTCTCCATTCCCTTAATCGCGCTTACATGACCCTTTGCAAGGTCGACGACGTGGATGTAATCACGTACGCCCGTGCCGTCCGGTGTATCATAGTCGTTACCGAAGACGTGAACGATCTCGCGTTTGCCCGATGCGACCTGAGCTACATACGGAAGAAGGTTGTTCGGGATACCCTTCGGATATTCACCGATGAGACCGCTGACGTGAGCGCCGATCGGGTTGAAATAACGGAGCAGCATGACCTGCCACTCATTGTCGCTTCTCCAGAGGTCGGTCAGGATGCGTTCCTGCATAGCCTTGGTCTCACCGTATGGATTGGTCGTCGTTCCCATCGGGCATTCTTCTGTGATCGGGATGAAAGCCGGGTCTCCGTAGACTGTTGCGGAGGAGGAGAAGACGATCTTCTTGCAGCCGTGATTTCTCATGACGTCGCAGAGGACGAGGGTCGATCCAAGGTTATTGTGGTAGTATTCAAGCGGCTTTTGTGTGGATTCACCGACAGCTTTATAGCCAGCAAAGTGAATGACGGCGTCGATTTTTTCTGCGTCGAAGAGGGCATTCATGCCATCGCGGTCGCATACATCCACTTCGTAGAATTTCGGGCGTGTGCCGCTGATTGTTTCGATGCGGTCTACGACCATAGCCTTGGAGTTGTAAAGATTGTCGGCGATGACAACGTCATAGCCTGCGTTTATGAGCTCTACGCATGTATGGCTTCCGATAAAGCCGGTTCCGCCTGTCACAAGAATTGTCATGATACTTTTCTCCTTCTGTTTAAAAACTATAGTAAACGACATTCCGGCGTTTACCCAAAATGAAATGCTTCTTTAGCATAAATCAGATACCGCTTTAGCTAAAATGAAATGCTTCTTTAGCAAGAGCAGATATTGATTCAGCTGAAATGTGTTACTTCTCACAGAGTTCTCAGGAATCTCAGGAACGCCTCGTGTCCCTCCTCGGTCCACTTGTACACGCCTGCATCCTCCAGAACGCCGGTGAAGACGTTACCGATCTCCGTCTCAAGGATGGATGATGCGTTCTCAGCGGTGATTTCGGGATATTTCGCAAGGATATCTGTGCGGACCCAGTCGGCGTGCTTCGTGAGAACGTCATCAGCCTGCACACGAGCTGTAATCTCTTCATCGGAAAGTCCTGCTGCGCGGCAGTCGACGAGGAGGCTCTCAAGGTCGTTCATCTCAACCTTCAGGCGGGACGGCAGGACCGCGAGTCCCATGACCTCGATCAGGCCGATATTTTCTTTCTTAATGTGATGGTATTCCGGGCGCGGATGATAAACGCCGAGCGGTCTTTCCTCCGTCGTGATGTTGTTGCGGAGTGTGAGGTCAAGCTCGTATTTTCCGTCTGCGATCCGGGCAATAGGAGTAATTGTATTGTGAGGCACTCCGTCTGTCTCAGCCAGGACAAATGCTGCTTCATCCGTGTAACCTCTCCAATTTTCAAGCACATGGTCTGCGAGCGCTATGAGGCGATCCGGATCTGTGCTGCGGATGCGGAATACGGAAAGCGGCCATTTGACGATTCCGCTTTCGACGTCCTCGAAACCGGGAACGGTGAACGGGATCTCGATGGCAGCCTTTGCCATTGCAAATGTATAATGACCGCCCTGGAAATGGTCATGGGATAGTATAGATCCGCCGACGATCGGCAGGTCCGCATTGGAACCCAGGAAGTAATGCGGGAATTGCCGCACAAAGTCAAACAGCTTGCAGAAGGCCGCATGGTTGATCGCCATCGGGGTATGCTCAAAATTGAATGCGATGCAGTGCTCGTTGTAGTAGCCGTACGGGCTGTACTGAAGTCCCCATTTGGAGCCGTTGATCACGATCGGAATAATTCTGTGATTCTCTCTTGCCGGGTGAGTCAGAGATCCTGCGTAGCCTTCGTTCTCGCGGCAGAGCAGGCATGCGGGATACTTCGTGGACTTTGCCTTGCCGGCAGCGGCGATGGCCTTGGGATCCTTTTCCGGCTTCGCGAGGTTGATCGTGATATCGATATCACCGTAGTCGGTCGCGACCTTCCAGCGGAGATCTTTTTTCGCGCGATAACGGCGGATATAATCCGTGTCCTGACTGAATTTATAGAACCAGTCGGTCGCCTTGCGCGGGGAATCGGCGTAGAGGTCCCGGAAAGTCTTCTGGACCTGTGCAGGACGCGGCACGAGGCAGTTCATGATGCGGGTGTCGAAGAGGTCGCGGTAACCGATACTGTCTTCAATCAGACCGCGTGCGACGGCCTCGTCCAGAAGTTCGGCGAGGGTTGACTCAAGATCAACATTTGAAAATGTTTCCTTCGGCTCCTCGTAGTACTCTTCATGGAAGAGATCCAGTATGAGATTGGTAGCGTAGCTTGTTTCGCATTCCGGAAGAAGTCCGGTTTCGAGACCGTATGTTACGAGCTTTTTTATGGATGTGCTGAGCATGATGCGTGTCTCCTCATAAGAATTGATCGTTGAGCAGGTATTATGTTATTCATGACATAATTATAATTCAAAATTATGTCAATTAACATGCAAAATGTATTCTATATTTTGCAAAAATGAGGATTGTTAATTGGCGTAGCTGTTGTGCCGGAGCGTCAGTACTAAAAAACCGAAGTGCGGGAGGTACCCGTCACTTCGGCCATGCATTCAGTCCGGCAGGATATTTAACATTCTCGCTCCGTCACCTACCTCGACGATATAGAATTCCGCTTTGTTGCGGGTCCGTTCTCTGTACTTGCAGTAGAGAGTTCGCTTGAATTCCGAAATTGCATCTTTCTTTACGATACTGACTGTACATCCGCCGAATCCGGCGCCCGTGATACGGGAGCCCAGGACTCCCGGAATCTGCAGTGCGAGATCGACCAGAAGATTGATCTCGTCACAGGAAATTTCGTAGTCATCGCGCAGGGATTCGTGCGAAGCAGTCATGAGTGCTCCGAACCGGGCCAGGTTGTTGGCGCGCAGTGCGGACACAGCCTGAATCGTGCGCTGGCTCTCATACACCGCATGACGGGCACGCCTCGTGAGGGTCTCATCCATGATGACGTCCTTCACACTGTTGAACTGGTCGACGGACAGAGCGCAGAGACTGTCGACGTTCATGACAGTCTGGATCTTTTTCAGTGCAGCCTGGCATTCTCGGTAGCGGGTCTCAATCGTCGGTCTGACGAGGGTATGCTTGACCATACTGTTCGTTATGACAATGCTGTAGTCACCGAGCTTCAGCGGCGTGTACTGGCAGGTGTGACGCTTGGTGTCGAGCAGGATAGCATTTTCTGCTCGTCCCATGGCACAGGCGAACTGGTCCGTGATACTGCTTTTGGTTCCCGTATAGTTGCACTCGGCGTAATTTGCGTAGAGAGCTATGTCCTCATTTGCAAGCTCGTAGAATCCGTAGACTTCGCGGAGCATAAATCCTGTGAGTACTTCAAGGGATCCGGAAGAGGAGAGTCCGGAGAGAGGCGGTATATCGCCTCCGATGACGATATCGCAGCCCACAGGCATTTTGTAACCGTTCTGTTCGAAGGCCCACATGACGCCTTTCATGTAGTTGGCCCAGCCGCGGTCTACGAGCGGCTGAAAGTTGTCGAGGGAGTCCTCGCGGACGCCGGCGCCTTCGAAGTTTATGGAATAAAAGCGGAGCTTTCGGTCGGTGCGCTTTCGGATGACTCCGTACGTGCCGAAAGAAACGGCGCATGAGAAGTTATAGCCCCGATTATAGTCTGTGTGGTCACCCATCAGATTGACACGACCCGGTGAAAAGAATGTGTAGATTTCGCCTTCTGTGCCGAATAATTCATAAAATTTGGTCAATACTTCCTTAATAGTCAAAACGGCACCTCCCCTTTTTTCTCACTGTTATTGTAGTTGCGCGTCAAGTCAATTGCAATGTACTAAATCACTAAAGTAAAGTTCAAAATTCGTCATTTTGTACAAATGAGTGAGGAAAAATCACAGACTATAATGAAAAACGACGATATTAGCGCGGGGCTGTTCATCAGGGGCGAAGACTCTCCCTGCAAAGCGTCTTCGAACGATGAAAGAGTATAGAAAAAGAACTTTTCCGGGTATTCGACATTTCGCCTTTTATGTTGTACAATATGAATATGAGACTTAGAAATGTTCCTGAAGCAAAATCAATAGTAGAAAACAGCCCATATGTCATCGATGATCCCTATTCGAGAAGAGGACAGTGGAAATCTCTCTCAGCAAAACCGCTCTATGTAGAAATCGGCATGGGGAAAGGCCGTTTCATCATAGAAACAGCGAAGCGCAACCCCGATCGAGAATTCATCGGCGTGGAGCGCTATGAAAGTGTTCTGTACAAAGCCTGTGAGAAGATGGAAGGAAAGCCCGATCGCAACCCGGCTTCGCTGGCAATCGAAGCGGAAGAACGGCAGAATGCGGAGAACTATGTTGAGCTCACGCAAGAGGCGCCGGACAATCTGCATTTTCTCCGAGTCGATGCGAGAGAGCTCCCGGATATCTTCGCGGAGGGCGAAGTTGACGGCATTTATCTCAACTTCTCTGATCCGTGGCCTAAGGCCCGGCACTCAAAGAGACGCCTCACATCAGGGGAGTTCCTTGTGAGATACGAGAAGTTCCTGAAAGACGGAGGAATCCTTGAATTTAAGACGGACAACAGGCAACTTTTCGATTTCTCCGTGGAAGAATTTCAGGAAGCAGAACACTGGGAGCTGCTTAAGGTCACCTATGACCTGCACAGGGATCCGGTGATGGGAAAAGGCAATGTTATGACTGAGTATGAGAAAAAATTCTCGGCGCTTGGCAACAAGATAGGCAAGCTGATTGCTGTGTATCACGCATAACGGAGGATGTTCGGAAGAAAGGTACAGCATGTGACATCGCATTCACCGTTAAGGTTTAAAAATTTTATAGGAGGACATTATGGTAGTAAAGGTTACTGAGGATACATTTGAGCAGGAAGTTCTGAAATCGGATCTTCCGGTACTTCTTGATTGCTATGCAGACTGGTGCGGCCCGTGCAAGATGATGAGTCCGGTCGTTGACAAGATGGCAGAGGTCTTTGCAGGCAAGCTGAAAGTCTGCAAACTCAATGTCGATGAGGACGGCGGCGCTGTCATGGAATACCGCATTATGTCTATTCCGAATTTCCTGTTCTTCAAGAACGGTGAAGTCGTAAAGAATGTAGTCGGCGGCATGGCTCCGGCAGCATTCCAGAAGACAATTGAGGAAGTATTGGCATAAAAAACAGACCAGAGATAGGAGACAGAAGTCTTGGACAGCTTATACATTGTAGTTCCGGCTTACAATGAATCAGATAATATCGAAAAATTCGTAAATGACTGGTATCCGGTAGTCGAAACGCATAGCGGAGACGGCAAGTCGCGTCTTGTAATCATAAATGACGGAAGCAAGGATGACACATATGAAAAACTGTTATCGCTTGCCGAGACGAGACCGTACCTTGTACCGCTTACAAAACCAAACGGCGGTCATGGTCCGACCTTGATCTACGGCTACCGTTATGCAATCGAGCAGGGAGCAGATTACATCTTCCAGACGGATTCCGACGGACAGACCGTGCCCTCGGAATTTGAAAATTTCTGGGAAAAGAGAAACAAATATGACGCCGTTATAGGAAAACGTCCGGTACGCGGGGATGGCAAGGATCGAGCATTTGTCGAAGAGACACTGTGCTTTCTGCTCCGGGTCATCTTTCGGGTTGCACTTCCGGATGCAAATGCGCCTTACCGGCTCATGAAACGCGAACTGCTTGAAAAGTATGTCGGAAGGTTCAAAGATGATTACAATCTTCCGAATGTCATGTTGACCACGTTCTTTGCCTGCTACCACGAGAAGATGATTTTTCTTCCGATTACATTTCTTCCTCGTCAGCACGGCACAAATTCCATTAATGTCAGGAATATTGTGAAAATCGGCTGGCACGCGCTCGGTGATTTCAATCGATTCAGGAGAGAGATTGACAGAGACAGAAGGAACAGGTGAAGTTCTTAATGGCAGTATACAGCAGCTTTCGTGTCGCGAAGAGCGATCCGAAAGCTGTTCTTATGATATGGCATGTGCACCCGGAGAATTGACATGAAAAAAGCGTCGGATAGTATATTTTTATTGGCAGGATTACTCTTATGCCTCCTGGTGGCAGGCTGTCTTTTGGTTTCGCCACGTAAGCTTACATTTCTTGAGTACAGGATGGAGACGAATCTGCAGACGACATCACTGGTGCAGCAGGGCGTGACGGTTGAAGCAATACCCTGTTCTGACAGAGACGGGTCCTATGACATTCTTGAAAGCGTGACGGTTGATATAATAACAGGAAAAGCGCTCCCGGCGACCGCGCAGCTTTGTGATAAGTCAGGCAGAGTAATAGCCGAGATGGGTGCAGATATTATTACCGACAATTCCGATGCGCGTGCAGATTCAGGTAATCTTGTGTCTGAAACATCGAATTCTGAGGCCAATTCCACTATTCGATTTCATATCCCGGTTATTAAACGGCCGGCGCATCTCGAAAACTGCTGTCTCGTACTTCGCGATACAGAAGGGAATGTCACAGATTATACAGACATTGCATCATACACCTGGTTCGGCGGATCGAGAGAATTCTTCTGGACGGGTATGGGCATATTCGGAATTGCATTTTCCGTGGTTTATTTATTCAGAGTCCTTTATCTCATGGCACGAAAAAGAGAGGTACATTCCGACGTATGGGTGGATGTCATGGCGCTCACGGCGGTGACGTTTGCCGTTATGTGTGTCCTTGCCTCTGAGTGCAACCCGACGATCATGGATGAAAACGACAACATCATCGGCGGGATACTCCAGACCGGGAATCATACGGTGCTGTACAGAGACTATGTATCACAGCATATGCCCGCTGTCTACTGGCTCTGCGCGCTTTATGCACTGCTCGGTGCCAGGTCGGTCGGCCAGTTCCGCCTTCTCTTTATACTGACTGTCAGTATCATCTGGGGGCTGGTCTATCTTCGCCACAGAAAGCGCAGATTTGTGCGTGCCATCATCTTCTTTGCCATCTGTCTGGGGCCGTTCGCTTTTTATCTTATCGGCGTGAATGGAGGACAGATTCTGAGTGACAATGTCCAGGCAATCGCCATGACGATCCTGCTGCTCGAAATGATGGCTTATTACGAAGATCATAAACTCGGCATTGGGCGGTCTCTGATTGTCAGCGCCTGCGTATTTGCATCTGTGGGCTCAGCGTTCATCAGTATTTATGCTGTCTTTGCCTGCATGGTGGCTGTGATAGCTGAGGAGATACGATATCATCTGAGAAATCCGAAAACTCCTTCTTATTTTATCGGCCGATATATGCTGCTCCTTGTCTGTGTCATTCTGCCCTGGGCGGGGGCTGTCGGCTATCTGATCGCGAACGGTGCACTGAAAGACGCTTTCGATATGGCCTTCCGCTTTAACATTGAGGTCTATCCGAAATACGGTATGCCCGGTGGCAACCCGATAGAGCCGCTGTACAGCGGAGTGATCAATATCGCAAAACTTCTGCGCGAAACTTTTATGCCGGTAGCGGGGGAAGAGGTGGTAATGCCGCGCGTCGTTGAGTGCTGTATGATTATCCTGACATGTGTCCTTTTGATTGCGACAATTTTCCGGCGCGGCATAGTGCCGGCACTGGGACTGTTTTTCTTTATTGAAACGCAGGCGACGCGGACGGCGATCCAGTTCCATTCGATTATGCTCTGGTGTGTGGTTTTTATGTTCCTGCTTATAGAGCTTCCGGGGATGGATTCGCATTTTACATACGGAGCTGAACGGGATTTAGATAAGTCCGGAGGCTCAGATGCGCTAAGGAGCCCCGCTCGTTTTTCCGGCATACCGACCCTTGTCATGCCCTGTCTCTATCTTGCTGTTATCATAGCGGTGACAGGTCTTCCATACGCACATAACGTCTGGAATGTGTTCCGTTATCGGATCGCTCCGGTCCCGACAATTGAGATGCAGGCTGTCAATGATACGAAAGAAGGTGAAAAGCTGTTCGTAGAGTGCGGCATGCTGGAAACAGACTATATCTTTTATAAGAAACGGTATCCGGTCACAAGGCTTTGCTGGACACTTCCGTGGTATTATGAGTGGTACGGTCATGAGACGGTTCAGGCTGTGGATGAAAACAAAACAAGGGTGGTCGTTTACAAGCTGAATCCGTATGTCTGGGAGCTCCAGGATTTCGCAACAGAGATGGATGCGCTGATGCTGAAGGATTATGCGCGGGTCGGGTCGCTGGATCTGTTCGAGAGAATGGAGTAGGCAGCGGCGGCAAAAAATTATGAGAAAAATAAAAAAAGGCTTGCTTTTTTAAACAAAGGTATATATAATACAACTTGTCGCTGCGAAACAGCGACAAAAAACGCGCTTCTAGCTCAGCTGGTAGAGCACCTGACTCTTAATCAGGGTGTCCGGGGTTCGAGTCCCCGGAGGCGCAGTAATAACCAAATTTAGACGGTAAAGGACAAACAAAGACAAAAGCCGAAATTGCTGATAACTACGCGGTTTTTCGAGTTTTCCTTGTCCGTCTTTTTTTGTGTTCGTTCGTCCTTGTTTTAAATGTCATGCGCCCCATAATCGCCCCATGAAAATTATGTAAACCAATCATGCAGAACCCCCTATTATTACCCAATGCGGAACGAATCTAACTTTCTGTTCTCACGTTCTCTTAATTCGTGAGTCACATGTAAGTAAACATCCCTTGTCACCTTTGAATCAGCGTGTCCGAGTCTGTGTTGAACCTCGTCAATCGTGAACCCCTGCTCAAATAGGAGAGAAGCGTGTGTGTGCCGTGTAGCATGTGGCGTTATCTTTCTACCGATAGCCTTTTCCGATGCAATAGCTAACGCTTTACGGAACGCATAATAGGAATAATAATCTCCGTCCTCGTTATGGAATAAGAGTTTCGACCTTTTACCCGTCCTTATTTCCATACGCTTAAAGTAAATCTCTATCTGTCGTAGGAGTTCTAACAGTTGTGGTTGTATGTGAATCTCACGAACGCTTGTTATCGTTTTGGCATGAGATAAAACTTTTTCGTTTGAGTCATACGTCTTGTTTACACGGATGCACATATTTTCTATGTCAACATCATCTTTCGTAAGAGCGATAGCTTCACCGCATCTTGCACCCGTCAAGACAAGGAACGTCAGGAACAACTTGTGACCTTCAATAGTGAGAGCATCCCTTACTTTGATGTATTCATAGGTTTCAAGGTACTTTTCCGAAATAGATTCTTTGTGTGGCGCACATTTGAAGCGTTCCAATCTTTCAAGGAACATCACGTTATCAATGTACCCGTGACGATACCCCCAGAGTATCAGCGTCTTGAATCTCTTTAGGCGTTCATTCTTTGTTTCGGCACGTTCGCCCGTAGCGTTGAGTTTTGCAAGTATATCGACTTTCGGAAGTTTCGAGAGAAGAACGTCGCCACCGATTATTTTGCTCATAGTTCCGCAAGCTATTGTGTTACGCTTATATGTTGACTCCGTAATTGAAGTATCATTTTTCATATCAGCAGAATACGCCTCAATCAGATCATTTAAAGTCATATCTGCATTATCTGTTCGAGTACATGCACTTTTGATTTTTTGAAGTAAGACCTTCTCAGCTTCCGCTTGTGCCTTCTTTGTGCGCTTTTCGAGTTTCGTTGATACTTTCCTTATCTTTCCCGTAAATTCGTCTTTATAGCGCACACAGAGGCGCAGACCGCCATTATATGACTCTACCCACGGTTCATAGCCGTTAATCATAATCAACACCTCACTTTCATTTAGTGACGGGGCAGCCATAGCCACCCCGAAAAGTATCAATGATTTTCTGTAATCTGCTTTAATGTGAAGTATATGATTTTCACCGTTCGCAAATCAGAACCTTCTAACAGTTTCAGAATTTCCGAAATAAAATCTTTTTGTCGTTCATGCGCTTTTCTCCCTTCCTTCATAAGTAATCACTTTTGCATTTTCAAGATACGGCTTTAAATCTACCCCATCAAAGAAACCGTAAAAATTATGATTTTCTGCTTTGTGTGCAATCGCTTCAATTCGATTCACTGAAACACGGCTTTCAAAGTCATTACAAGCAATATTCAAAATTTCAAGTTTGAAACTTGAAAGAATTTCATCATCAACATATTCTGCATTAAGCCATACATAAAAGAAATCCGGC
>JAFRGQ010000009.1 GCA_017433725.1 Lachnospiraceae bacterium
CCTTCCACTGCGCACGTCTGCGATCCGCCAGAGGCTTTTATTCTTCATCGCGAGATTGTACTCACGATGAAGCCGGATTTCACTTTGCGCGCGTGTCTCATGATTAAAATCACGAGTATTGTGCGATGAAGAATAAAAACGGCATGCCTTTGCCATTAAGAAATACATATATTTGATATGAACGAAGTAACACTAATACCTTGTATAATCTTTAGAAACGGAGCGTATTATGAGACTGAATGCTAAAAATGAAAATATTCGAATCGGTGATATGGACTGTGATTACATTTCCTTCGGAACGGGAAAAGTGGTTCTTATCATGCTGCCGGGAGTAGGCGACGGGCTTAAGACGGCGAAGGGGATGGCTATTCCGTTTTCTGTCATGTACAAATGCTATGCAGAGCAATATAAAGTCTACCTCTTCAGCAGAAGAAATAATCTGCCGGCTGGCTTTACAACGAAAGATATGGCCGAAGATCTGAACAGTATTCTGGAAAAAATCGGAATCGTTTCTGCAAATGTACTCGGCGTCTCCCAGGGCGGCATGATTGCACAGGAACTGGCTATCCATCATCCTGACAAAGTAAAGCGTCTGGTTCTGGCGGTGACTGCTTCGAGACCGAATGACATAATGAGAGATACGCTTGATACCTGGCTATCGATGCTCGACAGAGACGACTATAAAGGATTCATGATCGATTCGGCGGAGAGAGCCTATACAGGAGAATATCTTAAGCGCGGAATTAAGCTGAACAGCCTTATCGCCGGCGTGAAACCGAAGGACTATACACGCTTCAGGATACTGTGTAATTCGTGTATAGAACACAACTCTTACGACGATCTTATAAAGATCACGTGTCCTACTCTTCTGATTGCCGCGGATCAGGACAAGGTCCTCGGAGCGGAAGCCTCGGTCGAGATGAAGGAAAGGATTCCCGATAGCAAACTTTATATGTATAAAGGCTACAGCCATGGCGTCTATGAACAGGCAAAAGATTTTAACGGCAGAGTCATGCGGTTTCTGGCGCAGTAAATATCACTCAAACTTCCCCATTGCAGTTCTTTAGCAGTCTCATCATAAAAAATAGTAGTAAGTTTGAGAATATCATTCTTTTTTGTGTGCTGTAATTCCGTCAGTGTATGTATTTGACAAGCTTTGTAACAGGAGAAACTGTAAGAAAAACAAGGAGGAAACCGAAAATATGGCAAAAACTCTCATTATCGGCGGAGTAGCCGGCGGTGCAACCGCAGCGACCAGACTTAGAAGGCTGGATGAACAGATGGAAATCGTGTTGCTGGAACGGGGAGATTATATCTCTTATGCAAACTGCGGTCTCCCGTACTATATCGGCGATGTAATCAAGGACAGGGAAAATCTCCTTCTGCAGACACCGGAAAACCTGAAAGCGAAATTCAACATTGATGTACGTATCCGGAGTGAAGTTACTTCCATAAACAGAGACGGGAAATTCGTCACAGTCAGGAATAGCGACAATTCCGAATACGAAGAATCCTACGATGAACTCGTGATTGCAACGGGATCCAGTCCGCTCAGACCCCCGATTCCGGGAATCGATTCAGATGGGATCTACACGCTGTGGAACGTCAACGATACGGACAGAATCAGAAAAATCGTGGATGACAAGGGCGTAAAGAGCGCTGCAGTAATCGGTGGAGGTTTCATAGGACTTGAGATGGCGGAGAATCTTCACGCAAGAGGGCTCAGAGTGTCCATTATTGAAGCCATGAATCAGGTCATGGCCCCGATCGACTGGGAGATGGCGCAGCTTCTGCACAGAAATATCCGTGCAAACGGCACCGCCCTCTATCTGGGTGACGGCGTGAAGAGCTTCTCTTCAAATGACGGAGTCGTGACCATCACACTTGCAAGCGGGAAAGAAATTAAAGCCGATATGGTCATCCTGTCAATCGGTGTGAGGGCCAACAGCCATCTTGCAAAGGAAGCCGGACTCCTCCTTAACAACCGGGGCGGTATCATCGTCAGCGATACGATGCAGACGGACGATGAGCATATATGGGCAGTCGGAGATGCGGTCGAGATCACAAGATTCGGAAGCGATGAAAAGGCCATGATCGCGCTGGCAGGACCGGCCAACAAGCAGGGGCGTATTGTCGCCGGCAATATCGCGGCCAGATATAATCCCGGTATGGAGAGCCTTGCGGGCACATATAAAGGTACGCAGGGAACGTCCGTAGCTAAAGTTTTCGATATGACCGCAGCATCCGTCGGTATGAATGAGAAAATGCTCGTTGCGGCGGGAAAAGTGAAAGGTACTGACTATATCACGGAGATCATCACCCAGAAGTCACATGCCGGTTACTATCCCATGGCTACCGATATGTACATCAAACTGATTTTTGAGCCGGATGGTAAAATACTCGGTGCCCAGATCGTCGGACCTGACGGCGTCGACAAAAGGATCGACACGATCTCGGTAGCGGTAAGACTCGGTGCGACCGCCGATCAGTTAATGGATCTCGAGATGGCCTATGCCCCGCCCTATTCATCGGCCAAGGATCCTGTTAACATGGCCGGGTTTGTAGCGGAAAATGTCCTGAAGGGAATCATGAAGCTCAGGAATCCGATGGAACTGGATGCTCTCATAAAAGAAGGGAATGTCAACGTTCTGGATATCAGAGAAGATCTTGAAGTGGAGAGCTGGGCCATGGATGGTGCAAGACACATCCCGCTCGGAGAGCTTCGCGCAAGAATCGATGAGCTGTCCGACTGGAAGGCAGAGGGAAAGGAAATATGTATCCTCTGCGGCGGCGGTGTCAGGTCATGGAATGCTGCGAGAGCCCTTGCAGGCAATGGATTTGCCGATGTGTCTGTACTCGAAGGCGGCGTCGGTTTTTACAGGGCGGTCATGGAGGAGAGTGAAAACCCATCATTTGAAGATATGGCCGAAAATAAAGATATGATCGGTAATGAAGGTTTGACCGAAAGTGAAGATATGTCAGGAAAATGCAGTAATTCGGAAAACGCAGACGCGAAGCTTTGCGGCAACGGAATTGAGGAGATCGCCATGGATGAGAATAAAGTAACTAACCTGGATTGCTGCGGCATGCAATGCCCCGGTCCCATCATGAAGGTATCGAAGAAACTGTCTGAAATGCAGGACGGCGAGGTTCTCCGCGTCTCGGCTACGGATATGGGATTTGCGAAAGACGTCGAGAAATGGTGCAGTCGGACCGGAAACACGTTCATTTCCTCCAAAAAGGACGGCGTGCAGTATATCTCCACTATTCGGAAAGGGGATGCAACAGATGAGGAAAGCGGACATAGCACCACGTTGACTGACATCCCCCACGGAAAAACGATGGTCGTATTCGACGGGGATTTCGACAAGGCTCTTGCATCCTTTATCATTGCCAACGGGGCCGCG
>JAFRGQ010000010.1 GCA_017433725.1 Lachnospiraceae bacterium
GCGCGCAAAGTGAAATCTGGCTTCATCGTGAGTACAATCTCGCGATGAAGAATAAAAGCCTCCGGCGGATCGCAGACATGCGCAGTGGAAGGCGCTTGCGCGCCGCGCATGTCGCGGCAAGAACGCCGAGGCGTTCTTGAACTATACACGTGCAGTCTTCTAACTAACGTATCACGAGCAATTCACACATGTCAATCGGAGAACATCAGAAGAATAAAAGCCTCCGCTACACAAATGCTTAGGCACGGCGAATCGTAATTTGCCGGTGTTTTGAGCAGCGCTTGTCATTTTGTTCTTATTTATTTAGCGGTTTACACCGCTAAAGTGCTTGTCACCCCATCCAAAAATGACTATACTTATAACAATGTGTAACGAAGGAGCAAAAGACATGCACAAAGAATTTCTCATGGGCAACGCCGCCATCGCCCTCGGCGCCATAGCGGCAGGCCTGAATCTCACCTCCGGATACCCCGGAACCCCCTCCACTGAAGTCCTTGAGACGGTCGCAAAACACCGCCCCGACCAGACTTACGTCGAGTGGTCCGTAAATGAAAAAGCTGCGCTCGAAGTCGCCGCCGGCGCTGCGTATGCCGGCGCACGCACCATGGTCACCATGAAGCAGGTAGGCCTCAATGTTGCCTCCGATCCACTCATGTCCCTTGAGTACATCGGCGTTAAGGGCGGCATGGTCATTATGGTCGCTGACGATCCCGGCCCGATATCATCCCAGACCGAGCAGGATACCCGCCACTTCGCAGCTTTCAGTAAGCTCCCGTGTTTCGACCCCACGTCCGTGCAGGAAGCTTATGATATGATACAGGATGCATTTGAAATCTCGGAAAAATTCGGCACCCCCGTCTTCTTCCGGCCGACGACGCGCATTTGCCATGCATACGCCTCCATCGATGTGAAGGATGAGAGCGAATATAAGGCAAATGCACCCGAAGGCTTTATTAAAGACTCACGCCGCTGGGTCATTTTCCCGCGTCTTTCAAACGCCAACCACCGCAAAATCGAAGCCCGCAACGTCGAGCTTTCGGATGTTTTCTCAGAATATGAGCGCAACGAGCTGATTTTTGAGAAAGGTGCCTGTGCAAATGCAGCCGGCGTCTCTCCCTCCGCAGAGCAAAGCGCAAATGAACTGCAGGCAGAAACAACGGGAACTGCTGAAAATGCGGGTGCCGCCGACTTCTCTCCCGCCACAGAGGCAACGGGAAATACTGCAAGTATATGCCCGAAACGAGGCATTGCCGCCGGCGGAATCGGCTACGCATTGATGCGCGAGGTTCTCAAGGGGAAAGATGCCCCGCGCACTCTCAAGATCGCGACCCCGCATCCCTTCCCGGAAAAGCTGGCAGTACGCTTCCTCGAAGGGCTCGACGAGGTCCTCTGTATCGAGGAGCTCGATCCCGTCATCGAGCGCGAACTCACATATATCGCAGGAAAGTATCACCTCCCCGTCAGGATCCTCGGAAAGCTTACGCACGACACGGAGAATGCGGGAGAGAACAGCATAGATCTGGTTGAAGGGTACATCGCCAAGTTCCTTGAGTGGGATAAGAAAGGTCTGGAAGACGATTCCGTATCACAGGCAGTTTCATCATTTCCCGCTCCGCCTGCCCTCCCGATCAGACCGCCGGTCCTTTGTGCCGGATGTCCGCACAGGGCTTCATTCTATGCGGTGAAGCGCGCGATGCAGGGTAAGAAAACCATATTCTGCGGCGATATCGGCTGCTACACACTCGGCAACGCGATGCCTCTCGATATGTGTGATACATGTCTCTGCATGGGTGCAGGCATCAACATCGCGCAGGGCGTGAAACATATAGAGCCGGATACGAGTGCATTTGCATTTGTCGGCGATTCCACTTTCTTTGCCTCGGCAATCACCGGTATCGTCAACGCAGTATATAACCAGTCAGAGATGACTGTGGTCATTCTCGACAACTCAACGACCGCCATGACCGGTCATCAGCCGCATCCCGGAACCGGCCGTACCATGATGGGCGATGTGGTCGCGAAGATCAACATCGAGAAGGTGCTGAGAGGAATTGGGCTTAAATTTGTCGAGACAGTCGATCCGCTTGACCTCACCAAGGCAATCAAAACCGTAAAGCATGCGGTGGCGGAACCGGGCGTTAAAGCGATTATTTTCAAGTCACCATGTGTCGCGATCGTCAAACCGAATGCACCGCTGACAATTGATCAGGCAAAATGCATCAAGTGCAAGCGCTGTATCCGCGAAATCGGCTGCCCCGGCATTGTGATTACGGACGGAAATGTTCAGATAGATGATTCACTCTGCACGGGCTGCACGCTGTGTTCGCAAATATGCCCGACGGGTGCGATTGGAGGTGGATTGAATGAATAAGAACATCATACTCTGCGGCGTCGGCGGTCAGGGTACTGTCCTCGCCTCCAAGCTCATCGCGGCCTCCGCCATGGAAAAAGGAATGAAGGTTATGAGCGCCGAAACCATCGGCATGGCGCAGCGCGGCGGAAACGTTTTCAGTAACATTCGGATCAGCGATGAGGATGAGATGTACGCCCCGATGATCGGCACGGGCCAGGCTGACATCATCCTCGGATTCGAGCCGGGCGAAACTGTCCGCATGTTGCCGTTCCTCAAAAAAGACGGCTATGTCATCACGAACCTGCGCTCGGTCAAGCCAACAACAGCTACGCTGCTGGGCTCGACCTACGGCGGAAGCGAGATGATCGGTTATCTGAAGTCTGTCATACCGGAGGACCATCTGCTTATTGTTGACGGCACGAAAGCTATCGCGGAACTCGGGAATCCCCGCTGCCTCAACGTAGTCCTGCTCGGCGCGGCGGTCCGCACCGGGGCGCTGGGTCTGACAGAGAAGGATATACTGGAGGCGATGCCGAAGGTGATCAAGCCGAAGTTTTTGGAGCTGAATACGATCGCTTTTAAGTATGTAGGCTGAATTTACCGAAGTAATCAAGATTTTGCCTCCTACTTCCGTAATTCCATCTTGCTTTATGGGACCGGAAGCCGCAATTTACCGAAGTAAGCGAGATTTTGCCCCCTACTCCGTAATTTCATCAAGCCTTACTGATCCGACAGGTCATTAATAACCGAAGTCATCAAGATTGCAATCAAGAATATTAATAATCATATGAATTCTATAGAAAGGAGTGGAATCCCCGGATTCCGACAAACCCTATGCAAATATCAGAAAAACAACTCGCACAGGTCAACGACCGCATCAACGCACTCATAAGCGCAGGAAGCTTCTACGGCAAGAAGCTCGCCGAGGCCGGCATCACCCATGTCGACTCGGTAGAGGACTTCGAGAACCTCCCGTTCTCAGAGAAGAACGACCTCCGCGACGCCTATCCGCTCGGCCTCATGACCGCCCCCGAGGAAGAAATCGTCCGCATCCATTCATCCTCAGGCACCACAGGCCTTCCGGTCATCATTCCTTACACTGCAAAAGACGTTGACGACTGGGGCGAGATGTTCAAGCGCTGCTATGAGACCGCCGGCATCACCAATAAGGACCGCATTCACATCACACCCGGCTACGGTCTCTGGACTGCCGGTATCGGTTTCCAGAACGGTGCCGAAAAACTCGGCGCTATGGTCATTCCGATGGGTCCCGGCAATACCGAGAAGCAGCTCCAGATGATGATGGACATGAAGTCCACCGTCCTCTGCTCCACTTCCTCCTACGCTCTTCTTCTGGCGGAGGAAATCGAGAAGCGCGGAATCAAAAACAAGATTCATCTCAAGAAAGGCGTCATCGGTTCCGAGCGCTGGGGCAAGGCAATGCGCGACAGAATTCAGAGCATCCTCGGAATCGAGCTCTATGATATCTACGGACTGACTGAGATCTACGGACCGGGCATCGGCATCAACTGCCCCGAGACCGAGTACATGCATATCTGGGATGACTACATCTACCTCGAGATCATTGATCCGCAGACCGGCAAGGTCCTCCCGGACGGCGAGTGGGGCGAAATCGTCATTACGACTCTTGTGAAAGAAGGCGCACCGCTCATCCGCTACCGCACGCATGACCTTTCCCGTATCATTCCGGGCAAATGCACCTGCGGCCGCTCCTACCCCCTCATCGACATCATCAAGGGTCGTACCGATGACATGATGAAGATCAAGGGCGTCAACGTATTCCCGGCACAGATTGAGGAGGTCATCGCTTCCTTCCCGAACGAGGCGTCCAGCGAATACCAGATCCGTATCTCCCACTTCGACGGACGTGACACAATGCGTCTCTACGTCGAGGCTGTGGACGGAAGCGTCGACTTCGCACAGTTGGGTAACAGAATGGCTCACGCGGTCAAGAGCAAGATTGGTTTCACGCCGATCGTCAAGATTGTCGAAAACGGTCTGCTTCCGAGAAGCGAAAAGAAGTCAAAGCGCGTGATTGATGAGCGTTACGAATAAAGAACAAGATTAAAAGCTTCCTGCTTCTATTTTACTGCCGGCCTCATTGGCAGTATAATAGATAAGTAGGAAGCTTCTTTTGTTCCAAGATTCATGAGGGTATCGACTATGCTCAAAAACAAATCAATAACCACCAGGACCACACTCTCATCCATCATCGGAAGTTTTCTTCTTGCAGTGATCGCGCTTTTCATAGGTCTCAGCATATACAGTTCAAGTCTTGTCGATCAATATGTTGACCGTGCTTTTGAAACTGCCCGTCACGCAACGAGAACAGCTACAGGTGCGGCAGATTCCATCACTATGGCTAAAGAAGTCATGGAAATCTATCGTTCTCTGACACCGGAGCAGAGGGCGAAAGTTGGAACAGAGGAATATCTCGAATACTTTTCGTCTATAGATACAGAGATGAGCCCCGGCGGAACCTACAATGTGCTTGTTCATGCCATGTCCAGCTTTATTATCGGCGTGGAGGATGTCTATCTGGGCATGTATGACGCGGACACATCCGCGCTGGTCTACATCGTGGATCCGGACAGCAACGAGGAATCACGTCTGGCTCTGGGGGAGTGGGAAGAAGTGTCGGAGACGGAATGTACAAAATTCATGAACTGGGACGGAGAAGGGAAGCTCTACGATATTTCCGATACGGAAAAATACGGCTGGCTCTGCACCGCCGGTTTCCCCATTCGGGACGAGAACGGAGAGGTGTGCGAATTTGTCCTCGTCGATGTATCCGTGAACAGCATTGCAGACTCAATGAATGACTATGCAATCAAAATCCGTCTTGAACTGCTCATCGCCGCTCTCGCTATCGCATGGTTCATGAGCAGGCTCATGAAAAGGATGGTTGCCGATCCCGTCAATTCCATTGCCAAAGCGGCAGTATCTTATGGTCAGCTTCTCGGAGATTGAATCTCCGAGCTTGCTGGTCCGCCGCGGGAGTCTTTCTCTGCTTCGCGGGCGGAAAAGCAACCTTGTCCGGATACAGCAGGCGCGCCACCCTTCCCGCAGGATAAGGTGGTGGAGGTCCGCC
>JAFRGQ010000011.1 GCA_017433725.1 Lachnospiraceae bacterium
GCTTCGAAAAGATGTACAGTAAAGCCCTTGTCCCGTGCAATCTCCTGTACAGGATCTTTCAGGAACTGTTCTTTCTGAGGGGTGATGATCTTACGACGGTACTTCACGCACCATACCACATGGTAGTTAATATTACACACACAGGTCCTGTATCTGACAATATTTGTTTCATACATCTAGTATATCACGCCGAACGCATGTTTGCAAACATTTGTTCTTGTTAGTAAATAAAAAAGGGGCAATTCCTCTCGGCAATTGAATTACCGAGAATCCTTGCCTATTCTTCTTGACCTGGCATCCTGAATGGACAGATTCAAATTTCTGATTGTGGTATCAATATCCATCGTTGAACGTCTATCCAACCCGACCATTGACGAAACAAGAATACCGCCTTTCAGAATGAAATTGTCACGGTATTTGGATACAGACAGCCGTTCAAGGAAGCGTTCCATCGTATAGATACGGATCAAAGTCTGAGCCTTTTTGCTATCACTATTAGAACGATTTCTGACCAATGCTTTCAATTGACGGGCTGTATGAATCATAACAGCACCTCCATATATGACTTTAGTTTCTTTGTCACACGGAATGTCTCTCCATAACGCATAAGAAGCGGAATATCCCTGTCTCTCCGTTTTACATATACCCTAAACGCATTTGTTAATTCCTGATAATCCACCGTCCTCTGGCTTCTTAACAGGTCACATAATGTCCTTTCGATATTATAACAGCGCACCGGATAACCTGTTGGGGACTCCTTCACTGTGAGTCCAATATCAATATTTGCTGGTGAAATGGTATAGATTTTCAATCCATACTCCTTCATACTGGAGGAATGATAACCCCGCTTCACAGTAATCGCAATCGGATCAGGTTCCCTCTCTGAAATTCCGTGCAGATACAGCGAACTTTCATGTGAAAAAATAACAGATGCGTACTGCATCTGAATCTGCCTGAAAATATCCGGCCACGCATCATCCGAGGCATAAATCCCATGAGCCATTTTTCTCAAACCCATCTGTTTTACATATTCAAGAAAAACTGGTTTTGAAATCTGATGTTTCAAGGCATCTGCCGTAGTAATCACACCATCTTTTTCTACTAAAATCGCTTCGATCAGTTCTTGTCTGTTCATATCATCTCCTTACTTTCACACATCAATTATGACTAAATGTCGTGCAAAAGTAAACATCAATTTAATGTAGACATTTTGTAGACGAAAAAAACGAGGATCCGCAATTTATGCGGATCCCCGGCGTTTTTACATTATTCGAATTCTATTGTCCCTGTCGGCTTCGGCGTAAGATCATACAGCACGCGGTTGATTCCCGGCACCTCGCTTGTGATCCTCTGTGTGATCTTATCAAGCACCGCCCAGTCAACATGCTCGATTGTTGCCGTCATGGCATCCTTCGTGTTAACGGCACGAATGATTGCCGGCCACTCCCAAGCACGCTTGCCGTCCTTGATACCGGTGGACTTGAAATCCGGAACAACAGTGAAGTACTGCCATACCTTTCCGGCAAGACCTGCCTTCTCGAACTCCTCGCGAAGAATCGCATCGGATTCGCGAAGCGCCTCGAGACGGTCACGTGTGATAGCACCCACGCAGCGAACGCCGAGACCCGGACCCGGGAACGGCTGACGGTATACCATATTGTCCGGCAGACCGAGCTCATGACCGACAACGCGGACTTCATCCTTGTAGAGGAACTTCAGCGGCTCTACGAGCTCAAGCTTCACATCCTCCGGAAGACCGCCTACATTATGATGAGCCTTAATGCCATCGCTTTCGAGAATATCAGGATAAATTGTTCCCTGACCGAGGAATTCAATGTTCTCGAGCTTTGCAGCTTCCTCATCGAACACCTCAATGAATTCGCCGCCGATGATCTTTCTCTTCTGCTCCGGATCGTCAACGCCTGCCAGCTTGTCAAGGAAACGATCTGTGGCGTCGATATAAATAAGGTTCGCGCCAAGCTGGTTCCTGAACACTTCGATGACCTGCTCGCTCTCGCCCTTACGCATAAGGCCATGATTTACATGAATACACGTAAGCTGCTTTCCTACAGCCTTGATAAGCAGTGCTGCAACTACGGATGAATCTACGCCGCCTGAAAGTGCAAGCAGAACGTTTCCGTCACCGATCTGTGCCTGAAGAGCCTTTACCTGCTCTTCGATAAATGCCTGTGCAAGTTCCGGTGTCGTAATGCGCTCCATTGTCTCCGGTCTTTTGTTGTCGCTCATTTTTCACTCCTCTCCGGTCATGTTACGATGACACGGCCTTCAGTAATCATTTTCTGTGATGAAGCGGATTGTATCACACTTTTGTAGAGTACATCAATAAAAAGATAAAGATTTCCTTGGAAATAGTATGCATCGACCAAGGGGATTCCCCTTTTTCATGGAGCCAATCACGGTCTTCTGCATACACAGCCGTCATTCTCTCCAGAGAAAATCCATGAAAATGGGAACCTGCTTCTCCCAATCTGCCTCACAGTGATTTCCTCCCACCTGACAGTACAGCATCGCAGTTGCTCCCGCCTTCTGAATGCGGTTCTCCACTGCCTTGTTGCACTTATAAGTGTAGCTGACGGTATCTTCTGTCTCAGGATTCAGCACCCCGCGTGCCTCGCATGTCCCCCAGGACAGGAACACTCTAGTATCCGGACTCATCTCATTCCGGTTCATATCGTGGAGCAGCTGGTTACGGCAGAACACGATGGAACTTGAAACACATGCCGCTTTGGAAAAGACGGTATTATACATTGTGATCGCATAGACAGACATAAGTCCTCCCATGCTCGACCCGGCGATTCCTGTGCACTCCCGATCCGGAATCGTACGGTATTCGCTGTCTATCATCGGCTTGATCTCATTCACGATCCATTGCAGAGTAACATCCCCCATAGCCTCGTACTTGCTCAGGAATCCTGTCTTCGTCCTGTACGGGCTATATTCCGAGAGACGTTCCTCTCCCTCATGTCCGCACTCTATTCCCACTACAATGATGTCCTTCGGCCAATGCTCCAGGAATTCTTTGAGCCCCCAGCTCTTACCGAAAGTAGCATCCTCATCAAAATAAAGATTATGACCGTCAAAAAAGTACATGACCGGATACCGCTCATCCGTCTCGTTATATCGATCGGGAAGCCAGATGTGAAGCATGCGGCCTTTCCCTTTCGGCGTATATATAAAATCCCGTTTGATAACCATTCTTACGGTCCTCCTCAAATAAGCAAGAAATTTTTGAAATCCCAAGGTGTTTCACCCGGTATATCTCCCTGTAAATTCCATATTCAGCCTTCCGGTTCAGCCTTCCTTCACAGGAGATTCATGATCAGCATGAAACCTGATTATATCCTGTTATGGTGCAGAAAGAAAGTGGACGGTGCAAAAATCCGTCCACTTTACTCTTAATTCTTAAAGATTTAAATCTTTTTTCCCTCCCTTGCGGTTCAGCCGATAAATTTCGACATGACCGCATACAATTCCTGAGGACTGAACGGTTTTGTCAGATGCTCATTCATGCCCGCAGCAAAGCTTCCTTTTACATCTTCCTCAAAGGCGTTTGCCGTCATAGCTATAATCGGGACCTGATCTCCGCCGAGATCTTTTTCACTGCGGATCATTCGGGTAGCTTCAAGACCGTCGACCAGAGGCATCTGGATATCCATCAGAATGAGGTCATACGCTCCTTCCGCCTTTCGGAATGCATTGAGAGCTTCCTCACCGTTCATAGCTGTATCCACATCCAGTCCGGCCTTCTCAAGCATTTTCACGCCGATTTCCAGACTGATTTTGTGATCATCAACAAGAAGCACTCTTCCCTTCTTGAACGAATATTTCCTGCTCGTTTCCGCAGGAAGTCTCGTGAATGTCTCATTTCTGTCATAGGAAATCGGGAACGTCATGGTGACCGTGACACAGGAACCCCGATCATCGAGACTCTGTGCCTCTACACGTCCTCCCATAGCAGCGACATTGCTCTTTGCAAGTGTGAGTCCGAGATCGAGCTGATCAGGAGACTCAACCTGCACGATCACCTTCGGATCTACCGGTTCAAAAATCGCCGACAGATACTCTGCATTCACGCCGGTCGAACTGTCGGATATCGCAAATCTGAGTGTCGTTCTGTTACTCTCCCGCTTCTGCTCGGTGACCAACAGCCGGACCTTTCCGCCATTGGCATTGTAGTCAAATGTATTCTCCAGAAGTCTCGTCAGCACCTGTTCAAGACGATATCGGTCAGCCATGATCTGCTGAGGCACGTGACTCCCGAGCTCGACGGAAAATGTAAGTCCTCTCTCCGATGCACTCGGAAGCATTTTTGCCTCCAGGATGCCGAAAAACTCTGCAAGATCCAGCCTCTCCGGTGTGAGCAAAACACCGTTTCGCTCAATCTGGTGAAGGGTAAGCATGTCATCGATGATCGAGTGTATAGACGCCCCAGCCGTAATGATATTATCAAGATAGACCGCTTCCCTTGTATCGTCGGAAATCTCCGACCGGGCAATTTCCGCAAAACCGATTATAGAACTAAGCGGTGAGCGAATATCCCTGCTGAGCCGGGATAATATGGAGTTTCTGGAATTCAAAGCATTCTGAACCTTATTCAGCGCATCCCGAAGTTCCGCTTCCCTCTCCATGGCGTTTTCAATGACACCGCTGACATCCTGAACCGTTCCGCATATCAGCTCTCCGGGGATATCAATTGTATAAAAAGTAGCCTTTTTGTGTTTCCGTGTTCCGTCCTCACCGATCGTTTCATAGTAAACAGTATAGTTGGACCGATGGTGCAGTTCCCTTCGGATATTTTCCAGTGCCAGCATTTCAAACACTTCATAATACCCTTCGGAATCCTTCGGAATCCTGTTCATAAAGCGATTCAGCAATACTTTGTAGTCAACGCCGTTTTCTTTGATGTCGCGCCCGGGGTTCCGGCGTATATCAGAGAACTTGTATGCTCTGTTATACTTCGCATCGATCAGATATACCCCGTCATAATCATTTTCGGAAACGGCACCGAGCAGTTCTTCCAGAATCTTTGCGCGGAAAACATCCACGGAGTAGAGCACCGCCTCCACATCCCCGGTATCAACATTTTTTGCCGTGCTGATTGCCGTTGTGATCCACATCACCTTTTCTGTTTCCATATAGAAGGTGTGTTCCAGCGAAAAATGTGTGCGGCCCCTCTCATATTCCCGCATCAGTTTTTGACGATTGAACATACTCATGAAATTCCCGGAATCCTCTTTTCTTGCACAGCGCTCTGCAAGGAACTGGAAAAAAGCATCTACACTCATCGGATACAGAAGTTCCATTCCCTCAGGCATCTTGCCCAGAGGTATTCCCATCTTATTCTGCGAAAGATTGAGCCGGTACATTCCAAGGGCATACGGAGAAACATCTGACATGAGTGTTATTTCCGAGTAATATCTGTTCCGAAGGTTCGTCCTTATACGATGTTCCGCCGTCACATCATAAAAGTAATGAGCCATGACCCTATGACCTTCAAACTCGATCTCCCTTCCGTGAATCGCCCAGCACTTTTTTCTATGTTCAAAATATTCCTCGATATCATATTCTTTCCCGGACCTGATTTTATCCACAAATCTGAACCCACGCCACTCCGGACACTTATCGATAACTTCCTGACAGTTTTTACCGATCAATTCTTCCGCATCTGTTTCCGTGATGAACTCTTTTATGGTATCCGTGGCATACAGAATCTCCTGCGTCTCAGCATCACACACAAGGATGCATGTATCAGTATGATTCATCACTGCTTTTAACAAGCCATTAAAGCTTTCCATAGTATCCCGCCTTTATCAACACCTGTTCACACTCTATTTCAAGTCTCGCTCGCGAGACTTGGCGCGGGATTCGGGTCAGCTTTAGCTGACATCTTCCAAACCGAATCCCTGCGCATCCTCGCGGAGCGTATATCTCAGTGTAGGATTGACACCCGCCACTGAGACTATTTAGTTGCACACCGCCTATAGAGGCGGGGGCATCTCACACTGAGATATACAAATCATCCTATAATACTTGTATGAAATGCTGTTATCTCAGTATAATAAATATATACTTTTATGCATTCTAACAAATTCATTTTAACATATTTCACAAGAATAATACATTTTATTTTCATGACTTATGTAATTTTCTGACCGAATATGAACTCGCAGGAATTCGGTTCGGAATTAAGTCGGCTGGTACTAATCTACTTCCTCGCAAATTCCGCATGAGTGAATTGATTCCCGGTCAGTGCATACTTTACTATGGTATAAAAAAAGGCTACAATAACAGATATGAGAAGGTTGACTATTTTTATTCTTCATCGCGCAACAATAGCGGGGAAGGCGCTTACTCGCCGCGCATGTCGCGTCAAGAACGTCGAGGCGTTCTTAATAGTCTTACTCCTAAAAATATAGCAGGAGGTATATGATGGAATACTCATCCGAAAAGCCACGCCAGGAACTTCAGCCGAACTGTGTTGTCGGCATCGGTGCTTCAGCAGGCGGACTCGAAGCGCTTCAGCAATTCCTTACATTCCTGCCCGGAAATACGGGCATGGCATTTGTCATCATTCAGCATCTTGCACCCGATCACAAGAGTCTCCTCACAGATATACTGGGCAAGTATACCAGCATGCCGGTCATCGAGGCACGGGATGGAATGCGGGTGCTTCGCAACCATATCTACATGATACCTCCGCGCTACAATCTTGAGATTGTCTCGGACGTACTTCACCTTCGCGAATATAATCACCAGAAGATCAATCATCCGATCGACATATTCTTCCGCTCACTCGCTGCGGCTTATGAGAACCGGGCTGTTGCAGTCATCCTGTCCGGCACCGGTTCTGACGGTACCAACGGAATTCGTTCCATTAAGGAACAGAACGGCGTCATCATCGTCCAATCTCCTGAAAGCTCAAAGTTCGACGGTATGCCGAGAAATGCGATATCGACCGGTTTTGTCGATATCGTGCAGTCACCGGATAATATTGCCCGTGAAATGGCGCACATCTCTGCCTCGCTGGTCGATTCGACCACACAGCTTCAGCTGACAGACAATGATTTGATGGGCAAAGTGTTCACCATATTAAAAAATGTCACGAATATTAACTATACATATTATAAGCAGACTACGATCCTGCGAAGAGTAGAACGCAGGCTTGTTGTCACGCACAACCGGAACCTTCAGGAATATGTCAATTATCTGAACAATAATCCTGAGGAAGCAAAGATACTGGCCAAAGAAGTTCTGATCGGAGTCACCAGTTTCTTCCGCGACCCTGACTACTTTGAAGTCCTCAAAGAACGTGTCATCAAAACTCTGATCCAGAATGGTCAGAAATCTGAACAGATCCGAGTGTGGGTAGCCGGCTGCTCCACCGGTGAGGAAGCTTACTCAATTGCTATCCTTTTCATGGAGGCCATGGAGGAGCTGAATATCCGGAGAGACATCAAGATTTTTGCGACCGACCTTGACTCGGATTCCATCAGCGTTGCCGGTCGTGGCGTATACGGCGACAACATTATTGAAGATGTCAGCGTGACCAGACTTTCCCGTTACTTCACACGGAAAGGGAATAAGTACTTTATTCGTCACGATATAAGGAAAATGATCGTATTCGCTCAGCACAACGTTTTCCAGGATCCGCCTTTCGGAAAGCTCGACCTGATAAGCTGCCGCAACCTGCTGATCTACTTCCAGACTGTCCTGCAGAGGAACCTTTTCGCCATCTTCCACATGGCGTTGAATGATCGCGGATATCTTTTCCTCGGCCGTTCCGAATCAGTCATCAATTATGACGATGTGTTCCGCACAGTCTGTGCAAATGAAAAAATATTCGTCCACAACGCCTCCGGCAAAGCACCGACCCATGACCGCATCAACTACGCGATGCAGGCTGTGGATATGCCGATTCTTCCGATCCATACCCCGAGACAGGAAACACAGAGCATAAAATATTCTCCGAGCGAACTTGATACTTCCATTTTTGAATCGCTCATGCCCGCCACACTTCTGGTCGATGAGAACAATGAATTGACCCGCACCTACGGAGACTGCTCGAAGCTCATTTCCATGCCGACGGGAGCTGTGACGCTTGATGTATTTGCACTGATCCGCAACGACCTCAAGATTCCCGTTTCGACCGCACTCAAGGAAAGCCGTCAGAAACAGGAGCGCGTCGGATATGTGAAGATTCCGGTCCATCTCGAGGATACGCCGGAGTATATCTCCATTCTCGCAGAGCCTGTCAAGGATAAGATGGGCGTGTACACAGGACATACAGCGCTCTCCTTCGTCCGCGGAAATACGCCCATTGAAGGTACTATGCAGGAATACCAGATCGAGACCGCTGCGGCCAGAAGAATTGCCAATCTGGAGCACGATCTGAAAGTCACGCAGGATAATCTTCGCCAGACGGTATCTGAACTCGAATCCGTCAACGCAGAGCTGCAGGCTGCAAATGAAGAGCTGCTCACAGCAAATGAAGAACTGCAGAGTTCGAACGAAGAACTGCAGTCCGTAAACGAAGAGCTCTACACTGTAAATTCAGAATACCAATCCAAGGTAACTGAACTGGCCGGGCTGAACGACGATCTCGCCAATTTCCTGTCGACGACACTGGTCGGCATCCTTATGGTCGACCGCGACCTCAGCATCCGCAAGTTCACGGAATATATTGCATCCGAGTTCAATGTTGCCGACCAGGATGTGGGGCGCTCACTGCGCTACATCTCATATAATTTTGTAACGATCGACCTCATGTCCATCTGCCGCGAAGTCCTGCACACTATGAAGCCGGTCGAACGCAACTGCGCATCAATCGGAGGAAAGACCTATCTGCTTCGCATTGCGCCGTACCGCGTTCAGAGCATCAGCGAAATGCTGCCGGATACTTCATCGACATCTGTGAGAGTAAAAGGCCTCGTCATTACATTTGTCGACACCACGAAGCAGATTGACGACCAACAGCAGATCGAGGAGATGGCAAGGGCACTGCGCGAGGCAGTACGTTCCGGCCGTGAAAAGGAAACGTTCCTCTCTCATATGAGCCACGACATGAGAACGCCCATGACCGCCATCTTCGGTCTCACACAGCTCAGCCTGGAGGATAAATCGCTTTCGGAGCCTATCCGTGATAATCTGCAAAAGATACAGGCGTCGAGCCGTTATCTGATGAGCCTGATAGAGGAAATTCTCGAGACAAGCCGTATCAATGCGGGAAAGATCGTTACGGTAAGCCATGCAGTTCAAGAGGATGCTCTTCTGGAAGATATTCACACGATCATCCGCGAGCGGGCAAGAGAAGCCGGACAGACTTTCCATTACATTATCCACGGCTGCCAGAGCCGCTATTGTCTGATGGACACCGAGCACGTTGAGCGCATCCTGATGAACCTGCTCAGCAATGCCGTCAAGTTTACGCCGACAGGCGGCACCATCCGCCTTGAAGTACATGCACGCTATACCGATACGGATGTTGAACACACCTATATAATCAGCGATACAGGAAAGGGCATCAGCAGCGAATTCCAGAACCGTATGTTCATGCCGTTCGAACAGGAAACCGATGACGAGGGACCGAGAGAGGGTACCGGCCTCGGGCTTTATATCTGTAAGAGTCTGACGGAACTCCTCGGCGGAACGATCTCCTGCCGCAGCATGCTGGGGCAGGGAACAGAATTCAGAGTCGTGCTGACATATCCGCTTGCGACAAATGAACAGATTGCTCTCAACCAGCGCCGCTACCTTCCGTACTCGGACAAGACTCTCTCAGGCAAATGCGTCCTGCTCGCAGAAGACACCCGCATCAACGCCGAGGTCATCATCAAAATGCTTGACCGCAAGGGAATCCATGTCGAGCTTGCCCGGGACGGTCAGGAAGCCGTTGAGCTTTTCCGCAAGCAGGGTCCCTATCACTATCAGGCAATCCTGATGGATATCATGATGCCTGTGAAAAACGGCCTTGAAGCTGCCAGGGAAATCCGCAATACAGGATCTATCGACGCCAAGACGATCCCGATCATAGCTCTTACGGCCGACGTTCAGGCAGAGACCGAGAGCCGCTGTCTTGACGCCGGAATGAACGCATATCTCTGCAAACCGATCGACCCGGACAGACTGTTCGATGCACTCTATATCGAGCTCACGAGAGTTCGGGAGGATCGATTGATTGAGAAGTTGTTCCACCCTGATGAATGAAACATGAAAATCAGAAGCAAAGAGGCGACCCAATGAACAGAACATGAAAATCAGCGCCACAGAAGTGACCCGTTAATCGAAATATGAAAATCAGCAGCTAAGGAGTGACCCGATGGATATGATATTAAGCGAGCTTGACAAATGGGGATGCGATGTGACCGGAGCCATGAACCGTTGTTTCGGGGATACCGATTTTTATCTGCGGTGGGTGAAGGAATTCGCTGTCGACCCGGGATTCGAGCGGCTCGATCGCGAGCTTGAGCAAATGAACTATAAAGAAGCGTTTCGTACTGCCCACGGTCTCAAAGGAGATGCGGGCATGCTTGGGCTGACTCCCCTGCTTCTTGCGATCTGTGAGATAGTCGAGGATCTTCGGCATGAACCGGCGCCTCGGCTCGACGACGATTATGATGCTATGAAGAGGGAATACGAGATTTTTGTAAACATACTGCGGAACAACCGCGACTAAGCATTATGTTCAAGTCTCGCAAGTGAAACAATGCTCCGTCTAAGCTTTATGCAGCAAAACGAGTATCTACGTTCCGATATCTGCGTCAGGAGTGGGCGAAATTCGCGCATAAATCTACAGAATAAATGCAGGCTGCCGCATAAAATGATGCGTTCTCTGCACAGGGGAGACTCTGCTTAAGATGTCTCCTTATCAGGGAATGCTTCACTTCATGCGGCAGCCTGTTTACATCTCTCCCGTCAATCTGTCATGATGACGATGAATGGGGCATCAGATTATAAAGCATCATTGCGGTCTGAGATACCGGCATCGTCTGCAATGTCAGCTTGCCGGGACCCGTTATTACGGTATTGAAAAGTCCTTCACCTCCGAGGAGCACGTTCTTTACGCCTTTGATCTGGACGATATCAAGACTCATATTTCCCTGCAGGGCAACGACGTGGCCTGTATCGACAATCTTTTTCTGTCCGGGTTCCAGTACATAGTCGATCGCTGAGCCGTCTACTTCGAGGAATACGATTCCGTCACCGAAATACTTCCTCATAAGAAATCCTTCACCGCCGAACAGTCCTCCCCCGAACTTTTTCTGAACGTAAACCTCAGAATTGATCTTGCCCATACTGCACAGATATGCGCCTTTCTGAATATACAGCGGTTCGGATGGCGTTACGCGTATAGCACGAATCGATCCGGGGAATTTGCCTGCGAAGGCTATCTCACCTTTCACTCTGGCTGTATAGTGATTTACAAATGCACTCTCATTGGTCAGCAGCCGTCCGAACATTTTACCGATACCGCCTCCCTCTGTCTGCATATCGATTCCTTCATCCATCCAGGACATGGCTCCGGCTTCACACTCAATTGTCTCACCGGGCTCAAGCGTGATAAGTACGACCGGAAGATTTCCGCCTTTTATATCATATTTCATGCTGTCACCTCCTAAGCTTTCTCAGTTCACCTGACACTGAAATGATAAGACTGCACATGAACTGCAAGCAGAACATTTAATATCACTCTTCCATTCCACGTGTCAATTTGTAACTAAAATGAGTATAACATTTTTTCCTCCCACAGAGATTATTTTCACGCTAATTTCATAATTGCCTGTTCTCTTGTGAGGCTCATGTATCAGGAGCGCCTCAGCGTTTTTGCCTCGCCGCGCATGCTGCGAAACACTTTCCTTAATGCACGGCTTCGATCCGCCGTGCCTGGGCATGCGTAACAATGCTCCGATGGAGCATTGTGTAACGGATGTTTTAATCTCTGACACAAAAATACAACCCTCGCAAAATGTATCTGTGGACGAATGATAAAATATGATAAAATGCCTTTTGTATGCACATATCAGGACGCACAGCGTTCTGCCGAGTCGCGAAAAGTGCAAAACACCTTTCCAAATACGCGGCTTTAATCAGTTTATGGAGATCATTTCATGACAGAAAAAGAGAAAAGGGACGCAGGGCTCATCTATGATGCAAATTACGATGAGGCTCTGCTGAAAGAACTCATCAGGACACAGGACGCCTGTTTTGAGTACAATTCCATGGCACCCGGCGACCCGGGACGGGACGCGTGTATCAGAAGGATACTCGGCAAGGCCGGTGAGAACCTCACCATCCGCTCTCCTTTCTACTGTGACTATGGATATAACATTGAAATCGGCGACAATTTCTTCTCCAACTTTAATGTCACAATACTGGACGGAGCACGGGTAACATTCGGGGATAACGTATTTATTGCACCCAACTGCGGCTTCTACACCGCAGGTCATCCGATTGATTTCCCGAGACGCAATGCCGGGCTTGAATACGCATGGCCGATCAAAGTCGGTGATAATGTCTGGTTCGGCGCCGGCGTCCAGGTCATGCCCGGCGTCACAATCGGGAGTAACGTTGTCATCGGAGCCGGCAGCATCGTGAACAAGGACATTCCGGATAACGTAATCGCCGTCGGTAATCCTTGCAGGGTCCTCCGCGAAATCTCTTCCGAAGAACTCACGCGTGACTATACATGGAATGCGCCGGAAAAGAAGGAAGTTCAAAATCTGCAGGCACAGACAAAAAACATATTCAGAGGAATAGAATTCCTGCCTCACGGTCAGGCTTCCGATAAGCTGACCGAGGGCTGCATCGTCCTCGAGGGCGGGGCATTTCGTGGGCTCTACGGCGAAGGCGTGCTCGATGTTCTGATGGAGGAATGTATAAACTTCCAGACAGTAATAGGGACGTCCGCAGGTGCATTGAACGGAATGAATTATGTTTCCGGTCAAATTGGCCGCTCTGCCCGCCTCAATCTCACATATCGCCACGACAGCCGGTATGTGGGCATGAAAGCTTTCCGGAAAAACCAGGGACTGATCGGTTTTGATTTCGCATATAATGAATATGAAAAGATCGATCCGCTGAATCGCGAGCGTTTTTTCGATCCGAGAAGAAAGTACGTAGCGGTAACGACCAGGTACCCGTCCGGCGAAACGCGTTATTTCGATCGGGATGAGTGTGATGATATCCTTCAAGCCATCCGCGCTTCTGCATCGATGCCATTCTTATCGAGACCGGTGGAGGTCGAAGGCGAACACTTCCTGGATGGCGGCTGCAGCTGTAAGATTGCAATCGACTGGGCTCTGGAGCACGGGTTTGAAAAAATTGTAGTGGTACGCACCCGCGATACGGCTTACAGATATGACCTGAGCAAGGATAACTATGCAAAAATGTCAAGAAGGTTCTATCATAAGACGCCGGCATTTGCAGAAATACTCGCTGCGGGAAACGAAAACTATAACGAAACGGCAGACAGGCTCGATGCTCTGCATAACGCCGGGCGCATTTTTATGATTGCTCCCTCCGTGCGACCGACAGTATCCAGAGTCGAGAGTAATATGGAAAAGCTCGGAGAGCTCTACTATCTCGGATATAATGATGCAAGGGAACAGTTGGTATCGCTCAGAGAGTATCTTAAGTAAGACTGCAACTAATATGCACAGAAAAGCGAGGATCTGCCAACGCAAGTTCCTCACTCTATGCCGAAAATGCAGCTACATTTCATAAAACAACATAATTTTGCAAACGGTTCCTTAGGAACCCGTCTTTCACCGGAGGAAATACACATGTCAAACTTTATCCTGAGCTGCTGCTCGACTGCAGACCTGTCGGCTGAACATTTCGCAGCGCGAGACATTAAATATGTCTGTTTTCATTTTGAAGTAGACGGAAAAAGTATGCCCGACGATCTTGGGCAATCCGTTCCGTTCAAAGATTTTTATCAGATGATGCGTGACGGCGCTATGACCAAAACATCCCAGGTCGGCGTCGGGGAATACGAAGACTACTTTGAAGGTTTTTTGAAAGAAGGTTTGGATATTCTGCACATTGCCCTGAGTTCAGGTATCTCCGGAACTTTTAACTCTGCAGTGCTGGCTGCACAAGACCTGCGTGAGCAGTATCCGGAGAGAAAGATTTATATCGTAGATTCGCTGGCTGCATCAGCGGGATTCGGTCTGCTAATGGATAAGCTTGCCGACCTCAGAGATTCCGGAATGGGAATCGATGAGCTCCGCGAGTGGGCTGAGGCCAATAAACTTAAGTGTAATCACTGGTTCTTCACTACCGACCTCACGTATCTGATCCGCGGCGGCCGCGTTTCAAAAGCCGCCGGAATGATTGGACAGTTTCTTAACATTTGTCCGCTTCTCAATGTCGATTACTGCGGCAAGCTGATTGCGCGGGAAAAACATCGCGGGAAAAAGAAGGTCATACACGCGATCGTAAAAAAGATGAAGGAACTCGCTGAGGATGGCACGGATTATTCAGGAAAATGCTTCCTATCTCAGTCCGATTGCTATCAAGACGCAAGAGCAGTCGCCGACGAAATAGAAAAAGAATTCCCGAAAATGAACGGCAAAGTAGAAATCTTCAACATAGGTACAACAATAGGAAGCCACACCGGTCCCGGTACGGTCGCCCTCTTTTTCTGGGGAGCGGAACGGATCGACTGATAAACATTCTGTAATTTGCTTCTCCAGGGTCAGGCGACCATGCTTGCATGGACATCTGACCCGCCGATCAAAGTTTGAAAGTCTGCTTTCAAACTTTTATATCAAGCTAAAGGGCTGCCGCATTCAGGCGTGACGTCTCAATGCAGCATACATTATGTACACATGTCTGCTATATTGTCATCACTGCCTGATGTGACAGCCCATCTTACTATCTCATGATGACTTACCACATGAAATTTATGTGGTTTATCAGCACTATCGAAAGTACTCCGACTACGGATCAGGTAGCTTATTTCATGTCTTGCTCCCCACCCGGTCTTTACGCATAAACAATTACTGCTACCAGTTCTACGACCTCATCTGTCTTGTTGGCTATGCCATGGCATGTGCCTGTCGGACAGATCGTAACATCTCCGGCATGAACAATTCTCATCTCGCCATTATCATTGTACTCCGCAGTGCCCTTCAGAATATAAAACAGTTCCGCATCCTTATCATGCAGATGGTAGCCGATGCTGCATCCCGGATTAAGAGTGATTTTGGAAAAAAGTCGTCCTTTACCGTTCAGTTCTTCCGGTCCCTTAATGAAGTGGGTCAGTTGAACGGTCCCGTCGCCGTCGCGCATATGCTCCTTGTAATCGATTGTAAATTCTTCAGGTTTCCTTATCATGAGAAATACCTCCTTCATTGAAATCTTGCTTCCTATCATACCATAAATAAAATCCGCTCGCATCATGAGCCTCGGTTTTTCAGCATTACTTATCATCCGGGACGAGAATCTCCTTTATATTACACTCGCGGCCGACCAGCAGCCACGTCTCCCCGCTGCCGCAGTGCGGACACGTCTTCCCATACTGAACAGTCGGATAGTTCCTGCCGCATCCGTCGCAATGGGTAATTGCCTTAATAGTCTCGCAACGCAGCTTAGAGCCTGCCAGAACCGGATAGTTTTTGCGAAAATAATCCCATGCGTCAATCAGAAACTCCGCAACGATGCCGGATACCTCTCCTATTTCGATGACAACCTCTGCTATCTCATCGATTTCATTTTCCCTGGCGACTTCATCAACCTGTCTGGCCACATATGTCACAATTCCAAGCTCATGCATAGTTTTATCTCCGTTCTGCGTTTTGGTTCACTTTACCATTGCATCGATATATCATAAGCAGTGCAATAAGAAAAATACCTTCCTCATTATTGTATAAGTCTCATGAAACAATATCAAAAAACTATCTTCTATAGTTTAGCTTTTAAAACATTTGTATAGTTAACTTCTAAAGTTTTTCTAATCATTCGCACAACTTCTTGATTAAAGTCAGCATACCATTTACAATACGAGTATGGACATCTTGCGTTTTGCACAATAACAGTACATCACAACATGCAAAAATCGTCAATATCCCATATTGATTCGATATCTATATATCGATATAATGATATCAATAAATCGATATCGATATAACGCTATCGAGTTAGTGTTACCCGGCAACCCTTATACATATCCAGGGAGGTTTCCAAATGGAAGAAAAAGTTCAGGCAACAGGTATCATCGATTCTGTTGAAGCGCTCGAAGCACGCATGGCCGAGATGCGTAAGGCACAGGCGGTCTTCGCGACCTATTCGCAGGAGCAGGTCGACAAGATCTTCAAGGCTGCCGCTACAGCAGCTGACAAGGCAAGAATCCCGCTTGCCAAGATGGCTGCAGAGGAGACCGGCATGGGCCTCGTCGAGGACAAGGTCATCAAGAACCACTATGCAGCTGAGTACATCTACAATGCTTTCCGCAACACAAAGACATGCGGCGTGATCGAGGAAGACCCGGTCTACGGCATCAAGAAGGTCGCCGAGCCGATCGGCCTCATCACGGCTGTCATCCCTACCACTAACCCGACATCAACAGCAATCTTCAAGACCCTTATCTGCTTAAAGACCCGCAACGCCATCATCATCTCCCCGCATCCGCGTGCAAAGAACAGCACGATCGCCGCAGCAAAGATCGTCCTTGACGCGGCTGTCGCAGCTGGCGCACCGGAAGGTATCATCAGCTGGATCGACGTTCCGTCCCTCGCCCTCACACAGACCGTCATGAAGGATTCCGACTGCATCCTCGCCACGGGCGGCCCGGGCATGGTGCGCGCAGCCTACTCATCCGGCAAACCGGCCCTCGGCGTCGGCGCGGGCAATACGCCGGTCATCATCGACAGCTCAGCTGATATCAAGCTGGCAGTCAACTCCATCATTCATTCCAAGACGTTCGACAACGGCATGATCTGCGCATCCGAGCAGTCCGTCACAGTCCTCTCCGATATTTACGACGAGGTCAGGGATGAATTTGAATACCGCGGATGCTACTTCCTGAAGGGCGACGAAATCGAGAAGGTCCGCAAGACCATCCTCATCAATGGTGCCCTGAACGCCAAGATCGTCGGCCAGAGCGCTTACAAGATCGCCGCCATGGCAGGCGTCGAAGTCCCGGAGACAACCAAGGTCCTCATCGGTGAAGTTACATCCGTCGATATTTCCGAAGAGTTCGCACACGAGAAACTTTCCCCGGTCCTTGCCATGTACAGGGCTGACAGCTTCGAGGAAGCCCTCGACAAGGCAGACCAGCTCGTCCGCGACGGCGGCTTCGGCCACACGGCTTCCCTCTATATCGACACGGCTGAGAAAGAGAAAATGGCAGCCCATGCAGACCGCATGAAAGCATGCCGTATCCTGGTCAACACACCATCCGCGCAGGGCGGCATCGGCGACATTTATAACTTCGCGCTTCTTCCGTCTCTGACCCTGGGCTGCGGCTCCTACGGTGGAAACTCCATTTCCCACAACGTAGGCGCGCTGGACCTCATCAACATCAAGACTGTCGCAGAGAGGAGAGAGAATATGCTTTGGTTCCGCACACCGGAAAAGGTCTATTTCAAGAAAGGCTGCATGCCTGTCGCTCTCGACGAGCTCGGAACGATCATGCACAAGAAACGCGCGTTCATCGTAACGGACACATTCCTTTACAAGAACGGCAACACGAAACCGATCGAGGAGAAGCTCGACGCCATGGGCATCGTACACACCTGCTTCTCCAATGTACAGCCTGACCCGACACTTAAGAACGCCCTGGAAGGCACAGCCCAGATGCGGGCGTTTGAGCCGGATGTCATCATCGCGTTCGGCGGCGGCTCCGCAATGGACGCAGCCAAGATCATGTGGGTGCTCTATGAGAACCCGGATGCCGACTTCTCCGACATGGCCATGGACTTCATGGACATCAGGAAACGTATCTACATGTATCCGCAGATGGGCAAGAAGGCTTACTTCGTAGCGATCCCGACCTCCTCCGGTACAGGCTCCGAGGTCACACCGTTCGCTATCATCACGGACAGCGACGCGGGCATCAAGTATCCGCTGGCAGACTATGAGCTCCTTCCGGATATGGCGATCGTCGACACGGACAACATGATGACACAGCCCAAGGGCCTGACATCCGCTTCCGGTATCGACGTCATGACGCACGCAATCGAGTCCTATGTCTCCATGCTGGCATCCGACTTCACAGAGGGCACATCACTCAAGGCGACCAAACTCGTATTTGACTATCTGCCGACCGCTTACGCTGACGGCACGAACGTCACGGCCCGCGACCATATGGCCAATGCATCCTGCCTCGCAGGTATGGCATTTGCAAATGCCTTCCTGGGAATCAACCACTCCCTGGCCCACAAGCTCGGCGCGTTCCACCACATTGCACACGGCGTGGCAAATGCTCTCCTGCTCACCTACGTCATCCGCTACAACGCGAAGGAAGTCCCGACAAGAATGGGCACATTCCCGCAGTATGAGTATCCGCACACGCTGCGCCGCTACTGCGAGATTGCGGAATACAACGGAATCAAGGGCAAGGATGACAACGAAACTCTGGATCTCTTCATCGAGAAACTCCGCGACCTGAAGCACGCAATCGGCATCAAGGATTCCATCCGCGAGTACGGCGTTGACGAGAAGTATTTCTTCGATACACTGGATGAGATGACCGAGCAGGCGTTCAACGACCAGTGCACAGGCGCCAACCCGAGATATCCGCTCATTTCCGAGCTCAAGAAGATCTACACACTCGCATACTACGGCGAGGATGACAAGAAAGTAGATTTCTGATCACCGGTTCGGGAACTGTACAGAATCCGTGCGCATCCCGCCGAAGGCTTACAGTCAGCGGCAGACGGCAGGTTTGCCCTGTGACAGTTCCTTAGAAATGCCTGACGGAAACGGACTTGAACCATGAACATAAGACTGCATAGGGTGCCCCATGCACCTTATGCCACGCAAAAGAAAGCACGGCCTGCTTTCTGAGAGGAGATCTGGTATGGAATTTAACGAGAAAGATATCATTGTCAGACGTGCCAATAAGACCGTCTATAAAGTAGGGAACGAAGTCATTAAGGTATCCGCTCCCGAACATCCTAAGACAGGCGTCTTCAACGAAGCCCTGATCACATCCTACATCGAGTCCTTCGGTGTTCCGGCTGCGAAAGTATTATATGTAAAAGAATTCGACGGCTGCTGGGGACTCGGTCTCGAGTATATCGAAGGCCAGACACTGGCTGAGAAAATGCAGAACGAGCCGGAGAACCTTGAGGCCAACCTTGAGAAGTTCGTAGACATCCAGCTCGAAGTCAACAGCTTCCGGGCGATCGGCCTTCGCAACACGTTCCCGAAGCGCACAGAGGAGATCAATGCCCTCGACATCGACCCGAGCATCAAGTGGGAGCTCCTTCAGCGCCTGGCCGGCATGAAGCGCCACACCAAGCTCTGCCACGGAGACTTTGTTCCGTCCAACATCATCCTGACGCCGGACGGTGGCTACAAAGTCATCGACTGGGCACACGCTACCTCCGGCAATGCCGGCGCGGATGCTGCGCTCACCTACCTGCAGTTCACACTCGAGGATCAGGATCTTGCAGATAAGTATCTGAAGCTCTACAGCAGAAAGTCCAATACGGCAATCCAGTATGTCCAGAAGTGGATGCCGATCGTCGCGGCAGGCCAGCTCCACAAGGCTAAATCCGAAGAGGAGAAGGCGCTGCTCGAGAAGTGGATCTCAGTTGCTGAATATCAGTAAATAATCAGCTGAGAAGTTTCCTATGACATAAAAAACTTAACGGGAGCTGTCACACGACAGCTCCCCGCGAATCGCAGACGTGCGCAGTGGAAGGCGCTTACGCGCCGCGCACGTCGCGGCAAGAACGCCGAGGCGTTCTTGAATCTTCATTAAATCATATCAAATATTCTCTTCTCTCTCCATTCGGTATCCACAAGCTTTCCCTGCAGCTCCCGGTCATATCCGATAAAGAACAGGGCAATCGTGTCCGGCCCGACATGTGACCCTGTACAGAAGTCATAGGATGTGTTGATGAACTCCCGCACCTTGACACGTTCCTGAATCCTCTCCATTACATAGAGCGAATCCTGATAGGCATCCGCATAGGCAATCCCGATAATCTGTTTCTCAGGCTCGACTATGTTCTCGGACACCATATCGATCAGCGTATTGAGTGACTTCTTTCGTCCCCTGGTGAGGCAATGCTGAACAATAAATCCATCGCGGTTCCCTCTGAGGATCGGTTTGATCTTGAGCAGATTTCCGACGGCAGCCGTTGCGTTATGCAGCCGGCCTGTGCGTGCCAGATACTTCAGGTCGTCGACCGTGAAGGTCCCGTTCATACTGTGAGCAGTCTCACGAAGCACTTCAGCTATCTCACGGAGCGGATATCCCTTCTCACGCAGCTCATAGGCGTAAATCGCCAGTATTCCCTGAGCCAGCGAAGCGTTCAGGGAATCGACCAGCTCAATCTCGCGGTCGGGGTAGGCTTCACGAAGTTCCTCCATAGCCAATCTGGCTGCGTTGCATGTTCCGCTTATATTGCTGCTAAGGCAGAAGTAAATTAAATCCTTGCCTTCCTTCAGCACAGGCTCAAAATTCTCGCGAAACTCCTCACTGTTAATCAGCGAAGTTTTTACGATTGCGCCTGCTCGAATGGCATTGTAGTAATCCCTGCCTTTACTCCTCTCTTCTTCCGGCGAAAGCCCTGCCTCAAATCCGGGGATAGTTCTTCCGTCAATGATATTCATAAAACATATCACATGGATTCCGTATTTTGCGACATGTTCGGCGGGTATATTGGCTCCCGAATCAACGAATATTTCAAACATAGTTAGTATCCTCTCCTGTCTCTCGTTGGGAACTACCTTCGTAATATATCACTTTTCAGGAGTTATCTCAATGCAATGAAATGAAAAAAGGGACAAATGCATTGAATTTGTTACCAAATTTTGCTATCACGAAATCATCCGATCATGCAATCCTCTCCTCTCATTTGTCTTGCTTTTTGACACTCCGAAGACTATAATCTGTACTTAGATAGTTAGGCGTATTAAACCAAAGGCACACAGGAGCTTTTGCGGGACCGGAACTCTTTCAGCATCATTAGGAAGAAGAATATACGAGAAAATCAGGGCATTTGTATTCATAATAGATGCCCTTACCTTTTTCACATTGGTTATCTATAACTAATCAAGAGAATTGTGCCTTAGCCTTGTGTTGCGGAGGCTTTTATTCTTCATCGCGAGACAATATTCACGATGAAGGAGAATATCACTTTTCATGCATATCTCACGTCTAAAGTCGCGAGTATAGCGAGATGAAAAATAAAGGAGTCACTATGTACCTCGAAATCAGGGACTTGAAAAAGAGTTATGAGAGCGGCGAAAGCCGCATCATGATACTGAAAGGCATCTCCACACACGTGGACCGGGGCAATATGTGCGTCATTCAGGGTCCGAGCGGATCCGGCAAATCAACCTTTCTCAACTGCATAGGAGGTCTCGATCTTCCCGATGCCGGTTCTATTAAGATTGAGGGTGATGAAATTGTCGGTCTCTCCCCTGATAAGCTCGCCGAATATCGACGCGACAAGCTCGGCTTCATCTTCCAGTTCTATAACCTCGTGCCGAATCTCACGGTAAGAGAGAATATCGAAGTCTGTCAGTATCTGACAAAGCACCCGCTTGATCTGAGTGAACTATTAGATGTGCTCGGTCTTACGGATTATCAGAACAAATTTCCGTCCCAGCTCTCAGGCGGCCAGCAACAGCGATGCGCCATTGCGCGTGCGCTCATCAAGAATCCCAAGCTTCTCCTGTGCGATGAACCGACCGGCGCCCTCGATTCCACGACATCCCGAAGCATCCTGATGCTTCTCGAGGAGGTCAACAAAACCTACGGTACGACCATGCTGATCGTCACACACAATAATGCGATCCGCCGGATGGTGCATCAGGTAATTGAAATCCGTGACGGCATGATATCCGGGGAATATGTCAACGACGTATTGGTGCCGGCAGCAGACCTCATGGACTTGTGACCGCGACTTGGCACTGTGAATCAAGAACGCCTCGGCGTTCCTGCCTCGCCGCGCATGGTGCGAAACACCTTCCTTAACACGCGGCTTTTCAATCCTTCTTTTGTGCAGATACAGACCCGAATGAAGACAGCATAAAGAGGAACTATCAATGGATAAAATACTGCGAAAACGAATTATACGGGACCTGAAAGATCATTTTCTCAGATACGCTGCTCTATGCCTGCTGATTATCTTAGGATGCTACATGCTCGTAAGCCTTCTTGCAGCTGCGGAAAATATCATTCAGGGAACCAAAGAACACCAGCTTTCCAACCGCATGGAGGACGGCCAGTTCACAACGTTCACTGCCCTTAACGCTAAGGAAGAGCAAGTGATACGCGACAAGGGCATTTCTCTCGAGAGAGCTTTCTACTATGATGTGAGATCCGGAGACGGGAGTACCATACGTATTTTCAGGAACCGCAAAATGATAGACCTGATTGAATGCGACGAAGGGCGGCTCGCAGAAAGTCCGGGCGAAGCTGTTCTTGAAAAACGATTCTGTGAAGTAAAGGGACTCCGCATAGGAGATGCGATAGATCTGGACGGTGAGTCCTGTATCATCACAGGAATCGGGACTGTGCCGGACTATGAATCCCCGCTTGCCAAGATGAGCGACAGTATCGTAGATTCTGAATCGTTCGGTCTGGCATTTGTCATACCGGAACAATACGAACGCATGCTGTCGGAAGGGCACGCGCTCGAATCCGAGAATTTCGTATATGCTTACCATCTGAACGGGGCTCTCACACATAATGAGTTAAAAGACCTGATCGAAAGCTTTGAATTTGACTACAAAGACGTTGAAGACCCCTGGTTCAGAGAATATATCAGCGAGCAAATGGGCGCCGCCGAATCCGTTCGCGATTTCCTCTCCTCCCCGCTCTTTTCAAATGATAACGACGTCACGGAGCTGCGTGACATGCTCGATCCGAACATTCATAATCTGCAGCAGCTGATTGCTGCCGAGGATAATATGAGAATCGGAACAGCCGGCGACGATGTGCAGATCAACAAGAGTTCCTGCCTCTTTGCCGGTATAATTGTTCTCGCCCTCTTCGCATATTGTATCGCTGTCTTCGTCATCCATGAGATCGACGATGAGAGCGAAGTGATCGGCGCACTGTATGCCCTGGGTGTAAAGAAAAGTGAGCTGATTCGTCATTACACCATTATGCCCATTGTTATCACTTTTCTCGGCGGACTGATCGGAACGGCTCTTGGTTACAGTCCGGCAGGATGCAATTTTCAGATGTCGGATTCTTACCTGTATTTCTCGATACCGGAGATCTCGGTGCGCATTTTCCCATACATAATCATCTATGGTCTCGCGGTGCCTCCGGTCATCTCGCTCATTGTCAATTATCTGGTTATACGGAAAAAGCTGTCCCGACCGGTTCTTTCACTCCTGAGACACGAAAAAAAGCGCGGACGTATCCACGCAATCAGGCTTGACAGATTCGGGTTTATAACGCGTTTTCAAATCAGACAGATGCTTCGCGAACTCCGCGGCGCACTCACCGTTCTGGCCGGCCTTACGGTTTCTCTCATGCTCGTGTTCATCGGCGTCAATTGCTGGGTCATGTGCGGCCATGTTAAGGCAGACAATGTAACGGACACAAGATTTGCCTATATGTATACTTACAAATATCCCGAGCAGACCGTACCGAAAGACGGAGAACCTGCCTGCGCGGTCACATTGAGCCGCGCATCATTCGGCTATGAATTCAATGTGACACTTCTCGGTATTGAGGAAGATACTCCATATTTCGACCTTGATCTTCGAAAAAACCGGGAAGATGTCATGATAAGCTCTGCGATGGCACAGAAATTCGGCTTTACCGTCGGAGAGGAGATTGTTCTGGAAGATCGCGAAAATGATCAGCTCTACGCGTTCCGTGTCAGCGGTATCACCCAGTATTCTCCGGGTTTCTTCGTCTTCATGGATCTTGAGACCATGCGCGATATGTTCGGGTTCGACGAGGATTATTACAATGTTGTATTTGCGGACAAGGCCCTCGATATCCCGTCAGGAAGGCTGTATGCGACGCTTGATAAAGAGAAAGTCATTGCGGCGGCGGGCGTATTTGTCAAGCTGATGTACTCCATGATTTACATCATGATCGGCGTATCGGCCATCATCTTCATCATCGTCATGTATCTCATGCTGGGTGTGATGGTGGACAATTCATCCTACGATATCTCGCTTATGAAAATATTCGGCTATAAGCGCTCGGAAATCCGCAAGCTCTACTTAAACGGCAATTTCTACATTGTTGCGTTCGGAACCCTGATCATACTTCCGCTGTCCAAAATGATCATAAATTCGCTGTATCCATACTTCATCTCCAACGTCACCTGCGCGATGGATCTCAGTATGTCGCCGCTTATCTACGTGGGAATTTATTTTGCGATCATAGCAATCTATCTTCTTGTGAGTTTCTTCCTAAACCGGAAGATCGATGCGGTGAGCATACAGGAAGTCCTGAAAAACAGGGAGTGACGCCGGGAAAATCGGAAATTAAAAGAACCTGTCAATTACTTCGACAATTCCGTCATGATCGTTGTCAGACACGACAACATCGCACACTTCCTTCACATGTGCATTTGCATTGCCCATCGCGACTGCAAGACCGGCAGCCTTGAGTACGTCCAAATCATTATCCGCGTCACCGACGGCAACGGTCTCCTCGATGGGAATATTCAGATATTCACATAAGATCTCCAGTCCTCTTGCCTTTGTGATCCCGGTCGGAGATACCTCGAGCGATGTGGTCTCTGCATCCGCGAGCTGCATGCCGAGGTGTGAAATCGCCGCCCGCGTGATTTCGCGGGTCTCCTCGCTGCGATGGTAGATGCAAAGCTTTAAACTGTCGCCCGGATGTGTCCGCAGATATTCTTCCGCATCGGGAACCACTGTGGCAACCCTGTCGTACATGGACTGATAGATGCCCATGTGGAATACAGACACATCGCGCATATCTTCTGTCTGCGCCACAGAAGCATCGGTCGTGAGAAGATAAGGCATTGCGTTGACTTTCGCGGCCGCCTTAAGGCACTCCAGAACGACATCATCATCCAGCAGTTTCCTGTACAGAGGTTTCTTCGCCCTGAAGTCATACACACATCCCCCGCTGTTCAGTATTCCGTACGGGATTTCTTCGAATTCCTTCTCATAATCCTTCAATTCTGCGACTCCTCTGCCTGTACACAAGGAAACCGCAATACCTCTCCCGACCAGTTTGTTCAGGGCTTCCATTGTAGCTCGAGAAATCTCTTTTCGGCTGTTCAAAAGGGTGCCATCCATGTCAAGTGCAAGTAATCGATACATTTTTCCCTCTTTTTTGTTTTGCTGTTTTCCGCTTTTATTCTTCATTGCGAGATTGTTCTCACGATGAAGCCAAATTTCACTTTGCGCGCGTATCATAGACTCATGTCACGAGTGTTGCGCGATGAACACGCGTGTCACCTTTCGCGTATCATAGACTCATGTCACAGATATTGCGCGCTAAAGAATAAAACTCCATACGTCGATTACGGATTGTTCTGTGCTTCGCACTCCGACAATCTTGTACACATCATTATATCATGTGCGTGCATGCTTATGCACAACTTTGTGTGGTATACTGTCCGAGGAGGTAACAACCATGAACAGATACGAACAAATCATCAGGAGTATTCAACCCGCCGACAGTCATGCGAGACAGGAAGCGGCATCCTACATAGACTCACTCATCAAACCGATGGGAAGCCTCGGCAGACTCGAGACGCTCGCCATCGACATTGCGGGCATCACGGGAAATGCACGCACGGGCAGTCTCAAAAAACGCACGATCATTGTCATGTGTTCCGATAACGGCGTATATGAGGAACGTGTCGCTTCCGCACCTCAGGATGTCACCGTCCTCATGGCACACGTCATGGCGAAAGGAAAAAGCGGTATGACGGTCCTGGCAAAGGAAGCAGGATCGGACTACATCCTCGTGGATGTCGGAATCAATACCGATGAAAAACTTCCCGGTCTTCTCGATCGCAAGATCGCAAACGGCACCGCTAACTTCACCAAAGGCCCTGCCATGACAAGAGAGATGTGCATCAGGGCCATCGAGACAGGTATCGACATTGTTCTGCAATTGAAGGAGGAAGGCTGCGAGCTAATCGGAACCGGCGAGCTCGGAATGGGCAACACGACTTCCAGCGCATGTGTTCTGATGAGCTTGACAGGACTGACAGCCAACGAGGCTGTCGGAAAGGGTGCCGGACTGACGGATGAAGCATTTGAAAACAAAAAGAATGTCGCTGCCCGTGCAATTGCGGTAAACGAGCCGAACGCCGATGATCCGATCGACGTTGTCTCAAAAGTCGGCGGTTTCGACATTGCAGGTCTCGTCGGCGTATACCTCGGAGCAGCATGCTGCCGAATACCTGTCGTGATCGACGGTTTCATCTCAGCTGTTGCAGCCCTTGCAGCAAGCCGTCTGTGTCCCGCCTCCGCGGACTTTATGATTCCGTCACACTGCTCGGCTGAACCGGGATTTTCCCGCGCGATGAAAGAACTCGGAAAGAAGCCCGTGCTTTTCATGGATATGCGGCTCGGCGAAGGAAGCGGCTGCCCGCTTGCTTTTCATTTAATTGACGCCTCGCTTGCCATGGTGAACGGAATGGCAACATTTAAAGAAGCCTCTGTTGACAGTACACAGCTGGTGGATATACGGGAACGCTGACCGAAACTCATCACAATATGTGTATTATCATTGCACAATTTCAGTGTTTTGTTGCATGTTTTCCGATTTCGTTCTACAATTATGGAAAATAGCCGGAGGTGACGCTTATGTTATATGTAATACCTGTCATAGCTGTTTGTGCTCTTTTGTTTGCGGTCTATCTTGCCTTTTCTGTCAAAAAGGAGGAGGAAGGAACCGATCGAATGAAAGAGATTGCGGGTGCGATCCGCGAAGGCGCCAATGCATTCCTCTTTTCGGAATACAAGGTACTTGTGATATTTGCGGCGGTACTCTTTGTAGTCATCGGTGTCGGAATCGGTAACTGGATCACCGCAGTATGTTTCCTGATCGGTGCGATCTTCTCGACACTTGCCGGCTTCTTCGGTATGCGCATCGCGACGGATGCAAATGTCCGCACCGCCAACGCTGCCCGTACTTCCGGTATGGCCAAAGCTCTCACCGTCGCTTACCACGGCGGAGCTGTCATGGGATTCTCCGTGGTCGGGCTCGGTCTTCTTGGCGTCAGTGCGATTTATCTGATCACGGGCAATGCTGACGTCCTCTTCGGTTACAGTCTCGGAGCCTCCTCCGTTGCTCTTTTCGCCCGTGTCGGCGGCGGTATCTATACGAAGGCTGCGGACGTAGGCGCTGACCTCGTCGGAAAGGTAGAAAACAACATTCCGGAGGATGATCCGAGAAATCCCGCTGTTATCGCGGATAATGTCGGTGACAACGTCGGAGACGTTGCCGGAATGGGCGCGGATCTCTTTGAATCCTATGTAGGCGCCGTCGTTTCCGCCATCACACTCGGTATTCTTGCACATGACAAAGCCGGAGCCATTTATCCTCTTCTGCTCGCGGCCGTCGGCATCGTCGCTTCCATGATCGGCACATTCTTCGTCAAGGGCGATGAGAACGGAAATCCGCAGGCAGCCCTCAACAGAGGCAGCTATGTGGCATATATCATTACGATCATCTTTGCTCTGGTCGGAAGCAACATGATACTCGGCTCCATGAAACCGGCATTTGCCGTAATCTTCGGTCTTGCCGTCGGATTCATCATCGGTCAGGCAACCGAGATGTTCACATCAGACCGTTACTCTTCCGTCAAGAAGATAGCTGAGCAGTCTCAGACCGGTTCTGGTACCAATATTATTTCCGGTCTTGCCGTCGGTATGAAATCTACAGTCATTCCTATCGTCTGCATCTGCATCGGCATCATGGGAGCTTTCCTGATCACAGGTCTTTACGGTATCGCGCTTGCCGCGGTCGGTATGCTAGCCACGACAGGAAGCACGATTGCAGTCGACGCTTACGGTCCGATTGCCGATAACGCAGGCGGTATCGCCGAAATGTCCGGACTGGATGAGAGCGTGAGAAATATCACGGACAAACTTGACTCTGTAGGAAATACAACGGCTGCCATCGGCAAAGGATTCGCTATCGGCTCCGCAGCTCTGACAGCGCTCGCTCTGTTCGTATCCTACGCTCAGGCTGTATCTCTGGATGCAATTGATATTATGGCGCCGAAGGTCATCGTCGGTCTCTTCATCGGCGGCATGCTTACTTTCCTCTTCTCCGCGATAACGATGGAGTCCGTTTCAAAGGCGGCTTACAGCATGATCGAGGAAGTTCGCCGCCAGTTCCGCGAAGATCCGGGTATTCTGCAGGGAAAGAGCCGTCCGGATTATAAGACCTGCGTCGGCATTTCAACCATCGCAGCCCTTCGCGAAATGATCGTCCCCGGTATCATCGCAGCTGCAGCTCCGATCATCATCGGTCTCCTTCTCGGAACGGAGGCTTTGGGCGGACTTCTCGCCGGAGCGCTCGTGACCGGCGTTCTGCTTGCGATTTTCATGTCCAACTCCGGCGGAGCGTGGGACAACGCCAAGAAGTATATCGAGAGCGGCAACTACGGCGGCAAGGGTTCCGAGGCCCATCACGCGGCAGTCGTCGGAGATACGGTCGGCGATCCGTTCAAGGACACATCCGGACCTTCCATCAACATCCTGATCAAGCTGATGACGGTCGTGTCTCTGGTATTTGCACCGCTCTTCCTTTCCATTGGAAGTTTATTCTAAGAACGAAAGACTCTGAGCCGCACTCTCCGGGTGCGGCTCATAATTATTTAGGGACTTTTTGCACTGGAATCATACATACTTTTCGCTTATTATATAGATAGTATCAGTAGTTTTCGCAGACCCGAATTGCAAAAACGGGCAAGCCCTTTATCACAATTACTCTGACAGGAAAATTAATTCAATGCAAATCAATAAATTCAACATTCTGGAAACCAAGAACCGCATAATAGCCGACAACGACGAAGTCGCTTCCCGGGTCCGCAAAGACCTCTCGGATAAGAACATCTTTTTTCTGAATCTTATGGCCTCGCCCGGTGCCGGCAAAACTACCACCCTGGTGCGCACAATCAACGCTATAAAAGACAGATACCGCATCGGCGTTATTGAAGCGGACGTGGACTCAACTGTCGACGCGGAGATGGTAGCGGGGACAGGCGTACGAGTCATTCAGGTTCATAACGGTGGGTCTTGTCATATGGATGCCGATATGACTCTACAGGGTCTCGAAGGGCTCGGTCTTCAGGATTTAGATGTCATATTCCTTGAAAACATCGGCAACATGGTCTGCCCGGCGGAGTTCGATGTCGGGGCGTCCTGCTCCGCAATGATCCTCAGCGTGCCTGAAGGAGACGACAAACCGCTCAAGTATCCTCTCATGTTCCGTGTCAGTGATGTGCTTCTCATCAACAAGACGGACACCATGGAGATCTTTGATTTCGATCAGGAAGCTCTGCGTAAACGGGTAGCTGACCTGAACCCCGACTGTGAAATCATCCCCGTGAGCGCACTCACGGGAGAAGGATTCGATGTGTGGATAAAATGGCTGACTGACCGCATCGAAAGTCATCGCTGCTAATAAGAATCCGGGAGATAGACTTATGAGGATAATAGAACTTAACAAAAGCGTCACAGCGTCTAATGATCTCGACGCCGAAATGCTGCGCGGCGAGCTGAAAGAAAGGGGAATCTGCCTCGTTAACCTGATGAGCTCACCGGGATCCGGAAAAACGACACTTATATCCCGCCTCATCCGGGACATGAACGAAGAAGTTCCGATTGCGGTATGTGAGGCCGACATTGACTCAGCGGTGGATGCTGAACGGATCGAGGCTCTCGGTGCGGTCGCGATTCAGGTCCACACGGACGGAATGTGTCACATGGACGCAGGAATGACCCGCAGAGGTCTTGAAGGTATGAACCTTGACGGTATTCGTCTGGCCTTTCTCGAAAATGTCGGCAATCTGATTTGCCCGGCAGAATACGACACAGGAGCTCACATAAATATGATGATACTGTCCGTTCCCGAGGGCGACGACAAACCCCTCAAGTATCCGCTTATGTTCGAGAAAAGCGATGTGCTCGTCATTACAAAGACGGATGCGCTCCCCTACTTTTCTTTTGATACGGAAAAATGCGTGCAACGCGCTCTCGCACTGAATCCCGATCTGACAATATTCCCGGTCTCCGCTAAGACCGGAGTTGGGATGGATGCTTTAGAGGCGTGGCTGAAGGAACAGACTTTCACAAATTGATTACACGTCATTTATAGATTGAATAAAGAAACTGCTTAATATGGGAGTGCTGATGCGCTCGATGTACCCGTCTTGCTGTAACTATCAGGCAAAAAATGCATAAACAGGAAAAATCCGGGAGGTCAACATGAAAATATGGATTACACGGCATGGACAGACAAGGCTTAACAAGGCTCGCCTCATGCAGGGACTTACAGACGAGCCGCTGAACGAAACAGGGATCATGCAGGCCAAAAAGACTCGGGAAATAATAGGCGATGTCCATTTTGACGCAGTCTATGCCAGCCCGCTGAACCGTGCCATCATGACGGGATCCATCATCGGCGACGTCGACCCTTCCGAGGTCATCATCGACCCCCGGATCATTGAGGCAGACTTCGGAAAGTATGAGCAGAAAAAATATTATCTGCTCGGTCCCGCGATGACGCTCTATTGGGCGCTGCCGGAAATTTTCCCGGCTCCGAAAACAGTGGAAACAATCGCCTCCCTCAGGAAGCGCAGTTCCGATTTTCTGAAAGAGCTGGAGCAAAAAGATTATGAAAATGTACTGGTCTCCTGCCATGGCGGCATCATGCGCGCTCTGACAGGTTACATGATGGATAAGAAAAACGGGATTGTATGGCGGCCGAAACCGCACAATTGCGAGATCAGAGTATTTGAGTCAGTCGACGGGAAACATACATTTTTAGAAACGATAAGCGCTAAAAAATCCGGGAAGAAATGATTACACAGTCGCATCACGAGGGGCTGTCGCATTAAGTGACGTCACAATGTATGGCAGGCGGCATTTGCAAATGTCTGCTATATCTTGTGTCGATTCTTATACGACAGCCCCTTCTCCCACTGAACATAAAGGTAGATTGCCATGTCCTATGTCGAATTCCGAAATGTCAAAAAAATATATAAAAGCGGCGAAGTGGAGATCCCCGCTCTGAACGGAGCGGACTTCTGCATCGAGAAGGGTGAATTCTGCGTGATCGTCGGCGCATCGGGAGCAGGAAAGACCACCATCCTGAATATCCTCGGCGGAATGGATTCCCTCACTTCAGGATCCGTCTTTCTCGACGGAAAGGAAATCTCCTCCTACGACAAAAGGAAACTGACCGAATACCGCCGGTTCGAAATAGGCTTCGTGTTCCAGTTCTACAACCTTGTCCAGAATCTGACCGCTCTTGAAAATGTCGAGCTTGCTACGCAGCTCTCGAAAGATCCTCTCGACCCGGCCGAAATCCTGAGACAGGTGGGGCTGTCGGACAGGCTGACGAACTTCCCGGCACAGCTCTCCGGCGGTGAGCAGCAGCGAGTCGCGATAGCGAGAGCGCTCGCCAAGAATCCGAAGCTGCTTCTGTGTGATGAACCGACCGGCGCTCTGGACTATCAGACAGGCAAATACGTACTCAAGCTTCTCTACGACACCTGCCGGCAGAATAAGATGACGGTGGTCGTAATAACGCATAACTCTGCACTGACGGCGATGGCTGACCGGATCATAACGGTCAGGAGCGGAAAAATAGAGAAAATGTATATGAACGAGAACCGTGTGGATATCTCGGAAATCGAGTGGTGATGAAATCACGAATATTTCGCGATGAAGAATAAAATCAAATAGAGTCCGAAACAATGAATAAAAAGCGAGCGAACAGAAAACCGAATATTCTTCTGAAAATGACGCTCCGGGAAATAAAGAGTTCCTTCGGACGTTTTTTCGCTGTGCTCGCAATCATCGCTATCGGAACCGGCTTCTTTTCCGGCGTCAGAATCACCACCCCGGTCATGGTCCACACAGTAGACCAGTATTACCGTGATAATCAGCTGTACGATTACCGCGCACTCTCAACGATAGGCTGGGAAAAAGAGGAAGTAGGAAAACTGTCCGAAGAAGAAAATGTCCGCTCCGCGGAAGGCTCCTGGCAATACGATGTCCTCTGCAAGACAGATGACGGGTCCACCGGCGTCTACAAAGTGCACTCCATCACGCAGAACATCAACAGTCTGCAGCTGACAGAAGGACGAATGCCCGAAGCCGGCAACGAATGCATACTGGATACCCGAAACCGCTGCGGACTCGGGATAGGGGATTCGATCCATTTCTCTGAGGAGAATGAGAGCGATACGCTGGAGGCATTTTCCTATACGACCTACAAAGTAGTCGGCTTCGCGGAATCCTCCCTGTATATCAATTTTGAGCGCGGCACTACATCTCTCGGAAACGGGACAGTCCTCGGCTTTATGTATCTTCCGAAGAGCTCCTTCAGCGCGGATTATTTCACGGATATCTACGTGAAACTCGACTCCGATCCGGTCATCTACTCCGATGCATATAAAGACCGGATGGAAGAGCTGCGCCCGAAGTGGGAAGATCTTGTTCAGTCCACGGCTGACGACCGGTACACAAGGCTCTATAACGACGCGGATCAGGAACTGAAGGACGCCCGGAAGGAATTCGAGGACAAAAAAGCCGAGGGGGCGCAGGAGCTTGGCGACGCCGCAAAAGAACTTGAGGACGGAAAGAAAGAACTTGAGGACGCGGCAAAAGAGCTGGAAGACGGAAAGAAAGAGCTCGACGATGCAGCCACGGAATTGTCTGACGGAAAGAAAAAGCTCGATGACGCGGCAAAAGAGCTGGAAGACGGAAAAAAGGAGCTCGACAGCAACGCCGTCAAACTTTCTGATGCAGAAAAAGAGCTGAACTCCGCCAAATCTCAGCTGGATGAGGGCGGCTTACAGCTGGATGATGCTGCCGACCAGCTCATATCTTCGGGTGAACAGCTCTCCTCTGCTCTTGAAGAAATTGTAAACGGCGAGGCGGAGCTCATCGCCGGCGGTGCTGAACTGGATGAGGCGGCTGCACAACTATCCGAGAGCGAAATACAACTTGCCGCAGCAGAGCAACAGTTATCCGAGAGCGAATCTCAGCTTGACGCAGCCTGGCAGCAGTTATCCGAATCGAAAGCTGTCCTCGATGAAACTCAGGTAGCTCTATCTGATGCAGAAGCACAGCTTGCGTCCGGAAAAGCGGAACTCGATGAAACCGCCATCCGGCTCACTCAGTCAGAGGCTGCGCTGAATGCCTCTCAGGAAGAGCTTGACCGTCAGCAGGTAGAACTTTCCATGGCTTATGCTGTGGGTTTTATAAATGAGGAAGCCTATCTTGCCGCTCAGGCCGAACTTGACGCTGCGCAATATGAACTTAACGCTTACCGGGCTGAGTACGAGAGCGGTGCCGCCGCCTATGAGGCAGGTCTCGCCGAATACGAAGCCAACAGAGCAGAATATGAAGCGGGTAAAGCCGCCTATGAAGCGGGACTCGCTCAATATCAGGCCGGCCTTTCCGAATACGAGGCCGGAAAAGCAGCTTACGAGCAGGGTGTTGCCGAATATGAAGCCGGAAGGGCTGCCTATGAGCAGGGCGCTGCCGAGTACGAAGCCGGAAGAGCTGCCTACGATGCGGCTAGTGAAGAGTATGAGGCAGGCGTTGCCGAATACAATGACGGCGTTTCTCAGTACAATGACGGGCTCGCCGCTTATTATGACGCTCTCGAAGAGTACGAGGCAGGCGTTGCCGAATACAATGACGGACTTGCAGAGTATATTTCGGGAAAGGAACAATATGACCGGGGCGTTCAGGAATACAAAGACGGCAAAGCAGAATATGATAAAGCCCTAGCAGATTACGAGAGTGGTAAGAAAGACTACGATCAGGGTGTGCTCGATTATGAAGAAGGCCTTCAGGAATATAAAGACGGGCTCGTCGAATACGAGGACGGCGTTGCCGAATACGAGGACGCCAAAAAGACGTATGATACGGAAATAGCGGACGCAGAAAAAAAGCTGCAGGATGCGGAAGACGAATTGGCAGATTTCGAGGAACCTGACACGTATCTTCTCGAGCGGTCCACAAATATCGCCTACGCCTGTTTCGAGAGCGACTCGGAAATCGTGAAGCAGGTCGCCCGGGTCCTCCCGCTCTTTTTCATCCTGGTCGCGGTCCTTGTCTGTATGACGACCATGACCCGTATGGTAGACGAGAGACGCGGTCAGATCGGAATTCTGAAGGGGCTCGGATATTCCGGACGGGACATTATGATGACTTTTATGCTCTATTCGGGTACTGCCGCAATCCTGGGCTGCATTATCGGATACGCGATAGGCGTCGTACTGTTCCCGGCCGTTATCTGGTTCGCCTACGAAATGATGTATAACAGTATACCGATCCGGTTCCTTACTAACTGGAAACTGGCGACGATCGTTTTTATTGTCTCCCTTGCCTCCACTCTCGGTACTACCTATATCTCCTGTCGCAGCGAGATGTCGGAATCCGCTGCAAGCCTGCTGCGCCCGAAGGCACCGAAAGCCGGCAAGCGGGTCTTTCTGGAGTACATCCCTGCCATCTGGAGCCGCATGAAATTCATGCATAAGGTATCTGTCCGTAACATTTTCCGCTATAAGAAGCGATTCTTTATGATGGTTGTGGGAATCAGCGGCTGCACAGCCCTCCTCCTGACGGGATTCGGTCTGAAGGATTCTATCGCTACATTTGTCGATACACAGTATGAAGAAATCCAGGTCGCGAAGGCGGAACTGCTCATGGAGGAGACGGAGAATGACAACCTCCCGGATGATCTGACGAAGACCTTAAAGGAACTTGACGCATCCTGTTTCCCGTATCAGCAGACGTCCTGGGATCTGCAGCTTGAAGACCGCGTAAAAGGCGTCACGGTCATTGTGCCGCAGGACTGGTCGGACATCGACTCCTACTTCTGCTTAAAGGATATGGACGGAGAAAAAATACCGAAAGCCGGGCCGGGCGAGGCACTCGTCAGCATCAGTATTTCAAGGCGCTACGGTCTATCCGTAGGCGATAAGATTCGACTTCGGAATGAAGATATGCAGACGATTGAGGCTACGGTAGCCGGTGTGTTTGAGAACCACGTCTACAACTATGTATTTTTATCCAAAGAGACCATGAAAGATGCGACCGGCAGATACTACCAAAACGGCGCTTATGTGAACATACCTGACGGCCGTGATATCTACGAGGCACAGGCGGCTCTCGATAAGTGCGACAGTGTTGTCTCTGTCTCCGTATTTGCGGATTTCCGGGAACGAATTGCAAATATGATGTCAAGCCTGAATTATGTAATTCTGGTCATTATACTGAGCGCGGCCGCTCTGGCATTTGTCGTCCTCTATAACCTGACAAATATCAATATCATAGAGCGCATCCGCGAAATCGCGACCATCAAGGTGCTCGGATTCTACAGGAATGAGACATCGAACTATGTATTCCGGGAGAACATCCTTCTGACCTCGTTCGGCATGTTCGCGGGGCTTGGTCTCGGCGTGCTCCTGCACGGTTTTGTGATCGATCAGATCGTGGTAGACCTTGTCTACTTCCGGAAGGAAATTACGCCGATGAGCTTCCTGTTCTCGATTCTTCTGACATTCTCTTTCACTTTCGCGGTGAATCAGATCATGGCGATCAAGCTGGACAAGATTAATATGGCGGAGTCGTTGAAGTCTATTGAGTGAGGCAGGAAATCACTTTCCCACCTGCAGTCTCTTGTATTGCCATAGGCCAATCACAAAAGCAGCTGCGGCAATGGCAATATAGATCACTGGCGCGGCCTGATAGTTCATAAAAAACTTACCGACCAGACGTATCAGGCGGTAATTCACAAACCCGGTGTTCATCAGGATCGCATTTGGCCGAAGCGACCAAACCGCCTGCAGAAGTCTGAATCTGTTCGGAACATCCGCAAAGAGATCAATCAGCAGATATCCCAGCAGGCTACAGGTAACAGCCGGCGAATTCTGGATAGTCACAGACAGCAGCATTGTAATACTTGCAAAGAGGACCGCTGCCAGAAGATAAATTCCAAGGCAAATAGCCAGCATCTGACCGATTGTACACGGCAGCATGGACAGCGGTTTCACCAGCTGCAACATTTCGCCTGCACCATCCATGCCATACATAATGCCAAAAGGAATCAACAGTGCCAGAACCACAAGTATTGCCGCCGCCAGGATCCATGTCATGCCGGCGGCATACTTAATTAAATACAGCTTTTTCTTACCGTACCTGCTGCACAACAGAAGCTGATTCATGTTGTCTGCTGTCTCTTTTGCATACACCCCTGAAAGACCGACGGCGGACAACAGCAGTGTAAAGAAACCGAGTGCCTGAAAGGATTTCAGCAGATTCGCGGGACCGTTATGATAGTGATAAACAAAAGGCTTCTGTACTTTTTCTTCAAGGGAATCCCAATATGCTTTTTCCGCTTCCGTAAGCCCCTGCTTTTCAAGGCGCTGACTGATCCTCTGTCGACGCAGCTCATAAAAACCCATTCCCTGAAACCGGGCGAAATCAATCTCGTCTCCGCTCACCGGCATGATCATGTTCAAAATCGGGACATACTTTTCATACCCTTCTTTTACCTGTAACAGTGCCACTCCGTTCTCATACTTCAGCGCAGATTTCATCTCATCGAAAAGCTGTCCGTCAATTATCCTGCCGTCCAGTTCCCGGGCTGTCTCCCGGAAAGCCGACTGATCTTCGGCAACGGAGGAAATCGCAAGGAATAAAAGCATCATAACAGCACCCACGAGCGTAATCAGGTTTACCTTCGAAAAGAACAGTTTTTTCAGTTCAAACATATAAATCGTTTTCAGCATGATTCCTTTCCCTCTTCTTCCGACGATAAATTGCAGTCTGTAAAGCCGTCATCAGCATGACTTTTCATCTCCACTGATGACAGAAATATAGAACTTCTCCAGGTCCTCTTTTCCGGCTTCCCATCTGCCCTGCCAGATGAGTCTCCCCTCCTTCATGACCATCAGCCGGTCTGCGATATGCTCCAGATCGGAAACGATATGCGTGGAGAGCAGAACGACCCTGTCCCGCCCCAGTCCTGAGATTAATTCTCGAAAACGGATTCTCTCCTGCGGATCCAGCCCTGCGGTAGGCTCATCCATGATCAGAACCTGAGGATTATTCAGAAGTGCCTGTGCGATTCCAAGCCTCTGCTTCATGCCGCCGGAATAGGTGCGAACCTTTTTCCGGGCTGCATCTTTCAGCCCCACCAGTTCAATTAATTCCTCTGTCTTACGCTTTGCATCAGGATTTGCCAGTCCTTTTACGGCAGACATGTAAAGCAGAAAATCTCTTCCGGAGAACTCCGGGTAATACCCGAACTCCTGGGGCAGATATCCGAGGATATCCCGGTATTCCTCCGTATCCACGTCCATTCCGTCACAGGTAACCGTTCCGCTTGTAGGGATAAGGATACCGCTAAGAAGACGCATCAGTGTTGTTTTTCCTGCTCCGTTTGCCCCAATGAGTCCCGTCACTCCGTTCGTAAGAGTAAAGGATATCCGGTCAACGGCGATTTTGTTTTTATATTGCTTGGTAAGTCTGTCCGCTGTCAGCTCCATAACGGTTCCTCCCTCTCAGTTATGCTTTTCCGTATGCAGACCGTCAGACCGCAGCTCAAAAAGATAAATACAACTGCCCAGAGAACGATCAGATTTTCTTCGTACAACGTATTAAAAAACGACGATGCTGTTGCGAAAAAGACGGATGACAAAATACAGATCAGTACGCTTCCCCATCCCTGATCTGCCCTGTGACTTCTTTCATATACCGAACCCAGCAGTGATGCAGTGAGATACGGCACCATCATATACAGGAACACTTGCACCATGGTATATGAAAAAAAGGGCTGGACCGCCAAAATGACAATAAGCAGTCCCGCAGTATTAACCGCACTGAGCAGAAATATCCTTGCCAGCATGACTGCTCTTGCAGAAAATCTGGCAGCCTGCTCCAGTTCTGTCATATTCCATCTTCTGGATCTTCCTGTTTCAAAAAGAATCCCTGCCGCAAGAAGAGGTGTAAGTGCAAACGGATAGTTCCCGGTATGCCGGCAGCAGATCCATGCAATAAACAGCAGGAGAAGTCCGGACATTAGCCAAATTCGTTTTTCTATATAAAAAAACTGGATAGCCAGGAACTCTTTATGGCTTATCACAACCGGTCGTCGTGTCAGTAACCCCATATCTCCCACTCGCCGGAAGAATTCCTTTTTGCGTTCCGGCTCCGGGGCAAAACCGAGTTCTCGTATCTGTTCGGTGATATTCTTATGATTCATTTTCCATCCCCTCCAGTTCTCTTCTGATTCTTTTCAGGATGCTCTTCAATCTTCTGTACACTGCAAAACGCGAAATCATATACATACCGCTGATCACTGTTACCGGAACACCATTCACATAGTGCAGAAACAGCAGTTCCCTGTCTTCCGGAGAAAGCTTCTGCATTGCTTCGCGCAGAGTAATCTGCTCAAGCAACGGCTGTTCAAAGCCCTCTGACACCGGAGTGTCCTCCTGCTCTTCCAGCGTATATGTGATTGTTCGATCCCTGTAGTGCTGGCGGCACAAATTGCGGGCGATCGTATACAGATACTGCAACTGCCGATTCTCATCCCGATACGTCCTGCTTTTCAGAAATCGGAGGAAGGTTTCCTGCGTCAGATCTTCCGCGGCATGTTTGTCATGAAGATGAAAATACAGGTATCTGAAAATCTTGTCGTATTGGTCTTCCGGATTCAAGATGCGCCCTCCTTCCTATACTTTCTTCAAAGTGTATAACGGATTTCTTAATGTTTTGTGCGGAGGAAATAAAAAATCTTCTACTGCGCGTTCTCCTGCGCCTTCTCCTGCGCACCAGTTGCATCCTCGCGTGCCTATGCATGCGTAACAATGCGTCGGTGAAGTAATTGTGTAGCTAAGCGTTTTTATGTCATAGGGAATGAAGTTTCCTATGACATAAAAATACCCCGGATTTTCGCCGGGGTATCTTTTCTTCAGATTGTCAAAATCAAGAACGCCTTGGCGTTCTTGCCGCGCCGCGCATGGTGCGAAGCACCTTCCTTACTGCGCGGCTGCGATCCGCCGTGCCTATTCCTTGCTGCCATAACCAAGGAAATACAACAGGCCATTACAGCCCTCTATCAAATCCTGCCAGGTCTCCTCGAAGTCGCCCGTGTACCACGGATCTGCCACTTCGCCCGGTCGATCGGTGTACTCCATCATCAGATGAACTTTCCCATCGGGATCTTTTCCTACGAACCGCGCCATATTCCTGCGATTCCAGTTATCCATACAAATCAGAAGATCATAATACTGATAATCTTTCTTTGTCATCTGGCGCGCTCTCTTTCCCTCACATGAGATACCATGCTCGGCGAGCTTGCGCTGTGCCGGCGGATAAACCGGGTTGCCTCTGCCGCCCCAGACTTCCTCGGAGCTGGTGGCGGCGGAAGCAATTTCAAACTCATTGCTCAGGCCATTCTTTTCAACCAAATCTTTCATAATGAACTCGGCCATTGGGCTGCGACAAATATTGCCGTGGCAGATGAATAGTATTTTTATCACAGTTTCAAAACCTCAAAATGCTTAATAATGCGTTAAAAATCAATACTTTTGTTTCTGTTGCTATGATACAAGCTAACAGCTCACCGACATTTTCCGGTTATTTCCGGCTTGTTCTGCCCCTCATTAGTGTCAAAATAGTGTCAAATTCACCGGCAGATATTGTAATTGACACCGCGAAAAAAACATCAGTTAAGAGCGGCTTCAGCACGGTCGCCAATAACGCCCATTCTCCTCAACTCGTCCACGGCATCATCAAATCTGGTGTGAGTATATGTCCCCAACGTGATATCCGTTTCCGAATGCCCCATAAGATAGGCCAGATGAACAGGGTTCATCCCCGCTTTTGCTTTCTTGCTGCAATAAGTATGGCGGCAGACATGCGGAGTAATGTGCGGAATCGGTTTCTTATATATTTTGTTGAACTTAATCCGGATATGCTTGAAATAATGTTCCCAATGAAGAGCAAGCATAGGATTATCATCCTTATCAAGACAAATAAAATTACTCACACCGTCAACAGACGGATTTGCGGGGTTCATCTTCCTTTTTTCAAGAATAGTGCGGAATGCCTCATACACACCGTCTTCCATGGGAATCACCCTTGTTCCCGCTTTGGTCTTAGCTGTATCCTCGATATATACTCTTGTTCCGACACGATGCAGCTGTTTGTTAATGCTGATAGTCCTACGCTCCATATCCAGGTCATCAGTTGTCAGTCCGCAAAACTCGGAAATACGCATCCCTGTATTAAAAAGAATATATATCCCCTCGTAGTATCTTGAAAAGTGCTTATCATTTCTGACAAATTCAAGAAATCTCCTTTCATCCGCCGGGCTGACAGCATCACGTCTTACTGAATCAGTCACGATAACTTCATGAAGCTGAAAATCATCAAATGGATTCTTAAAAATCCACTCACTCTGTACGGCTTTACGGAATGCAGGCCGCAGTACTCCGCGAATATTCTGAATCGAGGAGTATCGCTTTTTGCCGCTTGCCTGTAGCTCTGTGAGCCATTCCATGGCGGTAGATGTGGTGACATCCTTTATCTTTACGTTCCCGAATTCTTCACTCTTAAGGAAGTTCTGCACCGTTTTATAGTTCTGTTTTGTTGTATTCTTTACCCTTCCGTTCGAACGTGTTTTTACATAAAAATCAACCAGTTCCGAGACTGTCATATCGCAGGTTGCAAAGTTTTCCTTTCTGTCTTTTTCCTTCTGATAGAGCGCCTCTTTCTCCCTTAACGATAATCCTGCCCGTTTTCCTTCCGGAGTGGGATCCTTTTCGTTAAGTCTCCATGAACGGAAATTCTTCTTTTTGCCGTTCTCGTAATAACTGAACCTGTATTCTCCGGTTTTCGGATCCTGGGTTTCGCCATTACGCAGAACGCGTCCGCGCTTGTCTTTTCGTTTTTGGCTCATTTTCCTCCTTTCCTCCTTAAGACATGCGCTATAGCATACGATAGTATACCATAGCAATGGCAGGATTATCCATCTGTAATCAGAATGTTTGCGTCAGGTCAAAATATCTCTCAAAATTCTTTCTGTGTATCATGAGCCTTTCTCCATTAAAACGGATCCAGTCTGCATCTTTATCATTACTTATCAGATTTCTCAGTTTCTTCTCTCCGATGTTAAACACTTCGGAAGCCTCATTTACTGTCAGCAAATACTTCTCCCAAAGCGGTACTCTTGCATCTTTCTGTTTCTTTGAATCAGACATATCCCTCATCCTCTCCCTGTAGTATCAGATCAAATCATTAAAATAGTTCCAGAGTTTTGATGATTCCTCCCGCTTGAAACAAAATAGTGTGTTTAATTTCTCAGGAATATTTATTTCATAGCATCTATACATACCTTTTCTTCACTTATTTTGTACTATAAGAAATCCTGTTCTTTGTTCCAATATCGGGGATAATCGCATATTCAAGCCTGTCTGCCGGAACAAACTGGCTGATGCGTTGTTCCCTCTGTTCCACCTTTGTTCCAATTCCTTACTGTTTTCTAACGTAAATTCTCTGCTTACCATATATAGGAATGCGTTTGGTTCGTTCGGTCTTTTCCCAATCATCAATCCGACTCATAATCATCGCAATGCTATATGAGTCTGACTTACGCATATCTTCTTTAGCTTTACCGAAACACTCCGTCCAGATTTCAATATTCGACACCTCCATGCGTTTCACGCTGGCAGGTAAAAACAAACTACCTTCAAGGAATCGTACTCTTTCACCAAGGTCCATGGAATCCCAAATCTCCGGCAGGAGTTTATCAAGGTATTCCTGAACGGTGCCCTCACGATCATCACGTTCCAGGGCTTCCCGCTGTTCCTTTTCAGCATACTTTTCAAGTTCCGGCGTAAGATACAGTTTTTCCCCGGCTTTCGCAATAAGCGCGGTCTCTGCCCAGATTTGCTTCACGGCATTTTCATCGAGTTCCCATGGTTTGTATTTGCTTTCGCCTGTCACCTTCACGTGCCAGAACCTACGGTTTCCGGTAAAGTCCCGAAGGTATCCGTCACGGCTGTTGGTAGTTCCAAAGAAAACGCACTGCCTGGGATGCGGTGTTACTCTTCTGCCAAAACTCGCCCGATACTTGTCATCCATCCTCGATATAAACGCCTTCACTTTATCGATATCTGCCTTTTTCATGCCCTCAAGTTCCCCGATTTCCAGGATCCAATAGCCTTGCAGCTTTTCCGCCGCCGTCTTATCATTCATATCCGACAAGTTCAAGCTGTCCGAATACCAGTCACCTCCTATTTTTGAAATCAAAGTACTTTTACCGATTCCCTGACCACCGTTCAAAACAATCATATTGTCATATTTGATCCCAGGTTTATATACCCGGAGATATGCCGCACAGAGCTGCTTCCTAGTAACAGTCCGTACATAGGGTGTATCAGCCGCTCCAAGATAGTCAATCAGAAGCGTTTCAACACGTTTTATACCGTCCCATTCCGGAAGAGCCTCGAAATACTCACGGATAGGATGGTAGGATCTGTCATCGGCTACTTTCGTAACCGCAATATTATAATTGCGCTGGGAGAAAGAGCCATAATGGCTGTCTATATAACTGATAAGCTGTGCATCATCCGCATCCCTCCAGTACTGAGCCGGATGCTTCCAGGGCACACTACCTTTGATTTCCATGCCGTCCGCCAGCTGATTGAATACAATCGCTTTCAGGTTTGGATCATTTGCCATGATCAGCGTGATATTGTGAAGATTATTCGTTAATGTTATCCCCTTCTTGTTGTCATACTGAAGCAATTTCTTCCAATCATCCGAACCATTCCCCTTATAATCCGTATCCGCCTCTTTCTGTTTTTCTGCAAGTACCAGGAACTTAACCTTCTCATCCGCAAGTGCAAACGCAGACATCTTCTGATAGGATTTTTTCGGATCATTATCCGGAAACCGGTGCATCCGGACGAGATCAAATGCATTCAAGAGTTTGCCGTTGGCGGGATCCGTAGCGTGATAGCTGTATGCAAAAACGTCATCATAGACCGCCAGACCCGCGGAACCCTCGCCTGCTTTGTAGTCATACCTGCCCGCTTGGGCTGACGGCTGATATACATCAGATAAGAACTTTTCTATCGCCTCCCGTATCAGATATGCACGACAGAAAGCACCCACAACACCCTTTTTGCCGAAAGGATTTTCCTGCTTGTTTTTACCGGTCTTCATGGCTTTTGTCTCCCGGGAAGATACCGGCCATGAGGATATATCATGCCAATCATTATATTGACCCAGATAATAATCCGGATCCACCGGTTCACCGGCTATTTCCCTGAATACATACTGCCCATCGGCAGAAGTGGACGGCCAATACATAAGCCTGTACGGCTGGTATGTCGTATCATCGAACAACTCCATGTCGATTTCCTGCGCGACCTTTCGGGCTACTGCCGGATATTCCTCTTCTGTCACATCCCTTTTAAGAGGAAAGATAAGACGAAGCCTCGGTGCATAGGGCGTATGCTTATGTGTCGAATAGATGCACATTTTGTGCTTTCCTGCCTTTTCAAGCCTATCAATTACATTCTCAGTCCCATAATCCATATCAAGCGTCAACATCGACCTTAGCAATACGTTTCCGGATTTCCGCTTGCCATCTTTCAAATGCCCTCCTACAAATCCGCCTATATCCTTGATTTCGCCCTGCTGTGCCTTCGTCATCTTACTGAATTCTTCAACAGTTTCTGTCGTCCGATACGTTGTGCTGACTTTCCGGCAAAAATCTTCCCAAGATATCTCGCTGTTCCTCCATTCCTTCTCAAATCGAGACTTACCATATGCTATCTTCATTACATTCCCTCCATAAATTGCATTGACAGAAGTTTCCCTGATTTCACAGACAACAAAAAAGAAAGGGTGTACACCCTCTCAGAAAACAGCTATGTATTGCATCTAATATTAGTTTTGCGTTGTTGTATCGTTTCTATAAAAGCTATCCTTTATCCAGCCTCTCCGTCATCATTATTTCCAACCTTTTTGAATATAGAAAAAGACAGACTGATAATCATCCAATCATTCTGTCTGCCTTCACTTTATTATATCTCTGTCGCCTTCCGGCATAAAAAATGCCCTAAGGATTGCTCCGAAGGGCTTTATCGTTCTTACATTAAATCTGATTATACTATATCATTCTCATAACCGTTGCACAAGGTTGCATATAGTTTCATCTAGTTTCATTTGAGTTTTTTTTCGCGCTAAAAAGCTCTGACAGCAGACCAACGAATCTGTTGATTATATCATATCGCGCTGTCAAGGGCGGCTCAAGATGACAAAAATGACATTTTTGTCAATTTTGGACATTTTTGACATAATTGACATTTTTGACATAATTGACATTTTTGTCACGCAGTACAATGCCCGGACCGTATCATGAATAAGACTATTTATCTTGAATGCTTTTAATATCACACCGACTTTTTAATATCTCACTGGATATTCTCCATACACTGGTGGATGTCGGATGGATATTGTTCTTCTTCCACTGGATATTTCCCACGCACCACTGGATATCTACTGGATATGCTGCCTCTTTCACTGGATATTTCCCGCGCACCGCTGGATATCTACTGGATATGTGGTCTCTTTCACTGGATATTTCCCGCGCACCGCTGGATATCTACTGGATATGCGGCACCTTTCACTGGATATTTCCCGCGCACCGCTGGATATCTACTGGATATGCGGCACCTTTCACTGGATATTTCCCGCGCACCACTGGATATCTACTGGATATGAAGTCACTTTCACTGGATATTTCCCGCGCACCGCTGGATATCTACTGGATATGTGGCCTCTTTCACTGGATATTTACTGCGTATCAACTGGATATTTCTCGCGCAGGCACTGGATATTTAGTGCGTATATCCACAGAATATCCAGGAATATTGTTCCCTGATCACTGAATTAGGTTATTGCAAGATACGCATTTGTGTACCAACCAAATGCTATCTTGTTAAGGGGCAGAGCCCCCTAAGACCCTCAGCAGTCCTCCTGTAGTTAAATCCGACATCGCATATTTAGTTCCCCTATCGCCACGAAAGATCACAATGTCCACAGATTATAGTTAACCATGTCCATCAGTTGCACTGTTTACTTGCTATTTCTCACTATAGATTCTTTTCTTTTTTCCTTTTCGGCGTTTTGCAAATAAGCCTACGCTCTTCAGTTATAAGTACGAGCGTCTCCGCATATGATGAAGTAATATCCAAGATTCCAAAAAACAAATGAAAAGGATGTCATTGCAAAGAGCATCTCATAACTCCACTTGCATATATTTTAAGAAGTTCCTTTCCTTGAATTATCGCTACCTCTAAAGAGCTATAAGATGGCGGAAGCTCCCTCACAAAGTTTTTCATTAATATCACCTAGCTTAATTCTATGGTATCCCATATTTAGGCATATCCAAAAATCCTCTCTTGCCGATACATATTTAAAAATACATGTCCAATATTCTTTCGGTTCAGCATTAACGTCCATTATTAGCAACTTATATTGAGAATCTTCCTGAGATATCTCTTCGTAAGCTGTATCCACCTGACATCTCCTTATTTTCTTATCAGATATCTGCGATCCTGTTTCAGCTCTCTTTCTAAAGGCTGTACACTGATATCGGAAATTTAAACCATATAAACAGGCTTTACCACTTCCATTTTTCCAAGGCAGCAAGTTCTTCATCATTTTTATTTGTAAGATATACTATCTCACCTGATACTATGTCTAACCGGGTAATCATTTTGTTATGGCCAAAATACACAAGGTTTCCGACCGTTGCCAAACTATTGGTTGATGATATGACAACATCCAGTTCACATCCAATGTCACAATTCCCTCTGCGATCAATTTGAAGCAAGATGGTCCGATATCGTTCCTCTTTATTCGGATGTTTGTTATCCGGCCAGAAAGAACCACTGAAGATAACCGTCCATCCACATCCATTATCAAATCGCCCCAAGTATTCAAAACTATTTAATCCGTCTTCATAAGAATTGTCATACAGTGTTACTGCATTAAGAGACTTGTCTATTCTTACGATCTTAAAATCACCAAGACACATATGCATAAGATTTGATATAGCATATGTATAATCTCCGCAGTCAAACATATCGCAGAAATTACCTTCTACATAAAAATCACTACGTCCGAAGGACATGTGCAGTTCCCGTTCCTTTTCCGTAAGTCCCTCATAATTACCTTTTCCAAGCCAACTATAAAATTCTCCTCGGTTATGATTGTTAAAGGGACCAAACTGCGTTTCAAATGCTTCCGGCAGCTCCTTACGCACATAATTCACATTCACCCTGTAGAATATAGATCCATTTTCCGCCATAACTTCTAAAAGCTCATAGTAATTTATCATACTTGAACTGCACCAGTGCGGCCTTTTTATCTTATTCAATTTGTGTTCTTTTATATAATCCATATTATATCCGAAGTTTGATATATCCTCCTGCACTATTGTTAATTCGGAAACAGGTTTCCATTCTGACATGGATCCTTTTTTTATTTCCATCTCAGTCTCCTTTTCATAAACACCGTATTGGATTTCTTTCACTTAAATTGAACACCAGAAAACTCTGTTTGATTTTTCGTTACTCTCATGGTATTCACATATTTCCCTATCCTTCTTCACCGTCTAATCATGCCCAGCATCTTTATATAATATAGTAATCGAACACCTCTGGCTCTACCCAGATATTATTTCTTATCCACAAAACAGATTTTTCAACGAGTTCATCATTATTATATCCACGAATTCGGGGTATTCTTATTCGAAACATCTCAGGTTTCAAGACATCCCTCAGCTTCAAAAGATTATCGATCACCTTTTCATTATTGGAACCGGTATAATCTTTATAGATTGTCGAATCCATATCCTTAATATCTATGATCCACTCATCCAGGTCTTCGACCAACGGCTCCACGTTTTCCCATGGGACATTCAGTGATGTTTCTATTCGCTTATCCCATCTATCATCCGCTAATTGACATACCTCATGGATAAACGCTGACTGCAACAGTGGTTCCCCACCGCCAAACACGATCCCTCCGCCGGTCATAAGATAATATAACTCGTCTTTCCTGAGCACTTTCACCAATTCTTTCGGTTTATAGAGGGCTCTTGGTGTATCAGAATAATCCTCTTTTTCGCACATCAATCCTTTATCGTATTTCTTCAAAAACTCAGGGATTTCAATGAAGGTCTCATGACAGGCTTCATTTATGCAATATTTGCAATGAAGCGGACAGCCATACATGGCCACTAACGTAGATACGCCTTTTCCATCTGAAGCCATGCGCAGCCTTGAAACAGACATAACATCACCGACCATTCCTCACACCTCCCACTTTGACAGTTCACAATCTGGAATAATCCTTTTTTCCGGAGTTATTCGGTTTATTGCATCTCTCAAATATGCTGATTCTTCTTCACATTTCTTACAGGTTCCGGCGCAGGGACCGCTGAATGAGCACCTGGCCGGATAATACTTAATGTTGTTCGCCCTCGCGATTTGAATTCTTAATTGACGGAGATACTCACAGATCTTTTTACCATCTGTTCTTGGAGGCTGCCATTCAACTTCTTCCCTGGTTCGTTTATCATTTTTAGGATACTGCTCCTTTACTATTATTCCAAGCGTCCCCTGCGGAGCAACACTCAGCGGTACTTTTACTTCAGAATCCAAGGCAGCTATGTTTTTACCTGCCGCAGCATATCCTTCCGTAACCGGAATATAAGAATTTGTCCCAAAATCAAAGCAGGATACTTTATTTATCGATTCAATGTTGTTTATAACGGTAGGCAAATATGAACTATAGGCATCATATACTGACCACATTGTGATTTTGTTATGGTTTTCTTTATCTATCTTACTCAGGTATTCAGCTGGATTAAAATACAAGACAGACTTGAGTTTTGATAAATCTGACAAGAGTTGTTTATGAGTTGTTATGCGTCTTTTTGCTTCAAATCGAAATGGTGCCATAGTGCACAGATGTAAATCATTATATTCATTCAGATCTTTGACAACATGAAAGGGATACAAGCTTTCCGGATTATTATCAGTCAGAAACAACACGCTGTCCCACCAATAGAGACGATTATTGAGTTCTCCTGCTACGGATTTTAATGCTTTATAGTGCATAGTCTCAGTGCCGAAGCTATCTGTTCCCATGCCAACCTGTTTGTATGGACTCACAAAACATTCGTACTTGTCTGTAACCTTTTTCCCATTCAGACATACTACCAGAACATTATCTTTGTATTTTTCCAATTCTGCATTAGCATGATTCCAAACATGCGCTGTATCTGTTATAACGATTCTCATGTTTATCTCCTTGATAGCATTCAGACTGTACAAGAATATAATGCTTCATCTTTCCATGGATGATCATGTATGGTTACCTTCAGCCGTACCGGCGTCTTTCTTACGAAGTAGATATTCAGACAACTATATAATCAAAAACATCCGGCTCCACATGGAAGGTCTTCTTCACCCATTCAGCAGATCTGGCAACTTGTTCATCTGTATTATAACCGCGAATATGAGGAACCCTTATACGAAAGGCTTCCGGACTCAATAATCTCCGTAATCCCATCAGGTTATTCAACACCTTTTTATTATCGGAACCGGTATATTTTTGATATCTGAACTTATTCAGGTCTTTGATATCAATGATCCACTCATCTATGTCTCCGACCACCGTTGCAACACTTTCCCACGGGACATTAAGCGAAGTCTCTATCCTCTTTTTCCATCCTTCACCTGCAAGCCGACAGACTTCATGAATGAACTCCGCCTGGAGCAACGGTTCACCTCCTCCAAATACAATCCCGCCCCCTGTCATAAGGTAATAGATTGCATCCTTCCTGAGCAATTCAATAAGTTCCTCCGGCTCATATAATGCTCTTGCCGTACCGAGCAAAGTATGCTTATTATTGTTGCATTCATTAATACAATACTCGCATTTAAGAGGACATCCATAAAAGGCTACCAACGTAGATACTCCTTTGCCATCTGTCGCCATGCGCAGTCTGGAAACGGACATGATATCTCCGGTCATTTTACACCTCCCATTCAATCAGTTCACAATCCGGGACTATTCTCTTATCAGGTGGTATCCGATAAAATTCATCCCGTAAATAAGCTGCTTCCGCATCGCATCTTTCACAGGTTCCTGCACACAGACCAGTAAAAGAACACGTTTCCGGATAATAATCAATTCTGTTGGCTTCAGCAAATCTTATTCTCATCTGCCGTAGATAATCACAGATCCTTTTCCCATCAATTCTCGCACGTACTTTTTCCACGTCTTCTTTTGTCCGACTGTAATTATTAGGATAATACTCAGAATCTACATCTCCGAGCATATCGGGCGGTCCTGCTACCAGCGGCACAGTAACCCTTGTATCCAACTCAGACTTATTCAAATGCTCCGCCGCGAGGTATCCTTCAGAAATCGGAACATAGGAATTTGTTGCGAAGTCAAAACACGATGTCCTATTGATCTTCTCTATGTTGTTTATGACAGTGGGTAAGTACGATCCGTAAATATCGTAGACTGAACTTATCGACATTTTTTTCATGATCTTCAATCTTCACCCTACTCAAATAATCATCAGAACTGAAGTACAGGATTGATGTCAGCTCCGAAAGGTCCTCCAACAGATCCTTATGGGCTTTAATCCTCTTTTTACTTTCAAAATAAAAAGGCTCCATTGTACATAAATGCAGTCTATTGAACTCATTAAGATCTTTGATTACATAAAATGGATACAGACTTTCCGGAAAATTATCAGTCAAGAAAAGTATTGTATCATGCCAATACAGTCTGTCATTTAGTTCTTCAGCTACTGACTTCAATGCTTTATACCTCATGGAACTGATGCCGATGCTGCTGCCCAATACCATAGCCTTATAAGGACTGATAAAACATTCATATTTATCCGTTACTCTTTTTCCATCCAGGCAGACTACGAGAAGAACATCTTTCATTATTTCCAATTCGGAATACTTATTAATCCAATACAACATATCATCTGTGATTACTATTCTCATATTCATCACCCCTAATGCATGTGATATCTCTTAGTTTAATCCTATAATTCACAATTCGTATGTCCCAAAGTACGGACTACCCTCTGAAGCCATAAATTTTCGTCATGATTGCTAAATACCTGAAGTCGTTTTTATTCATATTTTCATAAAAATAATCTTAGTCCTTGATTGAATCAACGAATTTCGTGCCGTCTTCCTGTCCGCCACAGCCGCCCTCTTTCTTTTCGTTGTATCATCTATGATCTGGAAGACCCTCTCCGACGGATGCAGCATATCCTGCTCCCTAAAAGAAAAATAATTGAAATTGCCGTTATCTGCGACCACGATGTGGTTCAGAAGACCTATCCCCATGATGTAAAAATAAGGACACAAAATTTGCCCTTGTTCGTTTTGAATAAACACAGGCCGTGTAGTAATCAGCTCAGCTTTAGAACTCATGCTTTCTACTAAACTTCACGTTATCTATCTTTAAGCCGTATATATAAAATTATTTTTTGTATTTCTGCTTTAAACATTGTTTTTCCCATAGGTTCATGCTATCATAAAGATAGGCATTGAATGAAACCAGTTGAATAGGAGGTGGCGATCATGTTATGCCAGTTTTCATTCAGCAACTTTCGCTCCTATCGCGATGAAACCACATTCGATTTCCAGGCTGCGGCTCTTTCTGAATTTAAGGACAGCCTTATAAAGACTGAAAAGGGAAATGCTATCCTGCCGGTCGGTGTGATTTACGGTCCGAATGGGGGCGGCAAGTCCAACCTTCTTGCTGCCCTGGGATGCGTGATCTCCCTTGTTACTGAGCCCGTCTATGAGCTTGGCAAGAATCACGCCCGTTTCATTATGCAGCAGAAGGTATCCTGTGTCCCCTATCTGTTCGATGAGGATTCC
>JAFRGQ010000012.1 GCA_017433725.1 Lachnospiraceae bacterium
ATTTATCACAGGTCTGCTCGCAGGCTTGATAGGTGTGGGAATCTCTCTTCTTCTGCTTATCCCGGCAAATGCGATCCTGCTGCATCGGGTATTCAATCACCCCGATGTGACGGCTTATCTGCAGCCGGTCAGCGGATTGATCCTCATTATCTTAAGCGTTATTCTGACGCTTATCGGCGGACTGATTCCAGCGAGATCTGCGGCCAAGAAAGATCCGGTATTGGCGCTGAGAACTGAATAAACTCAGTCTATGGGACGGACAGAGATTCCGGCCCGGGGCGCTTTCGCTCTGTAAAAAACGCAACGGTACATAAGGGTGCAAAGGACGCACCCTAAGTACCGGCGTTTTTTTACGGTTCCGGACTAATACCCGGCCCTGCTTTCTCTAAGAACTTTATTCCGCTTCTCTACTGAGTCGGTTATCCCAGGCGTCTATGTAGTCGGCCAGAAGATCAAACAGATTGTATAAGCTGTAGATAATAGTTGGAAGTGATACGATAATTCCGAAAACGGCTAAAATAAGTCCGAAAGATTCCATTATGTTTTCTCCTTGTCAGTGTGTATGATTGCCTTTCAAGGAGTATCATAAAGATATGGTTGTACGCTTGTATGCACAGCAAAAGGCCTCCCGATAAGGGAGGCCTTTGAAATGCTGCATCAGTATTGGTTACTCATCCCAGCCGTCGTAAAAACGGTAGATCACGAGTATATTGCGGACTATCTCTCCTTCTTCAAGTCGGATGTCTTCCGGGTCGCTGATAAACGGCATCACCGGCTCTTCCTCCTCGAACTCTGCTCTGATCCAGTCTTCCATGGCGTAGCGCGCCTCATCCAGACAGGCATCGAGAGTTGGTCCGTCAGCTTCGCACATTTCCAGATCCGGAAAACGGGCATGGTAGCCATTATCGGTCTTACTGATAATTGCCGGATAGACAAAATTCATACTTACTTGCCCTCGTAGGTGATGAGTGAAGTGACATCATAGCCTTCGAGCACGGCACGTCCGTTCAGACCGGCCAGCTCCAGAATAACCAGGACTCCGGCCACCTCTGCGCCGAGTCTTTCGACCAGCTTGATCCCTGCTTTGATGGTTCCGCCGGTAGCAAGAAGATCGTCAACCAGAAGGACTTTCTGACCGGGTAAGATATCTTCTTTATGAACCTCAATAGTCGCTGTCCCGTACTCCAGATCGTATGTCTCGGAGACCGTCTCGCGCGGGAGTTTGCCCTTCTTCCGGATCGGAATAAAAGGCTTGTGCAGATTATATGCCAGGGGCATACCGAAAATGAATCCGCGTGCCTCCAGTCCTGCAATGACATCGAAATCAAGATCCTTTACAGCTGCCTGCAGTTCATCGACAACGAGCTTCAGTCCGTCCGCGTTGCCGATAATCGATGTGATATCCCGGAAGATGATCCCCGGTTCCGGAAAATCAGGAATGCTGATTACATAATCTTCTAGTTTTTTAGCCATACCTCTACCTCATTTCTAGTTTCTGCATCTGCATGAAAGGATAGTTCTTCCTATTGCATTATATCTGAAAACGAACTGTTTGAACAGTAGTTACTCCTACATCTTCCCCTCATTAAACATGCGCA
>JAFRGQ010000013.1 GCA_017433725.1 Lachnospiraceae bacterium
GGAAAGAACGTCAATTCCTGCATATTCCCCGCTGTTCAGGCTCACGGCAATAGAATCCTAACCATTGAAGGCATAGAAAAGGTTGGTGAACTCTCGAGGATCCAGAAGAGTTTCCTTGAGCACGGTGCCGTACAGTGCGGTTTCTGCACCCCCGGAATGATAATGTCGGCAAAAGCATTGCTCGATAAACATGAAAACAAAAAACTGACGGAAAAAGAGATACGCCGCGAAATGTCCGGCAACCTGTGCCGCTGCACGGGTTACCAGAAGATCGTGGACGCGATAAAGGATCTGTGCAGATGAAAAGAACAGCAATACTGGTTTTGACGGTCATCATAATCGTCTGTATGCTTGCGGGATGCGCAGCAAGAGTCAAACCCGAAGAGGCTCAGGAAATTTCCTTAACCGACCAGCTCGGCAATGATGTCGTTATAAGCGAAAAGCCCGAGCGGATAGTTTCGGCATATTACATCTCAACATCAGCCCTAATAGCACTCGGGCTTGAGGATAATATAGTCGGAATAGAAGACGGCGCCGAAAAACGGCCCGTGTACACTATGGCGGCTCCCGACATGCTGGACAGCGCCGTCAGAGTAGGCAGCCCGAAAGAGTTCGATCTGGAAGCTTGCCTTTCTGCCAAGCCGGATCTGGTGATACTCCCGAAAAAAGCACAGGACTACGCTCCTTCGCTTAAAGAAGTCGGAGTAACGGTCCTTATGGTCAATCCGGAAGACCACGAAAAAATCCTTGAGATGATTTGCCTCATAGCTGAAGCAACGGGTACTCAGGACAGAGCCGAAAAGATAGCGGAATTCTACACTTCTGCCATGGATGATGCAGATGCGGCCATATCGGGGCTCAGCGACGGCGACAAGCCTTCAGTATACATGACTTCCCCCAGCGGATACCTGAATGCAGTGCCGCGCGATATGTATCAGGCTGATGTCATACGATCAGCAGGCGGAAAGAACTGCGGCGATGTCCTTGAGGGTGACAGCAGGACCGAGATATCATACGAACAGCTCCTGTCCATGAACCCGGAGTTAATCATAATCCCGACAAATAATTTCGCGAACGGCTATCCTGACTACACTAAGGAAGATATACTGAATGACGCAAGTCTTTCCGAGGTAACAGCCGTTAAAAACGAAGATTTTTATTATATGCCCGCAGGACTTGAGGCGTGGGATTCCCCTGTTCCGTCAGGTTTCCTCGGAACGCTCTGGACGCTGGCAACCCTGCATCCCGATCTGTACTCTATGGATCAGGTCGCAGACAAGGCATATGACTTCTACAGGGAATTCTACGACATAGAAATAGATAAAATACTGATCACAGGATAACGCTATGCCTGAAAAAGACCTGCTCAAGACAGACAGAAAGAAAAGCACGCTGCTGTTTGCGGTGATGACGGCGATCATCATCGTGCTTGCTGCTGTCTCTCTTTGCGTGGGCAAATACGATATATCCTTCGAAGAGATATCCGGGATGTTCGCCTCTTCGGGCGATATCCCGGATATTACATATCAGGTCTTTTTCACTCTGAGATTACCGAGGACCCTTATGGCGATA
>JAFRGQ010000014.1 GCA_017433725.1 Lachnospiraceae bacterium
AGCCTTGCAGATTATCGCGGACAGAAGGTGATTCTGTATTTCTACCCGAAAGATATGACCGCCGGCTGTACGAAACAGGCCTGCGCTTTCGGAGAATTGTATCCGCAGTTCCGGGAGAAAGGCGCGGTAGTGCTTGGCGTGAGCAAGGACAGTGTCGCGTCCCACAAGAAATTCGAAGAAAAATATGGTCTGCCGTTTACGCTTCTCTCCGATCCTGAGAAGGAAGTAATCCAGGCATATGATGTGTGGAAAGAAAAAAAGAACTACGGAAAGGTAAGCATGGGCGTTGTCCGGACCACATATCTGATTGATGAAAACGGCATTATTGTAAAGGCCTTCGGAAAGGTGAAGGCTGCGGATAATCCGGCACAGATGTTGGATGAATTGTCGTGAGGATTATTTTATTCTTCATCGCGCAATACTCGTGACGCGAGTCTATGATACGCGCGCAAAGTGAAATTTGACTTCATAGTGAGTACAATTTCGTCAAAGAAGAATCCGGACGAACGAGGATAAATAAATGGAACAGCAAGCTGTATTTGATTACATCAGAAAAAAGTATAAGGTTCTGCCGGAGTATCCCTGGCGCAGATATCCTGAATATGCTGTTTTTCGTCATGCGGACAACAACAAATGGTTTGTCCTTTCCGCCACCGTGCCGAGGAACAAGCTGGGCATTCCCGGCGCAGATTACGTGGATGTGATCAACGTGAAGGTGGATGATCCGTTCTTTCGGGATATGATGATTCAGGAAAACGGAATCATGCCGGCTTATCACATGAATAAGCAGCACTGGATTACTGTGCTGCTGGATGGCACTGTACAGGATGAGAAGGTTTGTAATCTGATCGATATGAGCTTTCTGGCGACGGCCTCAGCGAAAAAGAAAGAAAAGTTCCGCCCGCCGAAGGAATGGATCATCCCTGCAAATCCAAAGTACTTCGATATTGTTCATGCTTTTGATGACACAGATACGATCAACTGGAAGCAGGGAGCCGGAATCAGGAAGGGAGACACTGTTTTTATGTACGTTGCTGCTCCGGTTTCGGCTGTGATGTACAAGTGTAAGGTTATCGAGACGGACATCCCATATGACCATGAGAACAAATATATTACAATCAAGGCGTTGATGACGATCAGGCTACAGAAGCGTTATGATCCGGAGCGTTTTACTTTTGAAGTACTGGGGGCGGATTATGGCATATACGTCGTTCGGGGACCGAGAGGAATCCCGAACTCTCTGAGTGAGGCGTTGAAGGAGCCAGATATCCCGTAAGCATGGAATTTTCCGCATTTTTAGGACAATAAGCGGGAATCCTCGGTTATTTAATTGCCTAGTAGTTCGCAGTGGAAAGTGCTTACGCGCCGCGCACATCGCGGCAAGAACGCCGAGGCGTTCTTGAATTATGACTTGTGATGATTCTGTCAAAAAGCCTGTGAATACCGCATCTCCAGCAAAGAATCATACCGAGGACAGCTCCGAGAGCAGCCTGTGCGATCTCATAAGGAAGCTTGATCATTGCGTATTCGAAGGTGCTGTAAACGAATATTTTCCCTAATGTGTAACCACATACCATAATCACACCGCCAATCGTCACTCCGATTCCGGATGCTGTGACAGGGCGGGACTTCAGAATATGATGGGAAAACAGAGAGATAACGACAGCCTGGAGTCCATGTGTAACCAGTGATACAAACATGGGGAGAGGATAGAAAAGCATATCCCCCAGAAAAGATCCGATTCCGCCTGCAACAAAGGCTTCAAAAGGATTCAGGAGAATTGATGCAAGACAGATCACGACGTCACAGAGATATAAGTGCCCACCGGGAACCGGGATGCCGAAAGACGACATGGCAATGTTCATAGCCATAAAAGCGGCAGTAATCGTGAGCCTTATTGCAGGTGTCTGATTTGCTTCATACTTCATCATTACAACCCCCTTTACGAGAAGATGGGAACAGTTTATGATGAAACTGATAATATGAAAATAACCAAAAATGAAAGAAATGATATGATCAGATGGATTTTCAAATAGACGCCGTATCAAAAGAACCGGCTTATCTCCAGCTGTACCGTAAATTCGTAGAAGACATAGTTTTGAACACTTATCCCTATGGAGCAAAGCTGCCCTCAAAGAGGACGATCGCATCGGATGCGGAAGTGAGTGTAATCACAGTGGAGCATGCAATGAGTCTGCTTTGCGATGAAGGGTATATAGAAGGCAGGGAACGAAGCGGTTACTATGTGACATACAAAAGCAGTGAATTCCTGGGACAGCCCCCGGCAGTGAAACAACCGGCAGCCTCAAGCCCCGGCATGCATCGGACATCCGATTCATTAATATCGTATTCTGTTGCAGCGAAAACGATTCGGTGGGTTTTGCAGGATTACGGGGAACGTATCCGGGTGAAATCACCGAATCATGGCTGTCAGGAGCTTCGGGAACAAATATGTGCATATATTGCCCGCAGCAGGGGAATCCTGGTAAGACCTTCACAGGTTATTATCGGTTCCGGTGCCGAGTATTTTTACGGACTGCTGGTGCAGCTTCTCGGGACGGAACATCCGTATGCGGTTGAAAACCCATGCTATGAAAAGATTCTTCAGGTGTATAAGGCGATGGGAGCTGAGGTTGAACAGCTGGATCTTGCGAGTGACGGCATATTGACGAAAGAACTGAAGACGTCGAAAGCAAAGTTTCTGCACGTGACTCCATTCCACAGTTATCCCAGCGGTATTACAGCAAGCATATCAAAAAAGCATGAATATTTGAGATGGGCAGAGAACAGGAAAGGTATTCTGATTGAGGATAATTACGATTTGGAGCTTACTGTTTCAAGAAAGCCCGAAGAATCTTTGTTTTCCATGACAAAAGACTCAAATGTAATATATATCAATACATTTTCCAAAACAGTAGCTCCGTCCATACGAATCGGATACATGATTCTTCCAGAGTCTTCGTCTTTTCTGTTGATCTTTCTGTCAAAGACGCTGCCCTGTCCGTATTTCTATATACGCAGCAGCAGGGGCTGTCCGTTGATGTACTGATCAACAATGCGGGCTTCGGAGATGTCGGGTGTTTTGCAGAATGTGACTGGCAGAAACAGTATGAAATGGTACAGGTCAATATCGTAGCGCTAATGCAGCTGACACACTGTTTCCTGAAACCGATGATTGCACAGGGACAAGGAAAGATCCTGAACCTTTCGTCTGTCGCAGCGTTCTGTGCCGGCCCGGATATGTCCATTTACTATGCTTCAAAAGCATTTGTGAGGAGTTTTTCGGAAGCGGTTGCCGAGGAGGTAAAAGGAACCGGAGTAACTGTTACCGCAATCTGCCCCGGCCCCACAGCGACAGGCTTCGAAAAAGCAGCTTCTATGAAATCCGGTTCGGTGATGTTTCGCAAGGCTGCTTCTGCAAATGGAGTCGCCAAAGCAGGTATCAGGGCGATGGAGAAAGGGAGCGTACTTCTTTATCAGGGAGCTTTTACAAAATTAATGAACGTTGGATCGAGAATCGCTCCTCGCGGAATAACCAGGAAGTTTGCAAGAAAAATGAATCATTAAGAAACTTAGGGCTGACGCGTATGCGTCAGCCCTAAGTTTCTTTGTGAGATTCAAGAACGCCTCGGCGTTCTCGGTATAACAGTTCGCCGATCTTGTATAGAAGTGATTACTCTTCTTCCAAATCTACAGGCTCGAGCAGATCGGAGAGTATTTCCAGAGTCGGCAGAAGCTTAGTGACACCGCAGGTGAAAAAGACTATGCGAATGACTTCAGTGATTTCATCGAGAGTCGCGCCGAATTTCAGTGCAAGATTGGCGTGGACACGAATTGTGGTCTCAGTGCCTGTCGCCATGCCGATAGCCATGACAATAAGTTCGCGATATTTGCGCGGTATCTCAATGTCAACTTTATTGCAGTTGAAATACTGCTGATAGAACATGTTGATGAGGTTCGGATCGTTGCCCATTGCGCGGTGGGAGTCGAGCAGAACTCCTCCGCGGGCTTCTTTTAGCTCTTTCAATATTTCGCGGGAGCGGGAGAGTTTTTCCGGATTTTGCTGCTTCATATCTTATATCCTTTCTTTCATACGGCTTGTTGTGCGTGACATATTTCAGCGGAAGCGGCATCTGCCTCGCAGGGGTAGAAGTGTGAAATTAGTTTCGGCCTTCTTTAAGCTGGTATTTATGAATAAAGAATTCTTTTGCGTTTTCCGGGAACAGCGCCCATGTGAGGATGTCTTCCTCCGTGCGGGCGTAACCCTCGGAATCTTTTTTTGCCTTCTCATAACCCGGCTCAAGGTAATCCGCAGGTCTTCCGGTGAGCGGTTCTTCATCGCCAATCGCTGCTTTCATGAGCTCAGGAGAAATCGGTCCCGGAGCCTTGCCGTACATGCCGCGGCAGTAGTCCTTCATTTCCTTGCTGACAACACCGTAACGCTTGCCTGTCAGCACGTTCATTGTCGCCTGGGAACCGCACATCTGGCTGGACGGAGTGGCGAGCGGCGGGAATCCCATGTCTTCACGGACACGGATTGCCTCGTCGAGTACATCCTGCAGCCTGTTATAGCAGCCCATCTGAGTCAGTTGGCTTTCAAGATTTGAGAGCATACCGCCCGGAATCTGATGCTGCAGGCATCCGACATCGACGCCTATGAGTTTGGATTCGAATTCCGCAAGGTCTTTTCTGTAATTTGCAAATGTACGATTGATCGATTTGAACTTTCCGATATCAATCTTGGGATCGCGTGATGTACCTCTGAGCGCTGCCGCAAATGTCTCGATTGCCGGAAGCGACGGGCCCATTGAGAGTGAAGAGGTGCAGACATCCAGACCATCTACACCTGCGCGTATAGCTTCCCAGTAGGAGGCTACAGCGAGGCCTCCGGTGCAGTGGCAGTGCAGATGAACAGGAACATTGAGTTCTTTTTTGAGGGCGGAGATCAGTTCATAAGAAGCTGCCGGCGTCATAAGACCGGCCATATCCTCAACGTGGATCAGGGATGCGCCCATGCGCTCCTGCTCTTTAGCGTTGGAGACAAAGTGCTCGATGGTGTGGTATTTGCTGATATTATACTGGACAGAACCTTCGATCTTTTTGCCGGCTTTTTTTACAGCGTTGAAAGCCGTCTCACAGTTACGGAGATCGTCCAGGGCGTCGAAAATGAGGAAGACATCAATACCTGCGTTTGCGGCAGCCGCGATAAATCTTTCAACAATATCATCCGGGTATGCATGATAACCGACCAGATTCTGGCCTCGGCATACCATTTTGAGAGGCGTATTCTTTACGAATTTCTTGAAGGTATAGATCCTGTTCCACGGATCTATTTTCAGAAAGCGGACCATGACATCAAATGTGGCACCTCCCCACATTTCCATGCTGTCATAGCCGATTTTATCCATGGCTGTCAGTACAGGTATCATATCTGCAGTTGTAACTCGGGTAGCTAAAAGTGATTGCTGGCCGTCTCTGAAATCAACGGAATTGAATTTGACAGGGATGCCTGCATTGCCCAGGTCCGGCTGAGCGACAGATTGAGACGGCGCATTGGGTGGGACTGTAACGCTCGGAGCTTCTTTTGCACCGGCAGTAAATTTGTTCCAGAACATGGCAGAGGTTCCTTTCTGATTAATTTAATAGTCTGCTAAAACGTTAAACTAATCAGTGACTTAACTATATCTCAAAAATTAGACCTTGTCAATATATTAATTTTCAGTTTTGAATTTGAGGTCATCAGATTTCTTACCGTAAAAGTCTAAGGTCGTAGTCAGTAATAGGAAAATCAGCGGAATGTCTGTCTTACAATGACTTCCGGTTCAATTACCACATGGATCGGGGCCTTTTCGGGAGCAGCCAGTATTGTCCGGATTGTCTCAATGCAGCTTTTTGCAATTTTTTTGCTGGGCATCGCAACGACCGTACACGGAGGAATAGAGTATTCCGTGATGCCCTTGTTTCGCAGAGCAATGGCTAACAGGGCTACATCATCGGGAAGCTTAAGACCATGGTTATAGAATGTGTAGAGCGCTCCGACAGCCATGGAGTCGGAATCAGCATAGACCATTTGCGGACGGTCCGGGAGATTACAGTAGACCTCTGCGGCTTTAACTCCCCCTTCTATAGAATTCTCATTTTTAATGATCCATTCGTCGCGCACTTTAATATCAAGTGTTTTGCAGGCATTGAGGAACGCCCGGACGCGCACCCCTGTAGCTACATATGGTCTGGTAGATGTCAGTACCGCGACTTCATTATAGCCGGCGAGCTTAATCAGCCTGGCTGCCGACATGCCGATTTCCTCATTGTCGCTGCATATAGTAGAAAAAACATTTGAATCGCGGTTCATCAGGACTACGGGAATGCGCGGCGACTGACTTTCGAGCCATAAAATATCTTCCGGTGTACATGCTCCGATGATAACTGCGCTGTAAGAGGCGCTTGTGATTGGAGCACCGGCTTTTTCCAACTTGCCGCTTGTATAACTTTCAGCGACAATTTTTGCATCATAGTTAAGTTCGGTAAGCACATTCTGAAAATGTCCCAGGAAGTCGCCCTGCATACCGGAACGATTGTCATTCGGCCAGAAGAAAGCAATAATCGGGCGTGCGTCATCGGACGCGCGCAGAGCTCTTGCACCGGCGTTCGGCCGATAACCGAGCTTCTTCATGGCAGTGTGCACGCGCTCACAGGTTTTTTCGGAGATTCTTCTCTCTTTAGCTTTCCCATTAATGATCAGGGATACGGTCGTTACAGAGACTCCGCATTCTTTAGCCACGTCTTTTATTGTTGCCACGGTTAACCTCCTTATTGCTTCTTACCTTGATACAAAATCAGAAACTAAAACGTAATTCAAGTCTCGCTCGTGAGATCCGGCTCGGATTCGGGTCAGCGTCAGCTGACGTAATATAGTTATACGTTTTAGCAAAAATTTGGCTTTACAAATACAATCATAGAGTTAAATTCCGTTCCTGTCAAATTATATGGCAGTCCGATGAGCAAATCTGTTTCTGATTTTGTAAAAAACTTCTAAATTGTCATAAGCCTAATCGTATAAATTGCCGAAAAGTGAGTAGCCATCTTGACATTGCTCAAACGTTAAACTAAAATCTAAATCAAGCTAAAACGTTAAACTAAAACGATAAACTAAGTTTTATGTTGAAATCAAGTCAAACGCAACGAGAAAGGAAGGACCTGGAAATGAGCAAAGTCATGAAGACGATGGATGGCAATGAGGCAGCGGCATACGCTTCATACGCATTCACGGAGGTTGCAGCAATTTATCCGATCACCCCGTCATCCCCGATGGCAGAACATGTTGATACATGGGCAGCCCACGGAAAAAAGAATATCTTCGGAACACCTGTTAAACTGGTTGAAATGCAGTCAGAAGCCGGCGCGGTATCCGCAGTGCACGGCGCTCTTGATGCAGGAGCTCTTGCGACGTCCTACACGGCATCCCAGGGACTCATGCTCATGATTCCGACCATGTTCCGTATCGCCGGACAGTTGAAGCCGGGCGTCATCCATGTGGCATCAAGAAATGTTGCTACCAGCACAATCTCAATATTTGCAGAACACTCGGATGTCATGGCATGTCGCCAGACGGGATTTGCAATGCTCTGTTCCTCGACTGTGCAGGAAGCTATGGACCTCGGAGCTGTTTCGCATCTTTCCGCAATTAAAGGACATGTTCCGTTCCTGCATTTCTTTGACGGCTTCCGTACGAGCCATGAGATTCAGAAGGTGGAATGCCTCGATTACGACAAACTCTATGAAGCACTCGACAAGGAAGAGCTGAAAAAGTTCCGCGACGAGTCACTTACTCCCGAGAAACCGATCCTCCGCACGACCGGCCAGAATGCCGACACATATTTCCAGCAGAGAGAAGCTGTCAACCCTTATTATGAGAACCTCCCGGATGTCGTTGAGTCCTGCATGGCGGAAATCAATAAGATCACAGGCAGAGATTATCACCTCTTCAATTACTACGGAGCTCCGGATGCCGAACATGTCATCGTGGGTATGGGATCCGTGACAGGAACGATTCAGGAGACACTTGACTACCTGGCAGCCCAGGGAAAGAAGGCAGGATATCTTGAAGTCCACCTTTTCAGACCGTTCTCCTCAAAGCATTTCTTTGAAGCCCTTCCGAAGACAGTTAAGACGATCACAGTTCTTGATCGCGACAAGGAAGCCGGCGCTGTAGGCGAGCCTCTTTATGAAGAAGTCTGCGCAGTACTGAACGATGCAAATGCCGGTATCACCTGCTACGCATGCCGCTTCGGTCTCGCCGGCAAGGACACAACGCCTGCTCAGATTGTTGCCATGTATGCAAATATGAAGTCACTCTCTCCGGCTAACCACTACACGATTGGAATCAATGACGATGTCAGCCATCACTCGATTCCCTACGGCGAGGAGATTGATATCATCCCGAAAGGCACAGTCAGCTGCAAGTTCTGGGGTCTCGGATCCGACGGTACAGTCGGCGCCAACAAGAACACGATCAAGATTATCGGCGACCACACAGATATGAACGTTCAGGCTTATTTCGAATATGACGGCAAGAAGTCGGGCGGCGTCACAAAGAGCCATCTTCGCTTCGGCAATGCCCCGATCAGGAGCGCATATCTTGTAAACAAAGCCGATTTCGTTGCCTGCCACAATCAGGCTTATATCAAAAAGTATGACCTCGTATCCGACCTTAAGGAAGGCGGAAGCCTGCTTCTTTCGACAGAGTGGTCCGGCGAAGAGCTTGAGACGCATCTGCCTGCAGAGATGAAGAAAGCAATCAGTGATAAGAAGATCAATCTCTACACAATCAATGCGGTAAAGATCGCTGCAGAGCTTGGACTTGGCAACAGAACCAATACTGTTCTTCAGTCTGCTTTCTTCAAGATTGCAAATATTATCCCGGCTGAAGACGCAGCCGAATATATGAAAGGCGCAATCCTGAAGTCCTACGGAAAGAAGGGTGAGGCCATTGTCAATATGAACTACGCGGCGGTAGACGCCGGTGCCAAAGAGCTTGTCAAGATCGACATCCCGGAAAGCTGGGCAGGAGAATCCGCAGAAGTTGCAGCGGAAGATGCCGCAAAGCCGGCCTTTGTTCGCGATATCCTCGAACCGGTCAACGCCATGAAAGGTGATTCGATCCCGGTATCCACCTTCTATAATGGCTATGCAGACGGCACAATGCCACAGGGCACCTCCAAGTATGAGAAGAGAGGTATAGCGGTCAAAGTTCCGACATGGGATCCGGCAAAGTGCATCCAGTGCAACCAGTGCTCATACGTATGCCCGCACGCAGTCATTCGCCCGATGCTTCTTTCAGACGAGGAAGTGGCAAACGCTCCGGAAGGCACAAAGACTGCAAAAATCAAGGGAAAAGCTCCGGAAGGTCTGAATTTTCACATGGCGATTTCCGTTCTCGACTGCTCAGGATGCGGAAGCTGCGCAAATGTCTGCCCGGCTAAAGAGAAAGCTCTCACCATGGTTCCGCTCGAGCAGGAAGAAGCGGTCGCAAAGGTATGGGAGTACACAGAATCTCTGCCGGAAATCCGGAATCCGTTCGGTACAAACAATGTAAAGAACAGCCAGTTCAACCAGCCGCTGCTTGAGTTCTCCGGCGCATGCGCAGGCTGCGGAGAGACACCTTACGCTAAGCTCATTACACAGATCTACGGCGACAGAATGTACATTGCGACAGCGACTGGCTGCTCACAGGTATGGGCTACGAGCTTCCCGAGCTTCCCGTACACGACCAACAAGAAGGGCCAGGGCCCGGCAGTCGCCGGTTCTCTCTTTGAGAATAACGCTGAGTTTGGCATGGGTATCTATCTGGCTGACGATCAGAGAAGAAATGCTCTCTGCATGAAGGCAGAGGAGATTGCCGCATATGCAGACGACGAAGCTCTGAAGACAGCAGCGGCAGAGTGGGTAGCGCATTTTGACGATAAAGAGAAGACAAAGGAGTACAGTGCTGCGTTTGCGGAAGCACTTTCCGCTTACGGCGGAGGATCCGTGAAGGAAGCTGTCGAATACGCGCTTGCAAATAAGAGACATCTGGTAAAGAAATCCGTCTGGATCTTTGGCGGCGACGGTTGGGCATACGATATCGGATACGGCGGTCTCGACCATGTGATCGCTTCCGGCGCGGATGTCAACATCCTGGTATTCGACACAGAAGTTTACTCCAACACAGGCGGCCAGGCTTCCAAGGCGACACCGACCGGCGCGGTCGCACAGTTCGCTGCAGCGGGTAAGAGGACCAAGAAGAAGGACCTCGGTATGATGGCTATGAGCTACGGCAACGTCTATGTCGCGCAGGTCGCCATGGGCGCAAATCAGGCTCAGCTCCTCAAGGCAGTCCAGGAAGCCGAAGCCTACAACGGACCTTCCGTCATCATCGCATACGCACCGTGCATCAACCATGGTCTTCGCTGCGGTATGAACAAGGTCCAGACAGAAATCAAGAACGCGGTTGAAGCCGGTTACTGGCAGATTTATCGCTACAATCCGGAACTTGCCAAGGAAGGTAAGAATCCGTTCACACTCGATTGCAAGGATCCGACAGGAGATTTCAGAGCGTTCCTTCGCGGTGAAGTGAGATTCTCCGCTCTTGAGAGAACATTCCCGGAGCAGGCAGATGAACTCTACAGAAGATGTGAGCAGGAGGCACGTGAGAGATTTGCAAAATATAAGGAACTTGCACAGAAAGCATAATTAAGGCGGCGCAGGCTGATCGTATACGGATCAATAAAAGCGCGATCAGTCTGCCGTACATCTCTCAATGATACAGATAAAGTAAGACGGAGGTTTTTATGAGTGAACGAATGATAGAAAGACTCCTCGGAGCGGCAGCCGGCGATACAGCTATCATCTCCCCTGATCATGTTCTTGTTACGAATGGCAGCTCTCACGCTGTTAGGGGATATGTGTCCAAAGCCGCAGCTCCGGAAAAAGTGCTGGTCATGTATGACCACAACATCCCGTCCGGATCACCGGAGGACGCAAAGATCTTCGGCGAAATACTGAGATTTGCAAAACAATACGGATTTACGTTTAAGCAGGCCAAAGGCATCGGACTTAAATATCTGGCAGATGAGATTGTAAAACCGGGACAAATCGTGATTACCGGGACAAGACACGCCGGCATCTTCGGTGCATCAGGCGCAGTCGGTTTTGGTATCAGCAGCACGGAGCTTTCCAGAGTCATCGAGAATGACCGTTACGAGCTGATTGTTCCGAAGACGATCGGAGTGAAGGTAACAGGCACTCTTCCGGAGAATACGGGCATGATCGATGCGGCCCTCTCTTTCCTGGCTGCGCATCCGGACCTTAAGTGCAAGGCAGTAGAGTTCATCGGCGGAGACCTGTCAGACCACGACAAACAAGTCCTTTGCTCCATGGCATGTGAGACCGGCGCGGTGACTGCCTTCTGGACAGAAGAGGGAGAGACAGAGACCGTGCTCGATCTTGCGGAAGTCGTACCGATGCTGAGAATGCCCTGCAGCGATATTCTGCATCAGACGAGAGCACCTTTTGCTCCGGCTTCCTACGTGGAAGGCAGAACGATTCAGGCCGGCCAGATCGGCGGCGTGAACGGAGGAGCAATTGAAGATCTCAGGATAGCCGCGGATATGATAGAGGGAAAGAAACTGAAACTGCGATTCCGCCTGACGGTATGCCCGGCGACCAGCACTGATTACATTCTGGCAGCCAGAGAAGGCATTCTGACAAAATTCATTGAGTACGGCGCACAGATTTCAGCTGCGGGCGATCACAGCATCGTTAAGCAGGGAGCCGGGGCAATGGGACACGGCGAGTTGCTGTTTACGACCGGTATGTTTACATTTGCAGGATGCATGGGATGCGATGACGCGACAGTAGCGACAGCCTCTGTCGAAACGATTATCCGCGCATCGTACGGCGAGATCTAAGGAGGAGTGACCATGGAAAAGGAATTTAAAGGAAAAATCTGGAAATTCGGCGATGACATTGATACCGATACCATCATTCCGGGTAAGCGCGGCACGATTCCGACGATCGAGGAGATGAAAAAATACGCGTTCGAACTTCTGAAACCCGAGTTCGGATCGACGGTTCAGCCGGGAGACATCCTGGTCGCAGGAAGCAATTTCGGCTGCGGCAGCTCCCGCGAGCAGGCGGCAACAGTCCTCTCCGGTAACGGAGTCAGGTGCATCATCGCAAAGAGCTTTGCGAGAATCTTCTTCAGGAACGCTTTTAACAGCGGCATTATCCTGATTACCTGCGACGGCATCCAGGATGCCTGCGAGGGCGGGGACATTGTGACGGTCCGCGTCGGAGAGAGCGTCAGTGTGAACGGCAAGACCTTCCCGATCGGACAGATCCCGGAGAATCTTCTTGCAATCGTGGAACACGGCGGCCTCATCGAGGACACAAAGATGCGCATGGCTCAGGGTCTGTCCCACGACTGGAATCCGGAACTCGACGACGCAGCAAGAAGAAAGAACGGCTATACACTGGTCGAGAAGATTTTGAAGAAAAACGCCGGCGTTGACCATGTTGTTCCGGGCGATATAGTTATCACACATCCGGATATGTTCATGATTCATGACATTTACACCCCGTATCTCAAGGATACTCTGGAAAAGATGGGAGCGAAAAAAATAGATGATCCGGATAAGGTAACGATTATATTTGATCACTGCATGCCGACAGCCGTCGCTCACAACGACTATGTCCACTATGATGCCGGAATAGACATCGCGGAGAAATTCGGAATTGAAAAACTGCATATCGGTGAGGGCATTTGCCACACGATTATGCATGAAAAGAGATACGCGAAGCCGGGTGAAATCGCGACAGCGACAGACTCTCATACGACCACCTACGGCGGAGCGGGATGCTTCTGCTCAGGTATCGGAACAGCCGAGATGGCGGCAGCTCTCATAACCGGCGAGCTCTGGTTCAAGGTTCCGGATGCCATCAAGATCGTGTTGAACGGACATTTGCAGAACGGTCTCATGTCCAAGGATGTGATTCTGAAGATCCTCGGAGATATCAAGGCAGACGGCGGTCAGTACAAGAGCCTTGAATTCACCGGTCCTGCGGCTCATGAAATGAGCATGAACGAGCGATTCACGGTCGCCAACATGGCGCTTGAGGCAGGAGCGAAGTGCGGCCTCTTTGAGGCTGACGAGAAGACGGCAGAGTATTACGAAATGCCGCTTTCAGAGATTGACTGGATTCGCATTGATAACGACGCGAAATACGAAAAGGTACTTGTCTATAATCTCGATGAGCTTGAGCCCCAGCTATCCTGTCCGCAGGGTGTCGACAATGTCCATCCGATATCCGAGATTATAGGCACAAAGATGGATGAAGTCTATATCGGTTCCTGCACGAACGGCTCTATTGAGGACATGAAGGCAGCGGCAGATATACTCCGCGGGAAGCATGTCCCGGAAGACCTCCGCGTGGTCGTTGTTCCGGCTACGAACTATGTGTTTGAGGAGAGTATTCGCCTCGGATACATTGAGGACTTCATTAAGGCCGGCTGCGTGATCAGCCATCCATGCTGCGGTCTGTGCTGCGGAATGCCATACGGACTAATGTACGATGACGAGAGAATCCTTCTTACCGCGAACCGAAATTTCATCGGACGCCAGGGAACAAAGAAGACTCTTAGTTATCTGTCCAGCCCGAAGGTTGCGGCGGCAACAGCCCTTACAGGTTATGTGACGGATCCCAGAACGCTGGGATGACACACAGCCTCAAAGACGAAACAATCCGGATATGGGACAGACAGAATAAAGACAGGAGACTGATATGGTTATTAAAAATTTTGAGGAAATGAAGGAAAGACTTCTCGCTGCTCCGGAGAAGAAGAAGGTTGCCGTCGTCTCAGCGGCTGACGAGCATACGTTGGAAGCTGTCGTACATGCTGCAAATGACGGCCTGATCGAGCCGATCCTGATCGGTCCGGAGTCGGAAGTACGTAAGATTCTTGTTGGTCTCGGAGCAAAAGATGACTACAAGATCATCCCGGTGGAAGATCCGGTAGAGTGCGTGGAGAAGGCCTGTGAGATGGTCCATGCCGGTCAGATCGATTGCATTATGAAGGGAAAGCTCGAGACCGGAACACTTATGAAAGTACTGGTCAACAAGGAAAAAGGCATCCGCAAGAACAAGGTAATGAGCATTCTCGGATTCATGGACAGTCCGTACTATCACAAAGTATTTGCCATCACCGACGTAGGACTTCTCACATATCCGAACGAAGAGCAGAAGGTCGGAGAAATAATCAACGCAGTGAACGCCTTCCATGCGCTCGGTTACGAGAACCCGAAAGTCGCCATCCTTGCAGCAGTCGAAAAGGTCAATCCGAAGATGCCGGAGACTGTTGACGCAGACAATATCAAGAAGATGAACCTTCCGGGCTGCATTGTGGAAGGTCCGATCAGCCTCGACCTTGCGATGGATCCGGAATCTGCGAAGATCAAGGGATATGAAAGCCCTGTGGCCGGAGATCCGGATATCCTGGTCGCTCCCGATATCGTGAGCGGTAACATTGCCGCCAAGGCACTGACCGTCCTCGGAGGCGCAAGAACGGGCGGTACAGTGCTTGGAGCAGAGGTTCCGGTCCTCCTGGTGTCAAGAGCAGCGACAGCGGACGATAAATATATGTCAATTGTGGTAAGCTGCCTGGTCAGCGGAAACGGCACGAATCAGGCGGAGAAATAACCGGCGGGAGTCGGCGTGGATCCTGCCTGTCGCAAAGGCGGGATCCTGATTCAGGAAGGAGGTTACATGTATAAAATATTTGCAATCAACCCGGGATCGACATCCACAAAGATTGGGCTTTTTGAGGACGACAAGTGCATTCTCAATGCCAATGTGAGTCATGATGCGGAAGTCTTAAAAACATTTGAAACGATTAGTGATCAGTTCGATTACAGAAAAGATACGATTCTCGGAGAGCTGGAGAAAGCCGGGCTTGACATCTCGGACTGCGCAGCCTTTGTCGGACGCGGCGGTGGACTTGTCTCCTGCGAGGGCGGCACTTATGAAGTCAACGATGCCCTCTATGAACACGCAAAAGTCGGATTCACAGTCAAACACCCGGCTATGCTCGGACCTCAGCTTGCCAGATATTTCTCAGAGAAGTACGGTGCCAAAGCTTTCGTAGTAAATCCGCCCGACGTCGATGAATTCATTGACGTAGCAAGGGTGACAGGCTGGAAAGGTGTCTACCGGGAGAGCAGGATACACGCTCTGAACCAGAAGGAGATCGGCATCCGGTATGCAGCTGCAAAGGGAAAGAAGTATGAGGATATGAACCTCATTATCTGCCACATAGGCGGAGGCATTTCCGTGACAGCCCATAAGAAAGGCAAGATGATTGATTCCAATGATATCGCACAGGGTGACGGCCCGATGGCTCCGACAAGGTGCGGCGCGATTCCTGTGAAAGATGTGCTCAATATCTGCTACAGTGGAAAGTATACTAAGGAAGAAATATACAATAAGATTACGAAGACCGGCGGTCTGGTCGACCATCTCGGCACATCCGACGCACGAGAAGTCGGAGCTATGATCGCTGAAGGAAAAACATACGCCAAACTGATTTACGACGCGATGATCTATCAGATCGGAAAGTTCGTAGGATCAATGGCGGCAGCCATGTCGGGCAGAGTTGACGGAATTGTCCTGACGGGAGGCATCTCTCATGACAAGTATCTGGTCGACAAACTGACGGATATGGTCTCGTTCATAGCGCCGATCACGGTGATGGCCGGAGAATTTGAAATGGAAGCACTCGCAGCAGGCGCACTCCGCGTCCTTGTCGGTGAGGAAGAAGCTAAGAGTTATACGGGTATTCCTGTATGGAAGGGGTTTAAGGAGGATTAAAATGGATAAGAAAGGTATCAAGTTTGATGTATGCGGGCTTCCGTTCCCTTATTTTGCAGTATTTTTTGCAATCGTTATGATTTCGGTCTACGGCGGTTTCCTGCCGACGACAACACTCGCTGAGGAACTCACAGCGACCAGCTTTGTCGCGACAGTTCCGTTCCTTATGGCAATCGGCGGACTTTTCTTCTGGCTCGGCAACACGATTCCGATCGTCAACAATTATCTCGGCGGCGCCTGCCTGCTCCCGCTGATTGGCGCGTCTTTCATGAACTTCATGGGCTGGGTTCCGGCTGAGATGGTTGCGGGCGTTAAGGTTCTCATGAAGGGAGGCTTTCAGGATGCCTACATTGCTATGCTCCTCGTCGGCGCGATCCTCGTTATGGACCGCAAGATTATTCTCGGCGCGACAGCACGCTATATCCCGACAGTTATCGGCTCTCAGGTATTTGCCATCGGTTTTGCGATGCTGGCAGGCATGATTACAGGCTTCGGCATTCCGGAAGCTCTGTTCGATATCGCTGCTCCGTGTATGTCCGGCGGTTCCGGCGGTGCCATCACAACACTGCCCAAGCTTTATTCCGACCTGTCCGGTATGGACATGACTGTCAATGCAGGTAAGTATCTGTGCTATGCATCTATTGCCAACGTTCTCGCAGTTGTTCTCGCAGCTATTTTCGGCGGCGTCACAAAGATGATCCCGGGCCTTAACGGTGATGGTCAGATCCTTCGCAAGGGCGCTCAGCAGGATCTCGCTGCAGAAAAGAGACCGGGCACATCCGGTGATTACAAGGCTCTCGGCGGCGGTATCTTCATGTGCTTCTGCCTCTACCTTGCCGGCAATATTCTCGGCAGCCTTCCGGGACTCTCCATCATTCCTGGTCTTGCATGGACTATCATTCTCGGCATCATCATTAAGTGTACCGGCATCCTTCCGGCTCAGTTCGAAGATTATTCGGTTTACAGCATGAACTTTGCGCTCCGCGCGCTTCTTCCGATGCTGATCGCCGGTATCGGTATCAACTCTCTGAACTTCGCGTCTCTGACAGAGTACTTTACACCGGGCGCTTTTATCGTCATCATCATCGCAGTTCTCGGCGCTTTCATCGGTGCCTGCCTGTTCGGCCATCTTACCGGACTCTTCGGATATGAAGCGGGCGTTACCGCTGGCCTGTGCTGCTGCAACATCGGCGGTTCCGGTGACCTTGCGGTCCTTTCCGCAGCCAATCGTATGAACCTGCTTGCATTTGCATCCATCTCCACACGAATCGGCGGCGCTCTGATGGTCATCTGGATCGGTATCCTGTATCCGTTGTTCCATTGATTAAAAGTCTCCGGCGGATCGCAGTCGCGCATTAAGGAAGGTGTTTCGCACCATGCGCGGCGCGGCAATACCGCCGAGGCGTTCTTGATGATCAATTAACAGTATCCGGTCAGCCGCACATTCAAAGTGCGGCTGACTTTTCCGGATTCAAAATACAAATTCCGGGATATTGTGTGCTGATACAAGGCATGAGGAGTGGGAAAATGAAGGAATATATCGTAAGGTGGATCCGCGTGAATGCCGGTCTCTTTGTGTTCGCAGTCGGACTCTATCTGACAATCCATGCATCGATCGGCATAGCCCCATGGGATGCTCTGTGCATGGGCATTTCCGGCAGGACCGGCGTAAGCTACGGTACGATCTATGCCTGCATCAATGTGATTATTCTGGTCACAGATATAGCTATGAGAGAGCCGATTGGTTTCGGGACGCTGTTCGACGCTATTCTGACCGGTTACTACGTGGACTTCATCGCCTGGATCAGTCCTCTGCCTGAGACGAGGAGCATGATTATCGGTGCTCTGATGCTTATTACGGGTCTTTTTATTATGGCGTATGGCCAGTATATCTATATTCTGGCAGGGCAGGGCTGCGGACCTCGTGATTCGCTGACCATAGGTATCGCCCGAAGATTGCCTGGCCTTTCGGTGGGAATGGTACAGATTCTTATAATGGCGGTCGTTTTTCTGCTTGCCTTGTTTTTTGACGGACCGATCGGTCTTGGCACAGCATTGTCTGTCATCTTCATGGGGACAGCGATGCAGATCGTCTTTGGACTCTTCGGATTCGAGCCAAGAGAAGTGGTCCACGAAAACATGTTTGAGACATTGAGACATCTCAGATAAATCGTATAAAAAAACGTTGAACATCGCAGGTGAATTTTTCATCAGAAGTAAAGGAGGGAAGAGCATATGTTTCCGGAAAGAACACTGCCGAAGGAAATAATTGAAGCATTTAGTGAAATTGATGTGCCGAATATTTCAGACGCTATGGATAGGCTCGGAATTTCCGGTGCCCTGTCCCACATTAAGGCGGTTATTCCGTATTCTCGCATTTGCGGGCAGGCCTTTACGGTCCATTTTGCGCCAAGCGGTATCATCAAGGGAACTGTGGGAGACTATATTGACGATATTCTTCCCGGGGAGGTCGTAGTGCTGGATAATAACGGACGGGAAGACTGCGCAGTCTGGGGAGATATCGTTTCCATCTATGCCGCCCGACGCGGGATTGCCGGCACTTTAATTGATGGTGTCTGTCGCGATATCGACATAATACGTGAGCGGAATTATCCGGTGTTCAGCAAAGGCACTTACATGGTGTCCGGTAGAGACAGAGTTTACGCCGACAGGGTCGGGGGTACGGTCAGTATTGCCGGAATCCAGGTGAATCCCGGAGATCTCATATGCGGTGACGGAAACGGTGTGGTTGCCATTCCGTTTGAACATGCGGATGAGGTTCTGAAAACAGCCCTTGAGATTGAAGCGATGGAGAAAGAGATTATTGAGAAGCTGAATGCAGGCATGTCATTTATCGAGGCGAGTCGGCAGAGCTGAAAATACCGCTCATTATTAGGAGTAATCAAAGGAAACATAAGAGTCCAATCTTTACTTATTTTGAGGACTTTGCCTAAAATCTTTACTTATGAGATAGAGAGATTTATAAATAGGTAAAGATTGAACGAGTCGTTTAAGGGACTCATGGAAATGCCGGATATCGACGGTTGCCCAGAATACAATTAAAAACCTTTCCAAGGCCTGGGAGAAAAGTTATAGCGTTTATTAATGATTTCTGATGATATACAGTGGAGAAGATTCACTCAGAGAAAAGCGGATGACAGAAATACGAAGAGGTGGTCTGGCAGACCACCTCTTTTTGCTGTGTTTTTGATACGATTATCGAAACGGCGCGTAAAACCCCGGCCGACGAAGCCGTCCGTGGGTACATCACCTGAGATATACGCTCTGTGAGGATGCCGCTAATACTACAAAAGTGCGAGGTACTAACGTAAGAGGAGGAGGGGTTTATGTTAACGCAGCTGGCTTATTCACCTTATGAGATTTACTGTGATGATTCTCTTGAGAGGGAGTATCCTGACGAAGTACATGAGGTTCTGGAAGGAATCTGTTGGACGATATATAACGTGCATCTGCCCAATCATGACACCAGCGGCAAGGAGGCATATTTGATTGAGCAGGACCCGGATACCGGATTACTGTATAGCAGTATACAACCGAAATCAGAACTCAAATCGGAAATGATTAAGCAGTTAGGCAGCGTCATTCAATTCGGCCGATATCCTCAGAACTCGGATTTCCCGGAGCCAATCACATGGCGCATCATTGATATACAGTGCAGATACATATTGCTCATATCCGACAGGGTGCTGGACTGCAGAAAGTACCATTACGGGGCAAAAGGAAATATCCGGAAGAGTGACGAGGGAGTGGTCTGGAAAAACTGCATGCTTCGGAAATGGTTGAACACGGAATTTCTTCAAACAGCTTTTTCCGACGAGGAACGGCGCCGTCTGGAATGGTTTACATGTCGGACACAAGACAACAGAATAAACGGAAGGAGCGGCGGGGGCGTAACGGATGATAAGGTTGCCATACTGAATGCAGAGGAGGCGGAAAAATATTTCCCGGAAAAAAAGGATAGAAAGGCGAAAGCGACGCTCTATGCAAAAAAGAATGGTGCGCATGTATACAAAGGACGAACATGTGACTGGTGGCTGCGTACTCCGGGATGCAGTATAAAAGAAGCCGCATATGTAGGCCATACCGGTACACTTTATGAGCAAGTGGGAAATTGGGTCGGAGAGGAATGCGGAGTCCGCCCGGTAATTCGGATTTAGGAGCTGTCACGAAATTAACGAAGCGGCGCGTAAAATCCCGGCCGACAAAGTCGTCCGCAGGAACATCACCAATGCAGATGTCGGAAAATTTCTGATTTTATAAAGATTTCATTCCCGCTTTTTCTGATTTGTGTAATAATCACTATGTAGAAAGAGAGGATTATTTGTATGGGTAAATCTCTGGTGGCTGTGAACGCCGGTCCCCGCGTCAAGTGGAATACGGATACACTGATCAATGAAGCAATAAAAGGAGCTGAGTCGCAGGGTGCGATTGTTCAGAAGGTTGATCTTTTCCGATTGGAGAAGTACACCGGCTGCATTTCCTGCTTCGGATGTAAGAAGGAAAAGTTCAAAGGACACTGCATCTGCAGGGACGGACTTACGCCTGTTCTGGATGCAATAAGAGAGTCGGATGGACTGATTATCGGATCCCCGAACTATCTCAGTGAGCTGACGGCATCCTTTCGGGCGCTTTATGAGCGTCTGATCTTCCAGAACCTGACCTACAATCTGGAAACGCCATGCTGCAATGAGCATCCGATTCCTGTCCTGTTTATTATGACAAGTAATGCACCGGATACTATGTACCGGGATATGATGCAGAACTATCAGCAGTCGCTCAGCCGCTTTGTGGGACCGACGGAGATATTCATCAGTGGTGAGACACTGTAACTGAAGGACTACGGCAAGACAGATTGGCCGTGGACGATGTTCAATCCGGAAGCAAAGCAGAAGAGGCACGCTGAGGTATTTCCGAAGGAATGCCGGAAGGCGTTTGAACTGGGAGCAACGCTTGCTATGAAATAGGATGCTTTCAGGAGATAATTATATTTATCTATTTTTCTATACTCAGAAGGAGACATTCCAATCAGTTTTTTAAGAAAGGATAAGCAAATGAAAAGAACATTTACGGTATTGTTAGGAGTATTTCTTCTGCTTTTAGTGGGATGTTCGAACACGAAAGATAATAAGACGGCAGAATCGTCAGCACCTAAAGAAGAATCGGTAAAAGAAGAAGCAGCCAACGAAGAAGCCGCTAATGAAGAAACGGTCAAAGGAGAAGTGGCTGAAGATGAACCTCAGGAAACCGACGTTGTCGGTATCAGAATGGATCTGTCAGTGGTGGCCGCAAACGCAAAGGGCGCACTGCTCACGTATCCCATCGGTGCATTCGATGACGATCGTAATATCTATGCTATGCCGATTTATTACATAGCCATGCCCAAGGAAGAGGCTTCCGCAATTCTGTATGACACGGATGCCTCTGCCGAAGAAACGAAGAAACTGAACGAGCGGCAGACTATTGTCCACGTAATTGTGGCCAGCGCGGTTGATTATGATCAGACGCTCAATGTACTTTCAGAGAAATTGGAGATAGATTATTCTGAACAGTTTGCCCGCGCGGAAGTGATCGGCACCGCCGACGGCTATACTTTCTATGCTATTCCTGAAAGGGACGAGAAGAAACTCTCCGCATTTGACGAGGAATACCTTGCTGAATACGATAAGCTCCAGCAAGAGCTGTTTGATGTAGAGAAATCAGCCACGTTATTTGCTCCTGTAGATCCCGCGAAGAAAATGACCGGACAGAAACTCGAATTTACAACGACTGATCTTGACGGCAATACCGTAACGAGTAAGGAACTGTTCGCTGCCAATGAGATTACTGTGGTTAACTGCTGGGGGCTCTGGTGCGGGAACTGCATGAAAGAAATGGAGGAACTGAAAAAATTCCACGATAAGATACAGGAAAAGGGCTGCGGGGTCGTCGGCTTGGAGTATGAAGCGAATTGGGATGATGAAGTAGTAAAGAATTCCAAAGATGCGCTGAACGGATTCGGTATTACCTATCCGAATGTCATGATTCCTGAGGAACTCGTGGAAGAGCTGTTAGGTTTTCCGACGACCTTCTTTGTGGACAAGGAAGGTACGGTTCTTTGCATGCCGGTTACCGGTGCATATATTGATAAGTATGAGAGTGCTCTGGAATCGCTTCTGCAAGGCGAGGCAGCTGCAGATAGCCCCGTGGACGATGCAGCGAATGCGATTGCAGCGAATCAGGACGTTTTATACAATGTCTGTGTTACGGATGAGAACGGTCCTGTAGCAGGTGTTATTATTCAGTTCTGCAGCTCGACAAGCTGCCAGATGGGAAAGACGGGTTCGGATGGACGGACAGGCTTTACCATGCCTGCCGGAGAAATCTACGAGATTCATGTTCTCAAGGTACCGGAAGGCTATGAGAAGGATGATACCGTGTACCATACAGAGGATGAAAAAAGTGATGTGCAGATTCAGCTGAAGAAAAAGTGATTCTGAATACAGGAGAGGGTGCGCAAGAGGCAGCACCCTCTTTTGTGTTTTCGGTGCTTGATCAAAGTTTCCTGTTAAAAGTCATCATGTCTGTGATGGCTTTTTTTCGAGTTTCTTTAAGAAGGAACAAACTTTAGAATCATTTAGGTTTGAATTTTCGGTGAATTGAATATATTTGTCGAAAAAATGGAGATTGATTGGTATGATGATGTAAAAGAACATTTTGAAGTAGAGATGGAAAGATCGGAGATTATGAGAAACTATGAATACTGTTCTGGATCTTTTTTTGACGTTTGCCAAAATCGGGCTTTTTACATTTGGCGGCGGATATGCCATGATCTCCTTGATAGAGGATTCCTGTGTGGAAAAGAAGCAATGGATCACTCATGATGAGATGCTGAATGTTACGGTGATCGCTGAATCCACACCAGGTCCGATCGCTATCAACTGTGCCACTTTCGTCGGTTATAAACAAAAAGGTTTAGCTGGAGCTGTTGCAGCGACAATCGGCATAATACTTCCCTCATTTTGCATCATATTCCTGATTTCCATGTTCTTGGACAATTTTTTGGAAATTGCGTGGATAGCCCATGCTTTCATGGGAGTCAGGATAGCAGTAGGCATACTGATTCTTGATGCTGCTATCAAGATGATCAAAAAGATGCAGAAAAAGCCGATACCGCTTACCATCATGATTTGCGCTTTTGTTTCCATGCTGGTGATTGATATTTTTGCTCTGCGAGTATCTTCCATCACTTTGATGCTGATCGCGGCGGTCATCAGCCTTGCCATTTTCCTGATCAGGCAACATACCGGAAAGGCAGGTGCTGTGAAATGATATATTTCGATTTACTTATCGGCTTTCTGAAGGTTGGTCTGTTTGCTTTCGGCGGCGCATACGGTGCAATCCCGCTGATCAGAGACGTGGTGCTCTCATATGGATGGATTGAGGATGAAATGCTTACATACATGATTGCAGTAAGTGAGAGTACGCCGGGACCTATCATGGTTAATCTGGCAACGTATGTGGGTAGTTCACAGGCAGGCTTCCGGGGAGCCTTGATTGCCACAACAGCAGTTGTGTTCCCTTCGTTTATCATCATTTTGCTCATCATGATCCTTCTGAAAAAAATGCTGAAAAATCGGTATGTTCAGGCTGTTTTGCGAGGGCTCAAACCTTGCATCATCGGTATCATTCTTGCGACTGGTATCTTTATGATTCTGCAACACTGCGTAGATAGCTCTGATGCATTATCGGTTGACACGACTGCTGTTATAATGACGATTGTTCTTGGAGTTGTATACTTCAGTTCGAGGAAAGTCCTGAAGAATGGTATTTCGCCAATCGGATTGATTGGAATATCGGCTTTAGCAGGACTTATTGTATACGGATTATAAGAGGTGGCTATGAAAGCAGAAACACTTAATAAGGTAAATACTGCTGATAATCCGGCACAGATACGAGGAGAACCGGTATGAAGATTATCATTTCCCCGGCGAAGCAGATGCGGGTGGATACAGATTCATTCACCTGCAAAGAGCTTCCGGTATTTATAGACAGGACAGAAGTTCTGATGAAATGGATTCAGAGTTTGTCTTATGAAGAACAGAAGAGGCTTTGGGGCTGTAACGACAAAATCGCCAGGCAGAACGCCGAGCGATTTGCGCATATGGATCTTCAAAACAATCTGACGCCGGCATTGTTGGCCTATGATGGTATCCAGTATACGTACATGGCTCCGGCTGTCTTTGAAGATGGCCAGTACGATTATGTGCAGGCTCATCTGCGGATTCTGTCCGGTTTCTACGGCGTGGTGAAACCGATGGATGGCGTGGTTCCATATCGTCTGGAAATGCAGGCGAAGGCTTTCCCCCACGGTTATAAAAACCTGTATGATTTCTGGGGAGACAGCCTGTATTGGGAAGTGATCGGCGATCCTAAGGGTGTAGTTGCGCATCGCAGCAGGACGATTATCAATCTTGCCTCGAAAGAGTACTCAAAATGCATTGAGAAATATCTGCAGCCGGATGACCGATATATCACCTGCGTATTTGGTGAACCGGAAGGTGACAAGATTGTTCAGAAGGGGGTCTACGCCAAGATGGCCAGGGGAGAAATGGTGCGTTACATGGCTGGAATCCATGCAGGAACCCCGGAGCAGATGAAGGGCTTCAACTGGAGCGGCTATCATTACGACGAAGACCGCTCTTCTGACAGTGAATATGTCTTTATACGCACTAAGGTGCCGGGAAAAGGAAGACGATGATTTTTAATCTCTGACGCAGAATTCTCGTGACTTAAGTCGTGAGATGAATGCGCAAAGTGATACTTGTCTCTGACAGGGGATACAAACCCGCGTCAGAGATTAAAAGCCTCAGCTACACAATGCTCCACTGGAGCATTGTTACGCATGCTAAGGCACGGCGGATCGCAGCCGCGCATTAAGGAAGGTGCTTCGCACCATGCGCGGCGCGGCAAGAACG
>JAFRGQ010000015.1 GCA_017433725.1 Lachnospiraceae bacterium
CTCCGATGGACTTGCCTGAACTGATTGCTCTGTTCAGGAGATTTGTCTTTCTGCCGGACGATGTCCACTGGCAAAGGCCGTAGCCGCCGGAGTCTGTCTTGAAGTTCTGTGACTTGCCGCTCTTCGTCTTGTATGCGCCCTTGCCTTTGTCAACGGCGTTGGTGTATTCAGTATCGGAGAGTCCGAATCTTGTGTTGTATGTATTCTGCAGGTTGATCGGGCTCATTGCGCTCTCGGCGTTGATGTTGATCATGACACCGCATGCAGCTGCAGTATTGAGGCCCAGAGTACCTGTGAGATAACTGTAGATCGCGGCTGTATTGGCAGCCGTATCAGCGTAGGCATCTTCTGTAAGATTGTCGACAATGCCGCCCGCTTTTCCCAATGCAAAGTCCTTAAGCGAGAAAGCGGCAGTATCGTCAACAGCTCCTTCAGGATCAATGCTGCCTTCCTCTTCAGTGTAGATAGGCTCAGTTTCATCCTCTGTTACTACCGGCTCGATTGTTGGATTCTCAGGCTCCTGTCTGTAGACTGTGATCCAAGGCACATCAAATACTTCGCTCAGTTCAGGTGAAAGAACGAGGCTTTCGCTCCATGCGGGCTCCATGGAATAGAAATAGAAATCCGTATCGTCGAAATCTTCTACTGCATGCCAGAATACAGGGATATCTATCGTTTCGTCACTTCCGTTAAGATAAACACTCAGCGTCTCAGGAAGATAAACCGTCAAATCCCCTTCATCAGGATTGCCTTCGTAGTAGTATTCTGTTGTTTCGAGAGGAACGAATCCGGTAATGACGCCGCTTACTTCAGGCTCAGCCGTTTCTTCGGTCTCAGCAGCTTCTTCCGGTTCTTCAGTTACTTCTGCATCTGGCAGAATCTCTTCAGTCGGTTCTTCGACTGTTTCCTCTGTCACGATGTCTTCACCTTCCGCAACGTCTGTCGACTCTTCCACCGCAAAGGAAATCTGCGGTATGAATGTGAGAATAAGCATCGCGGATAAAGCGAAGCATAAGAATCTATTTCTCATAACATGCCTCCGCCATAATTATATTAAAAAAAGCTCCCCGTCATCAACGATTCCGGGGGCTTTTGTTTATTAAAATTTGTTTATGTAAACACCTCTGAAACGTGCCTGAAAAAGGACTATTTCAGACTATTATGAGATCCAGAAAACTCTCCCCGATCTCCGTTGGGCGCTTATTTCCGGTAAGATAATCTGCTGCCGTAGCACCGATATCAGCGAAGGTGCTCCTGGTGCCAAGGTCAACGCCCTTTCGCAGCGTCTGGCCGTACATCAGGCAGAATACATATTCTCTGGTGTGATTAAAGTCGATGTGGGTCGGATCATGTCCGTGGTCCGCCGTTATTATCAGGAGATCATCTTCTTTCATGGCGTCCATGATTTCCGGCAGTCTCATCTCGAACTCTTCGATGGCCTTGCCGTATCCCACCGGGTCCCTTCTGTGTCCGTATTTCGAATCGAAATCTACAAGATTGGTGAAGATGAGTCCGTCGAAATCCTTCTCAATGGCTTCGATCGTCTTCGTCACGCCGTCGTCATTGCTCTCTGTGTGGACAGCTTCTGTGATGCCTTTGCCGTTAAA
>JAFRGQ010000016.1 GCA_017433725.1 Lachnospiraceae bacterium
AAACTATGGCACTTGATTACAGAAAATGCGCGCAGGAGATCGCCGATAATATCGGTGGCGGCGCTAACGTCGTCTCTGCTGCACATTGCGCTACAAGACTTCGCCTTGTTATCGCAGATAACAGCAAAGTCAACAAGGAAGTCCTTGAGAACGTCGATGGCGTCAAGGGTATGTTCGAGTCCAATGGCCAGCTACAGCTGATCATCGGTACCGGAACAGTTAACAAAGTTTATGATGAGTTCCTTTCCATCACGGGCGCTTCCGCAGCTTCCAAGGAAGATGTAAAGGCAGCAGCAGCTGCACAGCAGCCGTGGTACATCAGACTTCTTAAGCCGATCGGCGATGTTTTCGTTCCGATTCTTCCGGCTATCGTTGCTTCCGGTCTTATGATGGGTCTCGTTGAGGCTCTTGCTAAGATTCCGGGTCTCGGTTTCGGTGGTACCGACTGGTTCGCTTTCCTTGATACAGCAGCGAACACAGCTTTCGCTTATCTGCCGGTTATCGTAGCTATTTCAGCGGCGAGAGTATTCGGCGGTAACATTTTCCTCGGCGCGGTTATCGGTCTTTTGATGATCCATGCTGCATTCCTTAACGGCTGGAATGTCGGTAGCGCTGAGCAGGTAGCAAAATTCTTTGGTATTGATGTTAACGGCGTAAGCCCGTATCTGTATGACTGGGCTGCAAATCCGGATAATGTGACAGTTGCATCGTTAGGCGGAATACCTAAGTGGCATCTGTTTGGACCGATTCTCCCGATTAACAGAGTAGGTTATCAGGGCCATGTTATCCCGGTCATGCTGGCTGTCCTCTTCATGAGCAAGATCGAGTCCTGGCTGCATAAGCATGTTCCGGAAATGATCGACCTCTTCGTAACTCCGCTGACAACTGTTCTTGTAACAGCACTTGTAACTCTTACAATTATTGGACCGATCTTCTCCACACTTGAGACACTCGTTCTGAACGGTGCTGAGAAGCTTGTTGCAAATCCGATCGGTTCCTGCATCATGGGTGCACTTTATCCCTGTACTGTTGTTATGGGTCTTCACCATATGTACAACGTTATCGAGGCCGGTATGCTTGCTTCCAAGGGTCTCAATACCTGGATGCCGATCGCATCTGCCGCGAACTTTGCACAGTTCGGCGCCTGCCTCGCAGTCGGTCTTCGCTCCAAGAATCAGAAGACAAAAGCTGTTGCTATTCCGTCTTCCATGTCCGCAGCTCTCGGTATCACAGAGCCGGCTATCTTCGGTGTTAACATGCGCTTCATGAAGCCGTTCGTCGGTGGTATGATCGGCGGTGCTGTAGGTGCACTTGTTGCTGCATTCATGGGTATCGGTGCTTCCGCATACGGCGTAACAGGTATCCCGGGATATCTTACAATCAACAATCCGGTGCTTTATACGATCGTTCTTGCGATCTCCGGCGGTCTTGCATTCTTTATCACAACAGTTATCTTCAAGGAAGATGAACCGAAGAAAGCAGCTCCGAAGGCAGCTCCGCCAATCGATATCAATACACAGCCGGTCGTTATGGAAGTCGGCGCTGACAAGGTCAAGTCTCCGGCAGTCGGAACACTGGTTCCGCAGGAGCAGATCCCGGATGCTACATTTGCATCAGGCGTTCTCGGCGCAGGTCTCGGTATCACACCGTCCAAGGGCGTTGTAGTTGCACCGGTAGACGGCACGATCTCCACAGTTGCAGAGTCCAAGCATGCAATCGGTATCTCCACAGATTCCGGACTTGAGCTTCTCATCCATGTCGGCGTAGATACAGTCGCTATGAACGGCGATGGATTCTCACCGGCAGTCGCTGAAGGCGATACAGTCAAGGCCGGCGACCTCCTTCTGAACTTCGATATCGACAAGATTCACAAGGCAGGCTATGCTGACACGGTTGTATTCCTTCTTACAAACTCTGATGACTTTAACGATGTTAAGATCAATGCCTGATCACTGAAGTGAAGTCAGTCGGGACATAGGTTCCTACATATGAAGTTTTCCCCGGGATCTTCGGATCCCGGGGTTTTTCATACCTACACAAATCGCTTTTCTTATGCTATAATTAAGCCAATTTCAAGTCTCGCTGCACGGGGAGAATTGCAGCGATATATCATGGTAATGCCAATCGGCATACAGTCATAAAAGATACTTGTCTGTGGGATGCTTCGGGCATACTGGGGAGTAGCAAGCCGGAGCAGAAAGCAGATATGAACTGAATGGGGAGAGGGTATCCCTAAACTGTGATGAAGGATGGAACTGGGGTTATGAAGAGATTTCTTGCGGCTGCAGTTTCTGCAGCCATTCTTTTTGCTGTGACAGGCTGTGCGGGAGGAGAGAGCACAGCTCAGACCGACAGCAGTATTACTGGCGGGGCGGCTTCACTGGCGGAGGAAGTTCTGACAGAAAGCGAGAGTACTGAACTGAAAGATGTGAAAGCAGTTGCGCTCTCACGCAATGCGGCAAGAATGTGGATGCTTGCCGGCGGTGAACTCATCGGTGCAGCCGACGAGGCACAGGACCTGCCCGGAATTCCGAAAGATTTAGTCTGGATCGGAAGCGAAAAAGAACCTGATTTGAGAAACATTCCGAAAACGAAAACGGATGTGGTCATAGCTGACAAGTCTGTCGAGAACTACTCGGGAATCAAAAAAGAGCTGTCAGAGGCGGACTGTGATATGATTGAGGTCAGCGCCAACAGTTTCAGGGACTACGATGCCTCCATGCAGCTTCTGACCGAGAGGACCGGCAACACGGAGTCCTATCAGAAATATGTCACGGAGGTTGCCTCCAGGAATGAAGGTATCATTTCAAGTGCGTTGGAAGCTGCTCACAAAGTAGAGGTTACCGTGACGGAGTCGCCTGCACGGGACCTCAGTGATACGAAAGTATCTGACGAAGCGCCGAATCAGTACTATAAAGGACGAACTCCGACTTACATGGTCATACGAGTCGGGAGCGAGGAATGCTGTGCAATGTCGAACGACGACTTTATCTGCAGTATGCTTTGCGACTTTGGTATGACGAACGCCAATAAGAGCGGTCAGCGCGTCCACGTGTGGAGGATGAACGAGGAGGAAACTTCTAAGGCTGAAGAATCTGCGGCGACGCAGTCCGGGGAAAGCAGGGCTGAAAAAGGCAAAGCCGATGATTCTTCGGTTATGTCGAAAGCGGAGGACAGCAGGCCGGAAAAAGGCGAAGTAGAAGACTCATCGGCAACGTCGAAACCGAGCGATGTATCGACCGCTTCGCTCATACCGGAGACTCCGGTCGAGACGGATGCTGTTGATACATTTGCCGGAGAGGTCGATGCGAGGGAGAGTGACGATGCGGGCAGGAGAACATTTGAAAATCTCCTTGCCAATAACCCTGATTTTATATTCATTATTTACGAGGGGAATGAGAAGGAAGCTGCAGCAAGCTGCAATGAGCTGGTAAAATCCTGTGACGCGTGGAAAAATGTGTTTGCCGTGCAAAGCGGACGTGTCTATGAGCTTCCGCAGAGCTCATTCCGTTATCAGCCTGATGAACTGTGGGATATGGCTTATGAATATCTCTACCAGTCGATTTATAATTTCTGATACAGAATTCAGGTAATATCGTCGAGAGATGAGTGTGAAAACAACTTGTCTTCTGCGAACTCGGGTAGACTGACAAAACAATAACGGAAACAAATAAGAATACACAAGGGCTGCCGTACCGAGTGGTGATCATGATTGGCACCATTCGGGACGACAGCCCTTCTTATGTATTTGTCAGAAACGTTATTTTGATTTAAGTCGATTTACTAATACTGCCCGTTGAGGCTTATTCCAGTCAGAATTTAAGCCGGCGCTAAAAGTTACTGCTCGTTGAGACTTGTCCTCTGAGCCTCGTCAGATCCGAATGTCACGGTCGTCTTGCCGGACTGATATTCGGCTGACTGTCCGTTCTCTGCGAAGATGTCGGGGTAGGAGACTTCACGGCTGACGGTCAGCTCTGCAGAGTCGCCGATGCTGTAAGCTGCAAGGGCGTTTGTCAGATCTTCTACAGAGGTAACCTGCGTATCATCGATTGCAGTGATGATGTCGCCTTCCTGAAGACCTGCATTTGCGGCTGCGGAACCCTGCTCCACTTCCTTTACATAGACGCCTGCCGGAATTCCGTAGTAAGAGGAATTCTCTTCACTGATGCCGGTGCAGGAGATGCCGAGGCGAACGGTATTTGTATTGGTCTCAGCGTCGGGAGCTGCCTGTACGGCCTCACCGTTCTGCAGAGCAGTGAGGATCGGCTGAGCAGATGTGATCGGAATTGCATAGCCCATTCCCTCAACTTCCGTGTCTGCATATTTTGCGGAGTTTATGCCGATTAGCTCGCCTTTCATATTGAGGAGAGCGCCGCCGGAGTTGCCGGGATTGATTGCCGCGTCAGTCTGGATCAGACCGTCGTCAGTTCCCTCTCTGGAGCCGTCATAGGATTCGAGTGTGCGATGCATTGCACTGACAATTCCGGAGGAGACGGACTGGCCGTATCCGAGAGCATTGCCGATCGCGACGACTTCTTCACCGACTAAGAGTTCATCGGAGTTTCCGATCTCGATAACTCTGATTGCGGAAAGTGTATCTTCGGAAAGATCTGCTTTGTTCACCGCGATGACCGCCAGGTCTGTAGAGCTGTCCTCACCCAGGACGGTTGCGCTTGCTGCCGTGTCATCGATGAAAGCTACGGAGAGTTCTTTGGAGCTGCTGATTACGTGCTGGTTCGTAGCGATGATGATCTGATCATCTGTCTCACCGATAATGACGCCTGTTCCCATGCTGACGGCTTCGTACGGCTGCCCCTGTCCGTTGCCGTTTCCGAAGATATCTCCGAACTCATCTCCGAAAATGCTGCTGAAATCGCCGTAGGAACCTCCGAAATAACTCTGGACGTCCTCAACGGAAGTATTGGTAATTGCGACCATGGCGGGCATTGAGTTGGCTGCGACTTCGGCAACTGTCATGGTTCCGCCTGAGGCATTTGCGTCAGCGGTGTTGGCGTCCTTGGTCGACTCGATCTCACCGGTATCGGTTTGTGTGGGATCCACACTGTTCGCCTCATTGAAAAGCATGCTCTTTGTATCTTCTCCGGCAGCGGCGCTTCCTGCCTGTGCGGTAGCTTCAATCGCTGTCTGCTGCGCGGACGTTGACTGAGCTATCCCGTTCACGGAGAGAAATACGCCCGATGAGACGAGACCGAATGTTGCGGCCAGAGCAGTTGTAAGACCAAGTTTTTTCCATAATGTATTGTTTTTCATGTTTTTCCTCCTGTACGGCATGTATTCTTTGCCGTATGCGTAATATTGTATGTTGTTGTGCTCCGGGCAGGTGCCGCGTTATGTGTCTTGCCGATAAGACCTGATTTCCGGAACGCATCTTGTGTTGTTTCTTTTCATGTCATTATTTTTGAAAAAAAGTTTGTCAAATTTGTGTCAGGATATTGCTCCTTTTGTGAAATGAAAATGGCGTACTTGTGAATTTATTCCTTTGGGTGTAGAATTCTTTTATCAATCATTCGCTGAGGAAAATGTATCGGTCTCAGCACATTTTTGGACCGAAGTAACGGGAGCTGTCAGAATGTCGCAGAAAATTCTTCTCATATATAACCCAAAAGCGGGAAAAGGACTTTTTGTTCAAAAGCTTGCTGATGTCATTGACATGTTCGTGAAAGCCGGCTATCGCGTGGAGGTTCATCCGACACAGAAACGGAAGGATGCAGTAGAAATAGCGAGAAATGCAGGCGGATTCATCGACATGATAGTAGCAGCGGGCGGTGATGGGACACTTGATGAAGTCGTGACGGGTATCACCATGTCCGGAAGGGACTTACCGATCGGTTATATTCCTGTCGGATCGACCAATGATTACGCTGCCAGTCTCAATATGTCCACATCAATTCTCGAGGCGACGGGTGATATTGTGGGTGGTGAGCCGCAGGCGGTGGATATAGGAGAGTTCAACGGCGACGCATTTGTCTATGTCGCGGCTTTCGGTGCCTTCACGGACGTTTCCTATGACACGAATCAGGATATGAAGAATCTGTTCGGGCATCTTGCTTATATTTTTGAGGGAATGAGAAGGCTTCCGGATATCAAGAGCTATAACCTGAAAGTGGAAGTGGAAGGAAAACTTCACGAGGGAAATTACATTTACGGTATGGTGACGAACTCCATCTCTGTCGGTGGAATTAAAGGCATGACAGGACCCAATGTATATCTTGATGACGGCGTGTTTGAAAGTATGCTGATCCACTCGCCGACAAATCCGATGGAGCTCAATGAAATTATTACTGCATTATTATCAGGAAATGTTGAATCCACTCCTCTTATAGAGTATTACCATACAAGCAGTGTTCACATTACTGCGGCCGAACCGATACCATGGACTCTGGACGGTGAGTATGGCGGGAACCATCAGGATGTGACGATCAGGAACCTGAAACAGCGTGTCAGAATCATTCTTTACGGAGACAAATCCGACGTGCTTCACGGATGGCGCGATATCCCCGGAGCAACCGGAGACGACGAGCTCAGCGAAGGAAAATTCGAAGTGGCCGACTCTCTGAAAGTTATTTCGGAAGAATTCGGCAAGATTCTGGACGTAGACGTATGATGTGCTTCTTGTTCGAAAATCATCTCTGATAATACTCTCAAATGATGAAAATTTGTTAAAAATGGGGATTTTGCTTTAAAAAAGCAGGATTCCCTTCTTTTATTTTTTGCAGTTTTACTATATAATGAACTCAAAGTGTTCGGGACACGATAAAGCCCGAAACAAATAATAAGGAGGACATTCTAATGTTAGTATCAGCAAAGGAAATGGTCGCTAATGCTTACGCCGGACATTATGCTATCGGCGCTTTCAACCTCAACAACCTTGAGTGGACAAAATCCGTTCTTAAGGCTGCTCAGGAGACAAACTCTCCGGTTATCGTACAGGTTTCCGAGGGTGCAGGCAAGTACATGGCCGGCTTCAAGACAGTTAAGGACATCGTAGCTGATGTTATCGAGAGCCAGGGCATCACTGTTCCGGTAGCTCTTCATCTTGATCATGGTACATATGAAGGCTGCAAGAAGTGCATCGATGCTGGATTCACATCCATCATGTTCGACGGCTCCGCTCTTCCGTTTGAAGAGAACGTTGAGAAGACAAAAGAACTCGTAGCTATCTGCAATGAGAAGGGCATGTCCATCGAAGCAGAAGTCGGCGCTATCGGCGGTGAGGAAGACGGCGTTGTCGGCGCAGGCGAGTGCGCAGATCCGGAAGAGTGCAAGAAGATCGCTGACCTCGGCATTTCCATGCTTGCAGCCGGCATCGGCAACATCCATGGCGTATATCCGGAAAATTGGCCGGGCCTTCGCTTCGACGTTCTTGAAGCAATCAAGGCTGCTGTAGGCGCAATGCCGCTCGTACTTCATGGCGGTTCCGGAATCCCGGATGCTATGGTTCAGGATGCAATCAAGCTCGGCGTTTCCAAGGTCAATGTTAATACAGAGTGCCAGCTTGCATTTGCTAAGGCTACACGTGAGTATATCGAAGCAGGCAAGGATCTGCAGGGCAAGGGCTTCGATCCGAGAAAGCTTCTGGCTCCGGGCGCAGCTGCAATCACAGATATGGTTAAGTACAAGATCGAAGTATTCGGTTCTGCAAACAAGGCTTGATAGAATCGGTATAAATGACTGCCCGAGGGCAGCCTGACGATTGAAAACTGATGAAAGTACGGGTGCTTTTCTGAGCGGAAATGTACCCGAATAGACCAAATCCGGAGGGCGCTGGAAGGCAAACTCCGGATTTGAGTACACTTGCCCCATTATTGTAAGAGGAGACTATGAGCGAAGGATTTACGAATATTTCCCAGATTTTCGGGGAAGATGTTTTTAACGATACTGTAATGCAGCAGAGGCTTCCAAAGAAGGTTTATCGTGCACTGCGCGAGGCGATAGAAGAAGGCACGGAATTGACGTTGGAGACGGCAGATGTCATCGCTCATGAAATGAAGGAATGGGCTATAGAAAAAGGTGCGACGCATTACACGCACTGGTTCCAGCCTCTTACAGGTACAACAGCTGAGAAGCATGACTCTTTCATAACTGCCCCATTGCCGAGCGGAAAGGTCCTCATGAGCCTTTCGGGCAAAGAACTGATAAAGGGAGAGCCGGATGCATCTTCTTTTCCGTCCGGCGGACTCCGTGCGACATTTGAAGCCAGAGGATATACGATCTGGGATTGCACATCCCCGGCGTTTGTAAGGCATGACGAGGGGGGAGCGACACTTTGCATTCCTACTGCTTTCTGTTCCTATACCGGTGAAGCGCTGGATCAGAAAACGCCGCTTCTCCGATCCATGCAGGCAATAGGTGAACAGTCGCTGAGACTCCTCCGACTGTTCGGGAATAAAACATCCAATCATGTATCGCCTTCTGTCGGAGCGGAGCAGGAATACTTTATCATTGACAGAGAAAAATATCTGAAGCGAATGGATCTGGTCTTTACAGGGCGCACGCTTTTCGGAGCAATGCCTCCCAAAGGTCAGGAACTCGATGATCACTATTTCGGAACGCTGCGTCCGAGAATCGCGTCTTATATGCGGGATGTGAATCTTGAACTCTGGAAACTCGGGGTTCCTGCAAAGACACAGCACAATGAGGTCGCACCTGCTCAGCATGAACTTGCGCCGATTTACGAGAAATGTAACATTGCGGTAGACCATAATCAGATCGCCATGCAGACATTAAAGCGTGTAGCGACCAGACATGGTCTCAGATGTCTGCTTCATGAGAAGCCGTTCGACGGTGTGAACGGATCGGGAAAGCATGACAACTGGTCGCTGACCACGGATGACGGAATCAATCTTCTTGATCCGGGCAGAACACCGCATGAAAACATTCAGTTCCTTCTTGTCCTTTGCTGTATACTGAAGGCCGTCGATGAACATGCGGATCTTCTCAGGGAATCTGCGGCGGACGTGGGAAATGAGTGCCGTCTCGGAGGAAATGAAGCGCCCCCGGTCATCATCTCCGTATTTCTCGGCGATCAGCTCGAAGATGTTCTGAGACAGCTTAGAGACAGAGGTTCGGCTACTAGTTCGATCAGGGGCGGAAAACTTCGGACAGGCGTATCGGTACTGACGGATGTTGCCCGTGATGCTACGGACAGGAACAGGACATCGCCATTTGCATTCACCGGAAATAAATTTGAATTCCGTATGGTGGGCAGCCGGGATTCCATCGCCGGTGCTAACACTGTATTGAATACGATCGTCGCGGATGCTTTCTGCGAGGCGTGTGATTGTCTGGAGAAATCAGAGAATTTTGATGATGCTGTCCATGATCTGATCAGAGAATATGCGACAAAGCATAGCAGGATCATATTTAACGGAAACGGTTATTCCGAGGAATGGGCAAAGGAAGCTGTAGAACGGGGACTACCGATTATTCCGTCTATGGTTGACGCAATACCAGCTCTTGTATCGGAAAAATCCGTTGCTTTGTTTGAGAAATTTAAGGTATTTTCAAGGACAGAGCTTGAGTCCAGAGCTGAAGTCAAGTATGAGCTTTACGCGAAAGCCATCAATATAGAGGCGAGGACGATGGTACAGATGGCTGACAGAGAATATATTCCGGCAATCATGAGATATATCGGTAAGCTTGCGGAATCCGCCAATGCTTCGGCTGCGTGCGGCGTGGAACCCATCGTACAGAAAAAACTTCTTTCAGAGCTGAACGAGTGCCTCAAGGCAGCAAGGGAGGCATGCGAAATTCTCGAGAAAGAGACACTGCAGGCGGAACAGAAGAAAGAAGGACCGGAGCAGGCGGCTGCTTTCAGAAAACATGTTGTTCCGGCCATGGAGAAACTCAGAAAACCTGTCGATCAGGCAGAATGTATAGTAGACCGAAGCTTCTGGCCGGTTCCTACTTATGCGGACTTGATCTTTGAAGTTTGATTTTGTTAAGAAATTGTTAAAAAGGTATCGATATATCTTCACAAAAACGTAAAAATGTTGTATGGTAGTGGGGCTATTTTAGGTTCTTTCCCTGAATATCCCCGATCACAAGGTAAAGCGAGGGAAAGAAATGATTTCCAATCTGGTACTTCAGGATACAATAAACGGGATCAAAAACATCGGGCGCTGCGAACTGACAATTGTTGACCTGGAAGGCAAGGTGGTTGCTTCTACAGAAGAAGAGAACAATATTAATCGATCGGATATTGTAAGCTTTGCCGAATCGCAGGCGGATTCGCAGGAAATCAAAGGCAGCATGTATTTCAAAGTTTACGATGATTATCAGGTAGAGTATGTGGTCATCGTACGCGGCAATGAGGATATGACAATGATCGGAAAGCTTGCCGCTTTCCAAATCCAGAATCTCGTAATTGCCTATAAGGAGCATTTTGATAAGGATAACTTTATTAAAAATCTTCTTCTTGACAATCTGCTGTTGGTAGATGTATATAATCGTGCTATGAAGCTCCATATTGCGACCAACGTGAAGCGTGTCGTTTATATTCTGGAGTCTGAACAGAGCAAGGATTACAGCACACTTGAAGCAGTCAAGGGACTGTTCTCAAAATCTAAAAATGATTTTATTACAGCTGTCGATGAGAACAGCATCATAGTGATCAAGGAACTGGATGAAGAAGCCGGACATGAAGAGCTGCATGCAATTGCGGAATCAATTATTAATGTTCTCTCAAAAGATAATGAAGATTTTGATTCCACACATGTCGCTTACGGAAATGCCGTTTCTGAGATCAAGGAAGTTTCCCGCTCCTACAAGGAAGCCAGAATGGCGCTTGATGTAGGAAAGATCTTCTTTGGAGATCAGAATATTATAGCATATAGCCAGCTCGGAATCGGCCGTCTGATTTATCAGCTTCCGATCCCGCTGTGCAAGATGTTCATCAAGGAAATCTTCACGGATAAGTCTCCGGATGATTTTGACGATGAGACTCTCACAACTATCAATAAGTTCTTCGAGAACAGCCTGAATGTATCAGAGACTTCACGTCAGCTGTACATTCACAGAAATACGCTTGTATACCGTCTGGATAAGCTCCAGAAGAGCACGGGACTTGATCTCCGTGTATTCGACGATGCAATTACTTTCAAGATTGCGCTTATGGTCGTAAGGTATATGAAATATATGGAGACACTTGAGTACTAAGACATGCATGAGCAGATGCACTCAGCATCAGCGGTCAGATTGAACCATGTCATCGGTACTACATGGCGATGCCGTCGGAGACGGCTTCAGTGTCTTCCGAGAAAAAGAGGAGGATATATATGATCGATCTTGACCGCGTAAGCAAGTCATATAACAGGGGTCAGCCGGCTGTTGATGCGGTTTCTCTCCATGTTGACAAGGGAGAGTTCGTATTTATTGTCGGTGAAAGCGGTTCCGGTAAATCTACGCTTATAAAACTTCTTCTCAAGGAGTTGGACCCGACAAGCGGTGTGCTAACGGTTAACGGCCATGTGCTGAATACCATGAAACGTAGTGCGATTCCTAAATACAGACGTGAAGTAGGCGTTGTATTTCAGGATTTCAGACTTCTCAATGACAGAAATGTATATGAGAATGTTGCATTTGCCCAGCATGTCGTCGAGGCTCCCGGAAGAGTGATTCGCAAGAGAGTTCCCGAGACACTTCAGCTCGTAGGACTGGCGGAGAAGTACAAGAGCAAACCGCTTCAACTCTCCGGAGGTGAGCAGCAGCGTGTCGCCGTTGCCAGAGCAATCGTTAACAGACCGGAACTTCTTCTGTGCGATGAGCCCACCGGCAACCTGGACCCGAAGAATTCATATGAAATCATGAAGCTTTTGCTGGATATCAATGAGCGGGGAACGACAGTACTTGTTGTTACTCACAACAGGGAGCTTGTGAACAGATTCCAGAAACGAGTTATTACCATGCGCCGCGGTATTATCGCCCGGGATGTGGAGGAAGGAGGCTATCATGAAGCCTAGGTCTTTCATCTACAATCTGAGGCAGGGATTTAAGAATATCTGGCGCAACAGAATGTTCTCACTTGCTTCTATCGCCACGATGGCAGCATGCATTCTTATATTCGGCGTATTTTTCTCAATTCTTATGAATGTGAACTATATGATTCGTACACTTGAGGAGGAAGTCGGTATTACGGTCCTTTTTGATGAAGGTCTTGACGATACTTCCATCAAGGATATCGGTCAGAAGATCGAGAAAATGGATCATGTAATCAACGTGAAATTCACATCCGCCGAGGAAGCCTGGGAGGCTTTCCAGGAAGAATATTTTGAAGGAAATCCGGAGTACGCCGAGAGTTTTGCGCAGGATAACCCGCTGGCCAACTCTGCTAGTTACACTGTTCAGGTCGATGAGATAGAAAATCAGAACGGTGTGGTTACGGAGATCGAGAAGCTGAAGGGAGTAAGACAGGTCAATCAGAGTGCTGCAGCGACCAAAACTCTGATCAGCTTTAACCGGCTTTTCATGTACGTGTCGATCGGCCTCATCGCAATCCTGCTGGTGGTATCTGTTTTCCTGATTTCCAATACCGTTAATGTTGGTATTTCCGTCAGACGCAACGAGATCGCTATCATGAAACTGATCGGTGCGACCGATAGCTTTGTAAGAGCTCCTTTCATTGTGGAAGGTCTTCTGCTCGGATTAATCGGTGCAGCTATACCGCTGGTCTTCCTCTATTTTGCCTATGACAAGATGATTGGAGCGATTTTGAATCGATTTGACATTCTCTCGACTATCGCTTCATCGCTTCCGTCGGTAAATCAGGTATTTATGAACCTGGTACCGTTCGGTCTCGGCCTTGGTCTCGGTATCGGTCTGATCGGATCTATCATAACGGTCAGAAGACATCTCGACATCTGATCGTCTTGCAGCGAAATAAAACAACGCAGGCTTTCCGAAAATCATGCGGGAAGGTTCAATAACACGGTTCGAAAGATAATGGACTGTCGCACTAAGCGAAAATACAACTATATACGATGATGCGCACTGCTTTGTCGGACACGATAGTTGTTTTGACGGTTAGTGCGACAGCTTTTTTATGCATTATTTTTATAGGAGGTGGCAGAGATAATATGAATAGCATTTTGTTCTGGGGACTTGTTCCTCCGATTCTTCTTCTTTTTTATACCTGGCGTCTTGACCGGATAGAGAGGGAACCTGCCGGCCTGGTAATTAAGGTATTCTTGCTCGGGGCGATAACGACGATCCTTGCGGTCCTTCTGGAATCTCTGGCGGCTCTCGGTCTTTCCTATCTGGATCTCGATGAGAGTTCTAATCTGTATTTGCTCATCGATAATTTTCTGGCTGTCGCACTGATTGAGGAGTTTTGCAAGCGAATGCCGGTTAAGAGAAGCATCTGGAAAAGTCCTGAGTTCAATTACAGGTTCGACGCCATCGTATATTGTCTCGCATCGGCCCTGGGTTTTGCCGCCACAGAGAATATAGTCTATATGATTTCCTATGGAACCGGGATCGCACTGACGAGACTGATACCGGTCCATTCGATCTGCGCGATATATATGGGACACTATCTCGGTATAGCCAAAATGGCTGAGAAAGCCGGAGACCAGAAAACTTACAAAAGATTTCGGAGACTGTCTCTTGTCATACCGACTCTTATCCACGGCTTCTGGGATTTCTCCCTTACTTCAGAGGATACGATCTTCTATCTGGCTGCACTCGGTATGATCATCGTACTTACAATTATTTCGTTCAATAGTCTTCACAAACATTCAAAGGAGGATGTACCGGTCTGATTATGGAATTCAAACTTCACTCTGATTATGCCCCTACCGGGGATCAGCCGGAAGCCATCGATGATCTGGTCAACGGATTTCGCGAGGGAAATCAGGCGCAGACACTTCTGGGCGTCACCGGTTCGGGAAAAACATTTACCATGGCCAATGTGATTGAAAGGCTCGGGAAGCCGACACTGGTCATCGCACACAATAAAACGCTTGCAGCCCAGCTCTACAGTGAATTCAAGGAGTTCTTTCCGGAAAATGCCGTCGAGTATTTTGTCTCCTACTATGATTATTATCAGCCGGAAGCCTATGTCCCTTCATCGGACACGTACATTGCCAAGGATTCGGCTGTCAACGATGAGATAGATAAGTTGAGGTTATCCGCACTTTCCTCCCTTTCCGAGAGAAGGGACGTGATCATTGTCGCATCGGTATCGTGTATTTACGGTATCGGTGCACCGGAAGATTTTGCGAACATGATGACATCCGTGCGTCCGGGCATGCAGAAAGATCGCGACGAACTGATTCGCGAACTGATCGATATGCAGTATGAGCGGAATGAGATGGATTTTCACCGCGGAACATTCCGCGTGAAAGGAGATACGCTGGAAGTTATACCCGCGGACAACAATGAATATGCAGTCAGAATTGAATTCTTCGGCGATGAGATCGAGCGGGTCATGCAGGTCGATACGTTGACAGGGGATGTGAAGGCGGAGCTTTCCTATCAGGCGATTTATCCGGCTTCCTTCTATGTTGTACCGCCCGAGAGAATGCGTGAAGCATGCGATACGATAGAGCAGGAGATGCGGGACAGAGTTACATTTTTCAAAGCGAACGACAAGCTTCTCGAAGCACAGCGCATCAGCGAACGAACCGAATTCGACGTCGAGATGATGAAGGAGACCGGGTTCTGCTCCGGAATCGAGAATTATTCAAGACACTTAACGGGCAGGGAAGAAGGCCAGCCGCCTTATACGCTGATTGATTATTTTAGGAATGATTTCCTTATTATTGTGGACGAGTCGCATATGACAATTCCTCAGATCGGTGCCATGTATAACGGTGACAGAAGCAGAAAGATGACATTGGTCGACTACGGATTCCGCCTTCCGAGTGCCCTCGATAACCGTCCGCTAAACTTCACGGAATTTGAGGAGAGAATTGATCAGATCATGTTCGTCTCTGCGACGCCCGGCAAGTATGAGCAGGAACATGAATTGCTCCGCACGGAACAGATCATACGCCCGACCGGTCTGCTGGATCCGGATGTGGACGTGCGTCCGGTCGAGGGACAGATCGATGATCTGATCGGTGAAGTCAATAAGGAAGTTGAAAATCATAATAAGGTACTGATCACGACGCTCACGAAAAGGATGGCGGAGGATCTCACCAATTACATGAAGGACCTCGGTATCAGGGTGCGCTATCTGCACTCCGACATCGATACGTTGGAACGTACCCAGATCATCCGTGACATGAGACTGGATGTGTTCGACGTACTTGTCGGTATCAATCTGCTCCGCGAAGGTCTGGACATACCGGAAATCACACTGGTCGCGATTCTTGACGCCGACAAGGATGGCTTTCTGAGATCGGAGACGTCTCTGATCCAGACAATCGGCCGCGCATCAAGAAACTCGGACGGACATGTAATCATGTATGCGGATGTGATGACGGATTCCATGCGCAAGGCAATCGGTGAAACGAAGCGCAGAAGGGCTATTCAGGAAGAATACAATAAGGCAAACGGCATCACGCCCACTACGATCCGCAAAGCGGTACGTGATCTGATCTCTATCTCCAAAGAGGTGGCTCAGACGGAAGCCAAACTTGACAAGGATCCGGAGGATATGAGCCGGGCAGAACTGGAAGAGCTGATTGCCAAAGTGGAGAAGCAGATGCGCGCCGCTGCGGCTGAGCTTAACTTCGAGATGGCAGCCGAACTGCGTGACAAGATGGTGGAACTTAAGAAGAATCTGGATGACGTCGAGGATACGGAATCCTCCGTTCGGAAGATTCGGGCGAGAGCACGGCAGGACATGGCAGTGGAAAAGAACGCGCAGCCAAAACGTACTTATAAGAAGTACAATAAGGCGCGGGGCAGGAACCGCGGCGGAAAGGCCTGACAGGAACGCACGGGCATAATGTATTTATAAGAAGTGCAATAAAGTGCGTGGCAGGAACTACGGAGGAAAGGCCTGAAAAGAATATTCAGCTCAAATGTACATTTAAAAAGCACAATAGGGTGTGGAGTGGGAACCGTGGCAGAAAAGCCTGACAGGGTATCATAGAAATCTATATTCAGGAGGACTGCAAAAGATATGAGCATGTGTGACAGCTGCGTGAACTTCGAGTATGACGAGAATGATGAGGAGTATTATTGCTCGGCCAGTATGGATGAGGATGATTATGTCCGGTTCATCACATCCCCGGAGAAGATTTGTCCGTTCTACAGACTTAACGATGAGTATGCTGTAGTAAGGCATCAAATGTAATACGGAACATCTACAATCTCGACAAGAGAGAGCACAGATGATATACTTATATACAGCGGACAGACTGTGCATTAAGTGAAGAGCAAGTCTGTTCAGGGAACCCTTAAAGAGTGTAGTGGGAGGTAAAGATATGGGATTTACAATTTTTATTATTGTCCTGATAGTTCTTATTTTATGGCTTCTGCTCTCATGCATACGCGTCGTGCCGCAGGCTAACGCATATGTTATCGAATTCCTCGGAAGCTATCGTGCTACATGGGAGCACGGTCTGCATCTGAAAGTTCCGTTCGTAGAGAGAATTGCAGGGAAAATTTCTCTGAAGGAGCAGGTCTGTGACTTTGCACCGTCCAATGTGATCACAAAAGATAATGTTACAATGAAGATTGATACGGTCGTTTATTTCAAGATATTTGACCCGAGACTTTACACCTACGGTGTTGACAGACCGGTCAGTGCTCTTGAGAATCTTAATGCGACAACACTCCGTAATATCATCGGCGGTATGGAACTTGATCAGACACTGACGAGCCGTGACATTATTAACAGCCAGATGCAGCAGATCCTTGACGAGGCGACGGATGCATGGGGCATCAAGGTCACCCGTGTTGAGCTGAAGAACATCATCCCGCCGGCAGAGATTCAGAGCGCGATGGAGAAGCAGATGAAGGCTGAGCGTGAGAAACGCCAGACGATCCTTGAAGCTACCGCTCATAAGGAATCCGTTGTAGCACGCGCCGAAGGTGATAAGCAGGCGAAGATCCTTGCAGCTGAGGCAGAGCGCGACGCACAGATTGCTCTTGCAGAAGGCCGTGCGCGTTCCATCGCACTCGTTTATCAGGCAGAGGCGGATGGTCTCAAAGCACTGAAGGATGCAAATGTCGATGAGTCCGTTCTGAAACTGAAAGGCCTGGAGGCTCTCAAGAATGTATCGGACGGCCGTGCAACGAAGATTTATATGCCGACCGATCTGTCGGGCATTATTTCTTCCCTCGGACTGGTTTCCGAAGCGACCGGTCTCGGAGATGCTACTCCGATCGATAAGAGTGCCAAGCCGAAACCGGTACATCATGTTGATGTGTGCTGCGATGATGATGAGAAGACGCCGGAGACGCGCAGGATGGCAAATGTAAATAACTAAAACTTCCCACAATGATATCGACTGTAGCCGAGTATGGGATGGGAAGTTTGAGTAAATAACTGATGGCTCTGCAAACAGAACACATAAGTAGAAATCCATGAGTGTCCTGATACAAAGGACACATAAGCAGACATTCGTGAATGACCCTGACACAGGGGAATAAAGAGTAATTAAGGCAAAGCATAAGAAATATTAAAGATGCTGCCGCACTGAGACATGCAATAATTGTTATGGCGATTCTCACAGAACCTGCCAAAATGAGTTGCAAGATATCTCAGAGCGGCGGCATCTTTCGTTATGGAATACTCGAAAGACAGCATTTTTTATGAAAATAATTGTTGACATCCTCAATACCGCGGAGTATATTATGTCTTAGATGTTAGCACTCCAATACATCGAGTGCTAACAAAATCTAAAAGAAAGGAAGTCAACCTATGGAACTGACCGATAGAAAACGGAAAATTCTGAATGCCATAATCCGGAACTATCTCGAAACAGGCGAGCCTGTGGGTTCCAGGACGATTTCCAGATACACTGACTTGAATCTCAGCTCAGCTACGATCCGAAACGAGATGTCGGATCTGGAGGAAATGGGATATATCGTTCAGCCGCATACATCTGCCGGACGTATTCCTTCAGATAAAGGGTACCGCCTGTATGTCAATGCGTTGGTCGAGGAGAAGACCTCACAGGTCTCCGCGATGAACACTCTGATGATTTACAAGACGAACCGGATGGAGGAAATCCTCAAGCAGGTTGTAAGACTGCTGGCAACAAGGACGAACTACACGACAATGATTTCAGCCCCGTCCTATAAGGGGAATAAAGTCAAGTTCATCCAGCTCAGCAGATTGAATGAGAGACAGCTCCTGACCGTTGTTGTCATCGAAGGCAATATTATTAAGAACCATATCATTGATCTGGATGAGTCCATCAATGAGGAACAGGTGTTAAAATTGAACCTGCTTCTCAACACAAGACTGAACGGTCTCACTCTGGCGGATATCAATCTCGGGCTTATCTCCAATATAAAGGAGGAGGCCGGTATACATGTCCAGGTCGTCAATGACGTACTGGACACGATCGCGGAAGTTATCCGGGCCGAGACAGACGAAAATATGGAGATTTACACGAGCGGAGCGAATAACATTTTCAGATATCCGGAACTTGCCGATAAATCAAGAGCAAGCCAACTGATAACCGCACTGGAGGAGAAAAGCCTTCTCGCAGACTTTATCAAAGATACCGAGGCGGACGAGACGGATCCGGGAACCGGAATCAAGGTCTACATCGGAGAGGAAGGCCCGGTCGAGTCGATGAAGGATTGCAGTGTTGTGACTGCTACCTACGATCTGGGAGACGGTCTTCAGGGAACAATCGGAATCATCGGTCCGAAACGTATGGACTATGAGAAGGTCATGCATAATCTGAACACCGTTAAGGAGTCGCTGAATGAACTGTTCAGGACAAAAAAGGTAACAGATGAGGTGACGGATGATGAGGTCATGCCTTCGGGTCCGGGCAGTCAGACATAGGGGCTTTTCCGGAAGCAATCCCGGATGACTTGGACAGCCGGCATAAAGAGGCAGAGCATCTGAACAAAGGCATGTCGGTTCATAAAAGCAAGTAATAAGGAGGAACCTTAATTGGATACAGAAGAGAAGAAGGTTTCTGATGAAATGGAAGAAGCCGTAAAAAAAGCCGTCGCTGACGCCCATGAGCAGGCCGCAGAGGAAGTTGAGAATGCAGCAAATTCTGATGCGGAGCCGGAGACAGACGGACAGGAGACAGCTGATGCTGAGTCGGCAGCGGACGGACAGGAAGCAGCCGATGAGGCTGAAGACGGAAAGGAACCGGAGGCAATGGACATCTTCGGTAGGAGAAGCAAGAAAGAGCTTGAAAAGAGAGAAGAAAAGATTCGAGCTCTGAACGATCAATACATTCGGCTGATGGCTGAGTTCGATAATTTCAGAAAGCGTACGGAGAAAGAGAAATCCGGAATGTACGCGATGGGCGCAAAGGACGTTCTGGAGAAGATTCTTCCGGTCCTCGATAATTTTGAAAGAGGATTCGCGCTTGTCTCCGAGGAAGATCAGGAAGATCCTTTCACACAGGGCATGGAAAAAATCTACAAGCAGTTCGTAACAGTCCTTACAGATCTGGGCGTTACGCCAATTGATGCGACAGGCAAGGAATTCGATCCGAATCTTCATAATGCGGTCATGCATGTGGAAGATGAGGAACTCGGAGAAAACGTAGTCGCTGAGGAACTTCTGAAAGGATATATGTACAAGGACACCGTCCTCAGACATTCCATGGTCAAAGTGGCAAACTGATTCAAACCCGATTTCGGGATGAATATAAATAAGAAAAATACCTTTTTTCGATTTGGAAATACATGAATACAGGAGGAAATTATTATGGGTAAAATTATTGGTATCGATCTTGGTACAACAAACAGCTGCGTAGCTGTTATGGAAGGTGGACAGCCGGTCGTTATCGCAAATGCAGAAGGTGCAAGAACAACACCGTCAGTTGTTGCGGTTACAAAGGCAGGTGAGAGACTTGTAGGTGAGCCGGCAAAGCGCCAGGCTGTTACAAATGCAGATAACACGATTGCTTCTATCAAGAGAAAGATGGGAACAAGCGAAAAGGTCACAATGGGTGGCAAAAGCTACACACCGCAGGAAATCTCCGCGATGGTTCTTCAGAAACTGAAAGCAGACGCTGAGAATTATCTCGGTGAGTCTGTAACGGAAGCAGTTATCACAGTTCCGGCTTACTTTAATGATGCTCAGCGTCAGGCAACCAAGGACGCAGGCAAGATTGCCGGCCTTGAAGTAAAACGTATCATCAACGAGCCGACAGCTGCAGCTCTGGCTTACGGCCTTGACAATGAATCCGATCAGAAGATCATGGTCTATGACCTTGGCGGCGGTACATTCGATGTTTCTATCATTGAGATCGGCGACGGCGTCATCGAAGTTCTCGCTGTAAACGGCGATTCCAGACTCGGCGGCGATGACTTTGACAATGCGATCACACAGTATATGCTCACAGACTTCAAGCAGAAGGAAGGCGTTGATCTTTCCGGCGATAAGATGGCTCTTCAGAGACTGAAAGAAGCAGCTGAGAAGGCTAAGAAGGAACTTTCATCTTCCACAACAACGAATATCAACCTGCCGTTCATCACAGCTACATCTGACGGCCCGAAGCACTTTGATATGGACCTGACAAGAGCAAAATTCGATGAACTGACAAGAAGCCTTGTTGAGAGAACAGCTGTCCCGGTTCAGAAAGCACTGCAGGATGCAGGCCTTACAGCATCTGAACTTACAAAGGTCCTCCTTGTTGGCGGTTCCACCCGTATTCCGGCAGTTCAGGATAAGGTCAAAGCCCTCACAGGCAAAGAGCCGAGCAAGAACCTCAATCCGGATGAGTGCGTAGCAGTCGGTGCCTCCATCCAGGGCGGCAAGCTTTCCGGTGACAAGGGTGCAGGCGATATCCTTCTTCTGGATGTAACTCCGCTTTCACTGTCCATCGAGACAGAAGGCGGCGTAGCAACTCGTCTGATCGAGAGAAATACAACGATCCCGACAAAGAAGAGCCAGGTATTCTCCACAGCTGCTGACAATCAGACTGCTGTTGATATCAACGTTCTTCAGGGTGAGAGACAGTTCGCAGCGGACAACAAGTCCCTCGGCCAGTTCAGACTGGATGGTATCCCGCCGGCAAGACGTGGCGTACCGCAGATCGAAGTTACATTTGATATCGATGCCAACGGTATCGTAAATGTATCCGCAAAGGATCTGGGAACAGGCAAGGAGCAGCACATCACAATCACAGCTTCCTCCAATATGTCTGATGCAGATATTGACAAGGCTGTCAAGGAAGCAGCTGCTTTCGAAGCTCAGGATAAGAAGCGCAAGGAAGGCGTTGATGCCAAGAACGAGGCAGAATCCATGCTGTTCCAGGTAGAGAATGCTATGAACGAAGCCGGCGATAAGCTCGAAGCAGGCGACAAGGCAGACGTTCAGGCTGATCTCGATGCACTGAAAGCAGTAGTTGAGAAGTATAAGAACAACAACAACCTTGGCGATAGCGAGATCGCAGAAATCAAGGCAGCTAAGGACAAGCTGATGAATTCCGCTCAGAAACTCTTCGCAAAGATGTATGAGCAGACACAGCAGGCAGGCCAGGGACCGCAGGGCGGTGCTTATAACGGCGGCAGCCAGGGCGGAGATGACGATGTTGTTGATGCAGATTATACAGAGGTATAATTACATAGTAGGCTGAATGAAAAGGCTCCCGCTTAGGAGTGGGAGCCTTTCTTTTACTGCGCTGTAAGCGTATGACAGATTCATCAGAGGGGATTTATGGCAGATAAGAGAGATTACTATGAGGTGCTTGGCGTCGGTAAGGACGCCGATGACGCCGAACTCAAGAAAGCATATCGAAAACTGGCTAAGAAATATCATCCGGATGTGAATCCGAGCGAGGAAGCGGCCGAGAAATTCAAAGAGGCTTCGGAAGCATATTCGGTTCTTTCCGATCCGCAGAAGAGGAAGCAGTATGATCAGTTCGGCTTCGCCGCGTTCGAGCAGGGAGGCTACGGCGGATTCTATGACGGATTCGGCGGAGCGGATATCTTCAGCGATCTGTTCGGCGATCTTTTCGGCTGCGGAGGCAGAACGAGAACGCGTTCTGCGAACGATCCGATGCGCGGTGCAAATGTGCGCACGTCCGTCAATATCAGCTTTGAGGAGGCAGTCTTTGGCTGCGAGAAGCAGATAGAGATTAATTACAGGGAAGAGTGCGAGACCTGCCATGGTACAGGTGCGAAAGCGGGGACTTCGCCTGAGACCTGTACAAGGTGTCACGGAACCGGACGCGTTGTACAGACACAGCAGTCAATCTTCGGTATGATGCAGACGGAGGGTGTGTGCCCGGAGTGCCGGGGTGCAGGTAAGATCATCAAGGAAAAATGCCCGGATTGCCGAGGGACCGGTTATAAGACGAAGAAAATCAAGATCAAGGTCCAGATTCCTGCAGGAATTGATAACGGCATGTCCGTACGCGTGCGCGAAAAGGGCGAACCCGGCGTCAATGGCGGCTCAAGAGGAGATCTTCTTGTCGAAGTACGTGTTGCCCGACATCCGATTTTCCAGAGAAATGATACAGAGCTGTATTCGACTGCGCCGATTTCTTTCGCGAAAGCTGCTCTTGGTGGCAAGATCCGCATAAAGACGATCGACGGAGAGGTCGAGTATGATGTGAAAGCCGGAACACAGACGGATACAAGAATCCGTCTGAAAGGAAAAGGCGTTCCTTCCCTTCAGAATCCCAACAGGCGCGGGGATCATTATGTGACGCTGGTAGTACAGGTCCCGACAAGGCTGAACAAAGCGCAGAAGGAAGCGCTGAAGAAGTATGCCGATGCTTGCGGCGAAAGCTGAAAAGTAAATATCAGTCCTTAGAACTGAGGAAAAATTTTCAGGGCTGCTGCACTGAGATGATACACGGCTGCATATGCAGGCATTATTGCATATGCGGAAAGTGTGTTGTATAGTGCAGCGGCTCTTTTGTGTTATAGAACACATCGTTCGCTGTGACACAAAAACATTCTTCCGTGAGAGACTTAAGGAGTGAAACGCCGGATTTCATATTGCATAATCTCCGAAAAGGTGTTAACAATATGAGAAGACTGTTAAAGGTGAGTCTTCTCGCAGGGACAAAAGAGTACTGAATTGAATCTTTAATGATTACAACTGTATAGAATGTCTGAAGACGGAGTCTTTAATGATTACAACTGTATTGAATGTCAGAAGATTAAGTCTTAAATGATTACAACTGTATAGAATGCTTGAAGATTGAGTCTTTAATGCTTTGTAACAGGATGGGAGAGATACCATGGAATGGACAAAATATACGATTAATACCACAGAGGAAGCGGAGGACCTGGTCTGCTCGATGCTCAGCGAGCTGGGAATTACCGGCATTGAGATAGAAGACAAGGTTCCCGTGCTGCCGGAGGAAAACGGCGGTTATTTCGGTGATGTTGTGCCGAATCTTGGATACAATGATCATAAAGCCAGGGTCTCGTTTTATGTAGAGATTACGGATGAGAATGCCGAAGAGTCAGATCAGAAAGACTTTGCGGATGAGGATGAACTTCTTCAGAAAGTCATCAAAGGTCTTCTTGAGCTGGGGCAGATTGTCGATGTGGGCGAGGGCTCTATTGAAATCGGAACGACCGCTGAGGAAGATTGGATTAATAACTGGAAGCAGTACTTCCATCAGTTCACGATCGATGATATCCGCATTATACCGTCCTGGGAGGAAGTGCCGACGGAAGGTTCCGAGGAGATGATCCTTCATATTGATCCGGGTATGGCGTTCGGAACCGGGAAACACGAATCCACACAGCTTGCGATTCGTGGCATCCGCAAATACCTGAAACCGGGGATGCGCATGCTTGACATTGGAACCGGCAGCGGCATTTTGGGAATCATCGCCTTAAAGAGTGGCGCTGAGTATGTGTTCGGAACGGATCTGGATGAAAATGTCCTGCCGGCAATTGCGGAGAATCTGGAGAAAAATGAGATTGAGGCGGCTGCATTTGAATACTGTATCGGAGATATAACGGAAGAGCAGGCGGTTCAGGAGAAAGCCGGAGCAGACTATGATATCGTTGTCGCGAATATCATTGCCGAGATCCTTGCCGGAATCACGCCTCAGGTACCGCACCATCTGAAAAAAGGCGGGTATTATATCACATCCGGCATCCTTCAGACGCATGCGCAGGTTGTCCGCGATGCAGTTGCCGAGGCCGGGCTCACGATCGTCGAGGAAGTGCCCATGGGTGAATGGGAGAGCATTGTTGCCCGTTTCTGAAATGAGGTGAAAATACATGTTTCGATTCTTTATAGATTCCGATCAGATCGAGGGAGATGTGCTCAGCGTTACAGGCGGTGACGTCAATCACATCCGCAACGTTCTGCGCATGAAAATCGGGGATGACATCGAGGCCGTTGATGAGAACGGAAATGTTGCGACCTGCCGGATCAGAGAAATCAGCGCGGATGAGATATACGCGGATGTGCTTTTTACGGAAGTGAATGAGGCGGAGCTCTCGAATCAAATTACACTCTACATGGGTCTCCCGAAATTTGATAAGATGGAGCTGATCGTTCAGAAAGCGGTTGAGCTCGGAGTGTATCGAATAGTGCCGGTCAGGATGAAGCGATGCGTTCTGAAACTGGATGAGAAGAAGGCTGAGTCCAAGGTGAAGAGATGGCAGAGTATAGCCGAGGCGGCTGCGAAGCAGGCGAAACGGGGAATCGTTCCGGAAATCGCACCGGTCGCGACATACAGTCAGGCTCTGTCGGAGGCCCGGAATGCAGGTCATATCCTGTTTCCGTATGAGTGCGCGGAAGATATTGCAAAAACCAGAGAGTTCATCAGCGGCATAGGTCCGGGGGAGTCTATAGCTGTTTTTATCGGACCGGAGGGAGGATTCGACCCTGCAGAAGTGGAAGCGGCAAGGGATTCCGGAGCGCATATCATAACTCTCGGGCGTCGTATTTTGAGGACGGAGACAGCTGCGATTTCTGCAATGTCCATTCTTATGTTTTATCTTGAAAAATGAACCGGCAAATTGTTTGCACAAAAAACTATATTTAACAGTTGTGATTTCAAAACAAATGAGTTAAAATAACTCCCAATATATCATGATAAAGGAGAGTATGTATGGCTTTTTACTTCACAGAACCGTCTCGCACATTTGGTGAGTATCTGCTTGTTCCGGGTTATTCTTCTTCAGAATGCGTCCCATCAGCTGTTTCTCTGGAAACTCCGCTTGTGAAATATAAAAAGGGCGAAGAAGAGTGTCCGCTCAAAATGAACATTCCGATGGTTTCTGCCATCATGCAGTCTGTATCCGGCGAAAAGCTTGCCATTGCTCTCGCAAAGCAAGGCGGCGTTTCTTTCATTTACGGGTCACAGACAGTTCAGGAAGAATCTGATATGGTCAGACGTGTAAAGGCATATAAGAAGGGATTTGTCACCAGCGATTCCAATCTTCCGCCGGAAGCTACGCTTGCCGATGTCCTTGATCTCAAGACCAAAACAGGTCATTCCACTGTTGCAATCACGGATGACGGAACGGCACACGGGAAACTTCTCGGTATTGTTGCATCCAGAGATTACAGACTGTCCCGTATGTCCCGCGACAGCAAGGTCATTGATTTTATGACGCCGCTTGAGCACCTTGTCACAGCGCCGGCTACGACGTCTCTCCATGACTGCAACGATATTATCTGGGATAATAAGATCAACACACTACCGCTCATCGATGAGGATGGGAAGCTTCAGTACATCGTTTTCCGCAAGGATTATGACAGCCATAAGGAAAATGTAAATGAACTTCTCGATGCCAATAAGAGCTATATCGTCGGAGCGGGTATCAATACAAGAGATTACGCAGAGCGTGTCCCGGCGCTGGTTGAAGCCGGAGCGGACGTTCTCTGCATTGATTCTTCCGAAGGCTTCAGCGAGTGGCAGAGCAGAACAATCGCCTGGATCCGTGAACACTATGGAAACAGCGTCAAGGTCGGTGCCGGCAACGTTGTCGACAGAGACGGTTTCCTGTTCCTCGCAAAGGCCGGCGCGGACTTTATAAAGATCGGTATCGGCGGAGGCTCCATCTGCATCACACGTGAGACCAAGGGTATCGGCCGCGGACAGGCTACGGCAGTTATCGAGGTCGCAAAGGCAAGGGATGAATATTTTGAGGAGACAGGTATTTATATCCCGATCTGCTCAGACGGTGGCATTGTTCACGATTATCATATTACGCTTGCACTGGCAATGGGTGCCGACTTCGTTATGCTCGGCCGCTATTTCGCAAGATTCGATGAGAGTCCGACGAGCAAGCTCCGTGTTGGTGGAAATTATGTGAAGGAGTACTGGGGCGAAGGTTCCAATCGTGCCCGCAACTGGCAGAGATATGATCTCGGCGGTGCGACAAAACTCAGCTTTGAGGAAGGCGTTGACAGCTATGTACCGTATGCCGGTACACTTGCCGAGGGCGTCGGAACGACGCTTTACAAGGTTCGTTCTACCATGTGCAACTGTGGAGCGCTCTCCATTCCGGAACTTCAGCAGAAGGCAAGGCTGACGCTTGTCTCTTCGACATCTATCGTCGAAGGCGGCAGCCATGATGTTATCCTGAAGAATAACCCGAGAGATTGATCAACGCTGCCGGATTTAATCAATTTTGCAGTCTGAATTCTGAAACCGACGCCTGTAGAGGCGGGGAATTTCATTGAGATATTGGGGCTGACACATAAAATGATATAGTTTTACTGCAGAGGCGACAGAAGACCTTTTCCGCTGTAGAACGATACATACATTTTATGTGTCAGCCCTGTTTTGTTTATTCTTCATCGCGCAATATTCGTGACGTAAGTCTATGATACGTGCGCAAGGTGACACTCGCCTTCATCTCAGCTGCCGCATTTGCATCTGCGCAGAGTAACAAATCCTTTTATTTTTAAAATTATATGGTAATATATTCTTTGTGATTTCAGAAATGACAGAATGAAGAGAATATGTAAGCACTCAAAGAAAGAGGAATTGCCTACCCTTATGAGAGAAATTTATTTTGACAATGCATCGACAACAATTGTTTCACCGGCTGCTGCGGAGACAGTGTTCCGCGTTATGCGGGAGGATTACGGAAATCCATCCTCCATGCATGCCAAGGGAGTCCGGGCCGAGAAATATGTGAAGGGAGCTGCGGAGACGATCGCAAAAATTCTGAAAGTCGCTCCGAACGAGATCTATTTCACATCCGGAGGAACGGAGGCAAATAACTGGGCTCTCATCGGAGGAGCCAGGGCTAACAAACGCGCCGGGAATAAAATCATCACGACTCAGATGGAGCATCCTGCTGTTTCGGAACCTCTTAAGATGTTGGAAAAGGAAGGGTTCGAGATCGTCCGAATACCGGTAGACGAGAGTGGCAGGATTGACATGGGCATGCTCGAGAACGAACTGGATGAAAATGTCATCCTGATATCCATGATGTATGTCAATAATGAGATCGGTGCGGTCACGCCTGTGGAGGAGATCGGCAGGCTCAAAAAGAGGAAAGCACCGGGTGCTCTGTATCATGTAGATGCAATCCAGGCTTTCGGAAAATACCGCATATTTCCACGCGAGGCCGGAATCGATATGCTCTCAGTGAGCGGTCATAAATTACACGGACCGAAGGGAACCGGATTTTTGTATAAGAGCGACAAAGCGAAAGTTCTGCCCCTCATTTATGGAGGAGGGCAGATGGCGTCGCTCAGGTCAGGCACTGAAAATGTACCCGGTATCGCGGGGCTCGGCGTCGCGGCGGCCGAGGCTTACACAGATTTTGATGAGAAAATCGCACACATAAGGACGTTGCGGAATCGCATGGTCGCCGGATTATCCGATATGGAGAATGTGGTGGTGCACGGGATGCCCGGAGAGGAGGGTGCTCCTCACATTGTAAATGCGGCCTTCATCGGCGTCGGCTCCGAGGTCCTGCTTCACACCCTGGAGGAGCGGGGAATCTATGTATCGGCAGGTTCCGCCTGCTCAACGCATAAGAGATCCGGGTCTCCGACGCTGACTGCGATCGGAGCTGCGAAGGAGGAGATGTCCTCATCCGTCAGATTCAGTTTCTCGGAGCTGAATACAGAGGATGAAGTGGATGAGACCCTGAGGGTTCTTGAGGAGGTCCTTCCGATGTTGCGGCGATACAGGAGACGCTGACCTGACGGGAATACGGCGGATCGCTGACGTGCGCAGTGGAAGGCGTTTACGCGCCGCGCACGTCGCGGCAAGAACGCCGAGGCGTTCTTGAATCTCAAATGCATGATCAAGCGCCTTCAGGTATCTGAAGAACGGGAAAAAGCAACACATTTTAATAGAAAGAGAGAACTATGTACAATTCCTTCTTAATTAAGTATGGTGAGATTGGCCTTAAAGGCGACAACAGACACATTTTTGAAGATGCACTCGCAAAACGGATCCGGACGGTCCTCACGAGAATCGACGGAGATTTCGAGGTGAGAAAGACACGCGGACGAATTTATGTCTTCTGCAGCGGGGACTGGAATTTTGACGAGACGGTCGATCGCCTGTCACACGTGTTCGGTATTGTCGGGATCTGCCCGGTCGTTATCTACGACAGCTGCGACATTGAACAGCTCAGAGAGCATATGGTAGAGTACCTGAATGAGGAGCATCCGGACTGCACATCAACCTTTAAGGTCAAAGCCCGCCGTGTGGACAAGGAATATCCGCTCACATCCATGGAGGTCGATGCGGAGCTCGGCGAGGCTATTCTCATGGCAAATCCGAAGATGAAGGTCGATGTTCACAATCCGGAAATCGTCTTTGACGTCGAGATCCGAGAAGAGATCTATATTTACTCAAAGGTGATTCCGGGTCCGGGCGGCATGCCGGTCGGAACTGCAGGGCGTGCCATGCTTCTTCTCTCCGGCGGCATCGATTCACCTGTCGCAGGCTGGATGGTAGCGAAGCGCGGCGTTACGATTGATGCGGTGTATTTCCATGCACCTCCGTACACATCGGATCGTGCAAAGCAGAAGGTTGTCGACCTTGCGAAAATCATTGCGCAGTACACCGGTCCGATTCGACTGCACATTGTAAATTTCACGGATATACAGCTATACATTTATGATCAGTGCCCGCACGAGGAACTCACGATCATCATGCGCCGCTATATGATGCGTATCGCGGAACATTTTGCTGCGGAGAACGGTGACATGGGTCTTGTCACCGGAGAAAGCATAGGTCAGGTCGCGAGCCAGACCATGCACAGCCTGCTCTGTACAAATGCAGTCTGCGAGTTACCGGTATATCGTCCGCTCATCGGATTTGATAAGAATGATATCGTAGATATCTCCCGCAGAATCGGTGCATACGATACGTCTATTCTGCCGTACGAGGATTGCTGCACGATTTTCGTGGCCAAGCATCCTGTTACGAAGCCTCAGCTCAAGATCATAGAGAGAAGTGAGACGAAATTGAAAGAGAAGATAGAGGAGCTGATGGCGACGGCTATAGAGACGGCAGAACTTGTCATTGCAAAATAATATCTGTATAAATATCAGATGACGCTGACAAAAATTTTGCTCAGGTCTCGCGAGTATTGCGCGATGAAGAAAAAAGGCTGCCGTATGAAGGAGCAACGCCACATTGTTTCGTGGAGGTACTGCTTCATACGGCAGCCTTTTTAATCTATAGCTTAATTATATTTTACTTCCATCAGCGTCAGCCCTCTCGCCGGAGCTGTGGGACCTGCAAGATTCCTGTCTTTCGCTTCCAGAAGCTCTTTCATGGAGAACGGATCTCTTTTACCTTCTCCGACCTCGATCAATGTCCCGACCAGTATGCGGACCATGTATTGAAGGAAGCCTTCCCCGATGAATTCCAGATCGATCTCATCCGGAGTCTCGATGATGTGGATGGCGTACAGCTTGCGTACTGTAGATTTCCTCATGCGCGGATTTCCGCAGAAGCTCCGGAAATCATGTTCACCCCGGAGCTGGATTGTTGCCACTTTCATGGCGGCAGTGTCGAGGGTTCCTCTGTATTCATAGAGATATTTCCGGTCAAATACATGGTAGGATTTGTCCTTGCAGATTCTGTAAAGATAAGTCTTCTGCGAAGCATTGTAGCGGCTGTGGAATCGGGGAGCTGCGACGGCGACGGAAGTGACACCGATATCGTCCGGTAGATATTCGTTGAGATAATCACGAATCTCATCCGGCGTTTTATCGGTTTCCAACCGGAACTGCGCTACTTGTCCCCTGGCATGTACACCTGCATCTGTGCGGCCTGCCCCGTGGACATCCACAGGAGAGTCAGGGGAACCGTCGACCATGCGCGTGAGAATCGTCTCGAGCTTCTGCTGGATCGTGTTGTCGGTATCCCCCTGCTTCTGCCATCCGTTATAGCGGGTACCGTCATATTGTACAATCATTCGGTAGTTCGTCATGTATATTCCTCTTTACATGTACTTCCGTGCAGGCGTTTAGTCTGAACGATGTTCGTCAGTTTTTCGCTTCGGTATCCGATATATCTCCGGCTATAGTGGAATCACTGTAATTGGTGTATACTTCAGAGCCGGGCAGATCATAACCTGATGTTCCGGAAGAAGCTGTGCTGTCGAAGGAACCTGTTATCGAAGTGGAAGTCTGCTCAGCGGCAACGGCAGCAGACTCTTCTTTATCTTTCTTCCGGCCCCATCTGGATTCTTTGGGTTCCTTTGGCTGTTTTGGCTCTTTCGGTTCCTTCTCGGCAGATTTCCTGAACGCGAAGGAGATCAGGAATCCCGTGAGAATCGGATTGAACATGAATACGCAGGCAAACAGCATGCGATATGTGAATAACATCTCCGCAAGGAACACCATGTACATGCCGATGACTGCAGCTGCGATACTGACTGCGATTGCCAGTATTGAAAGGAATACTTTCTGTAGAGTGAGTTTCACGAGCATCACCTCCTGTTTTATACTACTTAAACTATAACATAAATTAGAATAGGATGCGCATTTTTTTGCGCTTGCAAAGCAAATATGCGCGATGAAGCCAGATTTCACTTTGCGCGCGTAACGCAGACTCACGTCACGAGTATTGCGCGATGAAGAATAAAAACTCGAAATAATGATTAAGGACACAATGTGGTGACAGTTATCTGCTATAATACTCAGTTAAATACTGCCGGATATTGTGGTAGAATATTGGGGATCTTGATTGAACACAGATTTCCGAAGGGGGATTTTGATGAATAACAGCGGATTTTCCGGAAAAAAGGCAGGCATCATTATAGCCGTGACCATCTGTGCGGTCATCGCCGTCTTTTTTCTGATTCGATACCTGAATGATACGTCCTATAAGGAGGATGATCAGGTAGTCTATGTGACGGATGTGGCAACACTGACCGGGCAGAGTATCTCCGATGGAATTGTCAACCGTTACGGCGGGATCGTTGAATCACAGGAGACATGGAGCTGTACCGCCAACTCTGATTATACGATTCAGGCTGTTCTTGTCGAAGTCGGTCAGGAGGTCACTGAGGGACAGGCCCTGTTTGTCTACGATGTTAATACTCTTGAAAATACTCTTGAGCAGCAGAAGATAGACCTTGAGCGTCTTAATGCGGAACTCGAAAGTCTCAAAGATACCATTGCAGCGCTCGAAAAGGAAGCAAAATCTGCAGACAAATCGCTGAGAGCCAATTACACGATCCAGATCAAACAACAGGAGCTCGAGAGAAAGCAGAAAGAATACGATATCCAGTCCAAGCAGAAAGAAATAGAGCTCACGGAAAAGAACATAGCCAATTCAACGGTCACGAGCCAGATCTCCGGAGTCGTCCAGTCCATACGGGATTCCGAGACGCAGGCTAGCGATTACAATTCCGGAGACACTTCCTTTATTAAGATCATAAAAACCGGTGAACTCCGTGTAAAGGGTACAGTTAATGAGCAGAATATCGGAATGCTGACGGAGGGTATGCCTGTCATCGTGAGAAGCCGTGTCGACGATACACAGATCTGGAGAGGTACTATTTCCAAGATCGACAGGGAGAACCAACAGACGAATAAGTATGCGGATATGTACGGAACCGATAACGGGTCCGGAACAAACTATCCGTTTTACGTAGATCTTCCTACAAGTGAAGGCCTCATGATGGGTCAGCATGTTTATCTCGAGCCGGATCTCGGTCAGGAAGATACAGGGACGGCGGAAGGAATCTGGCTTGATGAGTGGTATGTCGATGAGAGTGATGAAAACGCCCCGTTCGTATGGGTCGATGACGGGGAAGGGAAGCTTGTAAAGCGCGATGTCATAATCGGCGAGCGCGACACTGAGATGGGGACCCTGCAGATTCTGTCGGGTCTTGAACTGACCGATCTCATCGCCTTTCCGGATGTGAATTGTTCGGAAGGAGCTAAGACAGAGAAGGCTGAATACACGACCGGCGGTGCGGACGGAGGTTACACCGGCGAGGAAGAGGGCTACGTTCCATCAGAAGACTACACAGGTCAGGGAGAGGATTACGTTCCATCAGAAGACTACACAGGTCAGGGAGAGGGTTATGCTCCGGTAGAAGGCGGTCCTGAGGAAAACTTTATGGGAACAGAGGTCATGAATTCGGGTATGGCAACGGACGCTGCCTGAGGGTGAGCTCTGCGGAGGGCGCTTACGCGCTGTGTACGTCACTGCAAGAACGTCGAGACGTTCTTTATATGTGAGACGAAAGAACAGCAGGAAATCCTTATAATACAGTGTGAGACGTCCATCGCCTCTATAGGCAGTGACGGTAAAACGAGGCATGTATGATAATAGAATGCAGGCACATCTATAAAACTTATAAGACCGGTCGGATTGAATTTCCGGCACTCAAGGATATCAATCTCGAAGTGGAAGAAGGGGATTACCTTGCAGTCATGGGGCCTTCGGGGTCGGGTAAATCGACCCTGATGAACCTCATCGGGTGTCTCGATGTTCCGACGGAGGGCACTCTCCTTCTTGATGGGGAAGATGTCGGAAAATGCAGCGAGGATCGCATGTCAGATATTCGCCTTTACAAATTAGGATTCGTCTTTCAGACTTTTCATCTTCTACCTCATCAGACCGCACTTGAAAATGTCGAACTTCCGCTGACATATGCACATGTTCCGAGAGCAGCCAGGCGGGAAAAGGCTATGAAGGCTCTGGAAAGGGTAGATCTTGCGACGCATTGGGACCACCTTCCGACGGAGCTGTCCGGCGGTCAGAAGCAGAGAGTCGCGATCGCGAGAGCAGTTATCAATGAACCGAAGATCCTTCTGGCAGATGAGCCGACCGGTGCGCTGGATTCCGCATCGGGGGAGAGGATCATGGAAATTTTCAAAGAACTTAACCGGAGCGGCGTCACAGTAATCATGATAACACATGACCGCGATATCGCCGCCCACGCTGAGCGTGTCGTGGAAATACGCGACGGAGTACTTAAATGTTGACAAATCACATGAAACAGGCTAAGAAAATTCTGGCAGTCCTTATTACGCTTGCCCTCATTGCAGGTATTGTCGGCAGCGTCATTTATGCTGTTCAGAGATCTTCCCGCAAGAAAATCACCGTCTATCGAGCGAGTGAGCTGAATTACGGCGGATACGGCTTCGACGCCGGCAGCACTATGGAAGGGTATGTGACTGCGGATGCGGCACAGAACGTCTACGCTTCCGGGGAGCTGGTGGTAAAGGAGATCCTGGTAAGAAGAGGGCAGGAGGTTTTTGTAGGAGATACTCTGCTTACATACGATACGGACAAAACACAGATGAATCTGGAAAAGGAAGAACTCTCGCGGCAGCAGATTCAGTTGCAGCTGGATGTTGCTATGCGAAATCTGGCGACGCTTGAAAAGCTGAAACCTGTCTCCGAGACCGAGGAGGTTGAGGAGGGATACACTGATGAAGAGGGCTGGGAGATTATTGAAATCGGCGAAGAAGATGAGAGCCAGCCGGAAGAGACGCCCTATAAGGATGCGATCTGCTATAGCGTGCTGAATGCAGATTCGCTCGCATATAATCGAGGTGATATTCTTGTAATTTCGGAGGAGGACCTTGACCCGAGTGAAACAGAAGGAATGACGGAAGAGGAGATCGCGGAATATATACGGGAGCTTACGGAAGAATCTGAGCTGCAGCTTGGTTCGGAGAGCAACCCGTACCGATTTCTGTGCCGGAACGGTGCCGTCATAGAGGCTTCCTTTATTCATCACATGAAACAGCTCGCTGAGGAGAAGAACAGATCGATCTATATTCAACTCGAAGTCCGCGAAGACGATACTGCGGAAGGGAAGCTCGTTGAAGCCTGGGAGATGGATGCATCGCGGTTCGTAAAAGTTCCCCGGGATTGGTATGCCAGGGTGATCGTGGAGGATTATATTGCGACGCCAACCCCGAGACCGACTGCAAAACCATCCGGGACCATACCTCCGTCGCCGACGATGCCCGCATCACCGACACCGACGCAGGAAGTGACAGGAAGCGTCACTCCGACGACAGACCCTTCGGAGTCTGATGAGTCGGATGTGCCGGATGATTCGGGAGATATGAGTGATGTGACGCCGACGCAGGAACCGGGCGAGACCGGGATACCTGATATAACGGAACCTGTCACCGGAATACCGGATGATTCATCTTCCGAAAGTGCGGATCCATCCGGTACGGAACCGGAAACGACACAGCCGCCGGCTGCCGATGATTCACACGATGCAGCTCCTTCCGGCTCAGAGAACGGTTACAACGGTGCTCTGTCAGGTGCTTCCTGGCCGAACCGGAAAGGCGGCACGGGTCTCGAATATGCCACTGCCAATATCACAACACAGTATCTGATGACTGCCATGGCCGTAACGGATTCATCCGATGCCACGAAGAACAGTAAGGCGGATAGCAATCAGATTGCGGCTGCTCTGGGTCTTATTACATCCGACGCACAGATGACTGCCGATGAAATAAAAGAGGCAAAAAAACAGGAGCAGCAGACCATAAAGTCACTTAAGCTGGATCTGCGTGAATCGAATCTGAAAATAGAGGCCGCAAAAAAGGCCGTCGACGAAGGAGTGGCCAAGGCTAAGATGAACGGTGTTGTAAAATCCGTCACTGATCCGGATGCCGCGCAGGCGTCAGGATCGCCGATTGTCCAGGTGACGGCGGCTGAAGGCCTTTTCGTGAGGAGCGCTCTGCCGGAAAACCTCTATGACACTGTTCACGTCGGTGACTTTGTGAATATTATGTCATGGACGACCGGTCAGTCATTTTCCGGGCGAATACGTGATATCTCACCTTACCCTGATACAAGCGGTATGTTCGGATACGGAAACGGGACAACGTACTATCCCATGACGATTTATATTTCCGGATCCGGCGAAACACTCAGTGACGGGGAATGGATGCAGGTAACCGTGGACAAGAGCGCGGGAGATGCCGTGGACCGGACGACGGATGCCCTGTATCTTTACAAAGCGTTCATACGCGAGGACAGTGACGGAAAATATGTCTTGAAGCGGGGGGACGACGGAAAACTTGTAAAGACTTATGTTGTGACCGGTGAGCTGTCCTTTGAGGGTTATGAGATCTTATCGGGCGTGACCGGTGATGACTGGCTCGCTTTCCCATACGGTCGCAATCTCTCGGAGGGACTGGATACAAGAGAGGGTACTATAGATGAGTTTTATGCATCCTGACGGGAGGTTATGATGATAGAAAACATACGGCTTGCCTTTCAGGGAATATTTTCTCATAAGCTGAGATCGTTCCTGACCATGCTCGGCGTCATCATAGGAATCGCATCCATCATAGCTATCGTTTCGACGATTCAGGGTACAAATGAACAGATCATGCAGAATCTGATCGGTGCCGGCAATAACGCGGTGACGATCTCCTTAAGGCAGGGTGACGGCGAATACTACATGGATTCGGGTCTTCCGACCGGGGTCACTCCGGTGACGGATGAACAGAAAGAATCGATCAGGAAGATTCCGGCAGCAGCGGACGCCACATTTTACGTTACGAGATCATATGTGGACGGTATAACAAGCGTCAATGCATCGCTGAGCAGCGGGCGCGCATTGGGAATAGATACACATTATCTGTCGACGTGCGGATATGAGGTTTACAGCGGGAGACCGTTCACCGAGAATGACTACAAAATGTTCCATAAGGTCCTGCTGCTGGATGAAACGGCGGCCGGAATACTTTTCCCGGATGAAAGTCCGATCGGTAAAGTTGTGGAGGTGAGATCCGAGCCGTTCACGGTCGTCGGTCTGATACGGAAAGCTGACAAGTTCCAGCCGGTCATCGAATCGTACGAGGACTATATGACATATACACAGGAAGCATACGGGATGGTCCTGATGCCGGATGCCAGTTGGCCGATCGTATTCCTGTATGATGAGCCGGAGAATTGTTCTGTCCGTGCGGTAAGGACAGAGGACATGAGTTCGGTCGGACGTGATGCAGAGAGTATCATGAATGAATCGGTCGCCGGAGGCGGGGATATATCTTACCACGCCGAGGACCTTCTGGAGAAAGCAAGAAATAAGCAGGAGCTCAGCGCGAGCACCAACAATCTTCTGATCTGGGTCGCAAGCATTGCTCTGCTCGTAGGCGGTATCGGAGTCATGAATATCATGCTTGTCTCCGTCACAGAGCGTACTTCGGAGATAGGTCTGAAGAAAGCAATCGGCGCCAAAAAGAGGACAATTCTTTTCCAGTTTCTCACCGAGTCTGCGGTCCTGACCAGCATGGGAGGGGTGATCGGTGTGGCGGTAGGAATTATTCTTTCACAGATCATCTCACGAGTCACTGCAACACCGGTATCTATATCGGTGCCCGCAATCATACTGAGTGTGGCATTTTCAATGCTGATCGGCATCGTGTTCGGGATTCTGCCGTCCATCAAGGCGGCCAATCTGAATCCGATTGATGCACTGAGAAGTGAATAAAAGATTTCGACTGAGATTTCAGGACTCGTATGATAGTCCCGGTGCGGGATTTAGGGCCGGCTGAGATAAAAAAGAAGGAGCTGTCACAAGTGGGACAGCTCCGATAATAAACGCTATTCTGATATTTCTGTCGCAGGACAGAAGTCAGACCTGATACTGCTCGAGGGATTTGATGATCGTTTCGAGTCTTTCACCCTCTGCATGGATATTCAGATCGATCGGCTTTGAAAGGTCGAGACTGAAAATGCCCATGATGGATTTGGCGTCGATAACATAGCGTCCGGAAACGAGATCAAAGTCGGAATCGAAACGATTTATGTCATTTACGAATTTCTTGACTCGGTCGATGGAATTCAAAGAAACTTTAATTGTTTTCATAGGTATGGAATCCTCCTTCATTGTCAGTAGAATACACTGTTGACTCAATAATAGAGTGAATCATCAGACAAGTCAAGTGAAAAGCATCCGGTATTCATTACGTTTTTTTTAAGCACACATTTCTTGAGTTTGGAGATAAAGATGGGTAAGAAAGCAGCATTCCACAGTCTGGGATGCAAGGTAAATTCATATGAGACTGACGCTATGCGCCAGAGCCTTATGGCGGCAGGATATGAGGAAGCACCGTTCGCACCGGGAGCTGACGTATATGTGATCAATACATGTACCGTGACGAATGTCGCGGATCGCAAGTCGAGGCAGATGCTTCACAGGGCGAAAGAGATGAACCCGGATGCGGTTGTAGTTGCGGCAGGATGCTATGTGCACGATTCGGGTGACCGTCTGAAGAAGGATCCCGCAGTTGACATTATTGTCGGAAACCATGAAAAAGGAAAACTTGCGGATATTCTTGAAAATTATTTTAGCAATCTCGAACAGTCCAAAGGAATCTCTGTTACGGATATCAATACCGTCAGGGATTACGATGAGCTTGCATTTGTGCCGGTGGGAGAGCATACGCGGGCATTTGTCAAAATACAGGACGGATGCAACCAGTTTTGTTCCTATTGTATGATACCCTATGTGCGGGGGCGCGTACGAAGCCGAAGAATGGAGGAGATTCTGAGAGAAGTCCGGGAACTCTCACAGAGAGGGTACCGTGAGGTGGTCCTTACAGGGATCCACATCAGTTCCTACGGGCTTGATTTTGATTATCCCGGAACCAACAGGCAGACGCCGGATGCATCCTGTGCTGAGACGAACAGACACATGACGAATCTTATTGAACAGATGTCCCGGATACCGGGCATTGACAGGATCAGACTGGGATCTCTCGAGCCCGGTATCATTACGGAGGAGTTTGTCCGTAAGATTTCTTCCATCCCGGAATTTTGTCCGTCTTTTCATCTCTCCATGCAGAGCGGATGTGACGCGACGCTTGCAAGGATGAAGAGAAAGTACAGGAGTGCCGATTTTGCGGAAAAGGTCGACCTTATCAGGAGGTATTTTGACAACCCGGCAATCACGACGGACATCATTGCGGGATTTCCCGGTGAGACGGAGGATGAATTTGCCGCTACTCTGGAATTTGTCAAAAGCATCCGTTTTTCAAGAACGCATATTTTTAAGTATTCTGTGCGTCAGGGTACCGTAGCGGCAAGAATGCCGGATCAGGTACCGGAGAAGAAAAAGCAGGCAAGATCCGCCGAGCTGCTCGCAATCGATAAGACGGCGAGAGAAGACTATGCGCGCGGTTTCCTGAACTGTCCGGTCTCCGTTCTCTTTGAGGAGAGAATCGTACATGATGGAGAAAAGTATATGAAGGGATACACAAGAGAGTACATTCCGGTCCTTTTGTACACGGAGGATGATCTTTCGAACCGGATCCTGGAAGTGATCCCGGAAAATGTGACAGCGCAGGGAGAGCTGGTTTCGACCGCAGTATGCGGCATTTGCAAATGATTGCTTTACTAATATCTGAATTAAGTGTAAAATGTTCATAAGTATGTAATCTGCGGAGCTAATCCGCGGGAGGAGATGTAAGAGAGGTTACGTTATGGCAGATTTGGGAAACACGCAATATTGGAAAGTGAAATCCGGACCGGAAATTCACGTCAAGGATGTACTGAATGTGGTTTATAACGCAATGGCGGAAAAAGGCTACAACCCGGTCAATCAGATCGTGGGCTACATCATGTCCGGAGATCCTACTTATATCACAAGTTATAAGAATGCAAGAAGCATGATCATGAAAGTTGAACGCGATGAGCTCGTGGAAGAACTTCTGAGAGCATATATCAGGAACCGTTCATGGGAGGATCCCGAGAACTGATGAGGATTCTGGGACTTGATTACGGATCAAAGACAGTCGGCGTGGCTGTCTCTGATATGTTGGGAATGACCGCGCAGAGACTTGAAATTATCAGACGTCCGAAGGAAAACCACCTGCGGCGAACATTCCGGAGAATAGAGGAACTTGCAAAAGAGTACGAGATAGAGTCGGTCGTGCTCGGCTATCCTCTGAATATGGATGATTCTGTCGGGGACAGGGCGGAAAAAACTCTTGCTTTCAAAAGAGAACTTGAGGAACGTCTGAATGTCCCTGTTTTTCTTGTGGATGAGAGACTTACGACAGTCGAAGCGGATGAGATCATGGCGGAGTGCGGGATTCCACGAAGCGATTTCGGACTTTATGTGGATATGATCGCAGCGGAAATCATTTTGCAGGATTATCTTAATAATATGATGAGTACAGTGCCGAAAGTATCATTCTGACACCGAGCTCGCTCGAGTAGGGAGAATGATACTTGGCGCACGCTCTACATGAGCAAGAAGTGAAGGAGGGACCCCACGAATTGTAAATGTAGACAGGATTGCGGGAGTGCGCAAGCTTTATGGTCGGGACGGAAGATAAGATTCGTAATGGTTCCTGTGGCAGCGAAAGGGGTAAATCGTTGCAACAGGATACAGTATGAATGATCTCGACCGGATATAAGGCAGATAAAAGAAATCTGAGGAACGTGAGACAGCAGATTCTTATTCTTGAACTTTGAGTCTGACCGGAGGAAGTATGAAAGTCGAATCAATTACATTTAAAGATGAAAGCAACAATGATCACGAATTTTACGTCGTTGAGCAGACGCGTGTGAACGGGACCAATTACCTTCTGGTTGCAGATGCACCGGAAGGAGACGCGGAAGCTCTGATACTGAAAGATATTTCCGATGAGAGCTCCGGGGAGGCGGAGTATGTCCCTGTGGAGGACGAAGCGCTGCTCGAGGCTCTGATGAAAGTATTTTCGGAACTGTTGGAGGACGACGTGGAGATTCAACTTTGAACGAAACGGAGGAAATACTTGATTAATCAGGACAACAGAATAGACGCCGTGAAGACCCGGGACGCGGCAGGACAGAACGATCGTGAGCGTGTCATCGGGGAGAAACTTAAGATTATTCCGCTCGGAGGCCTTGAAAGAATCGGAATGAATATCACAGCTTTCGAGTACGGAGACAGTATCGTAGTAGTCGACTGCGGGATGGCCTTCCCCGAGGACGACATGCTTGGTATAGATTTCGTTCTTCCGGATACGACCTATCTGGAAGAGAACTACAGTAAGGTCAAAGGTTTCGTTATCACACACGGGCATGAGGATCATATAGGCGGGATTCCGTATGTATTCCGCAAGATTAATGTGCCTGTTTACACGACAAAGCTCACCATGGCTCTGATCGAAAATAAGCTTGAAGAGCATAATATGCTCCAGACTGTACCCCGCAAAGTCGTAGAGTTTGGGGATACGATTGATTTTGGAGAAATCCAGGTCGAATTCATCAAGACGAACCATTCTATTCAGGATGCAGCGGCGCTTGCCATCTATACGCCGGGCGGAACGGTGGTTCATACCGGCGACTTTAAGGTGGATTACACGCCGGTGTTCGGCGACGCTATAGACTTGCCGCGCTTTGCGGAGATCGGGCGCCAGGGCGTGCTTGCGTTATTGTGTGATTCTACAAATGCCGAGCGGCCGGGACACACTATGTCCGAGAAGACGGTCGGAGCGACATTTGACAGGATTTTTTCCGAGTACGGAAAGTCCAGGCTGATCATCGCGACATTTGCCTCAAATATCGACAGAGTGCAGCAGATCATCAATTCCGCCTCAAAATACGGACGGAAGGTCTGCCTGGAAGGACGCTCTATGGTGAACGTCATCGGAACCGCTATAAAAATCGGTTATGTTGACGTACCCGACGGTACGCTGATCACATTGGATGAGCTTCATCATTATCCGCCGGAAAAGACCGTTCTTGTGACGACCGGAAGCCAGGGTGAATCTATGGCGGCTCTGTCGCGCATGGCGGCAAATCTTCATAAGAAAGTCAAGATCATGCCCGGCGATGTGATCGTATTCTCTTCTCATCCCATACCGGGAAATGAGAAGGCAGTATCGAATGTCATAAACGAACTGGCAGAGATCGGAGCAACCGTGCTTTTCGAGGATGCACATGTCTCCGGACATGCCTGCCAGGAAGATATCAAGCTGATTTATTCATTGGTACAGCCGAAATATGCAATTCCCGTTCATGGGGAGATGCGCCATCTCAGGGCGCAGGCTGCGGTCGCTGAGTCGCTTGGTATCCCGAAAGATAATATTTTTATTCTACATTCCGGAGATGTTCTCGAAATCAGCGAGGAAAAAGCCAAGATTATCGGTAAAGTACAGACCGGTACAATCCTGGTTGACGGCTTGGGTGTGGGTGACGTCGGCAATATAGTCATCAGAGACAGACAGCGTCTGTCCGAGGACGGTATTATTGTGGTAGTGCTCACTCTCGAGCAGTATACGAACCGCCTGCTGGCGGGACCTGACCTGGTCTCCAGAGGATTTGTCTATGTCAGAGAATCGGAGGATCTTCTGGAAGAGGCGACCAGAACAGTGGAAGATGCTGTCTGGAGATGTCTTGACCGAAAGGTGACAGACTGGTCAAAAATCAAAACGGAAATAAAGGATGATCTCAGCGGATTTGTATGGAGACGGACGCAGAGAAGACCGATGATCTTACCGATCATAATGGAGGCCTGCCCGTGACCATCCGCTTTGAGATTGGAGGACGGTTAACATGAGTAGCATTCAGAAAAGCACCGAGGAACTGATAGAATGTGTCAAAAGCGGAGCGACGTACAAACGGTACAGAAAGTGCGAAAAGGCTCTGAAAAAGTATCCGGGGCTCTCAGATAAGCTGAATAAACTGAGAGGAGACATCTATCGGCTCTACGACGGATCAGATAGTGAAGAGCTTCTGAAGAATACCGAGGAGCTGCAGAAAATGTATCAGGAGATGCACAAGATACCTGAAGTGAACGCGTATCTTGAGGCGGAGACCGAATTATGTATGCAGGTCAGGAATATTTATCGACGGCTCGTGCGTGAAGTCGGAATCGAACCGCCCGAAATGTGACGGAGCTGAAAGAGGAGTGTATGGCAAATAAAAAGAAAAACGATGTCACATACATTGTGACGGTAATGGGTGCACGGGGGATTATCAAGCTTCTTCTTATCGTGCTTGTCATAATCTTCTTTATCTTCCTGGCGAGGACTTCCTATAAGTTCGGGTATGCTATCTTTAATGAGAGGCCCATGAACGCGGAGACGCCGACGGAGATATTGGTGGAGATTCCGAAAGATGCCTCTACGCTGGAGATCGCGACCATTCTCGAGAATAACGGTCTTATCGAGAATCGGTTCATTTTCCTCCTGCAGGAGAGATTCTCCGCTCACCATGGGAATCTTCAGCCCGGTAAGTATTACATGAATACCGGGCAGACAGCTTCACAGCTGCTGAAGATCCTGGCAAGAGTGGATACTGAAAATCAGCCCGAGCAGGAGGATGAGAGCACTGAAACTGATTCGTCAGCGGCAGGTGGATGAAACATTTGTAAGTTTTGGAAGGATAGTATGACAGAAGCGGAGAGAATGAGAATCTTTCTCGCATCGCTGGATACAGGAAATTCGGAGTTCCTTGACGAGCTGGAAAAGCAGGCCCGGCAGCAGTATGTTCCGATTATCCGACATGAGACGCAGAGCGTACTCAGAGTTCTTCTTACACAGACAAGACCCGCGGAAATTCTGGAGGTAGGAACTGCCATCGGATTTTCCGCGATTCTTATGTGTGAAAATTCGGAAGCGCATATCACAACGATCGAGAATTATGAAAAGCGAATAGAACCGGCGCGCGACAATTTCAGAAAGGCCGGGGTGGCTGACCGAGTCGATCTGATATTCGGAGATGCGACAGAGGTCTTGCCGATCCTTGACGGACCGTACGATTTTGTCTTTATGGACGCCGCGAAAGGCCAGTATATCCGTTTTCTGCCGGATGTGCTCAGAGTGCTGCGACCGGGAGGAATGCTCGTATCAGACAATGTCCTGCAGGAGGGTGATATTCTCGAATCACATTATGCGGTCGAGCGAAGGAACCGGACGATTTATAAGCGCATGCGGGAGTACCTGTATGAGTTGACACACAGAGAGGATCTTGTTACGACGATTTTGCCGATAGGAGATGGGCTGGCGCTTACGGTGAAGAAAGTATGAGAGATTGCGTAATCGATTTTTGGTGACTTTATCATCATTTAAAAAAAGATACCAGTTGGTAATGACAGGAGTGGCATATGAGAAAACCGGAACTTCTTCTGCCGGGAGGCAGTCTGGATGTTTTAAAAGTGGCGGTGCTCTACGGAGCGGATGCCGTTTATATCGGAGGGGAAGCGTTTGGCCTCAGGGCGAAAGCGAAGAATTTTACCCGTGCGGAGATGGAGGAGGGCATTGCCTTTGCCCACGAGCACGGGGCAAAAGTGTACGTGACTGCCAATATATTTGCTCATGACGCAGATCTTGAGGGGGCGGCCGCGTACTTCAGAGAGCTGTCTGAAATCAGGCCGGATGCGGTCCTTGTCGCGGATCCCGGTATGTTTATGATAGCGAAGCGCAATGCCCCGAATCTGGAATTGCATATCAGTACGCAGGCCAATAACACAAACTATGAGACCTGTCTCTTCTGGCACGAGCTCGGGGCAAAACGCATCGTCACAGCGCGGGAGCTTTCTTTGAGGGAAATCAAAGATATCCGTGAACATATTCCGGACGACCTCGAGATAGAGTCGTTCGTCCACGGTGCAATGTGTATCTCCTATTCAGGCAGGTGCCTTCTGTCCAGTTATCTGGCGGGGCGGGATGCCAACAGAGGACTCTGTACACATCCATGCCGCTGGAAATATGCGGTGATGGAGGAGACAAGGCCCGGCGAGTACATGCCGATTGAGGAGAATGAGAGGGGAACGTTCATTTTCAATTCAAAGGATTTGTGTATGATTGAGCACCTGCCTGACCTCTACGAAGCCGGAATAGACAGCTTTAAGATCGAGGGACGGATGAAGACAGCGCTCTATGTGGCAACAGCTGCCAGAACATACCGGCTTGCGATGGATGCATATGAGCGGGATCCGAAAGAGTACGAGGAGAAGCTTCCGTGGTTCCGTGAACAGATTGCGGATTGTACGTATCGCAAGTTCACGACGGGTTTCTTTTACGGGAGACCGGATCAGGAAGACCAGATATATGACAACAACACGTATGTTAATAATTATTCGTTCCTTGGAATTGTGAGAGAAATTGACGGGAACGGGGATGCGGTCACAGAGCAGAAGAACAAATTCTGTGTCGGAGATACGATTGAGATCATGAAACCGGACGGGCGCAATGTGATTACAAAGGTGCTTGCGCTGCATGACGGGGAGGGTCAGTCGATGGAATCTGCACCTCATCCGAAACAGGAGCTGCATATCCGCCTTGAGGCGGAGGCGGAGCCGTGGGATATCCTCCGGCGGGCGAACTGAGCCGGAGAACGCTTCGGTGTTCCTTCCACGACGTGCCCGCATGTTTCAACCATGGTCTCGAGCATCGCGTGATTGTACTCACGATGAAGCTGGATTTCACTTTGTGCGCGTATCATAGATTCACGTCACGAGCATTGTGCGATGAAAAATTAGGAGCTGCCGCATTAAAGTGTGGAGCCACAATATAAAGCAGACGATATTTGAAAATGTCTGCTTTATATTGTGTCAACACTGCTTTAATGCGGCAGCTCCGTTTTGAATTCAAGAAACTTTCTTGAAGAAGAATGCGATTATTTCTGCGCTTTATTTATTCGGATCGAGAGTAACGCCCTGATGCTTGTCACCTTTCGGGTTGGTTCCGTACTCATAATCATTGCCCGGCAGAATGGCGTTCAGCAGGACGCCGGCGAGTGAAGCAATCGCAAGACTTGTCAGGGTGATGGATGTACCTGCGACCTCAAATGTAAGTCCGTCCGCAAAACCGAGTCCGCAGACGAGGATGACAGCGCAGATGATCAGGTTGCGGCTGTTCGTCAGGTCAACACGGTTCTCGACAACATTACGGATACCGATTGCGGAAATCATACCGTAAAGGATGAAGCTTACGCCGCCGATGATGGAAGCCGGAAGCATTGTGATGATGCCGGCAAATTTCGGTACGAAGCTCAGGATGATAGCGAAAATGGCTGCCAGGCGAATAACGGACGGATCATAAACCTTGGAGAGTTCGAGTACGCCTGTGTTCTCACCGTATGTCGTGTTGGCCGGGCCGCCGAAGAATGCGGATAATGCTGTGGCAAGACCGTCACCGATCAATGTGCGGTGAAGACCCGGATCCTCGATAAAGTTCTGTCCGACAGTCGCTGAAATAGCGGACATATCGCCGATGTGTTCCATCATTGTCGCAATTGCGATCGGCGCCATGACCAGGATCGAGGTGATGTTGAATTTGCAGATAAAGAAATCCGGGACACCGACCCAGGAGGCAGCGGCAACATTTGTAAAATCGAGAATTGCACTTCCGTCCGGATTGTGGAGTCCGGTGATGAACATGATGAAGGCGACTGCGTATGAGATAACAACGCCCATCAGGATCGGGATGATACGGAACATTCCCTTGCCCCAGATGTTGAATACAATGATGACCGACAATGCAATCAGTGCAAGGAACCAGTTGGTGCTGGCGTTGCCGATCGCGGATCCTGCGAGTGAAAGACCGATGCAGATGATGATCGGGCCGGTGACGACGGGCGGCAGATATTTCATGACGCGCTTAACGCCGACAAACTTAATGACCAGGGCAAGAATCAGGTAAAGCAGACCTGCTACAACGATACCGCCGCACGCATACGGGAGCTTTTCGCCGTACGTCATATCTGCGAAAATTCCGCTTTTCAGGTTAGCAACGGTGGCAAAGCCGCCGAGGAATGCAAAGGATGAACCGAGAAATGCCGGAACCTTCATCTTGGAGCAAAGGTGGAAGAACAGTGTTCCTACGCCTGCGAAGAACAGAGTGACCTGAATGGAGAGACCTTCTCCGTGGAAATACGTGTTGACCAGAATCGGCACAAGGACCGTCGCACCGAACATTGCGAACAGATGCTGAAGTCCGAGGATCAGCATTTTCGGAGTGCCCAGAGTGCGAGCATCGGTGACGGCTTCCTGGTTTGGTGTGTTGCTCATGTAAAAAACCTCCTCATTTAAAGACCGTTGACATCTTCACGTGACAGAATACCACTCGAAATGTTATAAGTACAGCACTTTTTTCCGGGAAATGCCGGTTGTCCTGTGAGCCGGAGCGAAAAGGACTTTCCAACAGATGCCGTTCCGGTATATAATAAGACTACTTTCAGGGGCGTTCTGCCCGCTTTTTTTCCACTTATTCATTTCATAATGCACAAGGAGAGGTACTATGTTCAATCGTGTACTTTCTGCCGCCATCGTCGGAATAGATGTCATTCCGGTACAGGTCGAAGTTGATGTCAGCGACGGCCTTCCGCAGTTCACGATGGTCGGAAGTCTGACCGGACAGGTCAGGGAAGCCGAAGACCGTGTGCGCACGTCTCTGCGCAACATCGGCATTGCGCTTCCCCCGAAAAAGATAACTGTCAATCTCGCACCGGCAGATGTGTTGAAAAACGGATCCGGTTTTGATCTGCCGATTGCACTCGGAATCCTTGCCGGTGAACAAAAGATTCCGTCGGACTCCCTTGCAAGCGTCATGGCCATAGGAGAACTCAGTCTGAACGGAGATATAAACCCTGTCAGCGGGATCCTTCCGTCTGCGCTGCAGGCAAGGAAGCTGGGTATTCATACTATGCTTGTACCGGCGGGGAATGAGAACGAAGCCAGGGTTGTGACTGATCTCGACATCATTGGGTTCAGATGCATAAATGAGGTTCTGGAGTTTCTCAGACACGGCACATTGCCGAAAACAGAGGAAGTAAGCAGCGGGTCTCCGGAACTCAACCGCTATAACCTTGATTTTTCGGACATCCGGGGGCAGGAGAATGTAAAGAGAGCTGCCACCGTCGCAGCCGCAGGCTTTCACAATCTTCTCATGATCGGTCCGCCCGGTGCCGGGAAGACAATGATCGCAAGGCGTATCCCCACAATCATGCCGCCTCTGACGCAGGACGAGAGTCTTGAAATCTCGCAAATCTATTCTGTTGCCGGTCTTCTGAACCCGGAACAGCCCTTCCTGGGAACACGTCCGTTCCGCTCACCTCACCATACTATGACCGCGCAGGCCCTTGCCGGAGGAGGCCGAATCCCCAGACCCGGGGAATTGACGCTCGCGCACAGAGGAATCCTTTTTCTGGATGAAATGCCGGAATTCAAAAAAGGATCGCTGGAAATTCTGAGGCAGCCTCTCGAGGACCGGGAAATTGTCATAGCAAGAACCGCCGGTACATATCGGTTTCCGGCTGCGTTCCTGCTTCTGGCAGCGATGAACCCCTGCCCCTGCGGGCATTTTCCGGACATGAATCGATGTACCTGCAAACCGAATGAAATTGCAGCATATATGCACAGAGTATCGAGACCGCTTCTTGACCGGATCGATTTGTGCGTTGAGTGTCCTGCCGTGACATATGAGGAGCTGACCGGAAGACATGAAAAAGGGAGGACATCTGCGGAGATAAGAGCGGAGGTGTGCGCAGCGCATTTGCGACAAAAGAACAGATTTGAAGGGCACTCCATTCATTTTAATTCGGAGATACCTGCAGATAAACTCGAGACATTCTGCCCGATGGACGGTGAGGCTTCGAGACTGATGCAGAGAGCATTTGAACAGATGCACCTCTCCGCAAGAGGTTACCACAGAATAATCCGCGTTGCGCGAACGATCGCGGATCTGGCCGGGGAAGATACTATCCGAACGCCACACGTATCGGAAGCGATCTGTTATCGGACTATCGACAAAAAGTACTGGAGGGTATGAAAATGAGTGAGAGCACATATATTATTAGTAGAAACTCAGACATGTATCCGGCCAGATTTGAGGGCATCTCTAACATGCCCGAAGAGCTGTATGTGATGGGGTCGCTTCCTGATGAACATGCACCTGCTGTGGCTATCGTCGGAGCGAGGATGTGCAGCCGTTACGGGCACAATATCGCGTTCACTTTCGGCAAAAAACTTGCAGAGCACGGCGTCTCGGTCATCAGCGGTATGGCGCTCGGCATTGACGGAGCTGCGCAGGAAGGAGCTCTCTCAGGAGGCGGAAAAACGTATGCTGTCCTCGGATGCGGCGTGGATATATGCTATCCGAGATCGAATCGGATGCTGTATGATCAGATCCCTGCGCATGGCGGAATTCTCTCTGAGTTCCCCCTTGGCACACAGCCCCTGCCGTACAATTTTCCGCTCCGTAACAGGCTGGTTTCCGCTCTTGCCGACGTAGTGATTGTAGTGGAAGCGAGGAAAAAGTCCGGATCACTTATCACAGTTGACTATGCACTGGAGCAAGGAAGGAGTGTCTACGCCGTTCCGGGCAGAGTGGGGGACGCTCTCTCGGACGGCTGCAATTACCTGATTGCGCAGGGAGCGGGGATTGCCTGGTCTGTGGAAGCTATCATCGAGGAACTGTCCATGCAGGCTTCTCTTTCAAATGCAGCCAGGGCAGCTCGTGTGGCTGCAGCGGCGAAACTTCGGCAGCTTTCGGCGGAGGGAAAAATATCGGGCAAATGTCCGGCACAGGAAAAAGGTGTAGGCGAATTGACCCTCACGGAAGCAGGCAGCGCAGGTGAGCGTCCGCTTCCTTTGGGGGTGGACTCTGGGTCTCATAAGGGAAAAATACTGGTCGCTCTCGGAAGTGAAACATATTCGCAGGATGAACTGGCTGAGAAAACGGGTCTTTCTGTGGCGGATCTTAACGCCGCGATGGGTGAGATGCTTCTCCTCGGATATATCGAGGAAGTCGGACGTGCAAGGTATGTAAGAACGCGTGAAAGTTAGGATTTTGTTCAAATTGCCCAATAAAGTCTTCTCGAAATTTATTTTTTTTCCATCTTGTCAGTAGATTTTTTTTGTTGTATAGTTTGGAACTTGAGGAGAGACACATGTGATGTACGAAATCCATGATGTCGCCCCGGACAGCATAAGCTGTTTTTGATAGGAGGTAAAGTTTGGCAAAGAATCTTGTAATCGTAGAGTCCCCTGCCAAGGTCAAGACCATCAAAAAGTTTCTCGGTTCCAGTTATGAGGTTGCAGCGTCAATGGGCCATGTGCGCGACCTGCCAAGAAGCCAGATGGGAATTGATGTTGAGCATGACTTTGAACCTAAATACATTACGATCCGCGGAAAGGGTGAGCTTCTGGCGAAACTCAGAAAATCCGCCAAGGCAGCAGACCGTGTTTTTCTCGCGACTGACCCTGACCGTGAAGGAGAAGCGATTTCATGGCATCTTGTCACGGCATTGAAGCTGGATGAGAAAAAAATGCGCCGCATCACATTCAACGAGATTACGAAGAATGCCGTCAAGGCTTCGCTGAAGAATCCCAGAGAGATTGATATGAATCTTGTTGATGCGCAGCAGGCCAGGCGTGTTCTGGACCGTATGGTAGGCTATCAGATTTCTCCGCTGCTCTGGGCTAAAGTGAAACGCGGGCTTTCCGCGGGACGCGTCCAGTCAGTCGCACTCAGGATCATAGCCGACAGAGAGAAAGAGATAGAGGCATTTGTACCGTCTGAGTATTGGACGATCGATGCGGACTTCAGCATTCCGGATACAAAAAAGCCTTTGACAGCGCATTTTTACGGAACGGATAAAAAAATGAACCTCGGCTCCGAAGAAGAGGTTAACGCGGTTCTGTCTGAGCTGGAAGGGGTTGACTGGGAGATCGCTGAAGTCAAAAAAGGCGAGCGGACAAGAAAGCCGCCGCTTCCGTTCACGACCAGTACCCTTCAGCAGGAAGCTGCCAAGACGCTCAACTTCTCGACGTCAAAGACGATGCGGATCGCACAGCAGCTCTATGAAGGTGTGGATATTGCCGGTGAAGGCACGGTCGGTGTGATCACTTATCTGAGAACAGATTCCACGCGTATAGCTGTGGAGGCGGATACAGCGGCGAGACAGTATATAGGCGAGGTCTACGGGCAGGAATCGGTAGGGTCTTTCGGCAGTGAGAATGTCAACAGGAATTCCCAGGATGCTCACGAAGCGATCCGCCCGACGGATATAAGAAGAGTACCGGTCAAAGTGAAAGAGTCCCTGACAAGAGATCAGTTCAGGCTGTATCAGTTGATTTGGAAACGATTTACGGCGAGCCGTATGTCCAACGCCGTATATGAGACTGCGTCGGTCAAGATTCGCGGCGGAAAGTATACGTTCACAGCTGCATCATCCAGACTCCGCAAAGCCGGATTCATGGATGTATATACCACGGACGAAGATGAAAAGACGAGCGGTGACAAGGCAGTCGGAAGTCTCACAAAGGAAACCCCGCTCACGCTCCGAGAGATGAAGCCGGAGCAGCATTTTACGCAGCCGTCGCCGCACTACACGGAAGCTTCGCTGGTAAGAACGCTCGAAGAGCTCGGCATAGGCCGTCCCAGCACGTATGCACCGACGATCTCTACGATTCTGGCAAGAAGATATATCACGAAGGAGCAGAAAAATCTGTATATCACCGAGCTCGGCGAGGTGGTCAACGATATCATGTGCAGGGAGTTCCCGCAGATCGTCGATGTACACTTCACTGCCAATCTTGAAACACTGCTCGATGGCGTCGCGGACGGAAAGGTCCAGTGGAAGACAATCGTTGAGAATTTTTATCCGGATCTTCAGGAGGCGGTCAATAAGGCCGAAGCAGAGCTGGAGAAAGTGAAGATCGAGGACGAGGTCAGCGACGTTCCCTGTGAGAATTGCGGCAGGATGATGGTCATAAAGTACGGACCGCACGGAAAATTCCTTGCATGTCCGGGATTTCCGGAATGCCGTAATACCAAGCCGTATTTTGAGACGATCGGAGTCAAATGTCCGGAGTGCGGCGGAGAGGTCGTGCTGAAGCGCACGCGCAAGGGCAGACGATATTTCGGCTGTGAAAATAATCCGGAGTGCGGATTTATGTCGTGGACCAAACCTGTCGCGAAGAAGTGCCCGGTGTGCGGCGGATATATGACCGAGAAGGGAAATAAGTTCGTTTGCGCGGACAAGAAGTGCGGTCATTCAGAGAATGCCGAGTGATGTAACCGGAGCAACTGTCCGAAAGAGTTGTCTGAACTTGTTGTGCCGAAGAAATTTTTGCAGAAAGTTTATCAATCGGTCCCTTATAAATGCAGACAACTTGACAAGGTGACATATATATAGAATGCACAGGATTAAGAAAATAAAATAGTACGAATAATCAGAAAATACCGTCGGAACAGTTGTTTTGACGGTATTTTTGTGATATTATCAGAGTTATAAAATATAGTGTAAATCTCGTGGTATATCTGCCATGTCTGCACCCATAAAACAGCGCTAACAGAAAAATACAACTGTTTCCGTTTCTGCTTGATCGATGCAGACCGGCTGACTTTTATCTATGGAAAGGAAGTACGGCAAGATGAGTGTACAACTGCTGGATAAAACAAGGAAAATCAATAAATTGCTGCACAATACGAGCAGCTCAAAGGTTGTATTTAATGACATCTGTAAGGTGATGGTCGATACGCTGAAGTCCAATATCCTTGTGATCAGCAAGAAAGGGAAGGTATTGGGCGTAGGCAAATGCGAAGGCGTGGATGAACTCACGGAGCTTTTGTCGAACAATGTCGGCGAATTCATCGACAAGCTTTTGAATGAACGTTTTCTGGGAGTCCTCTCGACAAAAGAGAACGTCAACCTGATCACACTTGGTTTTGAAGGGGGCGACATTTCCAAATATGTCGCAATTATCAATCCGATTGATATTGCCGGTGAAAGGCTGGGAACCGTATTCTGCTATCGTTCGGGTGAGCCGTTCGATATCGAGGATATCATTGTCAGTGAATACGGCACGACAGTAGTAGGTCTCGAGATGATGAGATCCGTTGATGAGGAAAATGCCGCTGAGGCACGCAAGAAACAGGTCGTGAAATCCGCGTTCTCTACTTTATCCTTCTCCGAACTTGAAGCGATCATCCATATTTTCGATGAACTTGACGGCAAGGAAGGCATTCTTGTTGCCAGCAAGATCGCAGACCGGGTGGGAATCACAAGATCGGTCATCGTCAATGCACTGCGCAAGTTCGAGAGTGCGGGAATTATCGAATCGCGTTCTTCCGGCATGAAGGGAACGTATATTAAGGTGCTGAACGATTACATATTTGAAGAGCTGGAAGAAATAAAACTGCGCAGGGAAAAGAAGTAAGCCCGGCAAAATACATTTTAAAAGAATATGCATTTTATAAATAATCTCTGTTTCGAAAGTTGATCTAAGCGAAACAGAGATTATTTTTTGCCAACTTCCCACACGCAGTTCATCGCAAGTCTCATCTCCTAAGTTTTAAAAAATAAATGTTGACATTAGAGTTTTGGGAGAGTATATTATCATACAGATGTTAGCACTCCATATAAATGAGTGCTAACAAATCAAAAACAGAGATATTCGAAACATTCACATAAGGAGGCTTTATTATGAAGTTGGTACCGCTTAGCGACAGAGTTGTTCTGAAGCAGAAGGAAGCTGAAGAGAAGACAGCATCCGGAATCATTCTTTCCGGACAGGCTAAGGAAAAACCGCAGCAGGCAGAAGTTATCGCTGTAGGACCGGGCGGAATCGTAGACGGTGAGAAAGTCGAGATGAACGTCAAGGTAGGTCAGATGGTTATTTATTCAAAGTATGCAGGAACAGACGTTAAGCTTGGTGATGAGGAATATACAATCGTACGTCAGAGTGATATTCTTGCAGTTGTAGAGGAGGACTAATTAATCATGGCAAAAGAGATTAAATATGGCGTAGAAGCAAGAGAAGCGCTTCAGGCAGGCGTAGATAAACTGGCAAATGTAGTGCGCGTTACACTTGGACCGAAAGGAAGAAATGTAGTCCTTGAGAAGACATACGGCGGCCCGACAATTACCAATGACGGCGTTACCATCGCAAAGGAAATTGACCTTGAAGACGGTTTCGAGAATATGGGCGCTCAGCTCATCAAGGAAGTTGCTTCCAAGACAAATGATGTAGCCGGCGACGGCACAACAACAGCTACAGTTCTTGCACAGGCAATGGTACAGGAAGGTATGCGCAACCTGGCAGCAGGTGCAAACCCGATCATCCTTCGTAAGGGTATGAAGAAAGCTACAGAAGCAGCAGTCAAATCCCTCGTTGCCATGAGCAAACCGGTAAGCGGCAAGCAGCAGATCGAGCGTGTAGCAGCTGTTTCCGCAGGCGATGATGCTGTCGGCGTTATGATCGCAGATGCAATGGAGAAGGTATCCAAGGACGGCGTTATCACAATCGAGGAGTCCAAGACTATGGTCGACGAGCTGGACCTCGTAGAAGGTATGCAGTTCGACCGCGGATATATCTCCGCTTATATGTGCTCTGACATGGAGAAGATGGAAGCAAATCTCGAGGATCCGTTCGTACTTATCGTTGACAAGAAGATCAGCAATATTCAGGATCTTCTGCCGGTACTCGAGCAGATTGTAAAGAGCGGTGCACAGCTGCTCA
>JAFRGQ010000017.1 GCA_017433725.1 Lachnospiraceae bacterium
CCCCGCGCTGACTTCCGTGGACGTGCAGGCGGAGCGCCTGGGAGTGGAAGCCGCGGCGCAGCTTCTTATGCGGCTGGATCATCCGGACCTGCCGGCGAACAAAGTGATCGTCCCCCACCGTCTGGTGATCAGAGAAAGCTGCACCGCTGTCAGTACGTCCTGACCGCCGTTCACTCCACCCGCCGGAAGTCAGAGAGTTAGAGATGAAAGATCGCTATCTCTGACTCGACATCTGTATAAATACCGGGCGATCAAAGAGCTTTCAGAAGAAAAGCATTATCCTGTGCAAAGATTGTGTGAGCATCTTCACCTTTCACGAGGGGCTTACTACCGATGGCTCAGGAATCCTGTAAGCCTCAGCGAGAAACGCAACCAGGAGATCTCAGAGAAGGTCAGTGCCATCCATGAAAGCCATCCTGATATGGGATACCGTCGGATCCGGGATGTACTGGAAAAACATCAAGGGATCGATGTCAATGATAAACGTATCTTACGTATTTGTCGGAAAAAACAGATACCTCATATTCGACCCCAACATCATCATATTATTTCTTTCGTCTGCTCTTTAATGCCTGTCTGTAACGAACAAAAGCCATCACGATCAGAACAAGACTGCATACGAGCATGGAAACCGCAAATACGGGATTCGGACTCTCCTCATTCAGCGGGAAGGAAAGAAGGACCATTCCCGCACCTCCCAGCATATGAGCCTGCCCTGCAAGTTTTGTAAAAGTCCTCGTATCCTCGTGTTCGATCTTCTTATATCCGACCAGATACTCCGGCTTATTGTTCTTCCAGATCAGCCAACCGACAAGAATCAGAAGGACGCCCGCAAAAAAGCAGATCATCGCTACTCTCATATAGTCGGCACCAATTTGTGACAAAACAAAGTGCATCTTCATATCTTACCTCTGTGAAGCCTTAGCCGGAACTGCTGCCGGCACACTACATGAATAGGGGCTGCCTTGCGGCAGCCCCTTTATGACCATCTGATACTCTGTTAATTATGCCTTGGCTGTGTAGAGCGGATCGCCAACCTTGACTTCGCCGGAATCCTTAATATATTCAATAGTACTATAGTCATCAGCATTCGTTACCAGAATCGGTGTGAACATCTTATACTGTTTCTTGATCTCATTGATGTCGAATTCTGCAAGGAGGTCACCCTTCTTGACTGCCTGGCCATCCTGTACCTTCGGTGTAAAGTACTTGCCGCCAAGCTGAACCGTATCGAGACCCATATGAATCAGCATCTCTGCACCCGCATCGTTTGCAAGTGAGTAAGCATGCTTCGTATCGAAAACGCCGATTACAGTGCCATCGAACGGAGCATAGAGCTTGCCTTCCGACGGATCAATCGCAACGCCCTGTCCGAGAAGACCTGAAGCAAATGCATCATCCGGAACCTCTGCCAGAGGAACTACGCGGCCGTTCATCGGAGCGTAAACTGTTGTGTCTTTAAGCTCTTCATCTGCCGGAGCTGCACCTGCAGCATCCTCTTCTTCCGGAGGAATTTCTACCGGATCATCAAATCCGACAATCTGTACAAGTACGAAACCGAGTACAACCGCTACAGCTGTTCCGATCAGAGCACCCCAGATACCGTTGGCCAGTGAAGGATCTGCTGTTCCGAGAGCCGTGCAGGCTTCCTGAGCTGCCTTATCATAAATAGCACACGGAATCGTTGAGAAACCGACCATGCCCGGATACTTGAAATAACGTGTTCCGAAGAAGGAAGCAATGATACCGCCGACAGCAGCTGCTGCAGTTCCGCACCAGAACGGCTTCTTCAGACGGAGAGTAACACCGTAAATAGCAGGCTCTGTGATACCGAAGAGACCTGTAACGCCGGCTGACAGAGCAGCGCGCTTCATCTCGGAGTTCCTTGTCTTGAACCAAACACCGAAGCAGGCAGCAGCCTGAGCGCAGACAGCGATAGCAGCCATACAGAAGAAGATGGTGTAACCGGATGTAGCAAGCTCGGACGTAGCGACCGGCGTAAAGCTGTGGTGTACACCGAAGATAACGAATACCTGCCAGAAGAAAGCGACAACACCGTTTGCAAACCACGGAACAAGGCTGTAAAGGAACTGGTAACCCTTTGCAACTGCATCAGCAACGATCGTGGTGATCGGGCCGATCAGAAGAACAGTAAGCGGAACCATGATAATTACGCAGCATACCGGAAGGAACAGTGCTCTGAAGTCCTCCGGAAGAATGTTATTCAGCTTCTTCTCAACAATCGAGAGAACGCCTACCATGACGATAGCCGGAATAACTGTACCGGAATATGTTGTAGCTGTCATCGGGATGAAGAGGAACTTAAGCGGAGTTCCTGCCGCGATGCCGTTAGCCATCTCGGTGAAGCCCGGATTGATCAATGTACAGCAGCACCAAAGAGCAATAAACGGATTGCACTTGAAGTGCTTGGAGCCTGAAACTGCGATGAATGCAGGCATGAAATTGAACGGTGTCCAGGAAATAAGGTTGTAAATCTGGCCAAATCCTGACGCATCAAAAGCAGCTGAACCACCCGGTGACATCTTGTCAAGAATCAGACGGATGATGATAAGAACACCCTGCAGAAGACCGCCGCCTGCGAGAACATACAGGAACGGAACCATTGAACCGGCAATGATTGCGATGATCCTGTCGCCAAGACCGACCTTCGCAACCGGAGCGTCATCGGAGAATGTCATGATCTTGCTGAGTTCTTCGTATACATCTTTCGCATGCATACCAATGACGATCTGATACTGACCGCCGGCCTTTACGACCTGAATGACACCGGGCTGACTCTCGATCTTCTTAGTGATCTCGTCACTCGGATCTTCCTTCAGAAACAGACGCAATCGCGTCGCGCAGTGCGTTGCCGCTGTAATATTAGACTCGCCAATAATGTCCTTAATGTCAGCAGCAAGCTTTCCATAATCGCGTATTTTTGCCATAATACCCTCCCATAGAAAAGTTGTTGAAATTGTATAAACCTATCGGTTACAGCATTTCCTTGATTGTAACATTTAGAGAGAATTTATAAACAAAAAATAACCGAATTGGTTGTTTGTTTCAATAATTCTATTAAATATCTCGTTTTTGAAAAATTATTTTAAACAGAAAATGTATATATCAACTTCAGCTTTTTTCGTCCGCATGCATTCAGACATTTACTCAAACTCCCCACGTCATACATTGAATTCAGTCGCAATCAATCAAGAACGCCTCGGCGTTATTGCCGCGCCGCGCATGGTGCGAAGCACCTTCCTTCTGTATTATATTATTCAGGCATCTCCATATCTTTGCTGCTCACATCGAACTGCCATATCTCGTTATTTGCCATTTTCCGGAATCTCGCAAAATCTTCCCTGAGCCTTTCACGGTTCTTTTCATATTCCAAAGCGATCAGCACGTCCGCCATATATTTAAAAGCTGTAGTAAATAAAGTCACGCCCGCCTCTCTGAGCATTCCCTTACTCTTCTCCCCGGTGGGCACAATAAGTACATGATCTGCATGCCTTGCCAGACTGCTATCCATATTTCCGACAAAGCACAGAACTTTCGTGCCATTGGCATGCAGTATTCCTGCCAGATCGACCATTCTCGTATTATTGCCTGTAAAGCTGATTAATACCGCGAGATGCCCCGGTCTTTTTTCCAAAGCACTGCGGATCTGCAGGGATGGTTCGACGTAGACGCCTGCCATTTTCCCGCACTGCATGAACTGATACACCGCATAGGCAGCACAGTGGGAGTTCAGATCGAAGGCATAGAAATCCAGACACCCGGCGCCATGAATCATATTAAAAGCCTTGTTGATTCTCTCCGGTGTATTTTCTTTTATCACTTTTTCAACTGCCTGACGGTAAATTACGGCTTCTCTGAGCAGAACCGGCATGTCTGTGCCGACGTCAACCGTCTGCCCGGTTCCGTTCCTTCCTGAAGACTCACCTCGCTGCTCACGGTAATCCTGCAGAAACTGAATACGAAAGTCCTGATATCCCCTGCATCCGAGCTTCTTGCAGAATCTGGTGACCGCGGCAGCGCTGGAGTATGTTACCTCACCGAGGTCGTGAGCTGTCATATTATAGAGCTTTGCCGGATGTTGTATCAAAAAAGTCCGTATAGACTGCTCCCGCTCTGTCAGGCTTTCATGTTCTATTATTTCATTGAAGATTCCCATCGTCTGCTCCTCCGAATTTCAGAAACGGCTACAAAGCGCAGTATTATTCCCGTTTCTTATCCTAACATTTGTGATTGATTGTTTCAAGATTCTGCGAAGATATCATTTCTATGAAATATTCTTTCAGTCACACCTGCTAAACAAACTTTTTATGTCATAGAGAACGAAGTTTCCTATGACACAAAAAAAGAGCTGACGCATCAGACAGTATAGTCACAATATTTAGCAAACATTTGCATATGTCATCTGCTATATATTGCGGTTCCGTGTCTTAATGCGACAGCTCCGTTACAAATTCTCTATATGAATCAAGAACGCCTCGGCGTTATTCCTGCATACCTGCCATGGCTTTATAGCGGGCATAATTGAGATTGTCAGTTGGAAAATCACCGGTGTTCTCGCCCTCATCTCCGGTATCGTATGTATCCTCATTCCCGGCGTCACCAGTGAAATCATCCACTTCATCATACTCATCGTCTGTAGTGCCGGTGTTTCCGGTATTATCGTCCGATGTTGCTCCGCCGCCGGAAGTTCCGCCAGATGCTCCACCGGATGTTCCGCCGGTATTGCCTCCGTTCTGTGTATTGGTGCCCGTTGTATCACCGGCGATCTGTGTATGCTGTGTAACTACCGGAGTCGGTGTCGGCGTCGCTTCGGGTGTCGGCGTAGGCGTTGCCGTCACAGTCGGTGTCGGTGTCAGCGTCGGTATAGCGTTTCCTCCGGACGGATTGCTGTGTGTCAGCATATAAAATGTAAAAGCGAATATAATGATCGTACCGATCAGAATACCTATGAATACAGTTCCGGTGTTGCTCTTTCCGGATCCGGAATTCCCGGATGACCTTTTCTTTGTTCCGGTCTTAGCCCGCGAGACAGTTTTTTTCTGTACTTCCGGCTGTTTAACCGGAGCAGAAATGGGCGCGACCGGAAGAGCGCTCACCGCTTCCGGGACATCATCTGTATTATTCTCAAAAAAGTGTGTATTCTTACACTGGGACATGCCCGCTGCACTGCAGATTTTATATATGTAGGCGTCTTCCGAAGAATACTTGTAGCGGAATATGCTCTGCTGGGATGCCAGCTGAAGCTCCATACCGAGCGGGATCTCCGTCTTCTTCAGGACGATACATAAGAATTTTTTGGCCCTCGAAAGAGCAAAATTGATTTCCCTGCGGCAGTTTGCCGACTCCATGGAGTTCGGAGAAATGAACATGAGAAACAGGGAACATTTGTCCAAATGCTCCGCAATATACTCCGGCCACTCCACGCCGGGTTTTATACCCTCGTCATACCAGATACGGTAACCGAGGGAGGTCAGCTTTTCAATTGTACTGTAAACTTCAGCACTGTCTTTATGTGCGTAGCTCACAAAAATATACGGCTCGGAACCGTTATATGCCGGAACCATTTTATTTCCTCCTGATTTACTCTCCAAAAAGCCCTCCCGGGCAATACAATTTATTCTTCATCGCGCAATACTCGTGACGCACATCGCGTCAGGAACGCCGAGACTTTCTTGATTCAAGTCTCGCTCGCGAGACTTGGCGCGGGATTCGGGTCAGCGTTAGCTGACATCTTCCAAACCGAATCCCTGCGCATCCTCGCGGAGCGTATATCTCAGTGGGAGATTGACACCCGCCACTGAGACTGGTTTGTTGCCCACCGCCTATAGAGGCGGGGGTCATCTCACACTGAGATATAATAATGTCTTTCCGTTACTGACAGCAAAAGCCCGATACCGAACTTAAAGTAACACATCACGTCATATTAAGTCAGGAAATCCGTTTCGTCAAGTGTTTTGACTCATGCCGGAGCCCGTAATTTGCTCCTCCAGAGTCAGGCGGCCATGCTTGCATGGTCATCTGACCTGCCAAACAAAGTTTGAAAGTAAACTTTCAAACTTCCGCACCATGACTTAATGATGCAGTACATCCAGCCTTCTTGCTTAACCGGCGATATATAAGTATAATGTGATTACAGTGCCAAAGGTATCATTCTGACACCGAGCTTTCTCGAATGGAAAAAATGATACTTGGGGCACGCCCTACATGATATTGTATAATAACACGATTTCTTTCATTATACAAAGGAAGTGTGAAAATCGGAGGTCCGAATATGCTTCACATAGTAATAATGACTTTTGCGGCCCTGGCAATTTTCTTTGCAACCGTCGTAAACATGGCTCTGAAAAAAGAGAACCAAAAACTCAGCATTATCATCGTGATCGTTGCAGCCGTCATAGGTGCTTTTTTTTACAGCTATGGATACGGAGTCAAAATCGAGAATGAGTTCATCGTCCTTGCGAGAACTGTCCTCTCGGTCTCCGGCATGTTCATCGGCCGCTGGGATTTTACCAATGTCGACGATACAGAGCTCTTTGCGAACCCGGTCATCTATCTTGTCTTTCTGATCGTACACTTCCTTGCTCTGTATTCTCTGGCAAATGTCGTCATGATGAAGCTCGGATCCAGCCTTTTAAGAAGGCTCAGGATTTTGCTGCTTCACGGAAATGATCTCACCATAATATTCGGTCTGTCAGAGGAATCCATTTTCTTCGCCAATCGCCTGCGTGAGAGTTGGAAAAACGGCGAGGAACCTGCCTCGATTCTTTTTGTCCCTGACGAGACGGATAACGCTCTTCTCGCAGATCTTGAACGTGACGGCTGGCCTTACAGAACAGACTCTATTGCCAGATATCCTCGGACCCGTTTTCTTCGTTCCCTGGGCATATGGGAAGGTGACGACAAGCGGAAGATTACCCTCTACGCACTCTCCCGTGAAGAAAATCTGAACAGACAATATACGGCAAAGCTTCTTGAAAGCCTGCAGAAATCCGAGATACCGGCCGAAAATCTCTCTCTCACCATCTATACAACTAATGTTGCCGACATCAGTAAGATGCAGGCGCTGAAGAACCGGTACGGCTATACAGACGTCAACCCGTTCGATTCTCATTCTCTGACAGCCCGGCTACTCACGCTCGAATATCCTGTCTATAACACGATTCGATTTAATGAGAAAGGCCTGGCTGAACAGGACGTGGATATTGTCATTGCCGGCTTCGGCAGCACAGGTCAGGCCGTGCTTCGTGCACTTACAAGGAACGGACAATTCGAAGGAAGTAAATTTCATGCGGCAGTGTTCGCTCCCGAGATCTATTCCATCGCGGGGCACTTCTTCACTGTCTATGAAGAGCTGTGCTCAAGTTACTCCATCGACTTCAACGAGTATGATGCCCGAAGCATGGAGGCTTCGGAATATGTCAGAGAACATGCCACCACTTTAAAATACGTAGTAGCATGCACCGGGGACAGTGAAAGAGACTGGGAAATCATCAGAGCCTACGAAAAAATTCTGGGCAAATATTCCGAGCAGATCCTTCTCCTCATCTGCGGGAAAGGAACTGTCACCCGAGTCGGTTCCGGTAGCAACCTTGATATCGTGACCGATATCTGGAGAAATGAGACGCTGAACGCATCCATAGCGGACAGGGCTGCAAAAGCCGTCAATGCTTCCTATTATAGTGCGGAGGACGGGACGCCGGAGGAACTGTGGAGATCCTGCACGCCGTTTTCCCGTGAAAGCTGTCGTGCTGCAGCGGATTTCACCCGCGCTTACTGCAGAATAGCGGGCATATCCGAGAAGGACGCTGCGCAGGGAGCCTGGGACCTGGATGACGAGCTGCTGGAAAACCTCTCCAAAACGGAGCATCTCCGATGGAATGCTTTCCACCGTTCCATGGGCTGGTCTTTGATGCCCGACGAAGAATTCTCACAGAGAGCTGAGATTTATCGTTTCGAGAGAATGAAATATGGGAAACCTCTGATCCGAATAGCCAAAAATGAGACAGACCGGCATCATGCATGTCTGGTCACATGGGAAGATCTGCAGGCTCTTTCCGATAAGGAAAATGCAATAACCGGGAAGCAAGTGGACTATCAGCAGTTCGACCGGGATAATGTCATGGCTGTTCCCGCACTTCTGCGCGCGTTCGGTTACTGATAAAATGGAGAACTACAGACTATGAGAAAAAACAATAATAAACTCATTGCATTTGCTGTAACCGCATCGATTATAGCGCTCCTCTACCTGCTCACTATCACCGAGCAGCAGAGACCGGACGCCACGATCCGCACACCGTTGGATGCATTCTGGTATTTTATTGCCACCATAACGACCGTGGGCTACGGCGATGTGAGTCCGGTTTCACCGTTCGGAAAAATCCTCGGCGTATTTTTCATTTTACTAAGCTGCGGTTTTATTTCTGTTCTGATCACATCAACAATCCGCTTTATGAACGGATCGTTCATCCTGAAAATGAAGTTAGCTCTGTCTCAGGTAGACAAATGGTACATTTTCAACGAATATAATGAGGAAGCGGACCTCCTTGCACGAAATCTCTGGAATCTGAAAGAAAACTCAGGTGTGATCTTCTGCAACGCCGAGCACCGAATAGGAGGGCTGTTCCGGGTCAGATTTATTTTTACACCGTTATCTGTTGAGGAAACAATGGCTTTATGTACAAAAAAGCAAGAGAAAGGGATAGGCGAAAAGCCAATCGTCTTTCTGATGGATGAGGATGAGGAGAAGAATCTGAAGACAGCTTTGAGTCTTACCGGAATGCAGTCGCTGCTCTACTGCAAGACCGGAATTCGCTTTCAGAACCCGCCGGCCGGGCTTCGTACCTTCGATCCCGCGGATCTTACGGCCCGCGCATACTGGCACGACCACCCGTTAAGCAGCCGGGAAAAAAACGTTGTCATGATCGGTAACGGAGCCCTGTTGAACTATCTCATCGAACAGGCTGTCATAGTAAACGTATTTGGACCGTTTTTAATCTGCAGGTATCATATTTTCAATGAAAAAAAGACACACGACCCCAACCGCCATTCAGACGACAGTTTTTTGGAGGATCATCCCCATATAAAGGATGTTTTATCGGTCAGGGCAGTATCCGGTAAAGAAGTCGTAAATGATGAAGCTGCAAATGACACCTTCTTCTTTCACACAGATGCCTGGGATAAGAACCATCAGTACCTGGAGATGGCCGACAGGATCATCGTGTGCACGACTTCTGAAATTGAAAATATCCGCATAGCGGAGAAGATACGGTCACTGTGTGCAACAAAAGCGGATCTTTACATTTACGGAAGCGATTCAATCGATGGAGTGACGGGATTCGGCAGCATAGCCGAGCTGTACACACCGGAAAGGATCCTGCGCGAGGACATGCTGAAGCGGGCAAGAACGCTGAACGATTACTACAACAGTCTGCAGCAGGACGAGAGCAAAAGGACCCGGTGGGAAGATCTCAGTATGTTCACAAAGCGCTCCAATATGGCTGCGGCCGACCACATGGGGACCAAGCTCCGAATCCTGCTCGATTGTCTTGATGAAAATACAGCTATTGAGGCAGATCGGGACACGATCGATCTGGCTGTAAGAAATTTCAGGGAAAACGTAATTGACAGAAATCTCTGCCGGCAGATTGAGCATGAGCGCTGGATGCGTTTTCACAGCCTGTACGGCTGGACCTACGGGGAGGTGCGCGACAACGCCCTCCGGCGCCATCCGCTGATGGTGCCGTTCGAGGAGCTTAAGCCGGAGCAGCAGGCGATGGATGATATATCGTGGGAGCTGCTGGAGGTTTTGAGGGAGTAAAGTGCGAAAGGCTGCCGCGTGTTAACGCGGCAGCCTTATTTTGTTCAAAATATTACATCACAAGCACGATCTCGTTCTCGGCTTCAAGAATATCCTCCGGGACATAATTCCCCTCGAGAGTTTTGCCGTTTACGGTAAGCTCGCTGAATCCCGATTCCTTTCCGTTCGGATTCTCAATCAGAATATTCAACTTCTTTCCTCTGAAATCCTTCTCGATCTTAAGCGATTTCCAAGCCTTCGGTATAGACGGCGCAATCTTCAGCCCGTGAAGATCCGGTCTCATACCCAAAATACCTTCCACGCAGCCCACCATGACTGTGGAAGCTGTACCTGTCAGCCAATGTACGTGGGATCTTCCTGCCCTCGGACTTGCCTTTCCCTCCGTGAACTGGCCGTAGCAGTACGGCTCGATGCCGCGGATCTCAGCAATACTGTTCTGCATGGACGGTGCATTTTCCTTAAAGTATTCAAATGCCCTCTCGCCCCTTCCGAGGAGTGCTTCCGCCAGGATGAGCCACCCCTGTGACTGGGAGAAGATGCCTCCGTTTTCCTTTACGCCTGCGTTGAAGATAACCGCAAGAGCCCCCTCAAATGCATGTGCGTGGAAAGGCGGATCCATGATGACCGCACCGTACGGCGTATTGAGCTGCTCGTGCACATTGTCCATTGCCGCCTCGGCCTGCTGCCTGTCCGCAAGACCGCTGATGACAGCCCAGCTCTGAGGATTGAGCCACATATTGGCTTCCGGCGCTGTGCGCTCTCCGATGACCTCGCCGTCTTCCGTGTAGCCGCGGATAAAGCGGTCTTCATTCCAGCACAGGCGGATGAGCTCCTCATGAAGTTTCTCCTGCTCAGTCTCGAGCCATGCGAGATATTCACTGTCACCCTTCTGTGCCGCAAATGCGCGAAGGATCGTGAACGCATAGTAGAACTGGAACGCTACGAACGAAGACTCACCGTTGGCTCCGAGCCTCAGGCAGTCATTCCAGTCGGCGTAAAGACCGGCCGGCATGCCGTGCGGTCCGAGATGGTTGAGTGAGAAGTCGACCGCTCTCTTTAAATGCTCGTAAACAGTGCCCTCATCCCTGTCGGCGAACGGTATCACCTCATCAAGGAATGCTACATTTCCCGTTTCCGCGATATACTTATATACCGTGGGGAACAGCCAGAGCGCATCGTCGGCGCGATATGCGGGATGGCCTGTCTCCTTCACATAGGACTCATCCTCAGGAGTATCCTCGTGCCCCGCATTGTGGTTGAACTTGACCAGCGGAAGTCCGCCGCCGTGATGGACCTGCGCGGAAAGCATGAAACGGATCTTGTCCGCCGCTGCCTCCGGCTCCAGATGAATTACGCCCTGAATATCCTGGACCGTGTCGCGGTAGCCGTAACCGTTCCTCAAACCACAGTAGATAAAGGAAGCGGCACGTGACCAGTAGAATGTCATGAAACAATTGTATGCGTTCCATGTATTGATCATGGAATCGAATTCCGGACACGGGGTCGTGACCTTGAAGTGTTCCAATTTTGAATGCCAGTATTTCTTGAGCTCCCTGACTTCCTCAGTACAGGTCTTCTCCGGATCGGCATAGGAAGCTACGATTGCAGCACTATCTTCCGGTTTCTTCTCTCCGACTATGAAAGCGATTGTGCGGCTCTCACCCGGCTCAAGGGTAACGATACATGACAGAGCGCCGCAGCAGTTGCAGTTGTAGCTCTGATAATTGCCCAGATTGCCTGTCTCAACGCCAATCGGATTTCCGTATGAGCGATAATTGCCGAGAAACTGAGCCATCTCGCCGCAGGATGACGAAACGGGAGCTCCTGCAAGACCGAAGAAACGCTCCCTGACCTGCTTGTCGTCGACATCACTGCCTGCAGCGATCGCGTCCAGATTTCCGTTGATCTGCTGCCGGATACGGTTCGCGTCGAACAGTGTGCGGGTGATGAACAGGGAATACTGAAGGTTAATCTGATCCTGCTCATAGTTTCCGTCATTTGTGAACTCACAGCAGCCTGTCAGTGTCAGCTCGCGAACTCTGTCAGATTTATTAGTGACAGCAAGTTTCCACACCTCATAGGTCTTGCCGAGCGGCACATAGTATGTGGCCGCGCTGTGAATACCCGCATAATCGGCGCTGATCACTGTGTAGGCGGTACCGTGGCGGCACTCACTCTTATACGTGTCCAGATCCTTGCCGACAGGCTGCCACGTGGCTGACCAGTAATCACCGTCAGCATTGTCACGCAGATAGATATAGCGTCCGGGCTGGTCATTGCGGTTGAAAATATAACGAAGTATACGTCCCTTGGCACCGGATTTCACGAAGCTGTAACCGCCCGCGTTATTGGAAATCAGTGCACCGTATTCCGTGGAGCCCAGATAGTTGGCCCATGGCTGGGGGGTATCCGGTCTCGTTATAACATATTCTCTGTTCTTGTCATCAAAATATCCGTACTGCATGTGGCAAACCTTTCTTACTAAATATTTTCGTCAATTCGTCTCACTTCGTGCTTTTACTTCTCGTTCATGAATTTCTTGTCATTTTCCGAGAATCCGCCCTCATCCGTAACATAGCGCTCCGCTCTCATGCTCAGCGCATATTTCTCTCTGAGCGCCATAATATCACCCATCATAGGAGATGCATGGTGGATGTCGAGGGATTCCTGATCCTTCCAGCTATCTATCAGGAGTACTGTCTCCGGGTCATCCATCGGGAAAAAATATTCATATCGAAGGTTGCCGTTCTCCGAACGGATTTTTCCGACGATACCGCTGTCGACCATTTCCTGTGCAAATGCGCGTGCGCTGCCATTTTCTCCCGTATAATAGATATTCACTGTCATTGCCATAATTATACCTCCGGTTCAATACTTGATAGTGTCACTATTGTCAGCTTCGTAACCTGCTAACTTTCATTATATAATAGATGGAAGTGAAATCATAATATTAAAAGTGAGAATTTTCAATATTTATCAAGAACGCCTCGGCGTCTTTCATCATAGACTCTCGTCACGTGAATTCTGCGTCAGAGATTATAAATAGCTCCTGCAGCACCCTCTGCTCCGGATCTGATTAAGCCGTTTTTCACGGCCGGGCACAGACGGCGTCCCTTCCGGTCTAACTTGATTTTATGCAAATTTTTGCATAAAATTATTGCAGAACAATTTGACGCACTGACAGCACAGGCGAAAAGGCATTTTCTACCGGTACCGGTTCGCTGTCCACCTGTTAAAGCATATGGCATCTCTCACCGAGATATAAGGAGAATCACATGGCTACATTAAAAGACGTGGCAAAGCTCGCCCACTGCGACATCAGCACGGTCTCACGTGCCCTGAACAACTCGGCTCCTGTCCATCCGGAGACACGGGCAAGAATCATGGCTGCGGTAAAAGAACTCGGCTACAAACCGAATATGATCGCGAAAAGCCTGAAGATGGGCAGACGCAACCTGATCGCGTTCATCTCCCCGACGATCCGACTGAATATATTCTCCGACCTGTCGGTAGAAATTCAGCGTGAAGCGGAGAAAATGGGCTATCAGACTCTCATCATCAACACCAAGGCGGATGCCGTCACAGAGGCAAAGTGCCTCACTGATCTGAGGGGTATGGTCGACGGTATCATCATCGCATCGACAGGTCAGAACAACCGTCTTATCCGGGACATCGCCGGCGACGGCGTCGCGGTCATTCAGCTCATCCGCAAGCAGGACGAAAAAATATCGAGCGTCATCTCGAACTATTATGACGCGACCAAAGAAGCCGTCCGATTTCTGCATAAAAAAGGCTGCAACCATATCGGTATGCTGCACGGGAATGAGAACGTAAAGCCGTTTGAAGAACGCCTGAAAGGATACAGGAAGATCACTCGTGAGTTGCACCTGCCCGAAATCATTGCAGGCACAAAGGCTTTCACCGTTCCCGGCTTTCACGACGGGCTGAACGGAGTAAAGCAGCTCCTTGAGATGGACCCGGAGCTCGATGCGGTTCTGGCCTCGACAGACCTTCAGGGTCTCGGAGCTCTGCGCGCTCTGAAAGAGCTTAACATCCCCTGCCCTGAGCAGATTAAAATCGTCTCCCTCACCGGATTTTCACTGGGTCCGATGTTGGAAACATCCATGACTTCCATGGAGGTTCCTTCTCCGGAGATGGGACGGGCGGCGCTCCGTCTGCTCATCGATCAGATCGAATCCGGAGACAAAAAAAAGCCGTCCCTTCAGCATATTGTGTTCAACGCAACGCTGACGGAACGGGAGACAACGTGATTTGTTTTACTCCTCATCGCGCAGGACTCGTGACAGTCGAATGATAAGTGCGAAAGGTGGTGCACGTCTTCATCAATATCTCAATCTTTTTTATCAGGCAGATATTCAAAACAAAGCATCGTGAGGTCGTCGAACTGCGGCGCCTCTCCCGCATGCTCGTTAACAGCCGTGTGAATGCCCTCGAGGATCTCCTCCGGGGTTTTCTCTTTGTTTTCATTTAATGTGTCAATCATTTTTCCGATTGTGAACATATGATTGTCGCTATCCATCGCCTCAGGGACGCCGTCAGTGTATATGAACAGCTTGTCCCCTCTTCCGAGCTGAATTTCGAAATCCTTGTATTTGGCATTCGGCAGGGCTCCTGCCGGAATACCGTGCTTCGTTTTGAACAGCTCGAAGTCGCCTCCGCTGCGATACAGAGCGGCGTCCTCATGTCCGGCATTTGCAGCTATCACCCTTCCGTTTGTCAGATCGACAAAACCCAGCCACAAGGTCACGAACATATCCATCTCATTATGTTCGCAGATACTGTTATTGACATGGCGAAGGATCTCCGCGGGCGTACCTCCCATGTTGATACGTTCGGTGAGAATGATATTGCTCATCATCATGAACAGGGCGCCCGGAATGCCCTTGCCGGATACGTCGCCGATCAGAATGGCGAGATGATCCTCATCAAGCAGGAAGAAGTTGTAAAAATCTCCTCCAACCCCCTTGGCAGGCGTCATGCTTGCGTAGATGTCAAAATCCGATCTGTCAGGGAAGGCCGGAAAATCGTTGGGAAGCTCATTTTCCTGTATCGAGCCTGCCAGCGACAGTTCTGCATTGATTCTTTCTTTCTCAGACGTCGCTGCTGTCAGATTCTTTATATAATTATCCATGTCCTTTTCCATCTTATCGATGGACAGAGACAGATTCGAGATCTCGCTGTACGGACTGATGGAGCCGAGCGGTTCGCCGACAGTATTTTCCCTCGCAAATCGCATCGCCTCAATTGAAACCTTCTTGACCGGCTCAACGAACCGTTTTCTGATAAACGTTGAACTGATATATGCCAGAAGGATAGAAAGAATCATCACAGCAGTTGCGACTGTAATGAGGTATGGGCGAATCGTCGCTGTTATTTCATTGACAGGGCGTTGTACGCAGAGGATCGCTGTGACTTCTCCCGAGCTTCTTTTCACCGGGACAAGCATCGTGATATGCGGATGAAATGTTTCGCTTCCGATTAACCGGTAAACAATCTCCTGCTCCGACTCTTCCTCAAAAATAGCCTTATACTTCAGGCGGTATTCCTCGTTGGTCGTCTCGCGTCTGTGTCCGAACTCCCATGGTCTGTACGTTGAATTGTCCACAGTGTTATCAACGGCATTAAATATGGAAATGAACGTAGCATAGTCGCTCGTATCAGGTTTGATAACATAAATCAGGGAAACATGTATGCGCTTACAGTATCTGTCAAGATACCCTTTCGTTTTGAGATAATCATCCATCTCCCGTCCGGCAATATATTCATCTATGTTGTCTCCGTTTACCAGACCTGTCGCTGTATCGGCAATATGATAAGTAGTGTCAGCGTATACATTTTTAAAAGTCTTCGTAAAGACGGCGTTACCTATTATACTGACCACTACACCGAATATCAGAAGCGATATGACTATTGTTCCGACAAGTCCAGCGGCAATACTTTTCTTGTACTTCTTACTTAAATTCATAAAATTCCTCCGGCGGCCCGCATCCGTACAAAGCGGAACATGCTTCGCACCTTGCGCAGAGCGACAAGAACGCAGAGACATTCTTTAATATCTGCGCATAGCCATCTATCAGCTATCTTATCACAACGAAAAATCTCACACAATGGGATTCAGTCGGTTGCTTTATTTACACAGTGTAAGTACAATAATAACATAAGGCAACCTGTAAAAACCGAGATTTCCCGCTTATGGTCCCTTGGCAGTCTCTTAAAATGCTATGAAGCGGAAAGTTTGAGTAGGAGAAAGGCGGCGTCATGAATATAAAAAATGCAATCGGCTCCCTTCAGCTCGGAAAGAAAAAAGCGGACCCGATCAGACTATACACCAGATGGGGTGAAGACCTGAACGAAGATAAAGTACTCCCCGAGTACCCGAGACCCCAGCTTGTCCGAAGCTCTTTCATGAATCTGAACGGATGCTGGGAATATGCGATCCGTCCGAGAACATCCGTTGAATCCCGCTATCCGGGACCGGTCAACTACGACGGTTTTATCATCGTCCCCTTCTCTCCCGAGTCGCTTCTATCCTGTGTGGACAGACGGCTCTCTCCGGATGCAGTGCTTTGGTATCATCGTGTCTTCACGATTAAAAAAAGAGATGGGCAGCGCCTCATCCTTCACTTCGGAGCAGTCGATGAATCCTGCCAGGTCTATCTTAACGGCAAATGCATAGCCCGTCATCACGGAGGTTATCTCCCGTTTGAAGCGGACATTACCGACAGCCTCGCAAGCGATGTCAATGAGCTGCGCGTGCGCGTCACCGATCTGACGGACTCATCCTGGCGGAGCTGCGGCAAACAGTCCCTTGATCCTGGCGGCATGTACTATACGCCTCAGAGCGGAATCTGGCAGACAGTCTGGATGGAGTGGGTCCCGGAAATATATATTGCAAATATTTCTCTCACCCCTGATTTTGACTCCTCCCGCATTTCCGTTTCGGTCAGAACCTCAGAAGAAGTTCCCGTTGAAATCGTAGTCGCGCATCCGACGGACGCCTACGATGCTGACAAAATATCAGCCTCATCACAAGTATTTGCTTATCCGCTGGCAGTTTCGACCTCTTTTTCGAACCGAAAGTGCATCATCGATATCCCGGAAATGCATGCCTGGACCCCTGACTCCCCCTGGTTATATCCCGTCCGGATCACAGCAGGTTTCGACACAGTGGTCTCCTACTTTGGCATGCGCAAAGTTTCTCTCGAAACCGGCACGGACGGAAAGTGCAGGATCTGTCTGAATAACGACCCCTGCTTTATGAACGGCGTACTCGATCAGGGCTACTGGTCGGACGGACTCTATACGCCTGCCTCCGACGAAGCTTTTATATATGACATAGAACAGATGAAAGCAGCCGGCATGAATATGCTCCGCAAGCATATCAAGATCGAACCCATGCGCTGGTATTACCACTGCGATCGTCTCGGAATGCTGGTATGGCAGGACATCGTAAACGGCGGCACAAGGCCCAAAACGCCTCTTACGCTCTATCTCCCGACGATCTTCCCAGCCGTCACAAAACATATCTCGGATAAGCACCATTGGCTGTTTTCCCGCTCCTCAAAGCTGGGCAGAAAAGTATGGATGAAGGAAATGCGGGACACCGTGAAACACCTCTACAATGTGCCTTCACTCGTTCTGTGGACTCCTTTTAATGAGGGCTGGGGGCAATTTGATGCAAATGCAATCGCCGGTAAACTGAAAAAACTCGATCCGACCCGGCTCGTTGACCACGCTTCCGGCTGGTACGACCAGGGTGGCGGCGACATCCGCTCCGTGCACAATTATTTTCGAAAATTATCAGTCGAAAAGGACGAGCGCGCATTCTGCCTGACAGAGTACGGCGGACTGACGCTTCTCGTCGAAGGGCACAGTTACTCCCCGGAAGTATACGGCTACGGACAGTGTGAAAACGTACAGGAATTTCAGAAGAAGTTCAAAGATTTGCAGGAAACCGTGAAGCGGTTATCTGAAGAAGGACTCAGCGGGGCCGTCTACACACAGGTTTCCGATGTTGAGGAAGAGGTAAACGGCCTGCTGACATTTGACAGAAAAATCAATAAACTAAAGACAGAGAATCAGTTCAGAAGAGATCTTGCCGAATAAGATTCTTTCTCTGTCAGCGGCACGATCTGACGTGCCAGATACATGAACGGCGTATCCAGAAGAGCAACAACTGCTTTGAAAAGATACGTCGTTATTAATATGCTGAAGAAGACATTGGTCGGGTAAACTCCCCAGAATGCCAGAGTTGTAAAAATGATCGTATCGATCGCCTGGCTAGTCAATGTGCTGCCGTTGTTGCGCAGCCACAGCTTCTCTTTCGTGTTGCCAGTCTTGCTCCACAGAAAATGATAAAGGAACACATCCAGGTTCTGACTGACAACGAATCCGATTAGGCTCGCGATGGTAATTCTCGGAACAAGTCCGAATACGACCTTCAGGCTTTCGCTTATATAATCATTTGTATTCGGCGTGAACAGCAGGATCAGCTGCGTGCCGAGCATCCATAGGATCATGATTGAAAAGCTGTAGGCGACCGCTTTGGAGGCTTCCTTCTTTCCGTACTTTTCCGACAGAATATCCGTGACGAGAAAAGTGGATGCATATAATACATTTCCGGCAGTAGTCGAAAGACCGAAGATGTCGACACACTTGCATACGGCTATATTGCCGAGCAGAGTTCCGAAAACCGCGAACGCATAAAGACCGTTCTTCCCGAACACTTTGTAAAGTGCAAGAACGCTTCCGAGATAAATCAGGACTGTAAGAATAAAAATCAGTTCATTTGACATTTCATTTACTCCTCGTATTCTATGGGATCTTTTAATCCGTTTTCTGCAAAAGCGCGCTTTCTGTCCCGGCATGTGCCGCAGACGCCGCAGGCCTTGTCATGCCCCTCATAACAGCTCCAGGTCAGTTCGAACGGAACTCCGATCCGGGTTCCTTCGGCAACGACGCCTGCTTTGGACTGATCGATGAACGGTGCAACGACACGCAGTGCATTTCCGCTGCCGATATAAACCGCATCCGAGATTGCGCTGTTGAATGCTTCACTTGTATCAGGGTAAGCATTTCCGGCTGCATCATCAGCATGTGCTCCGTAATAGATCACTTCACATCCGTGACTCAGAGCTATCGCGGCTGCGGAAGAAAGGAACAGGCCGTTTCTGAAAGGAACATAGGTGCTCACCGGTGCATTTTCTGTCTTAAAGAGCTGCTCGGCGTACTCTTCATGAGGAATGTGACCTTCGGCACCTTCGAGAAGCGTGCAGGTGCTGTCCCTGAAGATTTCTCCTAAATCGAGCGTGATCCTCTTAACACCGTAATACGCGGCAATCTTCTCAGACGCCTCCATCTCTTTTTTGTGTTTTTGTCCGTAGTATATCGACAGCGCGAGAACTTCGTCCGCTCCGTATCGATCGACAGCCATGCCGAGACATACGGTGCTGTCAAGACCGCCGCTGAATAAAACTAATGCTTTCATATATCTCCATATCTCTATGAAACAAAAAAAGAAGCTTTGCAAACCGCAAAGCTACCAGACAGACCGACAGCTGCTTCGCAGCTCCCGGCAAAATATTATTTATTCGTCTAAAGTAGTCCCGGTTTTGTTTATCGACAGGAAGGTACAAATGAACTGTCGGCCCGAAATCAAGCCTGTTTACTTTATCAAATAAAAGATTGGCTGTCAATATCATTTATCGGACTCCGGCACCTTGTCCGGAGCACCGGTTCCGAGCTTCACATAGCATAACGCTTCATGTACTTTGACACCTCACCCTCACCATCTCTTACAATGATTCAGGCTGCATACATTTACATATTTAGCCATATATACTATAATGGTTGCAGAGCTAAAAGTATCATTCTGATACCGTGCTTACTCGAGTGGCAGGAATGATAAGTCACATCTAAAAATCGGGTAACTATAAACTATCATACCAATGTAGAAGGAGGATTCTGATGAAAAAAGTCGTCTCATATCTCCTTTGCGTGGCTGTTCTTATATCATGTCTTGCACTGACAGCCTGCGGAGGAAAAAAGAAAAGCGAAAGTGCTGACCTGACCGGCAGCAAGTATCTCGGCACCTGGAAAACCACCGGAATAGCTTTCATGGATGAAAGCGAAGCGTTAGACGAATCAAACGATTTAGGCGAAGTCACTCTTACCCTTCTGGAAGACGGAACGGGACATATGGACAGTGCGGAAGAAGTCAGCCACTTTACCTGGGAGGAAGTCGACGGAGGATTCAAGACATCGGGCGATGTAAAAATGACGTTCAAGGACGAAGGTGAAGGAATTAAAGCAAATATCATCGGCGTCGATCTTTACTTTGAAAAACAGTAACATATGAATGAAAAATCGGTTTCCATGCAAGTTACTGCATAGTAAACCGATTTTTTCTTATTCCTAACGATACGTTATGGGGGGTCATTATGAAAGCGGTAAATCTGTACCTGCTGACAAGGCAGGTCGCTCCGGAAATTCTGAGCGAGTACGAATACGCTCTGTCCGGTCGGGATAAAACAATAAAGTGCAGGACCGAAGAGATAGAAATGATCAAGAACATCGTGAATCAGTTCTCTCTCTGCGGCGCGGCTCCCCATGCATACGAGGGCTGGTTCTATTCTTTCACGATCCCGCAGATCGGAAAAGAATTTGACCTCCTCAGAATCAGTGAAGATACTATAATCAACATTGAGCTGAAAAGCCAGCCTGTCGAACTCAGAAGGGTGGAGAAACAGCTTTACCAGAATCGGTACTACCTTGGGCATTTAAACAAAAAGATCTACAGCTTCACCCTGATTCACGACTATGAATCCATCCGTGTGCTCACGTATGAGAACGGGCTGAAATACAGCTCATTTGAAGAGCTCATCAATAAAATCGGTGAGGAGTACTGCGAGAAGGGGATTGAGCAGTTCTTCGATCCCTGCTTCTACCTTGTCTCGCCGATCAACACACCGGACCGATTCCTTGACAAAGAGTATTTTCTGAATAACCAGCAGACTTCTATAAGAAAGAGCATCCTGGATGCGGACCCGGAAAAACTCCTATTCGGCATCAGGGGAGCGTCCGGTACGGGGAAAACTCTGCTGCTCTACGACATTGCATTTACATATGGGGAGACCAGACGCACATGCATCGTACACAGCGGGGTGCTATCTGACGGACATCTGTATCTCATGGAGCATGCTGACAAGGTTGACTTGCTCCCGGCAAAAGCAGTCGATCGGCAAAGGCTCGAAACATATGACGTCATCTGCGTCGATGAAACGCAGCGTCTGTATGCATCTGTCCTGGACGACATTCTCGCAGTTGCCGCCGGGGAGTCAAAGAGATGCATTTTCGCGTATGATTTCTCTCAGGCGCTTTCAAAGTCGGAAATCCGTCGAAATAATCCTGAACGGCTCAACGCGATAGAAGGTTTTGAGGAGTACAAGCTTAAAGACCGGGTCAGAACAAACAATAAGATCAACTCGTTCATCCGCAACATGCTGAAACTGTACGACCGCCCGAGGAGAAAGATGGGATACGAGAACGTAGATGTGCTCTGTGCAAATGACGCCCACGAAGCCGACCGCATCCTTCGCCTGTTCATGTCAAGAGGGTATCAGCTGATCACGCTGTTCCCTACCCATGCCGCAGACGACAGGTCTGAAACAGAGTCTTCGAAAAGTGAGACGTCTCGTCCGGACACGGGCAGCTCAGACGTTCTCACAGAAACACAACCCGATCCGATGATTTATGAACATTCGACAAGCTCGCGAGAAGTCATCGGTCAGGAATATGATAAAGTGATTGTCGTTATGGATTCCAACTTCTATTATAATGAATTCCGAGAGCTCGCAGGCAGGAACCAACCTGATCCGGATTATCTCTTTATGAGACTTTTCTACCAGAATATTACCCGAGCGAGGAGCAGACTATGCCTGGTCGTGCTGAATAATCCGGAGGTATTCGAGACTCTGATAAAAATAAAGAATAACCGGTTACGCTAGTCCGGGATCCGCACCCGTTACGGTATTTGAACAATAACTCCCCGATAATGGCAGTATTTCGATGAGGCGCACAAAAGCGCTGAAAACTGCCTTATCACCCGGACTGTCCGTATGCGATCTTTATGATATCGTCAATCCCCGCCTCCTCCATGGAGACATCTTTAATCGTTTTTATCCTTGAAAGATCTGCAATGATCTCGGCGGCCGTCACCTCTTTTTTTATGAACCGGTACTTTGCGACATTCCCGCTATGTTCCGTCATTTCACATCTGTCATGTTCCGGTGCGGATTCGTCATAGTACTCCACAACAAGTGTTTTGTACGGTGCGATCCGGTCAACGATCTCCGAGAGGCGGCCGTCCTCCATCATCACTCCATGATTGATAATGATGAGCCTTTCACACAGTTCCTGTATGTCTCCGAGATCATGTGTGGTCAGTATGACCGTCGTTCTCCTTGTTCTATTTATCTCTTTTATGAACTTGCGAAGCGCATATTTTGCGGAAACATCAAGACCTATCGTCGGCTCATCCAGGAACAATACGCCGGGGGAATGGAGCATGGAGGCCACAAGATCTCCTTTCATCCTCTGTCCAAGCGACATCTGTCTTACCGGCTTGTCAATAATTTCCCTGATTCCGAGAATGCTATCCAGATCATCTATCGTTCTGTCATAATCTGACTGATTGATCTGATAGATATGTTTCAACAGTTCAAAGCTCTCGCCGAGGCGAAGATCCCAGTTCAGCTGAGATCTTTGTCCGAACACTACACCTATGTTCCGCACGACTTCCTTCCGGTGCTTTGAGATATCCCGGCCGTCAATTAATACACACCCCTTTGTAGGCGTCAGTATTCCCGACATCATTTTAATCGTCGTGCTTTTGCCTGCACCGTTAGGACCTATGAAGCCGACGATTTCCCCGTCATCTATGTGAAATGACAGATCGCTGACCGCATGTATTTTCTTATGCTCCGGTCTGACAAGGCCTCTGATTGCGCCTCTAAGCCCCGGCTCTTTAGCCTTAAGCACATAATCCTTGCAAAGGTTTTGAACATCTATCATAATCAGTTTCCCGCACTTTCAGTTTTGTACGTCTATCATAATCAGTTTCCCGCACTTCCAGTTTTGTACGTCTATCATAATCAGTTTCCCGCACTTCCAGTTTTGTACGTCTATCATACTCAGTTTCCCGCACTTTCATACTTCCTGAGTCCCATATTAAAGTACGCGCCCGCAGCGAGCATCACCAGAACTCCTGCAGCCAGCGTGACAAAAGGAATCATCATTCCGGCATATCTGCTGTTTATTCCCAAAAACGACGCCGCCGGATAAAATGAAATCCAGCCGATCGGAATCAGATACGTTAAAATGAACTGCATACTCTCGGGATACATGGACATCGGATACATCGTTGTCTTATCCATAATCTCCTGGGTATACTGTCCGAAGTCCACCGCACTCCTCGTATGAAACGATGTGCTTCCGAGTAAAATATAGATACCGCCCCGGATGAGCGTCGCTCCGATAAGAGTAACGATAATCTGTACAATAAAAAGCAGATTTACGGTAACCCCGCTCTTTACGCACCCGTACATGAATACGAGAACGCCGGGAATCAGATCGGTTATTCCGATAATGTTGATATTTGTGAAAAAGAACTGATACATTACGCCGAGGGGTCTGGTGAGATATCTGTCAAAGTCACCTTCCATCACGTAATATCCCATGAACCATCCCTGCACAAAAAAGATCATGGATAGCGCATGGGATATAACGGACAATCCGTAAAGGAAAGCAAGCTGTCCGTAGTTCCACCCGTTAATCTCTCCGAAAGACTCCACAACAAATTTGATGATGGCAAATCCCATGATAAACTGGAGCGGATTCGAAATCAGCCACCCGGCAATATTGGTCGGATACTCTATTACTGTCATGACCGCCATCTTGAACATGTGCGCCGTCACATCCAGGTAATGAATCAGTTCCCTGCATGCTTTTCTCATCTTATCCTCCCTGTGCATTGACTTTTCTTGCAACCGTATCGGTCTCAGATGCCGCCGAGCTCCGTGTCATCTTATCCTCCCTGCACCATGACACTCCGTGCAACTGTATCGGTTTCGGTTGCCGCCGAGCTCCATGTCATCTTATCCTCCCTGCACCATGACCTTCCTTGTAACTCTGCTCTGAGCAAAGAAAAATGCTCCCAAGAGTATCACAAGCCATACGAACTGTATCCGCATCTGACTTACATACTGCATTCTGTCACCTCTCCCGATATATATGCTCAGAGGAAGCTGATAAATATACACGAACGGAAGGGATTCCAGTATTTTCGATATTCCCGGCGGGAAGAACCAAATCGGAATAATACTTCCCGAAAGGAGTCTGAGCAGGTGTTTTTTCACCTGTATAAGTGCATCAATATTGACAGCCGAAAAGGCAATCATTCCAAACAAAGCGGCGATCAGCCAGTTGATCAGAAACGATGCGAAGACAGACAGGATGAACAGAGGCAAATCGCGGATGTCTGCAATGACCGGAACCTTGATCATGAGTGACCCGATGAGCAAAATAGGAAGCACATTTTGAAACAGTAATGCGGCAATATTCCCGATATCTTCAGCAAAATAGACGCCGAAAATATTAATCGGCTTCATCAGGTCCGTGGCTACCGTTCCTTTTTGAACGCTCATCTGAATCCTTCTCTCGACATTTGTGATCAGCAATACCGACAGAAGGGATGACATAACAACATACGTAAGCATGCTGTCCGCATCAACATCGCCGACCATCCCCCGTCCCTGATACAATGCTCTCCAGAAATATGCGGAGGTGATCATAATGATCGTCTGCATGATAATATTTCCATAGACATTGAACTCATAGGTCAGGCTCTTTATGATTTGTGTTTTTACAACATATAGATACTTTTTCATAAGCTTTCTTCATAAGCAAGTTGCAGTTTTATGATTATCTTGAAACACCTATCATCGTATGATACTATAGATTCATAGTATACGCTATTATAAAACATAATTTTTTCAAAGGAGTACCCATGAAAAACGAACGCTCATTTCATACAGACAGGGACAAACATTTCTATCGAACCTTCTCTCTTTAAATGATTTTACAGCAGCGGCGCAATAGTCCTTAGCAGTGCACCCACAAAATTTGTCCACCATCCCTCTTCCTTCAGGTCCTCCATCGTCACCAGATGGCATTTCTCTCTTGTCGCCTGAAAGTCTTTCTCTATGTTCGAGATGCACGGTACATTATAAAGGAATGTTCCGCATTCAAAATGATGGTAAAGACTGCGATAATCCAAGTTAATCGTACCAACGGTCGCTCTGCAGTCATCCGATACAAATATTTTCGCATGCACAAAGCCGGGTGTATAGGTATAGATTTTCACCCCCGCCTCTATGAGGCGTCTGAAATAGGACTTTGTAAGAGTATAGATCATTTTCTTATCCGGAATTCCGGGTACGATCAATTCGACATCTATCCCCTTCCTCGCCGCGGAAGAGATTGCCGTAATCATCACATCATCCAATATCAGGTACGGTGTCATGATATGTACATACTCTTTAGCCCGGTACAAGAAGTCTATGTAAACGGTCTCTCCGACTTTATCCTTGTCCAGAGGGTTGTCAGCATAAGGCATGACATAGCCGGCCAGACTCTCCGGGCACGCGTCTGTTCTCTTATCCGTCTCAGCTACAGAGTCCGCTTTCTCGTCCGATTCAGCCCCGATAATTGGATCCCCGTCTTCCGAATTTTCACCTTCCGCAGTCAGCCTGTGATTCACAAACCACTGTGATGTCTTTTCCGGCTCAAACTCCAGGACCCACATCTCCAGAAACATAGCTGTAAAACTGTCTACCGCAGGTCCCTCGATCCGCACCGCAGTATCCTTCCAGTGTCCGAACTTCACGACCTCGTTAATATATTCATCCGCCAGATTGACTCCGCCGTTGTAGGCCACTTTTCCATCAATGACAAGTATCTTCCGATGGTCCCGGTTATTGTAAACAGTAGACACAAAAGGAGTCAGGGGGGAAAACATATGGGCGTCGATTCCTATTTTTTTAAGGCGGTCCCTATAATCTCCCGACAGAGTACCAAGTTCATTTGTCCCGTCGTAAATTACGCGTACTAATACTCCCTGTGAAGCTTTCTCAGCGAGAATCTTGAGCATTTGCCCCCACATCTTGCCTTCCTCGATGATAAAATACTCGAGAAAGATGAACTTCTCTGCCTTCTTCAGATCTTCCAACAGAGCCGCCCATTTATATTCGCCAAGCTCATAAAAATCGACCTTGTTTCCGTTATAGACCGGATAGTTTCCGGTACTGGCCACATACCTGCAGAGCCCCGCGACTTCAGGAGCCTCTTCTTCCAAGTCACGCAACGCCTCCTTATTATAATGCAGCATCTCATGGTTTCTCTTCCGCAGTTTTTCGAAGTTTTTCCGTAGGAAATAGCTCCCGAGATCAACCCGGGTATAAATATAGAAAAATGCACCGAAAATCGGAAAAACGGATATGATCAGCATCCAGGTTATTTTCGCAGTGGCATCCATGTCACTGCTGATCATTGCGATTACAACTCCCACATGCAATATGACCGCAAGCACCGTAAATGCCGGCTGCCATTCAAAATTTCTGAACAGGAACCAAAAATACACTGCAATCGTAGCAATTAACAACAGTAATATGACGCCTGTCCTGCTGAAGAGTATGCTCCATAAGCCATGTCTTTTTTTATTATAAAGCCTCAGCTCTTTGCTTTCCTCGGTTCCCATGGTAAGCCTCTCTTTTCCTTTTATTAAACGAAGAGTCGCATTGCGACTCTTCACGCGCAAGCGTCGGCTTGCATCTTTATCAGCGCACCGTTCGCATTCTCGCGGATGCAATCCGTCGAATGCGCTCCGATACTATATTAGCATATTGCAGTGGCAGGGAAAAGCACATGTCATCATTCGCTTGTCACAGTTTCTCGCTGATCTTTACCAGATTTCGAATCGAGTATATTGCCAGAGCAACGGAAGAGATGAACCCAATGAGACAGACGAGCGGCACACTGTCGACCATCGGTCCTATTGTCGTCTTGCTTAAGCTGCACGCTCCCGCAAACAGCACACAGGCAAAGGCAGCAATTAGTATATTTTTGACCAGTTCTATTATAATTCGGAGAGGCTCCTCATAGCCGATCAGCTCGAAGGATACCTTAAATCGCCCTTTCACCATATTCCGAAGCACGTCGGATGCCAGGCCGGGGAGACGTGCCGTTCGAAGGGCAGTCTGTGCAATCGATTCCACCGAAGAAGTAAGTTTCTCCTTCAAATCGAGGCTTTCCTTCGCCCGCTCCATCATCTTGTCCTTGAGAAATCCGAAAATATCGATTTCCGGACATAGCATTTCCAGAACGCCTTCCACCGTGACAAGGCTTCGGATCATCATTGTATACTCGCCGGAAACAGCGATATTGTGATCCGCGAGAAGATCCAAAAGCTCGGTCAGCATCGTACCGATATCTATTTCATTGAGGTTCTTCGCTGACATATATTTCGTACTGAAACTCTCCAGGTCTTCCATGAGCCTTGATTTGTTTATTTTTCCGGTCACGGTACCGAGCGCCAACGCTGCATTTGTCATAACCTCCACATCCTGCTGAATGATCGAGAAAAGCAGATCCTGCATGAGGCTGACGCCCGTCTCACCGATACGCCCCATCATCCCGAAATCGATCCAGTAAGGCACTCCCTTGCAGAGCATGATATTTCCCTGATGAGGATCACCATGGAAGATTCCCACATCCAATACCTGGTGAAGGTAATTGTTCAAAATTGCCTTCCCGATTTCAAGTCTGTCATAGCCATCTCTGTCAATGCGCTCCGTGTGGGACAGCGAATAGCCGTCCACGAAAGTCATAGTGAGTATACGCTCCGTCGTGAGTTCGTCGATGATTTGCGGGCAGGAGACCACTGTCTCATCCTCTATGCACAGCTCCCGGAAGATTCTGGTATTATCCGCTTCAACGCGAAAATCCAATTCTTCCTCCGTGACCTTTTCCAGCTCTATGATGATGTCAGTAAGATTGACTCCTCCGCCCTCTCCTTCTTCCTCATCTCCAATGCTCACCAGTCCTGCAAGCTTCTTAAGCAGGGCAAAGTCTTCCCGCATCATCTCTGCTATACCGGGACGCTGTACCTTGGTCACGACGCGGGTTCCATCCAGAAGGACTCCGTAATGCGCCTGGCCGATGGAAGCCGATCCCAGAGGTTCATCCTTGAAGTCGCTGTATATTTCATCAATCTTCTTCCCGGCTTCCTGCTCGATTACTTCCCGCACGATAGACGCTTCAAGCGGACTGACCTTACTACGAAGTTTTTCCAGCTCCCGGCAGTACTCTTTCGGCAGCATATCTGTTCGGCTGGACATGATCTGACCGATCTTCACATAAGTAGGACCGAGATCTTCCAACGTGGTACGCAGTTCTAACGGAGTGAATCCATTAGTATAGAAGTTGTGTTTTGCAAATACGCCGATTATCTCAGCAGAACGCTTTTTATTCTTTTTATTCTTCTTATCCGCGGTCGGTTTATCAGTCATTACGAGCCTCCCCTGTTATTATTCTGAAACGGCCAGATCCAGATCAGACTTATCGCATATACTACTGCCGAATAGGTAAGTGTGCCGGCAATCACCCGCATAACGGAAAGCGGATCATTTGCCCAGGGATTTATGAACACAAACGTTCCGAACAGTATCAATAGACAGCTCAGGATCAGGTATATCCACCAGCCCTTCCTTCCCGAACGTTTCGCGTAAATCAGGGCGTGATACACTCCGTATGCCCCAAGCAAAATCGGCAGCAGGCCGACCAACAGGTTCAGAGCCGCAAGAAACATGTTTTCTATGGAAAACAGCATGATGCCGACAAAACCGGCAAGAAGACCCAGAAACAAACGGAGATAATGAATCAGGGCCTTGCGGCTTCCGATAAAATCCAATATTTGAATAACGCCCTCTACAAGAAGGGCAAATGCAAACACTTTACCCAGAAACGGAATGTACGATTCCGGCACCAGAAACAAAGTCAGTCCTGTAAATATCAGCACAATAATCAACATCAGTGCGTTTCTGATAAGTTTATCTAAACTCTTAAAGAGCACATGTTCACCCCCTTTTGACATATGTGATTTGAATCATGCTGTATAAAAAGGAATAGAGGTCGGCATAAGCTTTCCCCTACTCCACCTTTTTAATCTGCACAAACTATGTTGTAATGTAAGTCTTTCGTGTGATTACTCGCCCTGTTCTTCGTTCTGCTCTTCACATTGGCATTCAGCCTGCTCTTCGCCCTGCTCTTCACACTGGCACTCAGCCTGCTCTTCGCCCTGCTTCGCGTTCTGGTTCATGCCTGCACCCTGTCCCATGAAACTGCTCAACATACCGGCAAACATCGCCATCGGATTCTGGCCTTCTCCGCCTTCGCCGCCCATCATTGCGGCCATCGGATTCTCACCGTTCTCTCCACCGCCTGCCATGCCGCCCATCATGCCGGCAAGCATTGCCATCGGGTTCTGGCCGTTTTCTCCGCCGCCCATCATGGCTGCCATCGGGTTCTCGCCGTTTTCTCCGCCGCCCATCATGGCTGCCATTGGGTTCTCGCCGTTCTCTCCGCCGCCTGCCATGCCGCCCATCATGCCGGCAAGCATTGCCATCGGATTCTGGCCTTCTCCGCCTTCGCCGCCCATCATAGCTGCCATTGGGTTCTCACCGTTTTCTCCGCCGCCCATCATGCTACCCATCATGGCGGTAAGCATTGCCATCGGGTTCTGGCCCGGCTGTTTTTCTTCCTTAGTTTCAGCTTCCGCAGGCTCTTCCTTTATTTCAGCTTCCGCAGGTGCATCCGTTGTTTCCGCCGCTGCCGCCTCAGATTCCGTCTCGCAAGTCACGGAATCGTCTTCGTCTGTCAGGAAGGACTCATAAGATGTGCCTGTCGCTTCTGCGATCTGCTGAAGCTGCTCTGGTGTAAGTTTCTTGATTCCTCTTTCCGCTTTGCTGATTGATGAAGCACTTAAGCCATCAACAGCTTCTGCCAGTTGCTTCTGCGTCATGCCTGCTGATACTCTTGCTTCTTTGATTAATGCTCCCACCTGTTTTGACATAATAACCTCCTAAAATCAATTTGCTCAAGACCTTGGATTGTAGCCGATAACCTTGCAGAAAAATATGTTGCCATCAATATTCTATGTTTTGACATTTCTACCTCTATATGTTAATTTAACTACATAATGTTGTTTTGGCAACAGTCAGTTTTGTGCAAATTGCCTTAAATCCGACATTTTCAATATACTTGTAGTGCATATGGAGGGATACATGACAATTCAACCTGAAAATCGGCGCGTTCGCATGACGAAGCGTCTGATGAAAGACGCAATGTTGGAACTTTTGGAAAAGCATGAACTGGCCGGGATATCTGTAACGGCCATATGTAATACTGCCGATGTGCATCGTTCCACGTTCTATAAGTATTACTCGGATCCGACCGATCTTCTCCATGAAATAGAACAGGACTTTCTTGAGCGCATACCGTCTCCGCCTGCGATACTTGATAAGCAGAACAACGAACAGCTGCTATCTTCTGCAACAGCTTTCTTTGAATTCGTAAAAGAAAATGAAAGGGCGTTCCGCATACTGCTCAGGGAACCATCAGGAAACAGTTTTTTTTCACGGATGGTGGAATTTCTCTGTTCAGGATACGTTCCCGTTCACTCCGGGAAAGATGAAGCGTCAGCTCGCTTTATCAGTCTTTACATCGCGTATGGAGCTGTCGGTCTGATGCGTGAATGGGTAGAAGCCGGTTTTCCTTTCAGCAGTCAGGAAATGGCTAAGATGATTTTCTCCCTGTCATGGAAAATATCTTCATATGGCGTTTCACAGCCCGACGCATTCAAAATTTAGAAAATAAATAGAAAAGGAGCGTAACTATTATGGAAAATGATGCAATGAAAAGGATAAGTCCCGAATCTACACTGGAAAATGCAATAGCAGATATAAAGGAGTCCGGTTTTGACGGTCTGAAACCGTACCTTACCCCGGAAGCTCTCCAGAAGGCTCAGAATTTTCTTGCTCTTTCAGACGGATTAGGTATGTTTGGCGGAATGGGCATGGGCATGTCCTTTATGATGCAGCCGAATAATGGTGGGTTCCCATCAAATTCGGGAGGCTCAATAAAGGAAAAAATGAAAGAGTGCGATTACACTGTAAAGGACATCACGAAAGATTCCGACAGTGCAAAAGCAGTCATGGCATACAGCTTTAAGGACGGCAAAAAGGGAACTGTCGAACTCTCCATGATCAAAGACGGAGAGGAATGGAAGTTCAACAATATGAGCATGCCTCAATTCAATTAATGATTGAACTCACGAAGAAAGCGAGTACCACATTGCGCGCATATATCATGACTATAGTCACAAGTATTGCGCGATGAAGAATAAACAAGCAAATAGATATACAGGAGGATTAATAAATGGCCAATGTATCAGGAACTCTGCTTAAGAAAGCCAGACTTGCAGCCGATTTGACTCAGAAGGAACTGGCTGATGCCGTCGAAAGCGTCAGCCCGCAGGATATCAGCAAGGTGGAACGCTGAATAGCGGATTTGACCCCCGAGCAGCTCAATGCTGTTGCCGATGTACTCGGAACGACGGCAGAAGAGCTGACGGCATCTGGAGATACGGGTGCATCGGCAGAAGATACGTTGTCTGATATTGCTGCTGAAGAAGTATCTGTTCCTGAAGATGTACAGGAAGAAAGCGTTGCCGCAATAGAACCGGAGGCTTGTGATGGCACCGAGCAGAAGACGTCCGATGAGACCGAGACAGTGCCTGAAGCCGAGGATAAAACGATTGTAGATCTTTTCAGAAATGCTGATCCTGCACGTCAGAAAGCTGCTATTTCTGTGCTTAAGGGTGAGAAACAGGTATGCCCTGATATCATGTCCATGTTTGCCGGAATGATGAGTGGGATGAACAGCGGAGATCTCATGAAAAAGATGAATAATTTTATCAACAGTGAGACCGGTAAAAGCATCATGAATACTGTTAAGAGTATGGCCGCGAATGCAGCAAGCGCAAAAGGGGAACCTAATGAAAAAGCAATCTTCACTTCCCTTCCGGCTTTTACTTACTTTTACTCCGTTTCAATTTACCTTCTGTTTCTCAGTTTCTATTTCTGGCAGATACGCACAGATATAAAGCCGGAAAAATAATCTGAATTTGAATCAACACTGAAAAGGAGGCTGTCGCATTAGACGGAATCACCACTTATATGGCAGACATTTTCGAATAAAGTCTGTCATACATAGTGGTGCACCTAATGCGGCAGCCTCTTTTGCTGTTTTGCAGTAATCAGACCCTAATGAGAATCGTCCCCTGATCCGGCAGATGATTTATCCTCAGACGGTTCACGAAAAGTCCGGACCGCTGCTACGGTGTAGAGACCTATTACAAATGCGAAGGCGTTCACACTTACCCATGAAAACGGTAATTTCTTCGTTCTGTCAAAGAAGAGGAACGTGATCGCAAAACAGAAGAACAGAAAAGAAGTCAATATGATGCTGTTTTTTCTCCTGTACCGGAGCGTACCTCTCAGTGACAGCAGGAATATCGAGAGCACAGTGAACGACGCACAGATAACCCTCACCCTGTCGATTACAAACAAGTGATATGAAAGCATCGCAGTAAGAAGCGTCAGGTTGACGATGGCTATCAGATGAGGGACAATCACATACCATTTTGAGTAAGGAGGGTGCCCCTTTTTCACGTTGTAGCGATGCACCAGATGCATAATCAGGCATGAGAGCAGGAACAGTATCAGACCGACTACTATATTGAACACCAGCTGATAAATCCTCTTAATGCTCATGAAATAATGTTTGGTTGCCTCAAGTTCATCATTTATGACCGTAGTCGGAGAATACTCATATTCGCTTGAACCTAAAAAAGTATACTGACCCGATATCACATCCGGCGTCGGCGGGATCTGCTCATTCGGTACAACATGAAAGCCATAACTGCCCGCACTCATTGCTCCGAGATTGGCACTGCCGGCTTCGGTAGCAAGCTTCTCGGGAGAAATGAGCAGATCATAAAATGAGATCGTGCCGTGCCTGTTTGTATCGACCCTCACATAATATTCCGTATCATTCGGAAGGCTGATGACCGTCATTTTTTCATTCCGCATCATAAAAACGCCGGTGGCGTGCGTAGTTCCTTCGGAACTTTCTTCCATGGGATAGGACACCTTGCCGTTTTTATCAATACGTGTGATCTCGCGACCGTCTTTCAAAACGGTTACATCAACTGTTCCTATCATGCAGATTCTTCTTGAAATAATAGAACTTGAAAGAATCTTCTGTGGCTCTTCCTCCGAAAAGAGCCATCTGATATATGTCGTAGTACAATGTTCGAGCGCAAGGTTAGCTGCAAGGGTTTCATCCGGATCCCAGCTGCCGTCTTCGACCTGCCTCTGGTCGGCACGCAGATGCTGACCGACGATGTAGCCGAGGTAATCTACAAAGATATCGATTTTTGCCCGCTCCTGCGAGTTCTCCGGTTTGTACTTTTTGAACGCCGCTGTCAATAATTCAATAATATGGGCCTCGCTGTGATTCGTGACGGCATCCGACAGCAGAGGCTGCAATTTCTCACTGTACGTTCCGCTGTCAGGGAAGAATTCACCCAACGTTTCCAGTATCAAGTGCAACTGATAATTGATCTCCGGGTTGTTGCGAAAATCTTTTCCGTCGAGCTTCAGCCCGACTGCATCCGTGGAACGGGCAAGCTCTGTATAATCCGAATCCGATTCCTGAGCCGGTGTGAAGAGATCTGTTCCGTACCTTTGGTAGCCCCAGGACTGAAGAGGGACCGAAGGCACCGGATCATACTGTCCGCATATGTTGAAGATGCCTTTATATCTCACCGGTTTCGTGGTCGTTCTCGGAACTCCGAAGAGGTAGGCGTACACATCATCGAATTCACCGCTTTCAATCATTTCGGCAACCAGTATGTTGCAGACCGCTGATGCGCGTGAAAAACCGCTGACCCAAAGCTTTTTCTTTCCTTCGATCCCGTTATCTTTCAGATATTGATTGAGATGTTCTTCAAACAATCCCGCAGCCTGACTGAAACCTTCATGTATTTCACCGTTCCCCACCTTGAAGTTGCTGGCCCATTCATTTCCATAGCCGTGTCCGCAGGCAGCCGCAGCTATCACTGTGCAGTCATCGATGTGCTTCATTCCGATTACACCTGAAAGGGAGTCTGCTATAGGAGGTTTGTCATAGCCGAAACTGTAGATATTGGTGAAGCCCGCTCCGCGGAGATAGGTCTCATACTGAAGACTCACCTCATCGCCGGAGCTGCGGAATGCAGACACCGTAAGACCCATGGATCCCCTGGCCATGGTAATGCTGAACTCTTCCGAAGGGATGCTGAAGAATCCATCCGAGTACGGGAAATCCCACTCGAGCTTTTCATGGGTCACATTCGGGAAAGGCACGTGTATCTGCTGTACCCCACCCAACTTCTTCTCATCGAAAAAGCTGACCGGCGCGGACACAGTATTATTCCCTGTAACGGCTTCAGAAAGCCTGTCCCCGCTCCCGGCTGTTGCCGTAGCGGTCTCGGATACTTCCTCTGCGAATACTGAAACAATTCCTTTGTTATGAATCAGTGCAGCCATTACAAAAAGTATAATGATGACTCGTATTCTGTTTAGTCGTGTTCTGTCTTTCATTCTGTTTAGTTGTGTTCTGTCTTTCATTCTGTTTAGTCGTGTTCTGTCTTTCATATCAGGTCCACTCTTTCCAAACCGAAAAATTATTGTTTCACGTTCCGTTCGTAACGGTATTCGTCAGTACCCTTTAATATCGTCTGTAACAGTAAACAATTCCCTATCCAATTCAACCCGAATTGCCGGGACAATACATGCATCGGCACAAGTCACCGGTATTCCCCGGTTATATAAATAACCCTTCTCGCCTACATATACTACATTATCCTCAGTATACCCGTTTGTACGAAGAAGCCAGAAACCGATTCCTGAAGTTTCTTCCTTATCAGACTGCCACGCGCCACGGGCTGTCGCATAAGATGTCGGAAGAATGCGCCTGCCGGTATCTCCAACTGCATCACTTGGACGGAATCCATATTTCTCTGCCTTTTCAGAGCTGAACGTCTCCTCTTCGGAAAGGAGAAATACCCGGTCGCGGGTCCCTGATCCGCAGCCTGTGCCAAAGTAATGATTATTACTGTTCTGTACCACGGAACGGACGATGACTGCACGCTCTTCTTCCGTAAATGCCGTCTCCAGAAAAGACGACGTTCCGTAAACAGATTCTTCCGCGACAGATCCTTCCGCACCGCCTGCTTTTTTCGGAGGCGTACCGTTCAGCCAGCCGCGGACTCCTGAATCCTCCCAGAACACATCCTCATATTCCGAATGATACGGCATACAGTCAAGTCCACAATCAGCCATCAGCAACGCAGTCTGATCCGTTACTTCAAGCACACGCCAGACGATCGGATCAAAGCGGAACCATCGACCGTCCAGCCTTTTATACTGCACCCCATCCAAAGTGACAATCTCTTCTCCCTTCTTAGCAGCCTTCTCCAGCTTCCGGAACAAATCATTTTCCGAGGATGTTTTCTCGATTTTTGTCTGCGGATAATGTCCGAACATGACCGCATTCCAGATCGTATATTCTCCGCCGGGTGCAGATTCTTCCTTCACGATGACAGGATTGTCTATCTCCTTCTTCAGGGTGCCTGCGTCTGCCTTGTCCTTTTGATGCATGATATCGGTAGACCTGGTTTCTCCCGCATCCGAGAGCTTTGCCTTGCCCGGATCTATCCACATCGCCGGTAGCACTCCGGCATCGCTGCAGGTAACCAGCGTTCCTTTACTGTAAACGAAACCGAAATCACAGATGTAGGTGATGCTACGCGGCGTATAGCCGCTGGTACGCATGAACCAGAAAGAATTCCCGGCATACTCTTCCACAGGAGACCACCAGGCTCCCCGGGATTTCGCATAAACCGTAGAAGTGAAGCGTTTAGCAGGATCATCATAATCCCGCCCGGGGAAGAAGCCGTACTTTCCAGCGTCAGGTCCTTCGAAAACCTCTGCGTTGGAGAGTAGGAAAAGGAAGTCTTCAGTGTCCCCACCGCTGTACGTGTCGTAATCCTTGTTTGCAAGATTATCGCAGTGCGTCGTTAAGATTGCTTTCCGTTCTTCCGGAAGAAAGGCCTGATCAATGAAACCTTTGCCGGTATAATCGACCCCCTGCAGATTTGCTTTCGCATTGTATCCGTTCAGCCAGCTGCGAAGCGTACTGTCTTCCCAGGTGACGTCCTCATCTGCATCATGAAACGGCATGCTGTCCGGCATTCGATCGGACAGAAGCAACATTTTTCCTTTTGAGAAATCCAATACCCGCCAGCGCATAGGCGAAATCCGGAAGAAGTGCCATGGATGGTCATTATCCCAGTGATAATGTTGTTCCCGGCTGCTTTCCTGTTCGTTACTCTTTTCAGACTTTACGCGCAGGTAGGAAACCCCGTCCAGTGTAACAGTATCATCTTTCTTCCAGTCAGCTTCAGTCAGCGACTTATACAGTTTGTCATCCCGTATCACATCACCGTCTGCAAGGGCATAATCATCTACCGCAGCCCAACTGCTGTCTACTACCTCTTCGGAGGGATAACTGCCGAACCAAACACAGCTCCAGGTTGTTTTCACACCTGAACTGGTCGTCGTGTCCGGTTCCGTAACGGGAAGATGAATATACTTCGGAACAACATTCCGGTTCGGATCAGCTGTGTCATCCGCAAACGTTGAAACAGCGGCGGTCCCGATACATAAACAGAGCAGACACAGCCAGACAAATAATGAACGAATCTTCTTCCGGCGGATCGCAGACGTGCACAGTTGAAGGCGCTTACACGCCGCGCACGTCGCGGCAAGAACGCCGAGGCGTTCTTGAATTTGAATAATAACAGCTTTCATCTCATCCATAAATTTCCCTCTCACTTACAAAGCCGGACCTGTGTCCCAAGTATTGAAGATCAGGTCCGGCTACATTTGTCTTGATATCTGTTGTCTATCAGCAGTCCTGACTAAGCTTGTTACTCAGCAGTGAATCCATAGGGAGTCTCCGTGAGGTGGTTGGCGAATAGGGCGTTGCTGATGAAAGCATACTCGTCTCTCTGGTGAACCTTTTCGGTAAGAGTATCGGCAAACAGAGTAATATTCACGTCGTTGCCGTCTTTGTCCTTACCCTCATAGGAGAATCCCATGATACCGCTAAGGAAGGCGTTCCGGCTCTCTTCGTCTCCGTTGAGTAAACCCTCCAAAGGGGTGCGGCTGCCGTCCCGCTGCACGAGAACCTTCGAACCTTCAGGCAGCGCCGTGAAGTAGCTGGTCCCGCAGCCGTATAATACGTCATCCCCATCCATGATGTAGCTGGCGTTGACCAGAGTCTCCTCAGGATAGGTGACATAGCCCAGACATTCCTTGCCGTCAGTGTAGCCGATCTGAAGATCGGGAAGGAGGGATTCCTGAACCAGCTCTGTGGCATAATCGGTGTAGCCCACATAGGGAATCCCGGCCTGCACAGCGGCAAGCCCCTCCTCATCCAGAGCGGTGGCGCCCACTACCGCATCGGCCTTCGAAGCATCCTCAGTGGTGGCGAAGCCCATCATTTCCAAAGCCGCCCGATCAAAATTGTAATCAATACTGAAAGCAACGAGATTGGTGTACACATATCCTTCGGAAGCAGGTGTCAGAGCCTCCCGGGTACCGCTGATGTAGACCGTGGGAGACTTCCCGATAACATAAGCACTAAAATCCGGATCCTTCACACCTGTTCCTGTCAGGATGTAATCGGAAGACACGGATAACCAGTCATCATAGGAGCAGATAAAGTCACCCTTGTATGAGCCCTCCGTGATCATACCGACCTGTTTGCCGGAGCCAAGCAGAGTATTCACAGCTGCGGTGGAGCTCTCTGAAGCGTTGGAAATGATCACATCCCGGCCCTCCTCGCCGCTGAACTGGGATACGGCGTTTTCCTGAAGGAAAGTCTGCACCGTATCATAGGTAAGAATCTGATCCAAAGCGCCTGCGATAGTCTCGTATTCCGCGGGCTTCACACAGGTAACCATGTCGAATCCGCGGGTGTAATTGAAGGCGGAGACGGCTTCGTTAGACAGATCGTCCCAGTCATAGAGGCAGGTGCCGTCGAAAAGGACGGCGTTAGCCACGGATCGCTTGGCTTGATACATGGAAACCACGGCTGTTCCGGCTGGCAGGGTCTCTCCGTTCGCGGTAACGGACGCGGAAGAAATGCCCACCTTCACGTCGTTGCGGGTCAGCCATTCGATCATGTCATAGGCTGCCTGAAGGTTGGTCTGATGTTCTGCATTGAGTGGAATCAGATAACACTCAGGGAAGAACTGCCCGTTCTCTCCTTCCCCTGCATGGGCAGGGCGAAGAAGCCCCGCCTCAGCACCGGTATTGTCATGCGCATCCACTAACCAGGGACCGACTTCGGCATCGGAGTTTCGGTTCTCTATACCGCGGGCATAAATCTCCGCAAGACCGGCGAAGTAGCTCTCCTTGTTAGCTGCCACATAACCCGACAGACCCAGGAGTCCGTAGGTGCAAGCCTGGCGGGCGGTCTCGGAGTAGGCGGGCATCTCCTCGGTGTAACCAATACAGCCATGCAGCATGGCAAATGCGGGGGCGTAAATGGCAGCCATATCGTCTCCTACCAACTCCCAGTAGGGCGTACCTTTCCCGTCAGTGCACATGTAGTCGCGCATCGGGATGACGTAGCTCTGATAGTCCGGATTATTGGCCACAGCTGCTGCACCGAATGCCTCGCCGCCGGCCATCTGATGTCTGGCGATCACGTCATACTCAAAGCTGGGCTCATGGGGCGGAGTGGCCGGCTCCACCTGAAACTCATCTACCTGTCCGTGGAGCTCCATGAGAGTGACAGGATCGTAAGTGCCGATGAGATGTTCTATATTCCGCGTCTCCGGCATGGTCTGGTAACTATTATCCCGGTTAAGATTATAGCCGCCCGCACAGTAGCGGGTGTAATGCATACGGGCATCTACGTTCTCCTCCGGCACGAGGATGAAAAATACGTCGTCCAAAAGATCTGCCACGGTAACAGTGGTCTTCTCAGAGGTATAATAACTGTCGAACCCTTCCACCTTGCCCGACATCTTAGTCTTATTCGACCAGATGGAACCCAGATAATTGCATGTATCCTTCACCAGCTCCGGGGTATGCAGACCCAAATCAGTCCGCTGAGCCTCGGATTTAGCCTTTCCTTTCTCGGTAAAGCCGGTGAGCTTCGTATACTCTATGGAGGGCTCCTCAATCAGAAGCCGGGCAAACTCCAGCACTGCATCCGCGGCGGCTATTTCATTGGCGTGAACATTGGAATACATAATGGGTACCTGATAGTCCTCATCCCCGGAGCGCTCAAGATCTTCGATTACAGCGGTTCCGGTTTCCTCGGCCCGGTTCGAGAGATCCAACCATTTATTTACGGCTGCGCTGTCACGGGCAACGATGAGGTAGGGCATATCATAGCCGAGGTAGGACTGGCCCATCACACCGTACTCTACGTAGGGCTTGGGTGTAGCGCTGTCATCATCTCCTTCTTCAGCCAGCCGATCCAGCTCGTCATAGATCTCCCACATGGTATGGAAGGAGGTATAAGGCTTGATGGTGACCTTTTCAAGTGAAGCCAGGGTTTCACCATCCAGTTCGGCGGTAAGGGTGAACTGACCGCAGATGTCCAGATACCTGCCGCCGCCTTCATGAGGAATCCCTTCCTTTTGCGAGTATAAGACAGGGGATGTGGTGAAATCGAGCTTCAGCGCAGCGCCGTCCATCGAGGTCTTAAAGTGCTTCATGGAGAAGGGCTGATCATTTTCATACATATCACTGAATTTAATGGTTGCAAAATCAATCGTTTCCTTCTCGTTTGGGAACATTTTTTCCTCGTTATGGAGTGGAATGAACTTCCCGTCAGCGGGGTTCGCGTAGGGTGCGGTGCGGTGGAGCGTCCAGGTCACCTGCTTTGCACCGGCCTTCTTAACCTTGGCGGCCTGATCTTCGGTGAGAGAGAAAATCAGAGACTTGCTGGTCTTCTCTGTAAGACTCAGGAATAGCTCGGTAGAACTGTCCACTTGAATGGATTGCTGTTCCCCGGTATCAGATCCGGTCTGGGCCGCGCAGGCGCTGAGGCTGAGAATCAGCGAGAGTATTAGGAATACGGAGAGAAATCCGGAGGATGTTTTCATGGTAACAGACTCCTTTCTTAGCGTGTGTGTAATATCGAGCAAGCTCGCTGTCAGAATGTGAATTTTGGCACTATAGTCATTTTATCATGAGAAAGTAAGAAATCCAACTTATCCCAGCTTTGCGACACAGAAAAGCGCCTTGCTACTATTTTCGGGAAAACAATTCAAGAACGCCTCGGCGTTCTTGCCGCGACATGCGCGGCGCGTAAGTACCTTCCACTGCGCATGTCTGCGATCCGCCGTGCCTAAGCATGCGTAACAATGCTCCGGTGGAGCATTGTGTAGCTGAGGCTTTTATTCTTCATCGCGAAATTGTTCTCACGATGAAGCCAGATTTCACTTTGCGCGCGTGTCTCACGACGGAAGTCACGAGTATTGCGCGATGAAGAATAAAATATCAAGTTTTCCGTAAAATCAACGAATCCCCGCTTGACACCAGCACTGCACTTTGCTAAAGTAAATCCCATATTAACACTTAAGAGGTCGGAACTATGTCACATTCATCATCAATGAATTTCTTTTTCAGCTTTGCGGGCTTTACCTTTATCGGTAAGGCGTATTTCGCGTTGGCTGAAAAGAGTGTGTAATCCGGCATCGCTCCACCCGGTATGTAAATATGCACCGCAGCCGACAAGGCTGCGGTGCTTTTTTTATCCTATGAGAAAACGGAGGCAGCAGAAATGATCATTATCCTGAAAAATAACCCAGACAAAGACCAACTCGAGAACCTGGAATACTGGCTGTCCGGGATGGGCATAAAAGTCCATCCGACTGTGGGCACGGGAAAGACGATTCTCGGACTCGTCGGTGACACGAGCCGGCTCGATATCGATCTTATATCTGCGTTAGATATCGTGGAGGATGTCAAACGCGTGCAGGAACCCTTCAAGAACGCGAACCGCAAGTTCCACCCGGAAGATACGGTCATCGACATCGGCGGTGTCCGAATCGGAGGCGGCACGCTGACGATCATCGCAGGTCCCTGCTCAGTCGAGTCTGAAGAACAGGTCGTAGGAATTGCCAAATCCGTGAAGGAGAGCGGAGCAACAATTCTTCGCGGCGGCGCGTTCAAGCCGCGCTCTTCACCTTACTCTTTCCAGGGACTCGGCATCGAGGGCATTCGCATTCTTCTGGCAGCCAAAGAGGCAACCGGACTCCCGGTCGTCTCAGAGATAATGGACGCCTCGCAGCTGCCGCTATTTGCAGATATCGATATTCTCCAGGTCGGAGCGAGAAACATGCAGAATTTCTCTCTCCTGAAAGCCTTGGGTAAGCAGGACAAGCCGGTCCTGCTGAAACGCGGGCTTTCCTCTACCTATGAGGAGTGGCTCATGAGCGCAGAGTACGTTCTCGCGGGAGGGAACGATAAGGTGATTCTATGCGAGCGAGGAATCCGGACATTCGAGACCTACACAAGGAACACACTCGACGTCTCGTGCGTGCCGGTCCTTCGCCAGATGACACATCTACCCGTCATCATTGATCCGTCCCACGCCTGCGGCAGATACCAATGGGTACCGGCGCTTGCAAATGCAGGCATTGCCGCCGGCGCCGACGGCGTCCTCATAGAAGTCCACAACGATCCACAGCACGCAAAATGCGACGGACCGCAGTCGCTGACGCCGGATAGGTTTGCACAGGCGGTACCCGAACTTAAGGCTATACACGATATAGTGCGGGGCGGTAAACACAATTGACGAGTAATTTATTCTTCCACGAAGTATTCTCATGATGTAAGTCTATGGTGCATGCACAAAATGGAATCTGTCCGTAAGAAATTAGTTTTGGGTGTGACCACAGCACGAAGCCCGCAGGGATTTATTCTAAAAGGAAGTACGTTTTGATTGTAACAGGGAAGAGAATCGCATGAATTTGATTGAAACAAAAAAGTAAGGCTTGGCTGTAACAATGAAACAGAGACCGCATGACATGAAAGAGAGGATATAATATGAGCGATATAGTAAGAGTTGCCGGAATTAACATGGAACTACTCAACAGCACGGTGACTTTCCCTAACGAGGGACGCGTTGCCTGTCAGGGAGTAAAAGGAGCATACTCTCAGCAGGCCGCGAACAGAATGTTCGCAAAATCGATGCCGATGTTCTTCAAAACCTTCTCCGGTGTAATCGAGGCAGTGAAGAGCGGCATGGTTGATTACGGAATTCTTCCTATAGAGAATAATTCCTACGGATCGATCCGCGCGACATACCAGCTCCTCAAGAATGCCGGTGTGTACATCATCCGGGCTGAGAGAATTCTCATCCGCCATCAGCTTCTGGTAAAACCCGGAACAACTCTTGCCGACGTGACCAGCATAAGGTCCCACGAGCAGGCTCTGGGGCAGTGCTCTCATTTTCTGAAAAAAATAGAGGATCAGGCAGCTATCATCCCTGTCCTGAACACAGCTATGGCCGCCCGGTATGTCAGCGAATCAGAGGATACAGGGGCTGCTGCCATAGCTTCCCCGGAGGCAGCAGAAATCTACGGCCTCCAAGCTCTGTCGACCCGGGTATCCGACAGCGACAACAACTATACAAGATTCGTATGCATATCAAAGGAGCCGAAAATCTATCCGGGATCGAACCGGATTTCCATGATACTCTCCGTCCCCCACGAACCGGGATCACTCTACAAGATCATCGGCAAGTTCGCGAAGAGAGATATCAATATCACAAAGCTTGAGAGCAGCCCGATTGTGGGCAGGAACTTTGAGTTCCGTTTCTATATCGATGCGGACGCATCGTGCGCTGATCCCGACGTCCGGGTCATGCTCGATGAGCTGAGGAACGAGTGCCCTGAATTCATTTTCCTTGGCAATTATTCTGAAGCCTGAGGTTATCTCACGACTGATATGTAATGACCTTTGTCAAGGGACAACTTGACAAGAATCACTACAATCTTATTCTGTTGTAACCGAAGGCATCTTGAAAGAGCTTTAGGGTATCAGTTCCCTGTATTGGCCACTCTGATATACGTGGATTCAGAGATTACTCTCCTTACCGACAGGTCAATGGTCCGCCGTGAGCTCTACCGTCTTAAGTCACGAAAATTCTGCGTCAGAGATTAAAAAATGCTCCCTTCCGAGTATTAAGAGATTTTTCCTCTTTTCTACCCAGAAGGGAGCATATCATTTCAACAGCCCTATAATACTTATTTCAGGGTGTTCCCGAATCGTTCGGGTCTTTTTTGGGCCTACGGGCAGGTAAGATCAAGCATCTTCTGCTCCCGTCAGTATGACCGTTCCGTTCATCGCGGTTTCTTCCGGCTCATACATGACTTCCAAAAGCTCGCCATTATGCCAAATCGCTGCCATCGCATCTTTTTCATCGGCCAGTTTGCAGGATGCATCCGGATCCACTCCGAAGACGTATTCTCCTTCTGCCTCCAGCTTGTCCAGATCGATCAGCAGGACTTTGTCTCCCACACGGAAGACCAGCCACCTGATGCCCATCTGTCTCAGTCTGTTACGGATTTCCTCGGAAAGTACCAGGTACCGCAGGTCACTGTCCTCTGTTCCATCGTTTCGAGCCAGAATACCCATGATCTGCTGACCTTCGAACATAGACGGATCAATGTTCTTCAGGAGTAACCGCAGCACAGTCTCCGGATCGATTCTCATTGCAAGGACCACACCGGCGTTGTCTTCCGCTTCTTCCGCAGTCATACGGCCGATATGATACGGAGCAGGTATCCAGTCGATATTGAATACTATGTCTCCCCATGGCCTGTCTTCCTGCGCACCGGCGGTAGTAGTGCCTTCATTCGGTTCCGTCTCCGTACCGTATGCCGGTCCCGGACCAGGTGTCGGTTCCGGACCAGGTGTCGGTTCCGGACCAGGCTTCGGTTCCGGATCAGGTTTCGGCGGTATCGGTTTCGGTTCCTCATGATAGAGGTTGGTGTAGTACGCCGGATTCCTATACGGATCATCCTCTGTACCGATGTCATCGGTGCTGATGTTCACATTGCCGGGTACCCAGATCCTCAACGGATCTTCTTCCTTACTGATCTGGCCTCTTGCCGACAGATCCAGATTATCAGCTGTGATGTTAATGCTGCCGTCTCCGGTATGCACTTTACCGTCGACCCTGATTCCGACGTCTTTACCCTTAACGGTATCAATCGTCGTATCCTTGATCGAATGGATGTTGATATCCTTGTCCGCTTCAGCACTCAGATTGTCAATAGCTGTAACGACCGGTTTATCCTTTGTACCGATATTGCCGTTTGCCTTGATATCTGCCGTACCGGCTGTGATATTGGCCGTATCGTCTGCCTTGTTGTCTCCGGCTTTGATATTGCCATCCACATCCAGCTTCAGTTTTCCGTCCGCTGACAGGTCATCCACCGTCAGGTCTCCGTTGTTATGAATGTTCGCATTGCCTGTTTCTTTTCCGTTTCCGGAAATCGTGCCGGAGAGATTGTCCGCATCCAGTTCAAGCGGTTTGTCGTCTGTGCCGACATTTCCGTCCAGCGTGTTGATCTCTACGTTTCCGCCTGTGATCGTGGTATCAGAAGTAATGTCTCCACCGGCCGAAATCGTTACATCCCGGTCTTTGTCAGCATTGTCATCCAGATCCAGATCACCGATATGTACATCATCATTGCTGCTGATATAGACATCGCCCGGCGTTCCGGTATTGATGGTTCCGTTTACGTCCACATCCAGAGGATTCTCTTTCCGGCCGATATCATCGCCGGCATGGATCGTCAGATCACCTGCCGTCTCAATGGCCGGATCGGAATTCAGAGCCTTTTCGGCAGCTTCATCAGCTTTCTGCTTCGCGTCATCCGCAACCTTCTGTTTGTCTTCCGCATCCTGATCTGCCTGATCTGCCTTGTCGCGAGCTTCTTCAGCCTTGGCCTCTTTGCCGTCCGCAATGGCTTCTTTCTCATCTGCGATCTTATCCTTACGGTCGGCTTCTTCGCTGGCCTTATCGGCGTCTTCACGTGCCTTTTCAGCTTCCGCCGCTTTTTCTGCCGCCTCTGCCTCTTTAGCGTCCGCATCATCGTCTGCAACATCTGCCGCTTCCTTCGCCGCATCCGCATCTGCTTGCGCCTCATCGGCTACTTCCTTCGCTGCGTCTGCGTCTGCTTGCGCCTTATCAGCTGCTTCTTTCGCTGCATCCGCTTCTGCTTGTGCCCTGGCTGCTGCTTCTGCATCCTCTGCCGCTTTGTCTGCTGCTTCTTTTGCTGCTTCTGCTTTTTCCTCTGCCTCGTCAAGCTGTTCTTCCAGAGTTTCCTTCTGTTTCTCCAGCTCGTCTTTCTGTTTCTGAAGATCCTGTTTCTGATCCTCAGTAAGCGTATCATCGGCAAGCTGTCGGTCGATATCATCAATCTGTTCATCGATTGTTTCAATCTGATCCTTGATATCTTCCACGTCGGCATCAGCTTCTGCCTTTGCCCTGTCAGCTGCTTCCTGCGCTGCATCTGCTTCGGCCTTTGCCTTGTCGGCTGCTTCCTGCGCTGCATCCGCTTCAGCTTTCGCCTCGTCGGCTGCCTCCTGAGCGGCATCCGCATCTGCTTTCGCCTTGTCAGCTGCTTCCTGAGCCGCGTCCGCTTCGGCCTTTGCCTTGTCGGCTGCTTCGCGGGCCTCTTTCGCTGCCTGTTCTGCGTCCTCAGCGTCTCTTTCTGCAGCTTCTGCCGTAGCTTCTTTTTCTGCCGCATCATCTTCGGCTGCATCCGCTTCCGCACGGGCCTTATCGGCATCTTCACGTGCTTTCTCGGCTTCCTCTTCCAGCTTATCCGCGTATTCGTCAAGGATATCGGCTTCGGCCTTTGCGGCATCCGCAATATTCTGCGCATCAGATGCTTCTTTTGCTGCATCTGCCGCTGCCTGGACGGCATCTTCTTTTTCGGTGTCTGTCACCTTGCCCGGTGCGGTAATCTCTGTGTCGCCTTCGGTAGAAGTAACCTGATCAAGCTCCAGATCTCCTGTGAGCTCTTTCACATGTACCTCTGTACCTGTAGCACTGAGCGAACCCTCGCCGGTGTTTCCGGAAGCCGTATCCACGAGGATCGGATCTTCCTTCGTGCCGACCTTACCGTCTTTGTTTCCATCGGCATCCGCCGTCAGTTTGATGTCGTCGCCGCTTACCGTGCTGTGTGTGATGTCGCCGTCTGCCGTGACTGTAGCCGTATCTCCGGCCTTCACGGTGTTGTTGTCAGCGTCGTCGCCGGATGTTACTTCCGCATCTTTGCCGGCTGTGATGTCGTTTCCTGTCACATCATCACCTGCCTTCACGGTAGCGTCTTCTTCTGCAGCTACTTTGTTGTCAGTTACTTTTCCTTCGGATTCTACTGTCGCATCTTTGCCGGCCGTGATCTCATTAGCGGTCACGTCGCCGTCTGCCTTCACGGTAGCGTTTTCTTCTGCGTCTACCTTGTTGTCTGCAACGTTTCCTCCGGATTCTACTGTCGCATCCTTGCCGGCCGTGATCTCATTATCTGTCACGTCGTCGTCTGCCTTCACGGTAGCGTTTTCTTCTGCGTCTACCTTGTTGTCTGCAACGTTTCCTCCGGATTCTACTGCCGCATCCTTGCCGGCTGTGATTTCATTATCTGTCACATCGCCG
>JAFRGQ010000018.1 GCA_017433725.1 Lachnospiraceae bacterium
AGATAAGTTTACGGGCTACGGAATGCGCCATTCATTGATGCCTTAAGGATGACCGGCAACATATAACTATGCGGGGTAGACCGCTATATCGCCCCGCCACTCACCTCTACGTGCTCTGTAGTGTGCCAAACCTGCAAAAAAGGATATCAGAAATTCAGAATAGTAGAAAGGGCGAAAGCACCTCGGTTTTCATGACCCCATCGGTGCCTTTCGCCAGAAAGGCAGAAAATAACTATGACACAGAGAAAACCACTTATAGCAGTACCAATCGGCGATCCCGCAGGCGTCGGTCCCGAGATTGTAGCCAAGGCCTGTGCTCTGGAAAAAGTAAATGATGCAGCCGACGTCATCGTGATCGGTGACCGTCAGGTGATGGAAAATGCCATCGGCATTGTCGGCGCTTCACTGACCGTTAATGTTGTGGAGAAGCCGGCTTCGGGCGATTACCGTCCCGGCATCTTGAATATGATAGATCTTGCAAATATAGATCAGGCGGAGTTTGCCTTCGGCGTTGTTTCGGCGATGTGCGGCAAGGCTGCATTTGAATACATCAAGAAGAGCATTGAGATCACCATGGCCGGCGAGGCAGATGCGGTCGCTACGACTCCGATCAACAAAGAGTCACTGCATGCGGCGGAAGTACCGTTCATCGGACACACCGAAATATTCGGGGCGCTGACCGGAACGCCGGATCCGCTGACTATGTTTGAGACCAACGGACTGCGAGTCTTCTTCCTGACCAGGCACAAATCTCTTCGTGACATGCTGGATGACATTACAAAGGATAATATTAAAGCATGCGTTAAGGAGAGTCTTGCAGCTTTGAAGAGGCTCGGCGTCACGGAAGGCACCATGGCAATCGCCGGTCTCAATCCACACTGCGGCGAGCATGGCCTGTTCGGCTGGGAGGAAGTAAATGAGATCACTCCGGCCGTCGAGGAACTGAAGGCGGAAGGCTATCCGGTCGTCGGACCGATCGGCGCGGATTCCGTGTTCCATCAGGCTGCGATCGGACGTTACAACAGCGTTCTGTCCCTGTACCATGATCAGGGACATATCGCGACCAAGACGCTCGACTTTGAACGCACGATTTCAATCACCAACGGTATGCCGATCCTGAGAACGTCGGTGGATCACGGGACGGCATTCGATATTGCCGGCAAGGGAATTGTCAGCGAGGTCAGCATGGCGGAGGCGATTCTTCTGGCTGCGAAGTATGCTCCGTTTTTTGCAGGATAAATATATCGGGAACGTCCCGCGAGGATGCGCAGGGATTCGGTTTGGAAGATGTCAGTTAACGCTGACCCGAATCCCGCGCCAAGTCTCGCGAGCGAGACTTGAATTACGAAAAAAGGGGTCTGCCGCACCAAACGGTGCGGCAGACCCTTAAATCATTCACTTTATCAGTAAGCGTATTTTATCAGCGCTTATAAGAGGTAGCATATTTATTGAAAACATATCCGTCGAGATCCAGAGACGGTACATATACCTTGATCCAGTTGCCTGTTGTTCCGATAATGACCATCTTGGTATTCGGAGCCAGTCTTGCGAGCTCCTTGGAATCGGAGGTTGCCTGACTTCTCAGTGCAAGGAAATCAGAAACATTTGCATAGCGTGTCTCGCCGTAATGTGTCTTGTCCAGCTTAGCAGATACCTTGGTTGTTGAGCGGCCGACCGGAGTCTCATCCTCGATCTCTACCCATACATATTCGTCATCCTGCTTTGCTTCATATACATCGTCGAGGTCGACCCATTCTAAGTCATCATCGCGATCATCGTACACGTATTCCGGCTCGTCGGTTTCGATTTCAACATATTCCCAGTCGCTTGCGAGCACTGTTGCTGCTGTCGGTACGAGGGCTGCTGAAAAAGCTGTTGTTGCGATGAGTGTTCCAAGTACGAGTTTCGTCAATGTGTTCTTCATGATGTTTCCTCCAAAAATCTATCTATGTAAAAGGTTTTGCTTTTGTGCTTACATCTGTTTATACGGAGTTCTGCCGGGGCGGGCTAAGGTTTTTAAAAATTTCTGCCTTAGCTTCGTATTAGCGCTGTCTTAGCATTCAGATAGCGACTGCACGTGACAAAATGGGGTGGGAAGCCTGATAGCGATTTTCGAGGCACCACGCAATAAGCCGGCATGCTATAATGAACAGGGATCCCGCCGTGTATGTCGCGTCACGAACGCCGAGGCGTTCGTGAAAAGCGCTGCGGGCGGGAAGAGGAAGACCGAACCTTAAAAAAGAGGAAAGATATGAACGACTACGGTTGGGACAAAAATCTGAATATCAGCACCATGGGAAGGAACGACCTGCATGAAGATTATCACCATTTTGCGTATGAACCCACTGCGTATGCCGTGCTTCTCCGCCTTGCTGAAAGAGGCTATATTTCTGAGGAAAACACGCTCATAGATTACGGATGCGGAAAAGGCCGTGTAAGCTTCCTTCTGAGCCGCCGGACCGGCTGCCGGGCAATCGGTATTGAGTATAATGATGAGATTTATGAGATCGCGGTGCAGAATCTTGAGCATTTCAGGGGAGATCGCGGGAAGATTTCATTTGTAAATGCTGATGCGGAGCACTTTGACCTGCCTCCCGAAGCAGACCGGTTCTATTTCTTTAATCCGTTCTCCGTGAGGATTCTCTATCCTGTGCTGGAGCGGATTTATGCCTCATACTTCGAGGATCCGCGGCAGATGTATCTGTTTTTTTACTATCCGAGCGAAGAATATATATCCCATATCATGCGGGACGAGAGGCTTATGTTCGTGGATGAGGTGGAGACAGCGGATCTGTTTACGGGCGAGGATGTGAGGGAAAGAATTATGGTGTTTGAGGTGGCGCTGTGAGCCGTGTGGGTGACAGGTCCTTGCGGGTTGCCGCTTTGAGCATTTTCTGATATGATGACAGATATTTAAAGTACATACCGATGCGGAAGACATGCGCAGGGGAAAGCACCTTGGCGCCGCGCACGTCGAGCCAGGAACGCCGAGGCGTTCTTGAGGGATTCGCTTGGCGTCCTGCTTAAATCCGGCAAGTACGCCAAGGCAAATATGCTTATTTTAGTGGAGGATTATTATGAGGAAAAGTACGGTTATCTATTATTCACAGAATGGCACAACCAAAAAAATCGCGGATGCGATAGCGGAGAGATACGGATCCGATATCGTTTCTGTCGAGCCGAGGGATGCGTACGGGAGCTATTTTAGTTCAATACTGCGCGCGGGCAGGGAGCTGCTGACAAAGGATTATATCGAAGTCACGACATTGCCGGCGAATCTGGAGAACGTTGAAGTCGTGTTTGTCGGCTTCCCGATCTGGTACGGAGATATGCCGAAGTTCGTGAAGGATTATCTTGTAAAATGCAAGCTGGGCGAGCGCATCGTTGTGCCGTTTGCCACATCCGGAGCAAACGGTATCGATAAGGCGGTAAAGACCCTGCGCACTATTGCTCCGCAGGCACGGATTCGAAGACCGTTCATCAGCAGCAAAAAGGAGAAGGGTGATCTGGTGAGATGGCTCGAAGGGCTCGATCAGCAGATGACAAAGGTGTGATACCGCGTGAAAAGGGGTCAGACGACCCCTAATATCACATATAATGTCTCATTCTGCAAATCATTGTACACTGTGCACCCTCTTCCGCTTACATCGAGTACGTGTACAACGTCTGACAGTTCGCCATATTCAGTCAGGAGTATCGGAAACAGGTCAGGGAACTCTTGCAGCCTTTCCGGATGATAGGCCTTAGTGTGTTCATCCTCGAAGATGGCTGTATAGAGGATTTCAGCTTCGACCAGATCCTGGAAGATATGACTTCCGTAGGAAAGCTCCGGATTGTAGCCTGCCCCTGACACCGATACCTCGCAGATCACTTCAAATTCGCTTATATCCGCAAATGTTGTCGGGACGCCAAGCTCCGGAGATGTCGTACCGACCCTGCCGGGAACGATCAGCATCATATGCTTTCCTGCCCGGCGGTATCTCCAGTTGATAGCCCCGACAGCCTTTGCGACAGAGTCTTTCTTCGAATACGGGAGGTTATAATAAGCCAGCGGATCGATATAAATGATCAAGTCCAGAGGGACAATACGGGATGTTCCCATAGAGGCACCCTCGGAGTGAAGAATAACATTCTCATCTGATATCGCATCTTTCGGCAACAGATTCGGAACAAAGCCCTTACCCGTATCAACGAACGCCTGAAGAGGCCGGCACTGAAGCAGATTTATCATATACTCCCCGCCTTTTGAAACATTCAAAGTGAACTCGATATCGACCGGCTGACCGTATTCCGCCTGAATGCCCTGCATCATTTCCTGCAGATTCCGCATCACTTCTCTACGACCGACCAGCCCCTTGCATGAAATAAAGAACACCTCCCGACTTTGTCCGCTTTCCCGAAATCTCTGTTCCACCTCAAAATCATGTTCCAGAAGAACGTTTTTAAGGTATCTCGGCAGATACGGTTCCACACAATCAAGAGTCAGTCTCTCGAGACATCTGGTCTCCTTGTTGATCACTTCCAGCTTTCGCTGCGAGAATTGGTGCCTTTCAGCCACAGACGAGAAATTAGTTGCAGCCGGCCGGTCAAGGTTCACTAACCGGGGATAAGAGCCTTCGGTCCTGTCAACTGCCGATGTTCCGAGACCCATGACAAGACGCAAAATGCCCGCGGCCGGATCCATATCTTTCTGAAATCTATAGGTACTGTAAGAATAACCGACTCCGGCCGCGCAGGGCATGTAATATTTGCCGTAATGAGAGCCCGAAACTCGCTGAACGAGGAGAGCCATCTGCTCATCCCTTCCCGCGAGATCGCGCCGTTTGCGGTAATCCAGTGCGGAAAGACTCATCGTGCTGGAGTAGACTTCGCGGATCGCATTTTCAAATTCCTCCAGACGTTCCTCAAGAGAGCCTGCATTTGCGCAGAATACGGATTCGTATTTTCCCGCAAATGCATTCCCGAACCCATCTTCCAATATGCTGCTTGAGCGAACGATAATGGGATCCCGCCCGTAGTATTCGAGAAGGAGGCAGAAACGCTCCTCCATATTCCGGGAGAACCGGCCTTTTCGCAGGGCTTCGGAAAACTGCTCTGCAAGAGAAAAATACTCTTCATCCCTGCGCTGCCGTATCCTGAGATCCCACAGACCGTTCTCCACGATGTAAGAATAGTAGACGTCCGAACCGATGAACCAGGAATCGTGGGGTTCCAGAACATCCGCAAGGTCCGGACGCTTATTCTCTGTAATTTTGCGGGCAAGAAGCATACCGCAGGCTTTCCCGCCAATCATGCCTGTTCCGATCATACGATCGCGCACGAAGAAATAATCCATCGGTCCGAAGTTTTCTCTTATCATCGCACGCATCTTTTCATCTCGCGTCATCATGATGCGGCACATACGCGCACATGCCTCCGACACATCAGCGCCTATCTCGTAAAGCTGCTTGGTCTGGTTGAAGAAGCGGTCCCAGAAGTCCGTATTCTGTTCCTCCCCGGACCGCTGATAACGGTTCATGACCTGATAGAACCGGCTGGCCTGAACTCCGTCGAGCAGGGGCTCCATCGTTCCCGTCTCCCTGTCATAGAAATGCGGCAGGAACATCGTTTCCGAGTACCTGTTCCAGACTTTTTCCGGCCGCACGTAGACTGTATTGCCGAAAGAATAGACGTCCAGAAAAAGCTGTGTTGTGTCCTCTATCCGCCCGACAGCCTGCAGGGAATGCTTGCCCCTTATGATCGGGAAAAATGCTACCGTATCGAGCTCGAAGAGAAACGGACATGTCACGCGGAAAAAATTCCCCATCATAAGATCGGTCGACCACGCCGTCTGAAGTTCGGAAAGGCAGTCAAATACGTAAAATGCGTCTTTCCCCTCCCGCTCGATCAGATTGTGGATCTCCACGGTAAAATTCTCAAATCTGTGGGAAAGCTCAATGGGCACCGTCTTAATTTCCGGCCGTCCTTCGGTCAGCGGTTCGTGGCTGGCGAAACGGACATAGATTATGTTTCTATGATCCCTGATCGCCTGATCCAGATACGGATCTAAAAAATAATGAAACTCTTTCAGATCGGAGACACGCCATACTACATTGTCTCCGAGTCTTATATTATCCAGAACTTTATCCATAGCCGGAATTCCGGATTTTACACGTTCAAAAGCAGCCATAGCATCATCCCCCGTTTTCTGAATGTAGGGCGTGCCTCAAATAGCATCATCCCCCATTTCCTGCTCATGTAAGACGAGCTCCAAATAGCATCATCCCCCATTTTCTGCTCATGCAGGACGTGCCCCGGGTATCATTCTTTCCGCTCGAGCAAGCTCGGTGTCAGAATGTCACCCGGAGCACTGTAATCATATTAACTTGTCACTCAACATCCTGCAGCGCGTCGTCATTTTCCTCGCCTGTCCTGACCTTGACCACCCGGCTCACCGGATAAACGAAGATCTTTCCGTCTCCGATATGACCCGTATACAGAGCCTTTTTAGCAGCCTCTATCACGCTGTCCACCGGAATCGCGCTGACAACGACCTCCACCTTGACTTTCGGGAGCAGTGTCATATCGATTTCAACGCCTCGATATCTCTCGCCGGATCCCTTCTGGACTCCGCAGCCCATGACCTGTGTCACAGTCATGCCGGTCACACCGAGTTCATTCATGGCTTTCCTCAGCTTGTCATACCGGGAAAGTTTTGCAATGATGACAATTTTCGAAATACCGGAAGCAATTCCGGGGATATTTGCACCGTCTGCTCTTATAACAGGTACGGCCGCATTCTGCTTCGCCAAAGAAGCCTCCTCGTAGCTGTCGGTTCCCAGATTTGTGTTCTCATTGACACTCATCGTCATTGTACTGGCAACATCCATGATGGCAAATCCCGAATAGGCGGAGGGAAGACCATGCTCTGTGGAATCAAGGCCCATGATTTCTTCCTCCTCCGAGACTCTGAGTCCTATTGTCATCCTGATCACGGTAAATGCGATATAAATCGTGATGATTGTCCAGAACGCCGTAACAAACATTCCGCCGAATTGTTTGCCTAACTGGACCAGACCGCCGCCATAGAAAAGACCTTCCCGGATACCTGCTGTCGCAAACCCGGGCGCTGTTTCCGTAGCAAAAAGACCTACAGCGATTGTTCCCCAGATGCCGTTCAGCATATGGACCGCTACCGCTCCGACGGGATCGTCCACATGTGTCACATTGTCATTGAACCAGACGCCGAATACTACGAGAAGACCGGATACGGCACCGATGATGGCTGAACCGGCACAGTCCGCTACATCACACGGTGCCGTGATTGCTACCAGACCTGCAAGTGAAGCATTGAGGCACATGGAAACATCCGGTTTTCCGTATTTTATCCATGTGAAAATCATGCATACGACAGTCGCGACTGCCGGGGCAACGGTTGTTGTAAGAAATACGGAACCGAGTGTCGGGACGTCTGTTGCAGCCGCACCGTTGAATCCGTACCAGCCAAGCCAGAGGATAAAAACTCCCAGGGCTGCAATGACCAGATTGTGACCCGGAAAAGCGTTGATCTTCGTTACTTTTCCGTTTTTATCTCTGTCAAATTTTCCGATTCTGGGACCGAGCATCCATGCTCCGATAAAAGCGCAGATTCCGCCGACCATATGAATACAGTTCGATCCGGCATAATCGTGGAATCCCCACTGGGCCAGAAAACCGCCGCCCCACGTCCAATGAGCTTCGATCGGATAAATTATCGCGGAGATGATTGCCGAATATAGACAGTAGCTGGAAAATTTTGTCCGCTCTGCCATGGAACCGGACACGATCGTCGCCGTCGTGGCACAGAACACCAGGTTGAACACGAAGGCCGAATAGTCGAAGTTTCCGTAATTCGTAAAGACATCAAAGCTGAATCCCCCCATGAAACCGTGCAGGATATTCTCCCCGAGCATCAGGGATGCACCGCAGATGAACCACATTACGGTTCCGATACAGAAGTCCATCAGGTTCTTCATGATGATGTTTCCTGCGTTCTTGGCCCTTGTAAAGCCTGCTTCACACATGGCAAACCCTGCCTGCATCCAGAATACAAACGCCGCTCCGATCAGGAACCATACCGCAAAGATCTCCTGATCCATTGCTTCTAAGACCTCTCTTGCAATTTCCATAATCTCTCCTCCTTCATTTCTGAATACAATAAGAGGCCACCCCAAATAGCGAACCACGCCGTTGTGGGATGACCTCTTATCATAAAGAAAGGGCGTCTCGGAATTGCTTCCAAGACGCCCTTGTCTTTTATGGTTCCACATTCTAATTGCAGGACCGGAAAGTGTCAAGTAAGTATAATGTATTTTATCATAAACAATTTGCAAGCAGTAAAAATAGATAATGAGCAAGGCGATTTTCGATATTTCGTTATCAATTTGGGAGAAATGTTGAAATATCATCAATTTTTTAGTGACTTTATCATAAAATCATGTATAATTCAACGTGAAGTCATGGGTGAATTCTACTTGGAATGATTCTACCTGAGGAAAAGCCTGCACAGGATGATTCTTTCATCAGACGCATTCTTCGTGGGGAGTACCCCGTGACGGAAAGTGGTTATATACGTAGATTAATATACGTAGAAGTATTAACATGCGTAAGAAACTGTAGTTTTATGTATATTTATTTAAAGAGGTCAAAACATGGCAAAAATCGATTTAACTAAGTATGGTATCACAGGCGTAAGCGAAATTATCTACAATCCGTCTTATGAAGCTCTCTTCGAAGCAGAGACACAGCCGGATCTTGAAGGTTTTGACGTAGGTAAGGTCAGCGAGCTCGGTGCTGTTGATGTTTTCACAGGTATTTATACCGGCCGTTCACCTAAAGATAAGTACATCGTTTTGGATGAGAATTCCAAGGACACCGTTTGGTGGACAACTCCGGAATATCCGAACGACAACAAAGTAGCTACAGAGACAACTTGGGCAGCCTGCAAGGATCTTGCAATCAAGGCTCTTTCCAATAAGAAGCTGTATGTTGTTGACTGCTTCTGCGGCGCAAATAAAGACACTCGTATGTCAGTCCGCTTCATTATGGAAGTTGCATGGCAGGCTCATTTCGTAGAGAATATGTTCATCAAGCCGACCGCAGAGGAGCTTGAGACATTTGAGCCGGACTTCATTTCCTACGTAGCTTCCAAGGCTAAGGTCGAGAATTACAAAGAGCTCGGTCTTAACTCCGAGACAGCTGTTATCTTCAACGTTACAAGCCGTGAGCAGGTCATCCTGAACACATGGTACGGCGGCGAGATGAAGAAGGGTCTCTTCTCCATGATGAACTATTATCTGCCGCTTAAGGGCATCGCTTCCATGCACTGTTCCGCAAATACAGATATGAACGGCGAGAACACAGCTATCTTCTTCGGTCTTTCCGGAACAGGCAAGACAACTCTTTCCACAGACCCGAAGAGACTTCTCATCGGTGACGACGAGCACGGCTGGGACGACAACGGCGTATTCAATTTCGAGGGCGGATGCTATGCGAAGGTTATCAACCTTGACAAGGAATCCGAGCCGGATATCTACAATGCAATCAAGAGAAACGCTCTTCTTGAGAACGTTACAATCGATGAGAACGGCAAGCTTGATTTCGCAGATAAGTCCGTAACAGAGAATACACGTGTTTCTTATCCGATCGAGCATATCGAGAAGATCGTCCTGAACGTACGTGATACATCTTCAGGCCCGGCTGCTCAGAACGTAATCTTCCTTTCCGCAGATGCGTTCGGCGTTCTTCCTCCGGTTTCCATCCTTACACCGGAGCAGACACAGTACTACTTCCTGTCCGGTTTCACAGCAAAACTTGCAGGAACAGAGCGCGGCATCACAGAGCCGACACCGACATTCTCAGCTTGCTTCGGTCAGGCATTCCTCGAGCTTCATCCGACAAAGTACGGCGAAGAGCTTGTTAAGAGAATGGAGAAGAGCGGCGCAAAGGCTTATCTCGTAAACACAGGCTGGAACGGCACAGGCAAGCGTATCTCCATCAAGGATACACGCGGTATCATCGATGCAATCCTGAACGGCGACGTTCTCAAGGCTCCGACAAAGACGATTCCGTACTTCAACTTTGAGGTTCCGACAGAGCTTCCGGGCGTAGATCCGGCTATTCTGGATCCGCGTGACACATATGCTGACGCAGCAGAGTGGGATGTGAAGGCTAAGGATCTGGCTTCCAGATTCCAGAAGAACTTCGTTAAGTACACATCCAACGAGGCAGGCAAGGCTCTCGTTGCAGCTGGTCCGCAGCTTTAATTCTAATACTATTTGAATGAGAAAAGGGCTGTCGCATTAAGGCGAGCCACCACTATATGTGGCAGACGACATTTGCAAATGTCTGCCATATGTAGTGGCGGCACCGTCTGATGTGACAGCCCTTATTTTCCGGAATTAAGTATGAGTATAAATAGATGAATCAATATTATTTCAACGCCAGCCTCCTCACGTTTTCTTCCGCAGTCACTGTGTGTATTCTGGCAGGCAACCTGATGGAGCGGGGGCGGCAGGATGCCTGTACCGACATATTTCACAGGCTGGTGATCCTGAATCTGATTTACAATCTGATGGGTTCCCTCGGAGAATTCTATATGTACAGCGGAGGAGCCAGAGACCACAACTTTTATCGGTTTACGGATGTCCTGCTTTCGCTGGCTTATTACGGCCTTCTTCACATGTTCACCAAATTCCTGCTGACCTACATCTCCAACCGCACGCAGGTATCGAAGTGGTGGCTTATTATCGCCCGTATTCTCGTTCTCAGTGCAATGTTCCTCTGGTTCATTTATCTGTCGTTCGCTGACGGTCCGCAAAGTTCGGGGGATGGCTTGCGCTTTTACCATGTGTCGAATATGGCAGTGTACGTGTACACCGTATTTATCATGATCATTCTCCTGGCGCACAGGAGAGAACTGACCAGAGTAGAACTTTTGATTTTGATGACATTTGTTATTCTGCCGATGATATCCTCATTTTTCCGATTGGCCAAAACGGGGCTCGTCACCTTACAGCCGGCTATCACCCTCTCCGTTCTCCTTATCAGCAACTTTCTGCACATGAACCAGGCGAAGCGTCTGCAGGAACAGGAGAAGGAGCTGGCAGAAAAACAGAGACAGATCATGATGAGCCAGATCCGCCCGCATTTTCTGTTCAATGTCCTGAACACGATTCACATCCTCTGCGGGACTGAGCCGCTGAAGGCGCAGGAGGCCATCAATTATTTCTCGCGTTATCTTCGTGCCAATCTCGATTACCTGACAGGCAAAGAAATCATGATTCCTGTTCGCACAGAGCTCGAGCATGTGGATTATTACCTGAAGCTGGAGAAGATGCGCTACGGGGACGATTTGCAGATCGTCAGGGATATCAAGTCGGATAATTTCTGGGTTCCTTCGCTGACAGTGCAGCCGATAGTGGAGAATGCCGTGAAACACGGCATTCATTCGAGACCGGAAGGCGGAACAATCACCATCAGCACGAGGGAGCGGGAGGACTACTATGAGATTCGCGTGAGCGATGACGGAAAGGGTTTTGACCCGGTCGCTTCGGCAAATGACGGCAAGCAGCACATCGGTCTCCGCAACGTCCGTGAACGTCTGAATGCGGTGTGCGGCGGAAGACTTCTGGTCGACAGTACCCTCGGTGAGGGGACTGTCGTGCGAATGTACCTGCCGAAGCGGGAGTCAGAGAGAAATTAGGAATTATATTTCAGCAGAGGGCTATAGACATTATGCGAACAGCCGGTGCACCATCTCCGTGTCGAAAGTAACCGATTTTACGTGGTTTACCTCGATTCGGCAGAGGGCTTTAGACATTAAGCGAACAGCCGGCGCACCATTTCCGCGTCGAAAGTAACCGACTTTACGTGGTTGACTTCAATCTGGTAGAGAGCGTTTGCAGCCAGATGCTCCGCCGCCTGCTCAAGATCGCGTATACCGGTAGTGCTCATGAATTGGTTCACAACGGCGTTCAGAGCTTCTTCGGAGACTATGATTTCGTCATCGCGAAGGCCCATACGGCCAAGGACCTTCGGCAGAGCGTACTTCGAGAAAATGACTTTCTTTTCCTCAAATGTATAGTCCGGTATGTCTATGACCGCGAAACGCGACATGAGAGGCGCGCTGATCTGATCCTTGTCGTTGGCCGTGGCGATCGGGTAAACGCCTGCGGTCGGAATCATGCACTCGATGTAGTTATCGGTGAAGCCGAGGTTGTCGAGAAGCGTAAGCAGTACATCAGCCGGATTTCCGTTGCCTTTGCCGGCAGCGGCTTTGTCAAGCTCGTTGATGATGAACACGAGATTTGACTCGCCGGCGGCGGAGAAGGCTTCCATGATGATGCCGGGCTTGGCATTTGTATAAATCCTCGAACTGCCGGTGAGCTGTTCCGGATCATTGATGGAGCTCATGTCAAGGGTCGTCCAGGGCAGGCGCAGAATTCGGGCGACGGCATAGGCGACCTGGGATTTTCCCGTGCCCGCGGGACCCGCGAGCAGAAGACCGTAAGCGGGAAGTGTATGTGTCCGGTTGATCTGGATGATGGTCTCGATGATGCGCTGCTTGACCTTTTCCATACCGTAGAGCTCCTCGTCGAGAACTCGTCTGGCTTCCACCGGGTCGATTGACTCAAAATAATTGTTCTTCCACTGAATGTTCATCATGATGGAGAGGGCTCGCTGAGCGTGGCGGCGTTCCTCGGGCGAGACTTCACCGGAGCGGGCTACAGCCAGGTTGCGGCGGGCCCAGAGCCGGATGTTGTCAGGCAGAGTTTTGCCGGCACAGTTCATGAAGTCCGTGATGCTCTGGAGGCTGGTCAGGCGCATATTGTCGCCCACTTCTTCCGCATCCTCGTCCTCGATTTCGTCAGAGGGCGCATCGCTGGCCAGAAGACGCTCGATCATGAATTGTAAAAAGCCGTCTTCTGCCGAGAGCTTGGTACCGCCGCCGTAAGCGATCTCGCGGATTTTGTAGACGGCATAGCCTTCCGCAAGGTTCCTGCCGGAGAGGCGGACGTTGATATGGTTCTCGCCGAGCCAGGCAAGAAGGCTGGTAAAACGAGCGTCGATGCGCAGGATGTCAGCGCTGACGGCGCCGTGCTCGGTCTGGAATTCAAATGCCGTGCGCTTTACGGGGTTGGTAAAGACGCCATTTGAATGGTGTGCCCATTCCTTCTGCGAGTTGTCGAGCACCATGATGGGCTGTTCGGGGGAGGCGGAGTGGACATTTGTCTTAAAAACGGTGTATGTGCAGACCGGTTTGTTCTTGTCGGCGGGGGTGTGTGAGAAATCGAATACGGGCATGGGGCCCTCCTTTGTGTTTTATTTTTTGGAATTCATAAAGGCTCCCAGCAAGGAGCTTACAATGTCGTCCGTCTTCTTGGAGTTCGAGTTCGATCCGGACGACGATCCTGAAAACAGAGATGTGAGGATCTCGTCGGGCTTTTTGGATCCGTCCAAAAGTGAGGAGATCATTTCGGAAGCCGTCTGAGTTTCGCCTTTGAGGAGGCTCATGACGGCTTTTTTCTTATCCGAGTCCGCCGCGCGGTAGAGTTCGAGCAGCTTTTTCTCGGTGGCGGTGACCTGTACGGTGTTGCCGGAGGTAGTCTTTCCGGAGGTTGTTTTCCCGGAGGTGGTTTTTCCGGAGGAAGTTGTTCCGGAAGCGGTCTTTCCGGAAGTAGTCGTCCCGGAGGCGGTTTTTCCGGAGGCAGTTTTCCCGGAGGCAGCCGTCCCGGAAGATGTATTGCCGGAACCTGCGGCGTCCAGCGCTTTGGCCGCATCGAGGAGCGACTTCTGGGTAACGCCGGTGGTTTTTGCAATCTGTTTCAGCTGGTTCTGCGTGGGTACTTTCTGGCCGCGCTCTGCCTTGCTGATGTCGCTTGCGGTCATGTCATTAACCGACTGGGCAAGCTGTTCCTGTGTGAGACCGGCAGATGTGCGGGCCTCCTTGATGAGTTCTCCTAAGGATTTTGTCTGTGCCATGGCAATCGCTCCTTTCTTTATATGTGTTTCCCGGTGCGCGCGGTTTTTGTCTCGCACGGGTAATCATGCTGCATATGCATGAGGGTGCATCTGGTGCCGGATTTTTGGTTCGCACGGTGATCATGCCACAGAAGTGCATAAGGATGCATCAGACGTGGGTCAGTGGATGCACGGTGTTCTTCTTATATGTGTATGAGGGTGCATCTGGTGCCGGATCAGTATCTCGCACAATATCATAATAGCATCTCAGGGATTTCCGGGCAATACGGTGGCGGGGGAAGAAAATGGCGGAGTTCACGGCATAATCATTGGAAAGAGGGGCTATAAATGTTAAAATTGCCGTAGTTGCTTAGAAGCCGCACAATCGGATCGCAACTACAAGGCGTGAAAAACGCTTATCACCGTGCTCTGCGTGGCAGGAGCGCCGAGGCGTTCATGATACCTTTATTGCACGTGACCTTATGATGGAGAGTTGCTTTCGGGCAACAGAATAATGCACAGGGAGCGTACTCCCTGCATTGCATATTACGGAGGAAGATTATTATGGATAGATTACCGAAAAGAAGTGAAGTTCCGGTCGAAATGACCTGGAATCTTGATGATATATATACCTCGCTCGATGCCTGGGAAGCGGACGTCGCCGACAGTGTAAAGCTCGCTGATGACATAGCCGCTTATGAAGGGCACGTCACAGCGGACGCGGCTACACTTGTAAATGTTATGGACTTGTATGAAGCCTGCCTCATGAAGCTCTACCGGCTCTCGTCCTACGCAAGTATGCGACACGATGAGGACACCGCCGATGCATCGAATCAGGCGCTCATGCAGAGAGCTCAGAGCACGGAGGTCAGGATTGCTGAGAAGATTGCTTTTCTGGAGCCGGAAATTCTTGAGACTCCTGAAAATGTGCTCGAGCAGTATCTTGCGGAAGAGCTTCCGGACGGCAGGAGCCTTGACAAATATCGCGTTACACTCCGGGAAATCGTCCGACTTCGCGAGCATTCGCTCAGTAAGGAGATGGAGAAGCTTCTCGCTTCCGCCGGCGATATGGCGCAGGCTCCGTCAAATGGCTTCAGCATGCTGATCAATGCAGATCTCAAGTTTCCGCCTGTTAAAGACTCGGAAGGGAAGGAAGTGCAGCTGAGTAACGGAAGATTTGTTCCGATGCAGCGGTCGGCGGATCGGGTGTTGAGAGAAGAGTCATTTGAAAAATTTTACGAACGCTATAAGGAGTTCAAAAATACCTGGGCTGCTCTCTACGACGGGCAGGTGCGCCAGCAGATTTTCTTTGCGAAGGCAAGAAAGTACCCCTCCACGTTCGTGGCAGCGGTCGAGGCAAACAATGTCAGACCGGAAGTGTGCGACAACCTGATCGAGAGCGTTCACAGGAATCTTGACAAGATGCATCGCTACGTCCGCCTGCGCAAGAAGATGCTCGGCGTTTCGCAGTTGCATATGTATGATGTGTACGCCCCGATGGTCAGTAGCTATAGCGTGAAGGTTACCTACGAGGAGGCCAGGGAGGTGGTGCTTGAAGCTCTGAAGCCTCTCGGGGAGGAGTATCTGGCGGTGGTGAGACGGGCATTTGCGGATCGCTGGATTGATGTCATCGAAAATGAGGGCAAGCGCGGCGGTGCTTACTCCACCGGTGTATACGGCGTGCATCCGTATATGCTGCTCAACTGGTCGGGGACGCTGGACGACGTCTTCACGCTGATTCACGAGATGGGTCACTCGATGCACACATGGTATTCATCGCATGAGCAGACATTCCTGAATTCGCATTATAAGATATTTGTGGCGGAGGTCGCTTCGACGACCAATGAAATTCTGCTGTTGGAGTATTTGCTCGGAAAAGCCACGTCCGACGTGGAGCGGGCGTATCTGATTAATCATTATCTGGAGAGTTTCAAGGGTACGCTGATCCGTCAGACGATGTTCGAGGAATTTGAGCGCAAGACAAACGCCATGGCCGAAGCAGGAACCCCTCTCACCGCGGACACGCTCTGTGAGACTTACCTTGAGTTGAACAAGCAGTATTTTGGTGAGGACATGGTCTCCGACCCGCTGATTGCATATGAGTGGTGCAGAATTCCGCATTTCTATTATAATTTCTACGTATATCAGTATGCCACCAGCTTTGCGGCTTCTGTCGCGATTGCGCATCGTATCCTGAGCGAGGGCCAGCCGGCGGTGGATCAGTATCTCGCGTTCCTTAAGAGCGGCTGCACGGAGGATCCGGTCAGTCTGCTGAAGAAGGCGGGCGTGGATCTGTCGACGGGTAGGCCGGTGGATGAGGCGCTTGCGGTGTTCGAGGATGCGATCCGGCAGATGGAGGAGCTGGATGAGAGGGAGGATTGAGGTAGGTTGAGCTGGGGGCGAGGGGCTGAAGGCCCCGAGAGCCCCTGGTTACCGAAGTGGGGGCGAAAAGGAGGATTACTTCGGTAAATTTCGGGGCAGAGCCATTGAAATAAAGAATGGATTACCGAAGTGGGAGCGAAAAGGGCGAATACTTCGGTAAATTTCAGAGCTGATCCAGAAAACCAAGACTCAGGTTACGAAAGTATGAGCAGGAATGGAGATGAAAAATGACCGCGCATGACAAAATACTTGCCGTCAAAAACAATATTGCGAGGGTGCTGGTCGGACGCGAGAATACCGTCTGGTTGGTACTAACAGCTCTTGTTACAGGAGGGCATGTGCTACTTGAAGACATGCCCGGAACCGGGAAGACTTCACTGGCGAGGGCTCTGGCACGCTCAATTGACGCAGAGTTTCGCCGTATCCAGTTCACGCCGGATTTACTGCCGTCGGATGTCACCGGACTGTCGGTATGGAATCAGGCGGAGGGAAGATTTGAGTTTCGAGAGGGGCCGGCGTTTGCACATATACTTCTCGCTGATGAAATCAATCGCGCGACGCCGAGGACCCAGTCAGGTCTTCTGGAATGTATGGAAGAGCGGCAGATCACGACCGATGGTGTGACACGCAAGCTCGCGGAGCCGTTCTTTGTCATAGCGACGCAGAATCCGGTCGAGACGAGCGGAACCTTTCCGCTCCCGGAGGCGCAGCTTGATCGCTTCCTTATGAAACTTAGCCTCGGATTTCCGGACAAGACGGAAGAGATTGCGATCATGGGGCGCTTTCTGCGTGACGATCCGCTCGCTGAGACAGCAGCTGTAGCCGGTACGGAAGATGTGATCGCGGCGCGTAAAGAAGCTCGTCGTGTCGATGTAGGTCCTGAAATGATGGGTTATATTGCGGATATCGTCATGGCAACACGTGAGCGGCGTGATCTTGCGGCGGGGGTCAGTCCCCGAGGGACACTGGCTCTGCTTCACTCCGCTCAGACACTTGCCTGGCTAAATGGCCGGTCATATGTGGTGCCTGAGGACATTAAGGCGCTCGCAGTACCGGTGCTTGCGCATAGGTTGATACCCGCACAGAGCTACGGATATTATCTTGGCCAGGAGAAGGTGATGGAGGAGGTGCTGGACATGGTGCCGGTGCCGACGGAGCAGTTCGAGAGGTGAGGTAACTGTAAATTCTCAAGCCGAGTCATTGAAATTATGACAGGGTTACGGAAGTAAGAGCAGGAATGCCGACTACTTCCGTAAACTGGGAGCCGGCGGCAAGGAAATAAAGAGCGGACTACGGAAGTAAGAGCAGGAATGCCGGCTACTTCCGTAAACTGGGAGCCGGCGGCAGGTAACCCTTGGGGCTTAAGGCCGGAGAATCTTGCTGCTTTATCAAGCCGGATAGTGTTTTTTGTGAGAAATTTCGTGATAGACGGTGATGAACCGATAGTTCCTGCGGAAAGAAGGAGGTACATGCATGCTGATATTATGGATCCCGTTAGGGGTCGCCATCATATATCTGCTCATCCGTGCCGTCTACCTGCGGGTCTGGGACCGCGGCCTGTCCGTAGAGCTTGCCTTCGGTCAGCACGCGATAAGCGAGGGACAGGAGGCCACCCTTAGAGCGACGGTGACCAACGCCAAGCTGCTCCCGCTTCCGGTCCTGATGTTGCGCTACAAGATGAATCGCGGTCTTAGGATGGGCGAGAATGCAAATGCCACCGTAACCGACAAACTCAACGTCGTCGAATACTTCAGCGTTCTGGGGAACGAGCGTGTCGTGCGCGAGCAGAAAGTTGAAGCGACGCGCCGCGGATGCTACCACATAGATGTCCTGAATCTCATGATGCCGCAGCTGATCTCAGGTCAGGAGAGTTTTCTTGTGTTGCCGCAGGACACCGAGCTGATTGTTTACCCGAAACTTCTCGAGATTCCGGAAATGTGGGGTATCTGCGAAAAAATAATCGGAGATATCGTCTCCCGCCGCCGTCTCTTTGAGGATGTTTTTTCCTTCCGCGGCATCCGCGATTACACGCGAACAGACCCGCTCTCTGCCGTCAACTGGAAAGCCACCGCGCGCACCGGGAAAATGATGGTGAATCTGCGCGATTACACCTTCGGCCAGGAGGTCCGGATCCTTCTTAATCTTGAAGAACCGAATTATCGTTACGGCGAGGATGTTCTGGAAAATGCCATCCGCATCGCCGCCACCGTCGCCTGCCGCTGTATCAGCGATCGCATTCCGGTGAGTCTGGTCAGCAACGCCTGTGTTACAAGCGAGGAGATTCCGGACGTGCAGGATCAGAAAACAACTGCACGTACGCAGAGAATTCTGCATACAAGGCTCCGAAAGAAAGAGTATCCCGGCTTTTTATCTCGTTGGAGGAAGTCAAGTGTTCCCGCCTCGGATTCGGGAACTGAGAACGCTGATACCGGCGATTACGCCGCCAAGACAGACACCGCAATTGTTCGAGCTGACAAGGCAGACACAGTCAGCGTTCACACCGGCAACAAAGACTCCGTCAACAACATCACGGTAAACCTTGAGCAGGACCGGTCTCAGCAGATAAGCAGCTTTAATCCTTCTGCATCGTGTACAGACAGGAATTCCGGCGGATATTATTCCGGGAATGCATCTGAACGCGACTCATTTTCAGGAAAATGTTCGCAAGCTCTCCACGAAGACAGTCTGAATATCCATGCCGGAGGCTCACAGGATCACATCGCTGTCATCGGCGAGGCTCTGGCGAGGCTTGATCTTACAAGGGAGATGGCGCCGTTCACAGATATCATGAGACGAGAACGTCAGAATATGGCGGACAGTTACGTGACGGTTTGCTTGATTTCATCCGGACGGAGTGATGCAATTATTCGCGAGGCGGAGGCGATGGCAAGGCAGCAGGACGGAATCTTCTGGATCTGTCCGCTCAGGAAGGATGAGGAGGATAAAGTGATTCCCGGTTCGATTGATTTCAGGCGGATGAATATATGATCCCTGACTTCACTTTGCGCGCGTATCATAGACTCGCGTCACGAGTATTGTGCGGTGAAGAATAAAAAAGGACAGCAATTAACTGGTTCCGAATGAAATCCGTGAAAAAATCGCGGATAAAAGAAGTGTAACTGATGTGAACGACGCTTGGATACAGTACGGCTTTGTAAGGGAGGAGGTGAGACGATGAACAGGAAAGACAGGTATTTTCCGGATGAGAGCGGAGGGCTATTTGCCTGCCGTATGCTCATGAATATACTGATCTTGGTCACATTTCCCATTGCCTGCGGTCTCTACATGAAAAAGCCGCCCGTCGCGCTGCTCTTTTCGGGCATGGAGATGCTTCTTGTCGTTATAATTATGGAAGTGATTCAGCGATGCCTCAAGGGATTCGGTATCTACACGCTTGTACATCTGCTGGTCTTACTTCTTATTTATGTGGGAGCACCGTTTTATGCATATCTGCATCTCGGGACTGTCGCGGCGGCAACGCTGGTCATGTATTATGACCGGACGATGCGGCGGCGCGATTTTTACCCTACTCCCGGTTGGCTGATTTATCCGGTGATTATATACACCGTGGGATATGTCGGTAAGCATGGGTCGTTGAGAGTGCTGGGGGTATTTGCAGAAAGTGTGCTGATTGCCCTCTTCTTTTTCTATCAGAACCAGCGGGGAATGGACCGCACATTCAACACCGCGAAAAATTACGTCAGGGTGCCTTATCGCAAGATGAAAATGGTGAATGCCTGGGTGTTCGGGGCATTTGCGGTGCTTGCGGTCGTCCTGGCGCTCCTTCTGTCGCAGCTCTTCAACGGGGAGGCCATCGTCAGGATGATCGGGAAGGGACTGCTTGCCGGATATGCGCTTTTTGCGTTGGGCTTATTTTGGCTTCTCGGTCATCTGTTCCCGAAGGGGGGAGGAGATGCCATGGCGAGCATGGATTCCGCTGACATAGCGGCGATGCTGGCGGCTTTTCAGGAGGAGCATCCGTACCTGACGATGCTGTGGCACGCAGTTCAAATGACGATGTGCGTAATCAGTATGCTTGTCGCGGCCTACCTGCTTTATCGTCTGTGGGTGGAATTTTACCGAAATTTTCGGACGGCGGACCTTGAGACGGATGATGTCCGCCTGAAGATAGTCAATGAAGAAGACAAATCTCGTTCCCGAGCTCCTCGGAAGACCACCCGCAGGATGGGGTTCTTCAGTCCCGCCGCGAAAGTGCGGAGGATGTATGTCAGGTATATTCGAAGACATTCCGGGCTTGACCGCATTCGCCCGTCTCACACCCCGACCGAGCTTGAACACGCGGTGACCGCGCGCGGAGACGTGAGGATCCGTGACCTTTACGAGAGGGCGCGGTACGCGCCGGAGCTGGTGACAGAGGAGCATGTGCGTGAGATGAGGGAGTGCTGCCGGGGGTTGGAGAGAGAAGAAAAATGAATGCCGGCAGAGCACAGTTTACGGAAGCAGCGACGAATTTGCCGGGTACTTCCGTAAAGTCAGAGAAGAAATCAATGTCGGATAGTGTAGATTACGGAAGTGGGAACGCTTTTGCCGGGTACTTCCGTAAAGTCAGAGAAGAAATGAATGCCGGCAGAGCATAGATTACGGAAGTGGGAACGTTTTTGCCGGGTACTTCCGTAAAGTCAGAGAAGAAATGAATGCCGGCAGAGCATAGATTACGGAAGTGGGAACACTTTTGCCGGGTACTTCCGTAAAGCCAGAGAAGAAATCAATGTCGGATAGTGTAGATTACGGAAGTGGGAACGAATTTGCCGGGTACTTCCGTAAAACAGTAGAGATTTGAGAGTCAGCAGCCCATTTTACAGAAGGAGGATCTATGAGCACAGCGTATAAATGCAAATCCTGCGGCGCACCCCTCCGCTTCGACCCTCACACGGGCAAGCTGCGCTGCGATCACTGCGACGCCAGCTTTTTCCCGTACGAGTATTATCGCTCTCGCTCTGATAAAGGAACAATGCCTGATGCGGAGGTGATGCAGGCAGATGGAGAGAATCAGGCAGGAAGAGAGAAGCAGACAGAAGGTGACATCGCTATCTATCAGTGCCCGAACTGCGGAGCGGAGATTCTTACGGCGGACAGCGCCATTTCGGACAGGTGCGTCTATTGTGGTTACCCGGTGGAATTTGTAAGAACACTGACGGGCGAATTCATACCGGACTTCATCCTGCCATTCGAAAAAGATACTTCCGATGTAGTGTCCGGCTATCAGCAAGTACTCAAGAGCGCACCGTTCGCACCAAAGGAATTTCGGGAAAAGTCTGCCCTCGAACGCTTCCGGGGTGTGTACGTTCCGGTGTGGCTTTACACAATGGATGTTGAGGCGAAAATAGACGTTCGCGGTCGTGTCAACGGAAAAAAGATTATCGGGCACACGTCCTACGGTCCGATCACGCAGGACGGATCCGAGATTATTACGGTGCACGAGGAGGGGACGATTCACTATGAGCATATTGCCCGTGACGGACTGCGCGAGCTCGATGATTTGATCGTGCGGTGTCTGAGTCCTTACGATTATTGGAAGAGAAGGGCATTTGATCCGAGTTACCTCGCAGGTTTCTATGCACAGAGGTGGGATGTTGATTTCGAGACATGCCACAGGGAGGTATGTCGGGAGGTCCTCAAAGCAGCTGAATGGGATATTCATGAGCATGCGTGCGATATCGGCGATGACTACGCGGATCGGTGGAAGAACACAGATAACTTGAGTGCCCGCGAGTTTACGCAGGCAAGAGTGAGGCGCTGGGACAATGGGGGCCGGATGGGCAGTGAAAAGATCTTCATTCCGACGAGTAATCGACTCGATCCGGATGGTGGTATGAAAGTGCTCGGAAATGACGTTCTGCCTCCTGAACGCGGCACCGGTTATGAGGCGAGAATTGTCGGCGAGCGCGTAGAGTATGCACTTGTGCCTGTATGGCTGATGTATACGAGATATAAGGGCAAAGACTACATGTTCGCCATGAACGGACAGACCGGAGAGATTGATGGCAACATGCCAACGAGTGTACCCCGTTTTCTTGGCTATCTCGGTCTTACGTTTCTGATGGTTCTGGGAATCGTCCTTCTGAACGCCTGGTTGAACGCGCAGCCGGATACGGAAGCACAGATTCTCATAGCGGGAATTCTTCCTGTCATGTGGTTCCTGAACCTGGTAAGGAAGCAGACCGGTGTAAAGCTGACAGAGAAGAATGCTGAGCCGGTCAGGGAGCGCATGTACCGGCGGCACGTGCACGAGGAGAAAAAAGAAATCTGAGTTGAAGACGGAGCCGGTCAGGGAGCGCATGTACTGGCGGCACGTGCACGAGGAAAAGAAAGAGATTTGAGTTAATGCTGAGCCGGTCAGGGAGCGCATGTACCGGCGGCACGTGCACGAGGAAAAGAAAGAGATTTGGGTTAATGCTGAGCCGGTCAGGGAACGCATGTACCGACGACACATGCACGAGAAGACGAGGGGACTCGGGCAAAAGGTACCGAATTACCTCTTGAAACTCCACCTCACCTTCGTTAGACTATACATATATGCTTTCTAAGATGTAAAGAAAGCAATGATAACAAAAGGGGATAAAAAATGGCAGAAAAGAAATTACCGGTAATCACGATCAACAGATTATATGCGGCTTACGGAACAACCGTCGCGAAACTCCTTTCCGACCGGCTCGGAATCCCGTATTACGACAAGGACTTCATTAAGAAGACCGTGGCAGAGAGCGAGTATGAAACATCTGAAGTTGAGGACAACGGTGAAGAAATCAGCACCGGAAACAAGTTCCTGAATATGCTCCTCAACAATACGGTCGGGAGCTATCCGGACATGATCAGAGATCTGTACCTTATCCAGAGGAAAGTTATCCTTGAACTGGCGCAGACAGACTGCATCATTATCGGCAGATGTGCGAACCATATCCTGCGCGAGGCGGGGATTCCGACATTTGACATTTTCCTGTATGGAGATATTGAGCACCGCAAGCAGCATTCCGCAGAGCTTGAGGAGGCGAAGGGAAGAGATCTGGACAAATACATCGCACAGCGCGACGCCTTCCGCAACAACTACTACAGGACCTTCGTCGGCACAGATATAGACGACTGCACCAACTACCATATTTGCCTGGATACCGGCAGGATTTCACCGGAGACCTGCGCCGATATCATTATCGGGCTGCTTGAGAAGTGGAATTAAAATATCGATGTTCGGCCGACTATGATCTTTCGCTTAGGCAGTGGAAGACGCTAACGCGCCACAAACGTCGCGGTAAGAACGCCGAGGCGTTCCTGAATTGGCAAATGAGGGCCTGCCCTCACCCTGCCCTCCCTGCCTTCAGTTCTGTAAAAATGTTTGGCCCATCTTCCGTTTACTCCATATATAAATATGTGAAAACAAAAAACACATCAAAAAGGAAAATGGGAGAAAAAAATGGAAACACTTAACAGTTTTGATATTTCAATGTTCCAGCCGTCAACAGGCACATTCGTATTCGGCATCGTAGTAGCAGTACTCACTGTCGTCATTCTCTATAAGATCTTTGAGAAGGCCGGCGTAGAAGGCTGGAAGGCATTTATTCCGCTTTATAATATTTTCGTTCTTTATGAACTCACATGGGGCAACGGCTTTGTAAGTCTTCTGCTTCTTGTACCGATCGTAGATATCGTCATCTCAGTTATGACGGCTATCAAGTTGGCAAAGGCATTCGGTAAGGGAACAGGTTTCGGCATCGGAATCTTCTTCTTCCCGGTCATCTGCAAGGGAATCATTGCATTTGACGAGTCCAGATATGAAGGCGTACCGGCGTAAAGCCGATATGGAAGAGCATCGCTTCGGCGGTGCTCTTTTTTCGTGTTTGCGCGCCATGGGCGCGCTCTAACGGGTGAAAGTCCCGAGTACGCGTAGGCAACGACGAAGTACACAGCTGAACAGCAAGGGTGTCCATCGCGAGGTGGAATCTGAAGGAAGCTGTAGGCAAACCCTTGGTCCGAC
>JAFRGQ010000019.1 GCA_017433725.1 Lachnospiraceae bacterium
AGATAAGTTTACGGGCTACGGAATGCGCCATTCATTGATGCCTTAAGGATGACCGGCAACATATAACTATGCGGGGTAGACCGCTATATCGCCCCGCCACTCACCTCTACGTGCTCTGTAGTGTGCCAAACCTGCAAAAAAAGGATATCAGAAATTCAGAATAGTAGAAAGGGCGAAAGCACCTCGGTTTTCATGACCCCATCGGTGCCTTTCGCCAGAAAGGCAGAAAATAATTATGAAATTCAGAAACGGCCATTGGTTGTATAAGGAAGGATATGCCTGCTTTTCACCCAAGCAGGTTTGTGAAATCACGACCGAAAACGGCGCTCTGGAGCTGTGTGCGCCGACATTCCCCGTCACGGGGAAAGATGACACGCTGAAAGGCGTCATTCTGACAATCAGGATCACAGCTCCCATGCCGGATGTGATCCGCGTACAGACCCGGCATCACCTGGGTGCAGTGAGAAAAGGGCCGGAGTTTGTTCCGGGAGAAATTTTGAAGAATATGACCTCCGATGGAACTTTCACCCCGGAGATAGAATGCGCTGATGATAAATTCGCTGCTGAGGAAGAAATCACTGTCAGAAGCGGTCGGCTCCGGCTTGTCATTGATAAAAAGAGCTGGGGGATGAAATTCTACCGGGATGAAAAGCTCCTGACCAAAAGTATGGGCGGCGACCTGGCGTACATTAAGACGAACTGGCGGGGAGATTACGCGTACGACCGCGGACCTAAAGACACCGCCTATATGCGGGAGCAGCTTGGGCTCTCCGTGGATGAACAGATCTACGGTCTCGGAGAGCGTTTCGGTCCATTTGTAAAAAACGGTCAGAGCGTGGTGATATGGAATGAGGACGGCGGGACCAGCACCGAGCAGGCCTACAAAAACATTCCCTTCTATCTCTCGAGCAGAGGATACGGCGTCTTCGTAAATCACCCGGAAAAAGTGGAGTTCGAGGTAGCGACGGAGCAGGTCTCCAAAGTCGGCTTCAGTGTCAAGGGCGAGTGCCTGGACTACTTCCTGATCGGCGGAGAGTCCATGAAGGACGTCCTCACTAAATATACAGACATCACGGGAAAGCCCGGGCTTCCGCCCCGCTGGTCCTTCGGACTGTGGCTCTCCACCTCATTTACAACAGATTATGACGAGCAGACTGTCATGCATTTCATAGACGGCATGCGGGATCGAGGCATTTCGCTCAGCGTCTTCCACTTTGACTGCTGCTGGATGCGTGAGTTCCACTGGACGGATTTCACCTGGGACAGCAGGGTCTTCCCCGATCCCGAGGGTATGCTGCGGAGGATTCACGAGCGGGGCATCCGCGTATGCGTGTGGATCAATCCCTACATCGGGCAGGCGTCAAAGCTCTTTGCGGAAGGTATGGATAAAGGGTACTTTATAAAGCGGACGGACGGCGGCATCTGGCAGTGGGATATGTGGCAACCGGGCATGGCTATTGTCGACTTCACAAATCCTGATGCAAAAAAATGGTATCAGGACGGTCTGCGCAGCCTTCTTGCCATGGGTGTGGACTGCTTTAAGACGGATTTCGGGGAGAGGATCCCGACAGAAAATGTGGTATATTTTGACGGATCCGATCCGGAGAAAATGCACAACTTCTACACATATCTCTATAACGAAGCAGTGTATGAAGTGCTGCGGGAAGTGCGCGGCGCAGACGAGGCCTGCCTGTTTGCGCGCTCAGCCACTGCCGGCGGCCAGAAATTCCCGGTTCACTGGGGAGGCGACTGCTTCAGCGACTATGTCTCCATGGAGCAGAGCCTGAGGGGAGGTCTCTCCCTTACCGGCAGCGGTTTCGGATTCTGGAGTCACGACATCGGAGGGTTTGAAAGCACCTCCACGCCGGACGTATACAAGAGGTGGGCGGCATTTGGCCTTCTCTCCACACACAGCAGACTTCACGGCAGCAGCTCCTACCGCGTACCGTGGAACTATGATGAGGAGGCAGTGGATGTGGTGCGGTTCTTCACAAAGCTTAAGCTGAGCCTTGTTCCGTACCTGTATAGCGGGGCGGTCCGGACATCGAAGACAGGCATTCCGCTTATGCGCAGCATGGTACTTGAGTATCCGGAGGATTCCTGCTGCCGGTATCTCGACAAGCAGTATTTTCTGGGGGACAGCCTTCTGGTCGCACCGGTCTTTAATGAGGAAGGGACCGCGCACTACTACCTGCCCGCGGGCATCTGGACCAACGGATTGACGGGAGCGGTGCGAAAGCTCGAGGACGGCAGATGGTTCACGGAGCACTGCGATTATCTGTCGATACCGCTGTGGGTGCGCGAAAACAGCCTGATTCCGACATTACCCGGCGCGGAACACTCGGACGAGGACTATAAGGACCGCCTGGAAGTTCGTGTATATGAGTTAACGGGAGAAGCAACAGCGGAAATCTTCACATCCGGAGAAAGCAAATGCACAGTTACTCTCCGCCGGACGACCGGCGAAATCACGGGATCGATCGCAGGAGACGATATTGCCGGAGATGTCAGGATTCGCTTTGTGAACTGCAATCTCAAGCAGGCAGTCGGAGCCAAGCTGCATCACGAAGGAAATGACACGGTCCTGACGGTGTGCGGACAGGGACAGTTCCGAATCATATAAAAAGAGACTGTGTCTTTTGTATGTCTATGTGGCTGTCCGAAATGCTTCAACGTATAAATAAGTGAGAGCTGCATAGTGATCATTCTTCATCGCGAGATTGTACTCACGATGAAGCAAAATTCACTTCGCGCGCGTATCATAGACTCACGTCAAGAGTATTGCGTGATGAAGAATAATACAGGAGGTAACACGAATATGTTTAAGAAGACAGCAGTATATGCTGCAGCAGTCATGGCACTTACAATGTTCGCAACAGGATGCGGAGCAGGTGCAAAGAGTTCAATCGCGATGGATATGGCAGACGAAAAGAAGGCAGCCATCGAGTTCAGCAATGCCAAAGAAGATGATTTTGTACAAGGCGGATATATCCGTGTCGATGAGGGCGAAGGGGTCGAGGTCAAAAGCAGCCTCAATGACGATGGCAAAATCCTCATAGGTTTCATCGCAGTGGAGGAAGATCAGAGTATCGATAAACTTCCCGACAGGGACAATACAAAGTACGAGATGATGATTTCAGGAAAGGCAACGCAGGGCGCAACACTCGATCCCGGCGATTATGACCTGAGAATAACTGTTCAAAGCAAAGCCAGCGGTAACGTCACTCTGAATGTAAAGCCCGTCAACGGCATAGCAGGCATGGAAGGAGTGAATGATTCAGCCGATACAGATATCTCGGTGGCAGAAGAGGCAGTCGAAGGTACAGATACTTCGGTGACGGAAGCTGCTGAAGGCGGACACACGAACTGGACGCAGGCGGCAACAGCCCAGGAGGCCTGTGAAGGTGCAGGTCTTGATTCCCTTGCCGATCTGAACGGAACGAAGACAACACTGGGTGTTCTCGGAGAGATGGGTGATATCACATACAGATATATGGACGGAGTGGTACAGACATTCTGCCCTGCAGCGGCGGTCGAGATGAGCTTTATTAAAGGCAAGATTCCTTCCGGCACTGATGGGGATGTTTCTCTGGATAACACGCCCTATAAGTACGAGTGGACACAGGACGTGGACGGTCAGGAAGTGAAGTGCTTCGGAAACCGTGAGGGAGAAGCGACCAAGACGATCTGGTCTGCAGGTGATTATAACTATGCGGTCGTTGCATATGGCGCAGGCGGGGATGATGACTTCGGACTGAGTGCAGAAGATGTAGCGACTATGGTGAATGCGGTCAAATAAGCGGGAGCGTCCCGATGTGGCAGGCGCTTAGGCGCCATGCATGCCGCGTCAAGAACGCCTATGCGTTCTTGACGATAAAACTGTCAAAGGACTGCATGTGGAAAGTTTTAGTCAGTTAGAAATTAAGGAGCCGGGCGAGATGCGCCCGGCTCTGTTTCGCTTTTACTCAATTTTAAAGTATGGAGTATTTGTTGAGGGAATTTGCCAAAAAATAACCACAATAGATATTGCTTTTTCTGTCCCGATAATAGAATATTAAACTGAAAGATACTTCAAAGGAAAGATGAGTATCACTTTGCGCGCTTATCATAGACTCACGTCACGAGTATTGCGCGATGAAGAATTAAAATTTTGGACAGAGGTGTCATCATGAGTAAGCGAAAAAAAATAGATTCACTGCAGACGATTCGTGCATTGGCCTTCTTAGGCATCTTTACTGTTCACAGCGGCGTTTCGCCGTTAGGATACTGGGGTGTATCGGTATTCTTAGTTCTGTCAGGTTTCCTGATGATGTATGCATACCATAATAAAACACTGCAGACGTCTATACATGATAGTATTGGGTTTTCCGTAAAAAAGATATCATCTCTGTATCCTTTACATATTATTGTGTTGATTGTTGCCATACTGCTTGAAGTACAGGTCCTGCTTAGTGATTTTTCTGTAAAACAGGTCATAGTTGATTTTGGCAAAGCCGTTCTGAATGTATTTTTGTTGCAATCCTGGATACCTTCCGAAGCAATTTTCTTTTCATATAACGGCGTTGCCTGGTATTTATCTGACTGTCTGTTCCTGTACGCATGCTTTCCTTTTATCCTCAAGGCTATGAAGAACCTGACCGTGCGTAAAGCTTTAGTGCTCTCCGCAGTTATTTATATTATTCAGGTCATTACCGCCTATGCATCACAATTCGTTCATATACCGATAAGCTATATTGACAATTTCCCGAAATGGTTCACTTACATTTTTCCGGTATTCAGACTTGGCGATTTTATTATAGGCGCGTGCTTCGGCTTTATTTATGTACAGACAGATTTAAAGCTCAGGGAATCGACCGCTACTGTATTAGAATGCATCACAATAGCAATCATTATACTGTTACATAATACTTATTTGATGCAGAACACATTTTTAGGTGCAGATTGGTTTCAATATTCTATCAGATTCACTCTGACCTCCGTAGCGCTTATCCTGCTATTTGCAATAAATAAGGGATGGATATCAAGAACGCTGACCTGTAAACCGCTGCTTTATATTGCCGGAATCAGTGCATATACATTCCTGATACATCAAATGGTAATCAAGGTAATGGACTTAGTGTATGTCAAATTGTTAGGTCATGGATTGAACGAATACATCAATTGCATAATATGTCTGGCTGTGACGATACTATGTGCTGAATTATATAAACTATTAGATCAGAAAATTAAAAGTAAGCGCCGAACCTCATAAATGCAGCAAAAGGCTGCCGCATATCAAAGGCGCGTCACTACTATATATTGCAGACGTTATTTGCAAATGTCTGCTATATATAGTAGTTGTGACGCCATCTAATGCGACAGCCCCGTTTATTTTCAGGTAATAAGAAGCACCGGTCTTGTACTTCGGAATTACATCTTCTGTTCTTTTCCCTTATATTCCACACAGAGCATAGTCAGATCATCAAACTGTCTGGCTTCCCCTGTAAAGGAGTTCACGTCCTCCCTGATTCCCTGCAGGACGCCCTCGGGATCTCGATCCGCGATGCTGTTCAGCGCCGATTCCATCCGCTCCAGTCCGTAGAACTCCCCGTCTGCATTGTTCGCTTCCGGAATTCCGTCCGTATAGACAAAGACAGCATCCCCGGGCATCATCTGAATCTCATAGTCTTTATATCTGGCACTCTCCATCGCGCCAAGAACTATCCCATGCTTATCCTTCAGCTTTCGGAAGGCGCCGTCCTTTCCCCGTATGAAAGGATACTCATGTCCTGCATTGGCGCAGGTCATCACTCCGGTATTCAGATCCAGAATACCCAGCCACACAGTAACAAACATTTCGGAATTGTTCTTACAGATCTGGTCATTCACCGAATACAGGATCTCGCTGGGACTTCCCCCCTGCTGAGCACGATAGTTAAGGAGGATTTTTGTCGACATCATGAACAGAGCCGCAGGGACGCCTTTATCCGAGACATCCGCGATCAGCACGGCAAGATGGTCTTCATCGATCAGCAGGAAATCATAAAAATCTCCTCCGACTTCCTTTGCCGGAGTCATACTGGCATACAGGTCGAAATCTCCGCGATCCGGAAATGCAGGAAAAACACTTGGCAGCATAGATGACTGAATCTGGGAAGCCGTACGTAGCTCCGTGCTGACACGCTCCTTTTCAGCTGCGGCTAGGGTTATATGCTCCATATTGTCCACAATACGTTTTTCCATGGACTGGATTTCCCGATATAAATCAGTGATTTCATCGTTAGAACGAAGATCCAGCTGTAAGACATCTTCCTTTGTGACGCGCTCATCTTCCTTCTTGGCAAATCTGGCAGTGGCCTCTGCAAGCTGCTGCAGCGGTCGTATAGCGGTCCGGCGAAGCACAGCCACACTGGACAGGATGGCGATTACCAGCAAAATTGCGACAAACAAAAAGCTCTGCCGGAGGAACATATAACGCACTCTCACAATCTCCGTCATATCGATATCTACGCCGGCACAGGCAATAGCCGCCCCCGTCTCCGGATCCGGGATTGATTTCATCGCCGTACAGAGCCATCCGTATACCGATTGGTGGACCGTAGGCGGAACGTCTGCATTGTCCGCATAAGACGAGAACTCCTCGATCGGTGTTTCTACAGTTCCGACATATAGGAGATTTTCGTTGGAATCCGCGATGTTATACGTGACACCGTCCATGTCTATCTGATAATACGCACAGTCAACATTGAAGTATTGTTTGATTGCCGTCAGTGAATACTGCATCTGCTGATAATCGTCCAACAGGTTCCAGCCCTTCTCTTCGCCTGCGGTCAGCCCATCAGTTTGGTCTTCTTCCTGATTCTGAACCGTATCTTCTAATTCTTCTGCTACCTCACTGACAAAACCGTCATCTGAAAAGTAACCCGGCTTGCTCAGCATCCATTCTTCAATAATTTTCTCATCTCCGGCTTTCGTTGCTTGTTCCCGAAGCTTTCTATACTCTTCGGTATTGATCGACTGCCAGAAGTACATCATTTCTCCCGGGTCGAAGTTACTCGCACAGGCCTTCGAGGCCCGCTCAAGAGAAGAATAATACTCATTATCCACGCGCTGGCAGAAGACATAGTAGCTGATCAACGTCAGACCCAGTGCAACGGCAAGGATGCTGCTGATTACCAGTGCATTCAGTTTCAGCTGTATAGAAATTCTCCGCGGCTTTCGTTTCATTTCCTGATTCTCCTCCTCCCTTTCCGTAGTCGAACTTATGCTGTGCAGCGTCCCGACGATGCATTTTTTATGATGAGACTGGTTCGATACTGCATGTGGGAAATAATAATCGTTTCCACTGTACTGTCTCCTGCCTTTATTGTATCCTGCTTTCTTTTGTCTCTCTCATCCCCGCTTCCGCAAAAGCCCTGCTACCTATAAGCATAATGATAAGGTCGCAAAAAGTCGATTACGGATTGTTCCGTGCTTACACACTATCATAATCCTGTAATCATATAATTATATCATTGTAGCCCCTGTACGAGCAAGAGAGGCCGCGAGCACCCGGCGAATCAGTGGCTCTCTGTTCTGAATGTTCTGAACAAAGGTGAAAACAATCAGCATATTCTTATCAAAAGCCAAGAAAAATATAGTATAATTAAGCTGTTTATTCTTCATCGCGAGATTGTACTCACGATGAAGCTAAATTTCACTTTGCGCGTGTATCATAAACTTGCGTCACGATAATTCTGCGTCAGAGATTAATAAGGGTGAGGTAAATAAGGCAATGAAGGGCAAGAAAAATCATATTATTATCTTATTGACTTTGATAGTCGTAACGATAATGCTGACGACAGTATCAGTGTCTGCAGCGGGAAATACGGAGATGAAAAAAGACTTCAAAAGCGTCACCGTCACTCCGATGCACAACGGATTCTGTTCGCTCTCGTTTTCCGTTCCTGGTACCACGAAAGAAATTTTTGTCACGGGAATCCGGGAGGACAAGGCCGAAGAAATCTATAATAAATTCATGGATACCTGGAAGGACGGGCAGGCATTCAGCATCACCGATGAATCTATTATAGATGCCGAAAAGACAATGGATTCAGACGATTCGGAATTGTGTTTTGCAGCCACAGGCATCAATATGATGGTGTATACCGGATGGGCTGCACAGCTTGATCCCTCTCTGAAACTTATGTCTGAAGATGATATATTTGAAGAAATCATCCCGGAGTTCACAAACACGCCCGACAATCCCGCTTTTATGCCGTTTGATACGTTGGGGTTTCTGGAATGGTTCTTCAGCGGAACGCAATCCAGTGAGACAAGTAACGAGACATTTGTTGAGCGCTGCCTGCGTAATTATCCGGACAGCGGCGGATATCTCACTGATTACGACATCTCCTCTCTGGGCGAGAGGGATGAGTTCATAGGAGTGGGATATACGTCGAAGCTCAAAAAAATCCTTACAGCTTTAAAAGAAGGGACAGCTGTCGGAGTGGGGAACTCAGGGCATATGGTGACCTGCTTTGGAATGGTGATCGATACGAGCTATCCTGATACGGATGAGGCACATTATCCGGCACTGATCCTTGCAGACAGTGATGACGATAAGAATGTCACGGATACGGATCGCCGCACTCTGCCGAATAAACTGTCGGTGACTCCGATCACGAATCGGAAGATGTTTGGTTCTCAGTTAGAAGATATCTGTTTCCTGAAACCGTATGACGGTCTGGCAGGAATTGAATCAGATCCGGAGGCAACGAAAGACAGATTACATGATCCGGATCTGAGGATTCAGGGAATGAATGTGGCGACCGAGCCCGGACCGGCCCTGCCTGACGGATACATTATTTCGAAAGGCGAAGACTGCATTCTCAATATCGGAATTCAGGAATACAGTGATGTAGGCTTTACCGGTACACTGACTGTTCACGCGACAATCTACCGAGATAATGAGAAAGTAGCGGAAAAAGAGATATCGGATACGGTATCCCTGATAAAATATGAGGACAGTACCTATCCGCTGGACTTTTCATCCGAAAATCTTCCCGCAGGGGATTACAGTGCGGTAGCGACGATATCAGCGACTGCTCCTGCCGGGGAAGCGTTTTTGTGCAACAATACGGCAGAGCTTTCATTCACAGTGTCTGAAAAGAATGTATCCGGTCCGGTGAGTTCGACGATAGATGCAGAAATAGAGAATTATCTCACCGAACACTCTGCGACTGCTACATTGATTTACGATGAGGCGGATCTGGATTTTCTGAAAAAGAGTGAGAGTGCGACAGTTTTTGTGGCTCATTATAATGAAGATGAGGATGCCGTATTCAAGTATAAAAAAAGATACCGTACTGACAACGACGGATTGCCGATAGCAGTCAACATTGACAAGGAGAAAGAATCCACCAGAATCTGCGTGGCAGTCAGCTCCGGCGGAAGAGTATTCTATCTGTATTCACCGGTATATCGTATTCCATATGCCCTTCTCACCGCTTCTTTGGATGAAGATACGACACAGGATTTTTCTCCCATTCCTTATAAAGGGACACAGTTCAACGGGGACGAGAAGGTATCTTTCACGATTGAATATGAGGCTATCGCTTACGACAAGCCATTTTCGGGCAACTATTTTCTGACGAGGGAACGCTACCCGGCGGACCTGATATCGGATTCTGTACCGTTTACATTAAAGCCGGGAGAAACAAAAGGCAGTATCACTTTCACAGGCTGGAACACCCCTCTGACTAAGGATACTACCGTTTATCTGGCGTGGAGAGAGGAAGACGGCTTCTACAATTACAGGAATGCCGTTCCCGTCGGAACAATCAAAGTACTCAAGCCGGAGTATTATACGGCGCAGCTTAAACCGGGCGACGGTACGGGGGAGATGAACGACATTACCGCTGCACCCGGAGGGCAGTTTGAGCTTCCTGACTGCACCTTTACGGCACCGGAAGGAAAAGCTTTTTACAAATGGAAGGCTGAAGCCGAGTATCCGGTGCACGTTGCAGCCGGGGAGAGCTATCCCGCAGAAAGTGATCAGGTATTCAAAGCCCGCTACCTCGATCCGCGTCTGGCAGGACATTCTGTTGATGTTGACGAGGAGGCGGTACGGGGCAATTTCTATCTGAATCTATCAGATGAGGAGATATCAGACGAGATAGCTGTACATTTTCAGTGGGGAGACAAGGAGGAGACCCTGCCGGTTACCCCGGACAATTACGATGACGAGAAAGATGCCTACCTTGTGACTTGCCCTCTTGGGTGGGATAATAAGAATGAGCAGATCACTGCGGAAATTTATCGGAACGACAGCCTGATTGCAGTGAGAACTTATTCAATTGAGAAATATTACAATGATATAACTGCAAACTACTCCGAATATGAAATCAACGACTATAACGGAGACGCTCTTTACAGGATTTTCGCATCATATCCTCGTATACTTACGGCATCCGGATTTGAGAACACGGCCGGCGCCGAGGACTTCCCATTCCTTCCGTCCTGGTATGATACGGAGGATGCAGGTGCCGCTGATTTCCCGTATCCGGACGAGAGTCAGGCTGAGTTTGAGGCCGCAGTCCATGCGGAAGGTTATTCCGGAATCTATGACGGAAAGGCTTATGGGATTACCGTGACTGTACCGGAAGGAGCGAAGGTCAGATACGGAACAGAGGAAGGGAACTATGGCCTTGAGGATAATCCGAAATATGCCAACGCCGGAACCTACAGAGTATATTACGAAGTATCTAAGGATGGCCTCGAACCTGTGACAGGGAGTGAGACGGTCAATATAGAAAAGGCGGATCCTACTGTAACGGCTCCGCTGGTAAAAGATCTCACATATGACAGCAAGACACAGGAACTTGTAACGGCAGGCGAAGCTCAGGGCGGAGAGATACTTTATGTTCTGGGCAAAGATGCTGATACTGTACCGGCGGAAGAGAGTTTTTCAAAAACCATACCTACCGGCATTAGCACCGGGACCTATTATGTATGGTTCAAAGTGGCAGGTGACGAAAACCACAAAAACACAGAGCCCCGCTGCGTACCTGTTATCATAAAACCCAGGGACATCAGCAAGGCGGTTGTCACTCTGGATAAGAGCGAGCTGACTTATAACGGTAAGGAGCAGGTCGTCTCTGTAAAATCGGTGGTTTTAGACGGGACGGACCTTCCTGCCGATGCATATAAGCTGGCAGGCGAGTTGTCTGGGTTCGAAGTAAGAAAATACACCTTAAAAGTAGAGGGCGTCGGAAACTATTCAGGCAGTGTTTCCGCAGAATGGAGTATTACGCCGACACCGACAGGTTCGGTAACAACGACTCCGACAACCAAACCGAAAGGAACCGAAACTCCGAAGCCGACAGGAAAACCTGCAACAACAACTCCGACTGTGACAGCAAGTCCAACTGCAACCACAAAGCCTACACCGATTCCGTTCACTCCGAGACCTCAGAGAGCTCCTGTGACAACGGCCTCGCCGACTCCTACCGTCACTCCGTCGCCTAAGGCAGATGCAAAGGATAAGGATTCAAAGTCAGGCTCAGGTGGCGGCAGTGGCAGCGGCACATCTCCCGGAAAGGCAACAGCCGGCGGGTCGGTCGCAACGGGTGACGAGACGAACGCCGAGATCTGGCTTATCATGATGGCCGGCTGCGTGGTGGTTCTGATGGCGTTGCGTGGAAAAGAATCTCGTTCTGCCCGGGATGATAGAAGACAGTAATTTGCCCTCCAGGGTCAGGCGACCATGCTTGCATGGTCATCTGACCCGCCAATCAAAGTTTGAAAGTTTACTTTCAAACTTGCACTATTTCTCATTACACAAAGAAAGACCGGAGGACTCTACTCTGTTTGAAGAAGAACCGCTCCGAAATAAGATGACGAGAGAAGGGGCTATCGCATATAAAAGGCGCGAAGCCACAATATATAGCAGACGTTATCTGCAAATGTCTGCTATATATTGTGGCGACACTGCCTTAATGCAATAGCCCCTTCTCACCAGTCAATTTTGCATTGTTTATTGGGTTCATTTTATACCCGTGATCCTGAACATCGGCGTAGAGGCATAATTCGTCTTTTCCTCCACTGTCCACACCTCTTTCCAGATATCTTCGCAGATATCCACATGTCCGTACCCGGTTTCCAACATTTTGTCCCTGTCCCAATATGGTCTGTGCTTTTTTGACATGGGGAGACTCCTCGCAATATCCTCCATGACCTCGAAATTCGGCACCAGATTAAAGTCTCTCATCGCCTCTCTTGCTACCTCATCTCTGTCATGGTTATATTCCATCCTGGCTTCATCATCGAACAGATATCTGTACCAGTTGGCGTCAAATATCACAACTCTCCCGCCGGGTTTCAGAACTCTGAGCCACTCTGCGTAACACACGCACGGATCCGGCAGATTCCACGTCAGATTCCTGTTCACGATCACATCAAATGTCGCGTCCGCAAAATCCAGCGCATCCGCATTCATCAGGTGGAACCGTATCCTGTCAGAATACTCCGATGCGTTTTTCTTCGCCTCAGCAAGCATCCCGGCTGTGCAATCCACAGCATCCGGAGAGTACCCGGCCTGGGCAAGCAATATGGCCATAAATCCGGGCCCGGTTCCTACATCCAGAACTCTCATCTCCTCCTTCGGCTTATCCGAAAATTGGCTTTCCATGGAGGAAAGCCATCGCTCACACATTCCCCAACCGAGTTCATCACGATTGAGTTCCGAGTAGCTTGCGGCTCTCGCCGTCCAGTATTTTATGATACTCCTCATGATTTCTTCAGACATGTATTGATTCTTTACCTTTCAAACTTGCTTCACGAGAATTCTGCGTCAAAGAAGCAAGAACGCCTTGGCGTTCCTGTCGCGCCGCGTATAGTGCGAAGCATCTTCCTCAATGTGCGGCTGCGATCAAAGCCCCTGCTCCCTCGCACTCATAATCAGCTGCTTTGTATACTCGTCCTTCGGATTTCTTATGACCTCCGAAGTCTTACCTTCCTCCACAATGCGCCCATCTTTCATGACCATGATTCGATCGCACATTGCATTTACCAGAGCTATGTCATGAGATACAATAATTGATGAAAATGACCGCATCTCTCTCAACCGTCCGAATATCCTGACGATCTGGGCCTGGGCTGTCACATCCAGCGCGCTGGTCATCTCATCACAAAGGATGATCTCCGCTCCGCTGTACAGCGCCCGCACAATGGACATCCTTTGACACTGGCCTCCGGACAGCTCTCTCGGCCGCTTTTCCAGAAGATTTTCTTCCAAAAGAGTTTCTTTCAGTAATTCACGGAGCTCTGCGGATGCACCCGACTTCTCGTTGCTTTTTGTCAGGATCCCGGTTCGTTCCGACAATTCACGGAGCTCTGCGGATGCAACTGTCTTTCCGATATTTTCTGTCATAGTTCCGGCAAGTCTCCCGGGATTAGATGCCAGATCCCGGCGGTTTTTCCTCCGGACCTCCTCCATCTGATTGCCCATACGAAGCCTCGGGTCGAATGATCCGTACGCATCCTGAAAGATCATCTGCAGAAATTGTCCGGCATACCCGGCTTTGCGATTCTGATATTCGTCTCCACGGTATGTCAAAACTCCCGAATCAGGTCTTTCAAGTCCGGCGATCAGCCTAAGCAAGGTGCTTTTCCCGGAGCCGCTTTCTCCCACAATTCCGAGGAACTCCTTCTCTTTCAAATAAAAGGAAATGTCCCGCAAGGCGTCTGTCTCCCGCTCTCTATTCTTATATTTTTTTGTAAGATTTTTTCCTTCTAACAGAACCATGAGATTTTTACCGCCCATTTTTACTCTATCATGTCTGAGACAAGTTTCATTTATCACATTCATCATAAACTCTCGTCACAAGAATTCTGCGTCAGAGATTAAAAATATCTCCAATCAGGCTCTTTGTGTAATCATCCGTCGGATTACACATCACCTTCTCTGTATCCCCGCTCTCCACAATCCTGCCGCGTTTCATGATTGCTATACTGTCTGCCATGATATTTGCCAGACCCAGGTTATGTGTCACCATCAAGATACTGGTTCCATGCTCCTTATTGAGCCTCAGAAATTCATCTTTGACAAGGTTGGCAGTCATCACGTCAAGCGCACTCGTCGGCTCATCGCACAGCAGAATGGAGGGTTCAAGCAGCATGACCGCCGCGATGACTATTCTCTGATTCATTCCGCCGCTCAGCTCGTAGGGTCTGCTCCCAAGCAGGCTTGCCGGGCTGTCCAGTCCCATCCGCGCAAATGCCTCCTCCACCTCACTTCTCACATACCGAATGTCATGGCTTGCCAGCATTTCCCGGATCTGCGGTTCGTATTTCCTGATCGGATTGAAAGATCCCGCCGGATTCTGCGGAATATAACCGATTGTTCTTCCGAGTAGCTTACGTCTTTCCTTAAAGGAGAGGTGGGAAATGTCATTTTCCCATACTTCTATGCTCCCCTCCCGAACCTGCAAGTTTTCCCATCCTGTGATCGCTCTTATGACGGAGGTCTTGCCGCTGCCGCTCTCCCCCACCATGCATAAGATCTGCCCCTTTTCCAAAGAGAGGCTGATACCTTGAAGAACAGGGGAGTCCTCGCCGTAACCGGCAGTTAGGTCTGTAATGCGCAAAGCATGTTTATTTATTTTAGATCCGTACTGATTATCTTCCATACTTATACTTCCCACCCCATTCCTATCGCACAGGCGACATCAATCAAGAACGCCTCGGAGGGCGTCGCCCGGCGGCCGATACTTGAATTTTTCAAGCCAACAGCGCCGAAAAATTCTTAGTACCGCTGCCGGCGAGACCGAGCGGGATATCACACGTTCCTATACTCCATCACCGCATCCCCAAGATAATTAAAAAGCGTGATTGTGACTATCGTCGCGAGAGCCGGAAACAGAACTGTCCACGGAGCAATCTGGATATAAGCCCTGCCCTCGCTGATCATCGAACCCCATTCCGCAGTCGGGGGGATAACTCCGAGCCCCAGAAAGGAAAGACCGGAAAGTCCGATCATGGTGGTACCGATCTGCGTGAGTGCATTTGTCAACACCGGTGCAAGTATGTTAGGCAGAATGTGCCTGAACATGATGTAAACTCCGCCCTTGCCTGCAAGAATGGAAGTCATAATATACGGCTCATTTCTGATTGAAATGGTGTGGCTTCTCGCAAGCCTCGCAAACGCCACCCACATCGTAATCCCAAGTGCGACCATCGCTCCCGCCATGCCTCCTCCCAGGATTCCGGCAACTGCAATCGCGACTACCATCTGAGGGAACGACAGGAAGATATCCGCGATTCTCATGAAAATGCGGTCAAATATTCCTCCGTAGAATCCGCACAAAATCCCTATAAATGTACCGATCCCAAATGAGATCGCCACCAGGAAGAAGGTGGCCGCTATCGTCGTCCGCCCGCCGAAAAGCACACGTGAGAACACACACCGGCCAAGATTATCGGTGCCGAACGGGTACTCACGGCAGGGAGCAAGCCGGATCAAAGTTGCATTTGTCCGATAGGGGTCATTCGGAGCAATCTTCCCGGCAAGGATCACCGCTGCAAGGAGGAGGAATACAAATGCGGCTGCTATATATATTTGCATTCTTAATCTCTGTTTTTTTCTACTCATATACACAATCATTCAAATGCAGAGCAGTTTTCTTTTCGGCTCAGGTCGTCTGCCGGCCTGCCTTACATTGTCGCCGGAGCGGTGTATTTCTTCTCCGTAACATCTCACACGCGGGGATCCAGCACATGATAACTCACATCCGTCAGCTGATTGATCACGATATAAATCGTTCCCATTATGATGACAAATCCCATGATCACCGGATAATCCCTGCTGTTTATGGAGTCCATGACCAGTTTCCCGAGCCCCGGCCACCTGAATATCGTCTCGATGACAACGCTGCCGCCCATGAGCGTACCGACTTGCAGACCCACGATTGTCAAAATATGACCGAGCGAATTTCTGATAATATTGACTGCCACGTACCGCTCCTTAACGCCCCGCATTCTCATACCTGTCACATAATCCTCATTCAACTGGTCGATGAACTCAGAGCGCATTTGCCGGATGAACCGACCGCTCATAGGGATTGAGAGAGACAGGACAGGCAGAATCAGGCTTGCAGGGCTTCCGTCCGCGATGACAGGAAAGAGTCTGAGTTGTATGCACAGGACATACATGAGAAGCACGGAAATGAGAAAATTCGGCATGGAATTTCCGATGAACGAAAGCACCCTCACGATATGATCCGACACTCTGCCCTTTCGAAAAGCGGACCATATGGCAAGAGGGTAAGAGACAAGAAGGGACAAAATCAGACTTGCGGATGAGAGTATCAGAGTCTTATGAAGTCCGGCGGCAAGCTTTGGCGCGACAGGCATATCGTCCTTGAAGGAGATTCCGAAATCCCCCCGAATAATCCCAAAAAGCCATTCCCCGTATCTTACGAGGAATGGCCGCATAAGCCCAAGCCTTGCCCTTTCCGCTTCCAGTACCTCCTTGGTGATCGCCGTTCCCTGAGAGGTGAGCCTCTTTTCGGCGGGGTCACCGGGGGCGATATACATCAAAGCAAATACCAGAAGACTCAAAATGATCAAGAGCAAGATCGTTTCGGCTATTTTTCTGAATATATTAGTTATTAAAAATTTGGTATCTTCAGACTGTTTCATTGCAATATTTAGAACTCCGGATTATTTCATCCAATATCCGTCACTGCACTAATCCGGTCACTTTGTATTTTAAATATGAAAATATCCGGACTGCTTCACCCAATATCCGTCACTGCACCGATTCAGTCACTTTGCATTTTCTAAATGAAAATATCCTGACTGTTTTACCCAATATCCGTCTTCGCATCAATTCCGTAGAAATCGAACGGTATATTCTCCGCGAATCCCGTCATTCCCTTTTTCAGAACCGTAGTATGGTTGAAGAGACCGACATAGCCAAATGCATTATCGTCAATCGCAATCTGCACGATCTCATTTGCAAGCTCAGCCCTCTTATCTTCATCGACTTCAAATCTCAGCTTCTCTATCAGCTCCTGACAATGGTCATCGTCAAATCCGCCGCAGTCATAGTAAGCTCCCTCAGCGAGCGTCGAATCTATAAAGTACAGCGGGTCGCCTGCCTTATCCGCAATCATGCAGTAGAGCGCCAGATCAAAATCGCCTGTAGCAATATATGTCGCATCCGGGTCCTCATAGGATGTAATCGTGGAATCGACTCCGATATCTCTTAGCTGCTCCTGAATCAAGAGCGCGAGTGTATCGAGAGATCTCGCAGGATAATATGCGATACTGATGACGAACTTTTTGCCGTCTTTTTCATAGAAGCCGTCTTTCGAAAGTGTGTAGCCGTCCTCTTCAAACAGCTTTTTCGCTTTCTCCGTATCAACAGGTGGAACGGTGACCTGACCGTAATCGGCATTTGTGCTGAAGGGACCTACCGCCGCCGAAACTGTGCCGGAGAGATAACCGGCAATCTTATCCTTATCGACTGTCAGATTGATGGCTTCCCTGACAGCATCATCCAATCTGTTTTCATTCAGAATATAGAACTGCAGCCGCGCACCCGGAATGGAGACGACATCGTACTTATCGGGTTCCTTGTTGTAAATCTCAAGAGCTGCAGATGAGACGCTGTTATAGCAATCGATCTCTCCGCTCTGCATTGCAAGCAACTTGGGATCATCTTCCTGCATATAGTAAAAGACCGCACCGTCTAGTTTGACATCACCGCCCCAGTAGGCGTCATTCTTCCTGACTGTCACGTCTCCTTCCGGAACAAATGTGTCAATCACAAACGGACCCGTACATACAGGATCCTTATCGAAATCTTTTGTGCTGTCCAGATCAATCATGCCAAGTTCCGGACTTGCCAGATCATTTTTCAAAGTAGGATATATCTCCGGAGTTGTGATGGTGATCGTCTTGTCATCAACCGCTTCCATTGTAAATCCGCCAAGATAAGCGAACCTCTCGTTGACTTCCGCCACTCTTTGAAGATTCCTTACCACCATCTCGGCAGTCAGCGGATTCCCGTTGGAGAAAGCTGCACCGTCCTGCAGAGTGATTGTCCATGTCTTTCCGTCTACTGTTGCGTCACTTGCAATGCAGGGGACGACCTCGAAGTCCTCATCCATCTTAAAAAGGGCTTCCGAGATTCCGTATATTGATGTGTACCAACCGTAGTATTCCTTGTGTACATCGAGGCTGGGATAGGCAAATGAAGCCGCTGTTCTCAGTATCTTCCCACCCTTTTGGGCAGTGGCATCTCCTGTCGCAGCATCTCCGGCTGCTCCTTCTGTATCTGCAGCCGTGCTTGCGGTCTGCTCATCGGAATTCGCGTCGGGAGTCCGGCTCTGTCCGCCGCAGGCGGTAAGACCGAGCACTAAAGAGGCGGTGAGAAGGATTCCTAACATTTTCTTTCTCATGATAATACTCCTCCGGAAATTGAAACATAGGCTGATACATAAAGATTATATCAGGCTGAAGATGGAGTTTTAAGCCCCCCGGGGGGTTGTAGAAACCGGTAGGGCAAGCTCTCGCAACCGGATTTTCTGACAAATAGCATTTTTAGCTGCTTCACAGCAGCTCTTTGCAGCCTCGCGAGCATTACCGGCAAGCAATAGAACAAATCAAAAGGAGCTGCCGGCACTAAATGCGACAACTCCTCTCATCATCCGCTGCTTGCTCGAGCGCTCTCTGCTATTCATTTCTTGTTTCATCGGCCATATCCAGCAGCTTTCGTTTCACTTTGGAAAGCACGAGGGCTGTTGTAAATACAGCTGCAGTAATACATATATCGCTCATAGCAAATCTCCTTTAATATTCCGCCACTAAAGCTTCTTGTTGCACACTGCCTATAGCACGAAACATCTCACACTAAGACATCAGGTCAACGCCGCACCAAGCGCCTTGCACAGCTCCGTTTCCTCATCTCCCGGTGCATCATTGGCTGTCACGCTGTCCGTCACCAGTTCAGCGCCGGCTGCCCGGCATCTGTCTTCCCAGTCGCGCATCCACTGTCCGTCTCCCCAGCCGTAGGATCCGAACAGGGCAATCTTCTTTCCGGAGAGCGCCGCCTCTACATCAGTGAACATCGGGTCAAATTCACTTTCCTCCAGCACCTCATCACCCATCGCCGGGCATCCGAACGCAATTGCGTCATACTCGCTCACCTGGTCAGCGGAAAAATCTGCTGCCTGTATGAAAGATACCTCAGCGCCTTTGTCTTTTGCTCCTTCTTCTACAGCATAAGCCATCGCCTCCGTATTTCCGGTTCCGCTCCAATAAACAACTGCTACTTTACTCATAACTTTTCTTTCCTTTCTTTTGGTTATAATAATCCCGCCCGCTGCATATCCTGGTCCGGACTGCCAGCTGAGTGAGGGATTTTCCTCGTGATAATTCCCTGCGGTATAGCGCTGTGCATTTTCTGAACTTACTGAACGTCTTCTCCGCTTCCTCTTCATTGCCGTAGGCTTTCCAACAGCCGGTGCATTTTACGCCACGCCGTGAGTCCTCCATAAAACTTCGCACATCTTCCGGAGGGTATCCGAGAAAAAGGCCGACCTCATGCGGAAATTCCGCATCCTCTTCCATATGCCGAATCAGTTGAACCAAACAGTTCCCCGTACTGCCGCAGCAATACCCTTTGGACTCCAGAATCCTCCTCGCCTCGGGAGCACCCAGATCCCGCTCCAAATGATCCGGTCTGTAAATATATACCAGAGCATCTTTATCTGTTCTCCGGAGCATCACAACGCAAAGCCCCTTATCCCGTAATTGCCGGTTCAGTTGCCGAAGCTCATCGCGAATATCCTGCCCCGGCTCCACCTTCACAGGAAACATACTCCCGGTTTTTAGTCCGGCCAGAGTCGGCGAACAATGGTCTATCAATACTTGCTCCGGCATAAGTCAAACCTCCTTAAGAACACTGAGCTGAAAGATAATATGGTTACAGTGCCAAAAGTATCCTTCTGACACCGAGCTTGCGCGTGTCGGAAGAATGAAACTCAATCTTACACAGAAAATGTCTTCACTTTATGCTGTGAAACTGCATGCTCGTTCAAAATCGCTTCAAGCGAATTCATAGAACTGGTGTGAGACCTTACAATCTTCGTATCCCCGCATACCCCGGTCAGGGCACAGCGAAGCATTTTGTGGGAGATTGTGTGCGTGAACACAATCAGAAGATCCGGCGTCCCAATCCTGTTTTTCATGTCCGCGCAGGGCTTACAGAAAACCTTGGCTTTGCATCCGTATTTCCGACAGACATTTGAGTACTGTCTCTCCATACACTCATTTCCACCGAGAATCACTACGCTCATTGCGCACCTCCGATTATAAGCATTTATCAGACGTTTCAGGTTAGTTATTTCTAACCATCGATTTTAAGAAATGCCTCACCTTCGTGAGGCTAATGATTACGTTCTAAGTCTCGTTCCCGAAACACATCCGTTTTATTTCGAATACTAGTTTTATTTCGAATGTTTGTTACAGCTAACACTATACAGTTTCCAACCTTTCTTGTCAAGTATGATTCCCTTCCATCCCAAGCCATGTTGTCATTCTCAGGGCTAACTTCCTCACAGAAAAGGTCGCTACTCAGAGTTGCTCTCTTATTCACTCATTTCTTGATTCGGTTGATCAGTCACATGGTTGACTTCACGTATCTCAGCTGTTCTCCGGAGCCTGATTGCTTTCACTCATTTCAGGATCCGAGAGATCAGTCACATATTTGACCTCGAGTATCTCCGTAGTTTTACCGGACTTAAACCTGAATTTTACTACACCCAGAGAATTTTCCACTTTGTCTGCCTCATCATCATACTCGCCGACCACAACACAGGCGGTTCCATCCGACTTTGCCGGCTTGATCAGAAAATGGTATCCGTCAAAATCAGCGACTTCCTCCACAAGCATCCCTGTGCTTTTTTCCGTTTCGTAACGCCAGACATACTCTCCCGGATCGGTAATATTTACAGATAGAAGCCCGTCGGAGTCTGCGTGGCAGGTTATTGTCTGATCCTCGCTGCTTCTTTCTATCTCGTATCCCCCTCCGGAGATCACATGTATCACCCCTGTGATATTGAGCATGAGAACTGTTACCAGAACTACAAATACAGCCCCAAGAGACATTAAAATGTATTTGATGATTTTCTTCATATTGCTGCTTTTTTATCTCCTTTCTTTGAATTCAGGTCTCGCTCGCGAGACTTGGCGCGGGATTCGGATCAGCGTTAGCTGACATCTTCCAAACCGAATCCCTGCTTTTGCATAGGGCGGGTAAACTGCTTTTCGTTTGCAAAGTATTCTTACCCAATACATTTATACGCAGGGCTTGTTCTCGGGTATACTAAGGGATATTATTCTTTGTAGAAATATTTCAATAAATTATTTTTGTGTTTTGTGCATTTTTTAATTGAGAGGAAATTATAATAATGGCACTATATGCACTCGGTGATCTTCACCTGCATTTTCAATCAGTACTAAAAGCACCCGGTCAACTTCATGGCCGGGTGTGGAAAAATCACGAGGAGAAGTTCAGAAAATACTGCAATAAACTCGTGACGGCAGATGATACACTTGTTCTTGTGGGAGACCACAGCTGGGGAAAGAATCTTTCGGAATGTGAGTTGGATCTGCAATACATCAGGGATTTGCCGGGTAAGAAAATCCTCACAAGAGGCAACCACGATATGTTCTGGGATGCGAAGAAGACTGCGCTGCTGAATAAACTATTCCAACCGGAATTGACATTTCTTCAGGACAGTTATGAGACCTATCAGGATTATGCATTGATCGGGACAAAGGGATTTACGTTCGAAGGGCCATTTTACCTTGACCGCCGAGGCCGTATTGTGGGCTGGGATGAGCAGGCAGAAGAACACGCGAAAAAGCTGGTGCAGCGGGAACTGCAGCGCCTGAGAAAATCCTTTGAGCTCGCGAAGTCGAACGGATACCGCAAGTATATCATGTTCCTGCACTACCCGCCGACCAATATTCTGGAAGACAGAAGCGGCTTTACCGACATGGCGGAGGAATATGGCGCGGAACAGGTAATCTATGCGCATTGTCACGGGGAGAGCCGTTTTAACGACAGCATACGCGGAGAGTACAGAGGGAGAGTCTATCATCTGGTGTCGGGAGATTGCCTGCGATGGAAACCGTTGAAGGTTCTGGACTGAGTAGCATTTTCAGATTCTCGCTACCTCTTTTGTCCGGGGTTCATTTCACGTATGAAACCACGCGCATACTGCGACAGGGATGAAAGCATCTTACAGCCTAAGACAACTGAAACTGTAACTCTTATTACCACACAAACGGTATCACTTTATATCTGACACGCTTCCTGTATTCGGCATATCCCTCCAGACCGTTTTCAAGCACCTGTTCCTCGTTGCGAATGCGCTTTGCGATAATCGGAATATACAGTAGCATAATGACAAAGGAGATGACAGATCCCAGCACCAGCGGCATCGCAAGGAACAGAATCAGTGTACTCATATACATCGGGTGCCGGACGATCCCATAGAGGCCGGTGTCGATGACTCTCTGGTTTTCCTGCACTTCAACTGTACGGGAAAGCCAGACATTTTCCCGCAGCACCTCGGCATAAAGCACATAACCTGCCAGGAAAAGAAGAGCTGCGGCGTACGATACCCAAAGAGGAAGCCGGATCCAGCCAAATCGGAAGTTCAGACCTGCAACAATAAACGAAGCCAGAAACATCAGCCCGCTCAGAGCTATGACGGCCTTCTGCTCCGCCTGCTCCTCCTTGACATTCAGTCTCTTCCGCAGCAGTTCCGGGCTTTTCTTCATCATGATAAGCCCGGCAATGAACATGGGTACAAAAAGGATGCCCATCAAGAGCCATCCCTGCGGATATGCGAATGTGCCTGCCGGAAGAAACAGGAGCAGACCAACAAGAATGAGCCCGCTCAGGAATTTTGTGATTGCTTTTACAAATAGTTTGGAATCCATCTTCAATACCTTCCGGACAACTTTTTATTATTTCTGTTCGCGCAGCTGCTTTCTCATGTTATCAAGCTCTTCTTTCAGCCGCGTATTTTCGTCCTGGAGCTGCTTCTTCTCGCCTTGAAGCTGCTCATTACTTCTCTTCAGCTCATCAATCATATAATCTACTGTATTTCGATCCAGTTCCGCAAGCGCCTCTGAAAAAATCCCCATAACATCCTCCGTGTTCTGACATATCTCGTAAATATGCCTGTAAATATCCTTAAAGAACGGAAACGCGTCACACAGACGCATGATTTCATCCGGTTCTTCTGTGCTGAGGAACGTGAGCCATGCATCCAGTCCCGTGGATATATTTTCATTTTGATGTTTCTTCCGGAAGATGTCAAGTGGGATGAAGATGTAGTTATGCAGCAGTTCCATGGAAAGACCGGTATCTGATTTCTGAGAGAATCGATGTATATATTGATCAGGGAATCTTAGGAAGAGACTTGGACTTTTTTCGATGAGCACAATCGTGTAGACAGGATGGATAGCGTGATAGCTGAACTTATGACCGGGTTCCTCAGATGACCTTTTGGCGGCATCGCGCCTTGCCCTGGCGTACTGGCGAAGTGTGAGATCAGATGCATAACAGGCTGCCCGTTCACCCGGGAAGTCATAGCCAATCTTCTGGACCTCAAGATTGATGATTGAACCATCCAGCAGTTCTACAACGATATCCATAATTACAAGTGATTTTACATCTCCAAGAGCAAAAGAGCTAGTCTCAAGTACATGA
>JAFRGQ010000020.1 GCA_017433725.1 Lachnospiraceae bacterium
AGAGCCGTGAGCTTGCTCACGGGGTCGATGACAGGACTGGCCGGGCATCTGTGAAACAGATGTCATGAAATCGCGAGCGAGGCGAGCGATGAATGACCGGCTTCCGACTGAAAGAATGTTTCGGGAGCAAAGACATGAAGACGTGAACGAAGTGAACGTCGAATGACCCGCTTTCGAAGCGATAGTTGGAAGACGGCAAGCAGTTGACCGGCTTCCGACTGAAAAGCATTATTGACTCAATAGTCTTTATGCTATATAATGTAAGAAATTGTATGTGCGGTTTTGAGGGTGCGTAGCACTTTCATTATTCCTCGATAGCTCAATGGTAGAGCACTCGGCTGTTAACCGAGTTGTTGTAGGTTCGAGCCCTACTCGGGGAGCTTGTTTAAAAAATTAAACAAAATATGGCCCCATGGTCAAGTGGTTAAGACATCGCCCTTTCACGGCGGTAACAGCAGTTCGAACCTGCTTGGGGTCACTCTGGCGACATAGCCAAGCGGTAAGGCGCGGGTCTGCAAAACCTTTATCCCCGGTTCGATTCCGGGTGTCGCCTTCAACTCCGGATCAGAAGATTCGGAGTTTTTTCTTTTCCTTCAAGTCCAAATTAAAAGCTTCGATAGTATTCTTAACTTCTTTTATTCGATAGTATTCTTAACTTCTTTTATTCGAAGAATTTTCCTCAACGAAAAGTATGAAAATTTTTTGATTTAACTTGTAAAAGCACACGGATATAGTACAATTATATTCTGAATGTTAACATGTGTTAAATATTAACTTTGTGAAATATTCCGGAGGATATATGGGAACCACATCTCAAAGCGAACATGTTTTATCGGAATTCTTTATAACGGCATCCAAGGTTTCGGAAGTCGCTGCGCGCGGGCTGCAGGACGCTCTAAAGGATGCGCCTAAATGTCATTTTCAGATTTTGCAGCAGTTGCAGTGCATCATTTCAAAAAACGGCGATACACGTGAAGTCGCAGTATCTGATTTTGTCCGCTATACGGGGCTTTCACCGCAAGCAGTATCGAGGCTCCTTCGTACACTTGAGAAGGAGGGACTCATAGAACGTAAAGCAGATATCAATGACCATAGGAAGACTTTAATTTCGATCACGGATGACGGTGAGACTAAACGGCGCGTATGTCAAAGCATGTCAGCTGATTATTTATATGAAGTCATTGGTGAGTTCGGAATTGAAAATCTGAAGAAGCTAAATGAGTTAAATACTATGCTGCTGATCGCATTTGAGAATGTAGAAAATAAAAAACATCAATCCGGAAAGTAATGCAAAATATTCAAACTGAAGTTACTCTATGCAGAGGCTGCTTAAAGGAGAGACTGTTCAAAGCAGAGGCAGCTAAAGGAGAGACTGTTCAAAGCACAGGTTGATCAAAGCAGAGGTTGCTTAAAGCAGAGGTCGTTTAAAATAGAGATAACTCTGAACAGGTATAATTTATGGAGAAATACAGTGTAAAAAGACCGTTCACGGTATTGGTCGCGGTCATCGTCGTCATCGTTCTCGGATTTATTTCGGTGACACGTATGTCTATGGATCTGCTTCCACAGATTTCGCTACCTTATCTGATGATTATAACAACATATCCCGGAGCGAGTCCCGAGAAAGTAGAAGCCGAGATAAGCGAGCCGATGGAGAACGCTCTCGGTACAGTGTCAAATGTATCCAATGTATTATCGGTAAGCTCAGAGAATTTTTCACTTGTCCAGCTGGAGTTCGAGGACGGAACGGATATGGACAGCGCCATGGTAAAAGTATCAAGCGCTGTTGATCAGGTATCCGGAAATCTTCCGGATACGGCTCAGACACCTACAATCCTCGAAATCAGCATGGACATGATCGCTACTATGTATATTGCGGTCGAGCGGGAAGGATATGATATATATGATCTTTCCGATTATATTGAAAATGATTTCGTGCCATATGTCGAGCGCCAGGATGGCGTTGCATCGATCACAGAGGTAGGCCTTGTAGAAAAGACTGTACAGGTCGAACTAAATCAGAGAAAGATTAATGATCTGAATGACAGGATCCTTATCAAGACGAATAATGCGCTTGAAGATGCCAGAAAAGCACTGCGCGATGCTCAGAAGCAGGTGGATGACGGGCAGGCCGAACTTGAAAAACAGGAGAAATCATTCGGTGAGACTCTTGCATCGGGACTTTTCGGTGCTTTTACCGGAAATGCGGATCAGTTAGCTGCCTCTCTGCAGGATGGACTCGTCGACACTTATAATCAGCTCAGCGAGCTTGGTAATATACTCGATCAGATCTCTGCGGAAGTTGATTACGCCATGGCGGAAGCAGGTGCGGATGTAAGAGATGCATTTTCAAATGCTGCTTCAAAAATAGTCTATTCTTATTATGCTGTATTAAACGCCCAGTCGATTTACGAGGCAATTGCAAATGAACTGATTGGCGGATACTCTCAGATACAGCCTGAGCTTGCGGAAGAGATTCAACAAGCAGGCATAGCTGTGAATGATTCTTCCGTCGGATTGCGTGAAGCAATCAATGCATACAATGAACTGTCGGATGCTTTCAACGCAGCCGGCGATACAGTTACACCGGAAATGCAGGCAGAGATAGGACAGGCAATACAGGCAGTCATTGCTGCCGGAACTGATTATGTCAATGCTCAGCAGGCCTATGCGCAGCTCGTTTCCACGATGATGACTGTGGCAGCGCAAGTGCAGCCGGAGCTTGCGGATCTGCAGGATGAGTTCAACAAGGCAGTAGCAGACGCAAACCAGGCAGGCGCTGATTTAGGCGCTGCACAGCAGGATCTGCAGACAGCCCTTGTGAATATGGGGATATCTCTCTATCAAGGTTCTTCTTATGTGGATGTCAATCATCTTCGCGAGCAGATAGAACTCGCACAATCCGGACTTACAGATGCAGCAGAGCTGTATGACGGAAGTTCGATTGCCAGTCTGATGTCTGCTGTCTCCCGTGTGGCGGATTTGATTCCGCAGATTTATTCTATTTTAGGAGCCATGCCGCAGGTCGATACGACCGGTTCGTCAGGAGACGTAATCACTGAAATACAGAACGGGCTGGTCGGATTGCAGGATGTTGTAGATAACATTCCGGCCATGCTTGAGGGGCTTGAGAGCGCATTTGCTTCCCTGACACAGGGACAGCTCGATGCGGCGGTTGCATTTTCAACTGCTACGACACAGCTGGCAACTGCACAGACGCAGCTTGAAGCGGCAAGAGAACAGTATGAGTCTGCCCGTGAGACAGCGCTTAAGAATGCAAATGCAGACGCGCTTCTGAAAGCATCCACGCTCTCACAGATGATTTATGCTCAGAACTTCTCGATGCCGGCGGGCTATATCGATGATGCAAATGATGACTCCTGGATGCTGCGCATCGGAGATGAATTCGAGACAAGTGATGAGATTGCCGATGCACTGCTCGTCGACATGGATGAAATCGGCACGGTCCGGCTGAGTGATGTAGCGGATGTTACGGTCGAGGACAATGCGGACGAAAGTTATGCCAAACTGAACGGAGAGCAGGCAGTCGTTCTCAGTATTTATAAAGGTTCTGCGGCAGGTACGAATGCCGTCTCCAGAGGGGTCCGTGACGCTATATCGGAGCTGGAGGAGAGAGATGTCGGTTTGCATGTCAGTGTTATGATGGATCAGGGTGCCTATATCACTCTGATTGTAAACGATATTGTTAAAAGCATGGTACTCGGTGCTGCGCTTGCAATCGTTATCCTTGCTATTTTCCTCAAAGACGTCAGACCTACGATACTGGTCGCAATCAGCATACCGCTGTCTGTCCTGTTCGCAATTGTTCTGATGTATTTCACGAATCTGTCACTGAATATCATGACATTATCCGGCCTGTCTCTCGGCATAGGTATGCTTGTAGACAACTCGATTGTAGTTATTGAGAACATATTCAGACTGAGAGGACACGGAATGACCGCTCCCAGAGCCGCAGTGCAGGGAGCAAAACAGGTTGCCGGCGCCATCACGTCGTCAACGGTCACGACGATCTGCGTCTTTTTCCCGATGGTCTTCACATCCGGAACGGTACATGAGCTGCTCGTACCGATGGGTATGTCCATCTCGTTCTGCCTTGTGGCATCTCTGGTTGTAGCTATGACCGTTGTTCCGGCTGCATCCAGTACACTGCTCCACAAGATGAAGCCGAAAGAGAACAGCACAATCACCAAAATTCAGGATGTTTACGGCAAAACGCTGTCCTGGTGTCTTGAGCATAAACTGCTTTCTCTGGCTACCGCTATCGTGTTGCTGATCCTGTGCGTCATACGTCTTGTAACGATGGGTATCGTTGTACTTCCGGAAATGAACGGCGATGATATACAGGTTTCGATTGTCACGCCGGAGGAGGATACCAGAGAGGTATCTCATGAAAAGGCCGGTCAGATCATGGAAGCCATCATGAGTGTGGACGGCGTGGGAGAAGTCGGCGTTATGGATGCCGCAAGTACGACGGGACTGATCAGTTCCTTCTCGGCAAGCTCGGATGTGTACGGCTCCTATATCTGCTATGTAACTCCGGAGTCAGGTGCATTTTCTTCGTCCATGCAGGAGCTGGTGGAGAGAATTCAGAAGGCCACGGAACATTTTGATTCGGAGATTACAGTCTCGACAGGCGGTATGAGCGATATGTCAACACTCATGTCCTCCGGTCTGACGATTAATGTATACGGCAATGACCTTGAGATGCTCGAGGATATCAGCGAAGATGTTATGGGTTATGTCAAGCAGGTTAAAGGCTTTGACAATGTTTCCAACGGAACGGAGGAAAGTGAACAGACACTTCATCTGGTGATAGACAAGGATAAGGCCATGAAGTATGGTCTGACTGTCGCTCAGATTTATGCGGAGATCAGTCAGAGACTTACCACGAGCGTGACATCGACGACGATCACCAATGCGGGAAAGAATCTGGAAGTCGTGATCAAAGATACGACGAAAGAGCTTACTAAGGAAAACATTCTGGATATGGAATTTGATACATCCCAGACAGCTGCTGCCATTGCGGGCTCATCGATGGGCGGCATGGGCGGAGCGGCCGGTATGGGCGGAGCGACCGGTATGGGAGGCGCGTCGTCCGGGATGGATGCTTCGGCATTTTCATCCATGTTCGGGAATGATG
>JAFRGQ010000021.1 GCA_017433725.1 Lachnospiraceae bacterium
CGCGAGGCATTGTAAGCGAGGCGCGCCGCACATTTCAGTCCCTATGTCAACTGTTTTCTGCAGAAAAAGTGGGGGAATTTATAAAACAGAATCTCTGAGAGCCAGTAGTTATGCGGCTTAGAGATTCCGAGAGTCTATATCTCTCAAAAGGAGGAATGAAAATGAATACGTTAGAACTGGTAAAATCTCGCAGAAGCGTGCGGACATTTGACGGAAAAGCGCCGGACAAAGAAACGGTTATGGACATCATGCAACACGCATATACCACCACCAACCCCTACAACCTGCCTATCACATGGAAGGTGATGAGCGCTAAGAAGAACGGTCTCTCGACCCCGGTCATTTCCGGAACGGACGCTTTCATCGCAGGAAAACTGCAGAAAGCGCCGCATGCGGAGGAGGCGTTCGGGTATGCATTTGAAAATATCGTCCTCTACGCTCAGTCCAAAGGAATCGGAACGACATGGATTGCAGGGACTATGGACCGCCCGGCATTTGAGCGTGCCATGCAGCTCGAGGAAAATGAAGTCATGCCGTGTATAAGCCCTCTCGGATATCCTGCCAAAAAGTTGTCCATACGCGAGGGTATGATGAGGAAGGCAGTCAAGGCGGACAGCAGGCTTCCGTTTGAAGAGCTTTTCTACGCCGACACTTTTGCGGAACCTCTCAGCGAGGAGAGCTCGGGTACATTTGCAAATGCCCTCGAAATCGTGAGATGGGCACCCTCCGCTGTCAATAAACAGCCCTGGCGCATAGTGATCGCCGGAAATGATGTGCATTTCTACGAAAAGCACAGCCGGGGATATGTAGGCGAGGATGGCTGGGATATTCAGAAGATTGATATGGGCATCGCTCTGTGCCATTTCCTGAAAGGCATGGAGGAGGAAGGCCGCACGTGTGAATTCTTTATCTCAGATCCGGGCATCGAGGTGCCGGCAGGTACGGAGTATATCGCAAGCTTTCATGTCGCGGAGTAATTAACAACTAAAACTTCCCACATGCCGTTCCTTATCAGTCTCATCATTAAAAAATGCATCGTCGGGACGCTTGCGCTCGGTCTCGCTGGCAGCGGTACTAATAAATTTTCGGCGCTTACGCTTGAAAATTTAAAGTACCGGCCGCTCGACGACGCCGCTCCGATTGCATTTTTAATGATATCGACTGTATTGTAGATATGAAGTGGGAAGTTTGAGTTAACAACACAAAATGCCTGCAAAAAACGTTAACAGGAGAAATCAAGAATGCCTTGCATTCTTGCCGAGACATGGGCGGCTCTGAGAAATTTCCATTGCCCAGAAGACACTTCTAAAAGAAAGAAGGCTGTCACATTGAGCTTTTGCTTAGTGACAGCCTTCATTATATCATAGATTTTTATGCCCCTATGGTTCTCACCTGGTTGCGAAGCACCACCGAGAGAGCCTTGCAGATCACTGCTCCAAGCACTCCGCAGGCAGCCGCCTCAATAATACCCTGCACACCGACGAGCAAAACGACGAACATGAGCGGATTTGATGCACCCTTCGATGCTACCAATCCCTGAACGAAATCGGTGTTGTAGAATACCAGAACGATGTAGCCCATGAAGAACAGTGTGTTGAGAAGCGGAGCGCTGATCGATCCCACGAAATAGCTCCATGTGTGATGTTTGTCAAGCTTCTTCACAGCTGCAAATACAAGTCCTGTGCAGAATCCCATAAGTACACGGGTCACAACACAAAGGACAAATGTGTTGACCGGGCTTACCTGGAAGAGAGCCGATGTCATAACGGAACCGCCGGTAATTGCATCATAGAAGCTGACGGCACCGAAGACTGCTCCGAGAACTGCACCTGCTGCCGGTCCGATCAATATGGCTCCGACTGCGATCGGAAGTGTCAGGAAGCTCATATAGAGCGGACCTACGGGGACACTGCCGAGACCGATTGCTTTCATGACCAGCTGGATGGCAATCAGCATTGCCAGCTGTACGAGCGTAAGCAGATCATACTTTTTTTTCATATTCAATTTCCTCCCTGCTGCTGTTCCGACCTATTTCGGATATAGCGCATTTTTATAATAGCGGAAATGTGTGAAAAGTCAATGTACAAACATGTCACTTATAAAATTGTACTGAATAAAATCCTTTGTGCGAGCCTTTCAGTAAGCTGTTACAGCAAGCATTATCTTATGTCTATAGTTGTACTGCTTTACATTCTTTTGTTCCGAGCTTTCATGAAGCTGTTACAGCAAGCATTATCTTATGTCTATAGTTGTACTTCTTTAAATCCTTCTGCGCCGAAAATCACTCAAGCCTTCTCCTCATACGATTTCTGCGGCTGGACGGGTGCTTCTCCATAAGTTCCTCAAGGTCATCGGGATCAATATCAACGACCTCTCCTATCTGCTTTGCCATGCTGTAAATCTTCAGAACTTCTTCCGCGGCTTCTACAAGGCTTACGGCATACTCGATGTCCGCACCGACAGCCACTGCCCCATGGTTGCCAAGCAGGATCAGGTCGTGCTCCGCGATCGCTTCGTCGATTCCTTCCGCAATGCGGACGGTTCCCGGCATTCCGTACGGCAGGCAGGGAATTTCCTCAAAAAGCAGGGCAAATGTCGTAGAGCAATTCACTTTTATACTCTTACCGCAGTAGGCATATGCAGTGAGATATGGGGCGTGGAGATGTGCAACTGCATTTGCATCCGGACGATTTTTGAGAGCTGCCAGGTGAAGCAGATATTCGCTCGATCTCTTAAGAGTTCCGTCAATCTGCCGGTCACCGTGCATAACAGCGATCATGCTCTCATCGAGCAGAGACTTTCTTGTGCCGGAAGGGGTAATGTAAAGGAAGTCATGCGCACGGTCGTAGATGGAGAGGTTTCCTTCCATCGTGTTGGCCAGTCCCTTCTCATCCATCAGCCTGGCATACATGACCAGTTCCCGCTTCAGATCCTCCCTGATGCTCTCTTTCGCGCTTTCCTCATCCGGCGCGGTTTGCATCAGAACATTGTCATCCCCCAATATTTTTTCCAGTGCGAGTACTGTCCCGTATCGCGGGGAGGTCGTGATTCCGGCGAATACTTTCTGCACTGTACCGAGCGGTACTCCCGTAAGTGTCGCGATGTCCTGGTTGGTGAGACCGAGAGCCTGCTTGCGGGCTTTCATTTCTTCTATGGTCATTGTTTTTTACCTCCACGTAATCCGATTGATTTTGCCCCTGTTCGCATACTACGAGTGCTATTTTTATTCTTCATCGCGCAATACTCGTGACTTCAGTCGTGAGATACGCGCGCAAAGTGAAATCTGGCTTCATCGTGAGTACAATCTCGCGATGAAGAATAAAAGCCTCCGGCGGATCGCAGACATGCGCAGTGGAAGGCGC
>JAFRGQ010000022.1 GCA_017433725.1 Lachnospiraceae bacterium
AGATAACCGTATATTCTTCCTGCTGTAACATGGATCGGGGAATTTACTATTACAGAACATATGAGAATTCTCAGATTACAGCCGTAGATATGCACAAAGAGGCAACAGACGGAGAAGCATTGATTCGGTATCCGATGATCATAGAACAGCAGATACGATATCAAAACTGAAATCAAGATATATTTCAGTTTATAGATTTGTTCTGTATAACGAATTTTATCATAATTAATTCAGCTTTACCATTGACATTCATAGCAACGTCTCCAGGCATGTGGAGACAGTCGCATTGATGACAAGAACCGAGACAAGCAGAACTGTATCGTGAACAATATATAGGGATCTGTTCCGGAGAGACGGATATGGTGATTGAGAAAGAGAGATCGTGAAATAATGCGCATCTATAAGGATATGATAAGATGAAGCTGAAGAATGTTTTGATCGTTGTGAAAGACGCTGAAAGGTCCAGACAGTTTTATCATGACCTGTTCGGCCTTGAGCTTGTCCTTGACAATGACGGGAATATGATCCTCACGGAAGGGCTCGTCCTGCAGGAGGAGAAATACTGGAAAGAGTTTCTCGGCCGGGAGATCGTTACGGAGAATAATGCCTGCGAGCTTTATTTTGAGGAGACAAATATCGAAGGGTTCGCGGAGAGGCTGGAGAAGTATTATCCGGATGTAAAATACGTAAACCGGTTGATGACCCACAGCTGGGGACAGAAGGTGATACGTTTCTACGACCCCGACGGGAACCTGATCGAAGTGGGAACGCCGGTTCCGACCCCCGATCCTTTTTCGGGATCGCAGTTTGATGACAATAGATCGGGATTTGTGGAGGAAACAGAAATGGTATTCGAAATGATGCCTTGCTCAGAAGACGATCGTGAGTTTATCGAAGAACAGGCAGGTGATGCTTTTAACGCGACAGCGCAGCCGGAAGAAGACGCGGAAGAAGAATTTGTTTATGTGATCGCCGATGAAAGCGGGAACCTCCTCGGCGGATGCGTTTTGTCCGTAGACGGTCTGGGGACGGCTTCGATCTATGACCTGTGGGTGGAAGAAGAGTTTCGCGGACAGGGAATGGCCTCCGCGCTCATCCGTGAGGCTGAGCGTGAAGCAAGGGAACACGGTTGCTATCTCGCAATGGTCGGAACCTTTGACTGGCAGGCAAGACCGTTATACGACAAACACGGTTATATGCTCAACGATACGATGACAGATGTGCCGAAGGGGCATGAGCACTATATGCTTACAAAACGGCTTGACCGCGCGGCCGAGAATTATATTCCCTCAAACACCGGCGAATATGAGATCAGGCGCGGCGGCGAAGAGGACGCTGAGATCCTTTCCGGCAAATTGCGCGAATATGACAGCGCCATTGCGCCTCGCGAGCATGATTATATCCCTCTGAGCAAAAAAATCGTGGACGAAAACGGAAGGATCATTGCCGGATTTGTCGGTGGTGTTGACGGCTGGAACGGCACGGATATTGACGCTCTCTGGGTGGAAGATAATTACCGTGATCAGGGGATCGGTTCCGGGCTCCTTGCCGAGTTAGAGCGGGAGGTAAAGGAAAACGGCGCTGACGTTATGTTTATTGAAGCATATGATTGGAACGTGGGATTTTTCAAAAAGAACGGCTATGAAAAAGTGACCGGCCTGCTTGAAGATTATCCGAAAGGGCACGTCATGTATTGCATGCAGAAATCTCTTTGATATGGACTGAGGAGCAGAAGGAAGACTATGATAATTTTGATCACCGGCGCATCCCATACAGGCAAGACGCTTCTGGCGCAGAGGCTGCTGGAGAAATACAGGTATC
>JAFRGQ010000023.1 GCA_017433725.1 Lachnospiraceae bacterium
CGGTGGAACATGGACAACATATTCATCCGGCAGGACCCGGCAGGAAACATTAAGGCAGACAAAGAGAAATCGACAGAGAAAATAGACGGAGCTGTTGCCACTATCATGGCACGTGACCGTGCGATTAGGTGTGGAAATGACAGCGGAGTATCTGTTTATGACGAGCGCGGACTTCTTGTTTTTTAATGTACGGAATACCGAACTCCTACAAAAAAAGCACTAAGTCCGACAATAAAATCCCTTTTTTTGAGAAGCGGTTGAAATGGGTAGACAGCGTGTGTATACTGCTAATTCCCAGAGGATAGCGGCTCGAAAGGAGGATAAATATGCTTACGAAAAGGACACTTGAAATGATCGTGGATGACTGCATGAAAAGATATGCAAGAGAAAATAACGGAGAAAGAGGCTGGGTAAAAGAGGATATAGAAAATGCGGTGCTGAGGCATGGCGGTGAGAAAAATGATGTATATGCTGCAATGAAAATCGGCATGGAGGTCTGCCTCGGAGAATGTGAACCGATACGGACTTTGCTGAACTAAAAGATACGGATTATATGAGCTTTCAGGCATCTCTTCGGAGGTGCTTTTTTGATGCGATTTTGGAGGTGGATATGGGACTTTTCAGTGGACTATTCAATTCAAGAGATAAGCCAGAAAACAGAACCTCGGGAAGTGCGTTCAGCTTCTTCCTGGGCGGCAGCACAAGCGGAAAGTTTGTGAATGAGAGGACATCGATGCAGATGACGGCAGTTTACTGCTGCGTCCGTATCCTGTCAGAAGCTGTGGCGGGACTTCCACTGCATCTGTACAGATATACGGACTCGGGAGGTAAGGAGAAGGATACAGAAAACAAACTGTATTTCCTTCTTCATGACGAACCGAATGCAGAGATGACCTCTTTTGTTTTCCGGGAAACGATGATGACACATCTGCTGCTATGGGGGAATGCCTACGCGCAGATTATCCGAAACGGCAAAGGCGAGGTGGTCGGACTATATCCGCTGATGCCGGACCGTATGAATGTCGACCGTGATAGTAACGGGGAACTCTACTACGAGTACACGAGGAGCACCGAAGATGCAAAGACCATGAGCACAAATGATATGACGGTAAGGCTGTCTCCAACTGACGTGCTTCATATTCCGGGTCTTGGCTTTGACGGACTTGTCGGCTATTCACCGATCGCAATGGCAAAGAACGCTATCGGACTTGCCATCGCAACAGAGGAATACGGATCGAAGTTCTTCGCAAACGGAGCTGCGCCTTCGGGGGTGCTTGAGCATCCCGGAGTCCTTAAAGACCCTGCGAAGCTCCGTGACTCATGGACGCAGACATTCGGAGGAAGTCATAACGCAAACAAGATCGCCGTACTTGAAGAAGGCGTCAAATACACACCTATATCCATTTCACCGAACGAGGCACAGTTTCTTGAGACGAGGAAGTTCCAGGTCGATGAGATTGCGAGGATATTCCGTGTGCCGCCTCATATGATCGGTGATCTTGAGAAGAGCAGTTTCAGCAACATTGAAAACATGTCGCGGGAGTTTGTGACGTACACGCTCGATCCGTGGCTTGTTCGGATCGAGCAGTCAATGGCCCGTGCGCTGCTTACTCCGGAAGAGAAGAAGGATCATTTCATCAAG
>JAFRGQ010000024.1 GCA_017433725.1 Lachnospiraceae bacterium
GATAATGAAGGAAAATACTTATCTTGATGTTCCGATAATAGCAGGTGTAACATCGCAGGATTTCATGCCTTATCTGATATATGATCTTGCGCTCAGTCTTGGGAAGCTGCATGCGAAACGCGGGCAATCGCCGGTATGGGGCTACATGTTCGATAAGACTCCGCCGGGAGACAGGTTCAAAGCCTACCATGCTGCTGACCTGTGGTATATGTTCGGCAATTTTGACAAGAGCTGGCGTCCTTTCGATGAGAACGACCGCAGACTCAAGGACGAGATGGCGGACTATGTGGCAAATTTCGTGAAAACAGGGGATCCTAACGGAACCGGCATGCAGTATTGGCCGGCGATCAGCAAAAAGAACAATAAGTTCCGGCTGTTTGACGGAAAGGGCGGTGGTCTGATCAGTCCGGCGCAGTGCAGGCTCAAAGAATGGAACAGCTTTCTTCGCGATAAAGGCCCGATGTAAAACTTCATCAGTACTGAGAACTTTTGTGGCCGCATCTTCGGCGTACGGCCATATAGCTTTGTTTTGGATTTAACGGTCATGACTATGCTAATATAAATACATTAATGCAGTGGTTTTGATATATCGCGGAGAGGGAACACAAAATGAAAGAGGAAATCGCAGGCAGAAAGCCCGGGTACGGCTTTTTTAACAGACTGACTTACGGTGTGGGTGAGATATTCGGAGGAGGATGCTTTGTAATCATCAATGCATTCTTTATCGTCTTCCTCACGGATGCCATGGGAATGAATGCGGCGCTTGCCGGAACCATCCCGATGGTCGGAAAGATCTGGGATGCTATTACAGACCCTATAATGGGTAATATCACGGAGAGGACTCATTCGAAGTACGGGGCCAAGAGATTCTACATACTTGTCGGAAGCTTCGCATCAGCCATCACGTTCGTTCTTATCTGGATGAACATCAATACGCCTTCCATGACTGCTAAGTATATCTTCTACATGGTCATGTATTGCCTGTTCAACACAGCCTTCACGGTGCTGAGCGTACCATATAACGGACTGCTTCCGGATATGATGGACGATTACAAGATGCGTGCCAAGTTCTCCAACATGCGCATGATCTTTTCGACCCTCGGAGCGATGATCTGCGGACTTGTGCCGGGAATGATCATCAATCCTACCAATGAGCCGGCTCTCTACATGAAGTGCGGGCTTATATTCGGCATACTGTTCTTTGTGGTATCGATAACCGTTTTCTTCGGGACATGGGAAAAGCAGAAGGAACCTGTACAGACGACCCTCGGAGAGAGCTTCACACAGGCAGCCAGTGTTTTCAGAAGCCGCTCATTCCTGCTGTTCCTCGGGCTTTACCTCTTTGGACAGGGTGGAATGGACTTCATTTCGGGCATGGCTGTTTACTATGTAAAGCATACACTCGACGCATACAACGACAAAGTCAACTACTATCTGCCTATACTGGCGGTTCTGATGGTAGCACAGCTTATAGGTATGCTCATCTTCGGACCGCTGATGAGAAAAACTTCTAAGAAAATGGCGATCGTGATCGCAGCTCCTGTAAGACTGATAGGTGTTATGGGACTGTTCGCGTTCTCACA
>JAFRGQ010000025.1 GCA_017433725.1 Lachnospiraceae bacterium
CAGGCAGAAGCGGATAACTAAGCATTGTGGATAACTTCTCAGGCAAGCCATCTGCATGGTGGCTTTATTGTTGTATCCAAAATCAGTTTCATAAATTTTGTTAGATTTCTATTGACTTTTTATTAGCAGGCTTCCGTAATTCCCAGATGGAGATAAAAAAGTCTTAAGCAAAGCAGCCATACTAAAAAGAACATGTAAACGTAATTTCATAGAGATTATTATGGAAGGGGAGTGAAAGAGATGCAAGTAATCAAGAAGACAAATTCAGGCATTCAGAACCTCAGCCTCGACGCCGTCCTGCTTGATCGGAGGAAGGTGTTCCTGAGCGGCGGAATCGACAGCGAATCGGTCGATCTGGTCGTGAAACAGCTGCTCTTTCTTGAAAGTATGGATGACCGTGAGCCGATCCAGCTTATCATCAATTCTCCGGGCGGTGAAGTCCTTGCAGGATTGTATCTCTATGATCAGCTGAAGGGTATGAAGGTGCCGATTGATATATACTGCGCGGAGATGGCTGCTTCGATGGCGGCAATCCTTCTTGCTGCGGGGAAAAAAGGACATCGCTTTATCTTGAAACACAGCAAGGTGATGATTCACGAGCCGCTCATCTCATCATCATCCGGTGGCATCAGCGGAAGCGCATCCAGTATCGCCAAGTCGGCGGAGTCTATAATGCAGACGAAGCGGGATCTGGTTGCAATCCTCGCGCAGGATACAGGTCGGAGCGAGAAAGAAATCGAGAAGGCGGTATCTTATGATAATTTTATGACGGCGGAGGAGGCAGTGAAGTTCGGCATCTGCGACAAAATTGTGGAGAGAATTTAATCAATGCTCCGATGAGCATTCTGCAGCTGAGATATATGAAAGGAGGAAGTTTGAAAGTAAACTTTCAAACTTTGATTGGCGGGTCAGATGACCATGCAAGCATGGTCGCCTGACCCTGGAGGAGCAAATTACCATGAAAAGAGATCCCATCGTTCTCGGAGAAAACTATATACTCTCAGGAAATGAAATCGGCACAACCAGACCGAACGGAAACGCTCTTATTGTCGGAACGACAGGCTGCGGTAAAAGTACCAGCGTGGTAATTCCGACAATGGGACGTTCATGCTACAGCAATCCGATTTTAAGCTATGCCAAGGAGCGGGACGGATATGCGATGGCCCGGTACCTGCGGAAGCGCGGATACGATGTCGGGATCTTGAACATCATGCGGCCGAAGAAAAGCACGATCGGTTTCGATCCGCTTATGTCCATTGAAAGCTATGAGGATATTGATGCACTGGTAGGAGCAATCATTGATGCGACAATCAAGCGTACCAATGATGATTACTGGCCACTTAAGTCAAAGCCTCTGCTTGCAAGCCTCATCGGTGCAGCGATGATGACTGCCGATGATGACAAGGAAGCGGGAATGGAGGACGTGCTGGAACTTTTTGACAGGCTTATTCCTGTAGAAGACGGATACTCCGTGACAACGAAGCTCGACGGGATGTTCAGGCGTCTGGAGGAAGCTTCGCCGGGGTGCTATGCGGTACGGGAATACAATGCATGGCATACGCTTCCGTATCGGACTGCTGCGTGTGTGCGTGATACGCTCGCAAGCGCACTCAGCACCGTGTTTCCGGAATCTGTCCGAACAATCATGAGAGATAAGCCTCAGTTTGATGTTGAGAAATTTGCAAATAATAAGGAAGCCCTGATCGTCATCACGAGTGCAATCGAGACTTCCCAACAGTATTACGCGAACCTCTTCTATCGAGACACCGAGCGGCAGCTCATCAGGTATGCAGCAGAGCGACCGAAGGGGGAACTTCCTCGAGAGGTGAGGTATGTATTTGACGACTTTGCCTGTACAGCTCCGATTCAGGGCTGGGCAAATGACATCAGCCTCTTCCGCTCCGCCGGCATCTCAGCAATTATGCTGCTTCAGTCCGAGCAGCAGTTGGAGGCGATTTATGAGAAGGACGCGCCTATCATTCGCCAGAACTGTTCCGTGTACTGTTATTACCCGGGTGGATTTGATGACAGATCCTGTGAGATCGTGTCCAAGCGGATGGGCATTCCTTACGAGGAGGTGCTTTACGCTCCGCTCGGGAAGGTTTTTATCATGCAGTCCGGTCAGAGGCCTGTCCATATTCCGAGGTACGATACGCTGGGCAGCGACGAGTACCGCGATTATATGAAATCTGCCCGCGAAGGGAGACGGGCGGCGCGGAGCAGGTGAGAATAGAATGAGTTGAAGTATCAGGGACGGCTTTTTGCAGGCGGGTTTGTGTTTGTAAAGAGCCGTTCTTTCTATGAATAGAGCTATGTAAGAATTACGGAAGCAGGCAAGCCATACCGAAGCAGAAGTCAAAACCTGCTCTACTTCGGTAAAAAGTGCAGTGGTAACGACCTGAGGCAGAAAGTTCATACCGGAGCAGACGGAAGATGACCAGCCGTATACAGTATGTTATAATAAGGTATACTTATTGTCAGCACTAAAGAGCCAGAAAATGTCATTATTCAGAAAAATGATGGCTCGAAAACACCGTACTGAAAGGTTATGTATATCACTTTAGAGAGGAGAAAGATTCATGGAAAAGCAATATAGTAAATGGTATGTTACAGGTCTCAAAGCTCTCCTGTCCGCTATCTTCATCGCTGCATTCATCTTCATGTCATGCGGAAAATTCACCGCCACAGTCTACGCCTCCGGATCCTATTCCAAGTGCTATCGTGTGTCCGGAACGGAAAACTATCTCGCACTCCGTACCAAGCCTGCGTACGAAAAGAAAAATGAGATCGGAAAGCTCTACAACGGCGACACCGTATGGCTTCTTGATTTCGGGGAGGGAAACTACTGGTATGTTTCCACCGCGATCGGGGACGGCTATGTCAACAAAAATTATCTTGTTCCGGTATCCAACAACAGCGATGCCTCTACGGATTCCTGGAATACCCTCAAAGTGGCGGGAACGAAGAACTATCTTGCACTCCGGAGCGCAAGGTCCAGTGATTCTTCCAATGAAATCGGGAAGCTTCATAATAACGATACGGCTATTCTTGTAAGATTTGATGAATCCCAGTATTGGCTTATCTATGCGCCTTCTGTCGGCAAATTCGGGTACGTCAATAAGGATTATCTCGTAAATCAATACGGCGGAGAATTTTATGGTTTTGCAGATGATATGTATGTCGCGGCAGGAATGAATAATTATCTTGCACTCCGAAGTGGAATGTCCAGTAACTCTTCTAACGAAATCGGAAAGATTCACCATGGTCAGCCCGTAGAATACATTGCGGCGGGAAATGGTCCATTCTGCTATGTGTACGCTCCGACCCTTGGCAAATTCGGCTATGTCAACGGGGATTACCTTATTAAAGTCGGCAGCGGCAACGGAAACTATGGCAATTTCTATCCCAAATATAAGGTGCAGGGGACAAAGCAGTATCTTGCGCTCAGAAAAGCCAGAAACTATGATTCTTCCAATGAAATCGGAAAAATCAAGAACGGCCAGACGGTAGAATATGTTGAAAGTGCTGATTCCACTTACTGGTTCGTCTATGCACCGACTATCGGAAAATACGGCTATGTTAATAAAAATTATCTGACTAAATAGATTTTAGTATCTTAAAGGGGAGGTAACTGCAACATGTGGTTTTCAAAACAGAAAATGTTCGCATTAACTCTCGTCTGCACTGCTCTTCTTCTGTCCGCCTGCGGAAGCAGCCCGAAGAAGATTAAGGTCCTGATACTCCCGAAATTCGAGATCGGAGAGATGACGGGAGATATGCCGGGCGAAGCCCAGCTATACTATGAAGAATATCTGAACGGGGCGGAAGAGTACGAGATAGAAGGCGGGCATAAAGACAACAAGCTGTATGTCAAGGATGATATCGCGATGCTTATAACCGGTGAGAGCAAGGTCAACAGCGCGCTCAGCCTTGATGCGGCTCTTCGTGATGAGAGATTTGATTATTCGGACGCCTACATTATAAGCACCGGCTGTGCCGGCTCCGGTACGGAAACGACCGTTATGGGTGATGTTTTCGTCATAACGGCCACTGTAGACTATGATCTCGGTCATCAGGCGGATATCAGGGATATACAAGGTTATGAGAGAAGTTCTTTAGCTTTTGACGAGAATCGGGAAGAGGTGGCATCCGAAGAAGGGCAAACAGAGGAATCATCGGGAGAAAAACGGATCGAGACAACCTCCGGGACAAATGGTCAAGACAGTGATGATTCCGCAACTGAGAACTCTGCAAAAAACTCAGAGGTGCAGACGACCTGGTTCCACGATGAAAATTGGGACGATGTATCTTATAAGATATTGAATCAGGAACTCACAGAAAAGGTCTTCTCTCTCGTTAAGGATACTAAGCTTGAGACGACAGAGAATACCCGCAAGTACATGGCTAAGGGTTTCCAAAACGCAGACTGGGCTACCCGTGATCCCATGGTACAGAAGGGGACGGCTGTGACCTCAGATAATTACTGGAAGGGCGTTTATGATGAGGCAAATGCCCGGCTCGTCACAGAAACCTATAACTGCCCCGATCCTTATGCTGTGACTGAGATGGAGGATAATGCGTTGGCAGTTGTAATGGACCGCAGGGGTATGCTTGATCGCTTTCTGATCATAAGATGTTCAGTAGACATGGATGTTTTCATGAACGGCTCAACGCCTGAAACACTATGGGGCGGGCAGGAAGTAGAGGATTTGTCAGAGGAGGAATCAGCGGACATTTTCGAAACTGCTATGCACAACAACTTTAAAGTCGGAAGTCAGGTGATAGACGCGATACTTGAAGGAGAACTCTCCTGATAACCCGGTACCTTCACGACTCGACGGAATCATCTTAGATGACGTTGACCGTGAGTTTCGTTAAGCTCGGCGAGTAAAACTTATCATTTTGAAGCACCCCGTATGCAACACAAAGTATGTATCCCATAATCCCCAAGAGGTATCAACATGACAAATACATTTAGAAAACTGCTCTCCCTGCTCCTTACAACTGTTCTTATTCTGAACATTCATGCTCCGGTCATGGCCGCGGAGAGCGACGGCGGATACATTTTCGGCTCCGCTGAGTATTATTCTACCTACACCTCCGGAAAGCTGCTCACCGACAGCTTCTATTATTCGGATGAATGGTTTGGGGAAGACCCATTTGTTCAAAATGATTCCCTCGCTCTCCTCTCCATGCAGCTGACCGCTTCCGCCGTACCTCTTGATGTTGATACGCCGGTCGCAAATTTTCTGGGCGACCTGGGATTTGATACAATCGGATTCTCATCACTCAGCCATGAAGACCCATGGACCTGTAACTATGCCTGGGCCACCAAAACCATTACACTTGGCGATGAGACCAGAACCCTTGCAGCTGTTATAATACAGAGCCATTCGGATGATCAGCCGGATAAGCAATACGGCTGGACTCAAAATTTTATTGTCAACGACGATTCTGCTCAGGGAGACCATTACGGACTCTCCGTCGCAGCCTCAAGCATACTCGGTGATGTTGCGTCATTGGGCGACGGCAACACGACATACTGGATCATGGGTCATAGCAGAGGCGGTGCGATTGCGGGCCTTGTCGCGGCGCATTTGCCGGAAGTAGATCCGAGAGCAGCCGGAAATATTTTCGCATATACATTTGAAGCTCCGAGAACGGTCGACAGTGCATATGTACCGGACAATGGGGACTACTTTGGATACATCCATAATTATGTATGCAGTGACGACGCAGTGACGGAAATACCGCCGTGGGATATGGTCCGCTACGGAGTTGACCATCAGCTTGATACCGATGAGGCAAATGCCGACCTATTTGAAAATCTCGCCAAAATCGGCAGTGATGCAGTGGAGAAGGAAGATTCCTATGTGTCGGGCAGAAATGCACTCTTCAATATTCTTGACGCTATAGTTCACAGGATTCCGGAAAGGCCGGCCTATTCTGACGTGAACATAGACTGTATAATCGATCCGATAGGCAACGAAATGCCGATTGATTATGTGTATCAGGATACGATTGCCCGTGCGGTAGCCTTCGTAACGTCCGATGGCCTCGGAGGAATATCGATGGAAGCCATCATGGACGAACCGAATAAGCTTATTCCGGTTCTGGGTCCTCTCGTAATGGCAGTAAAATATGACTCGCCGGATTACTACTGGAGTGCTGCAACGGCTCTTTCGGGTTTCCTATATGAATCAGGGATTGAGCTTCCGCTTGATGAAGTCGATATCTATGTGCTTCTGAAGCTTATCGGCCCTTACCTGATCAATGCGGATGCTGTGCCGGACGAGTTACCGGAGAGTGCCGCTGAATATCTGCTGTTCCTGAACGTGGAAGCGCTCAGTCTTCTTGGCGGAGCTAAGGACCTGGCTTTTTCACACCAATTCGACACGGTCATTGCCCGACTCATGACTCTGGCGGAAATGCCGCTTCTGGAGGACATTGATATCAGAGTTCCGGAGCCGCAGATCGGGGATGATGTGTCCGGTACGCCTCTTGCTGTCTCCGAGGACATACTCTCCCGCGGAAACGACTGGCTCAGCGTATCTTCCGAATGGAATACAGATGAAGAGGTGTTGTCGGAAGGCGGGGTATATTATCTTACGGTAGAACTGCAGGCTATTGGCCACGTCGCGCCGGATGATTATCGGCTGACACTCAACGGAGAGGAGCCGGTGGGTCCGCTTGAGATGTCATTTGCAAATGGTATCCAGACCGTCATCGGTACTTTCGCGTTTGCGTTTGGCGAAGCTCAGAGAGTGACGGTTTCATTTGACGCATCGGGCCTTGCACAGGATCCGGAGCCTGTTCAGGTCACAAAGGGTTCCCGCCTGGGACTGGTCTTAGAACCGTCCACCCCTGAGGATGTGGCGGACGGGGAGGTCATCTGGAGATTTACGGAGTGGCAGAAGGACGGAACGTCCTGGGAAAATGTCACCGCCACCGAAGACATCACCCTCACAGCCGGATGGCAAGGGTGCATTTCGGAGGTTGCGCTTACATATGAAGCCCCGCACGCCGGCGAAAACGCCGGCAGCCCGACGGTTCCTGCCGGAGTCCGATACAAGGTACAGGACGCCAGTGTTTATACGGCGGAGTACAGAGATGCGCCTTCTCCTTTGGAAGAGGGAGACTATATTATGAATATTTATCTTGTCCCTACTGAGGAAGGACTTGAATTCCTTTCAGAAGAGGACGAATATGGTTTCTTCGACTACACTGGGACAATTTTGATGAACGGCGAACCGATTTCCTGCTATTATGACATGGAGTCGAATACTCTGAGTATGGAATACAGCTTTACTACGCTTCCGCAGGAGATAACGTATAGATGCACAGCCGGTGACGGAAACGAGTGGACAAAGGGGAGCGGGATCGAAAGTGAATTCACTTTCAGCCGTTCGGTGGATGATGAGAGTACGTTCGCGCATTTTACAGGAATACAGATTGACGGCGAAGATGTAGCAGAGACGAACTATGCGGCGGAAGCCGGCAGCGTCAATATCAGGCTTTCATCCGCGTATCTGGAAACGCTTTCCGAGGGGGAGCATACGCTCACGGCCGTTTTTGATGACGGGAGTGCAGAGGCTGTTTTTGTGGTACTTCCCGCTAAAGAGGAAGGTGAAGATGATTCCGACGATTCCGGGAAAACGGACGACGGGAAGGATGATCCTGGGAAGACGGACGATGGGAAGGATGACTCCGGAAAGACGGACAACGGGAAGGACGATTCCGGGAAGACAGATGACGGAAAGAATCCGTCCGGCGGTTCAAAATCGGGCTCTTCCGGGAAATCCGGCAATGGATCGGGCAGTTCATCGGGTGGCTCAAAGAGCATGTCAGGAAGTTCCGGCAATTCCCCGACAATTGCACCGAGAAGTACCGCTGTAACGGCTGTGAGCAGAAAAAGCCTAACAACTGTTACTTCCGGGAACGGGACTTCAAAGGCGGCAAATACGACGAAGAACGCGAAGTCTGCAAAGACTGCGAAGGGTGCCGCTACGGGGGATGAGAGTCAGGTGCTGCTGTGGGCGGCGGTGATGGTGATGGCGATGGCGGTGATTCGCAGGGTGGCTGTGTATAAGCGGTGAGAAAGAGTGATGAGATTATGATGAATAGTGAAATCCAAAAATGTCTGCAGATCCGATACGTTGTACTTCATTTTGAAATACAAATGTTAGAGGATTGCACTCTTCCTCAGAACAAAGCATCCGCACTTCGCGGTGGCATGGGGCAAATGTTAATGCAAAATAATTGCATCAGAAACATGGAGTGTTCAGATTGTGATTTTAAAGCAGATTGCCTCATGCGTCGTATTATGTATTCTCCCTTCGATATTCGTCCGAGATTCGTGAACGATGGAGAGAGCGCAGGTTACATAATTGAGTGCGAGGATTATCGAACAAAGGTTGAGCGAGGTGAGATCATAGAATTTAGAATGATCCTCTTTGGCAAGACGATAGCGTACTTTAGCCAGATTCTTCAGGCATTTTATCAGCTTGGAATGACAGGACTTGGAAGCGATCAGGGAAGATATTCAATAATTGCTGTGACAAATACCAATCGGGAATCCCTTCTGGAAGGCAGCAATGTTTATAAGGATAGATATATAATAAGGACTCTCGACGAGTATGTTAATTATCGGTTGAAGAAAAGGCGCGGGAATAGAATGCTGTTCCACACTCCGGTGACAATTAAGTATAACGGTGCTGTTCTTACGGAGTTCAATGCAGAGGCAATTGTTAGAACTCTTACACGAAGGCTGCTTATGCTGGATTGCTTTGAGGGGATAGAGACGGAACAACTTCGCTTCGACAATATTCCGGCGGTTGTAGGTCAAAGAACGCGCGACATCGATGTTAAGAGATATACGACACGCCAGAAGAGAAAGATTCATATGGAAGGGATACGCGGATATGTAGATTTTGATACCATAGATGACAATCTGTATGCTGTGATGCTTGCCGGGGAAATAATGCATATCGGGAAGCATACCAGTTTCGGATTCGGGCGCTATACAATGGTGGATCGTGAATATTAACCTGAGAATCATGAGTGCGTATTGCGGATAATAATCTTTTGTACTATAGCTCTGGAATTGTGGTAGAATATAAGTTACAAGAGTACTTTGAAAAAAGAGAGATCTGTTGCTTAGTAAAGCACTGTAGAACAAGGCTGCACAGAGCACCGGACGGTGTTTCGGGTTCTGTGTGAAGATCGGTTCGACCGGATAGTTGAATGAGTGTTTTGGGTTGCGAGGCAGCGCGAATGCATTTAACCACAAGGAGTCAGCGTTCAGAACCGTAACCATATTGGAAAAGTGAGGGGAGCGTGCAAGGGGTAGTCTGCTCATTTTTAGAAAAGAGTCAAAAAGTATTACAAAAGTGTTAAAAACCCAAAAACAGACCCTTTATCAGAATTATCTGATAAATACCTGCAAAATCGAGGCTGGGAAGCCGCATAAAATCAATCAATTTTGGGAGTGAGGGTAGAAATGGGTGTCCCGATGGATAGGGGATTGACACTGCCAAGTACCAGCTTTCCTGCGTTGGCGGCTGACTGGAGGTAGAAATGGGTGTCCCGATGGATAGGGGATTGACACATGAATATCACATTAGTTGCAATTACAGGAACAGCAATGAAGCAATGGGTACACCTCACTTTTAACAAGCCATCATCGTTCATTCCGTCAGCCTCACACTGACGGGATTTTTACATTTGCAGTGAAACAACGAAGAAATCTCGGAGGAAATGTCCATGCATATCCTTGCATTCGATGAATACGGCTCATTTGAAAATGTCACCGACGAGCAGACCAAGTACATCGCCGGAGTACTCTACACCGGCTCTCAATATGACACAGAGGTAGAGAGGAAGCGCATTCTTGCATATTTACAGGATGCCTGTTCCAATGCTTCCGCCGATTTTCCCGGCGATCTCCATCAAAATCATCAGCACAGCAACTGGGATCAGGTAGCCGACGTTGAGAAGGAACTCAAGCACACAATTGCAGAGTTCATAAAGGAAGGCACCGTTCATGGCGTCAGCCTTAAGGATGCAAATGGTGTAGAGTTCGCTACAAGGAAGGGACATTACTATATAATTGCCATAATCAAGAGCAATGCCGGCAAGCAGGAACTGCTGAAACTCGGAACAGATCCCATCGTAAATGATCTGGTTGCGAGCAATCTTTATGTCCATATGGCTGAAGACCTGCTGACTACCCTTCTGTTTCACAACCCGCTTGTCGGAGAACTGCGGGATGTGCGTCTGGAACTGGCATCAAGGTCGATCCCGGCCTCCGCTCTGAGCCGGGAGAAAAAGAATGAGTTTCGGAATATCGGAATCGGGGATGCGGGAGACGGATATCAGATTTTGTATCGCGCTGCCAACACGGACACGTATCGCACGGTCATCCAGCGGGAAATGCAGAGAATCGGCAAGGTTGATCAGGATATAACGCTGGAAGTGCTGCCAATCAATTACAGTAATGCTAATCCGAAGATGGCATTTCTGTATCTTGCCGATTTTATTTGCGGTTTTCTGCACAATAAGCCGAAGTCATCAGATGGCGTTCGGCTCACGTATGCTTACAATAAGGCGCTTGAATATACCGGGCGTGAGCCGTTGATATTCGGATATGACGCAGTTGATGTACAGTTTTCGAAAGCATGGCAGTATTTGGAAATGGGCATGTTCTATGAAGCCCTCGACATGGCATATGAGGCTTGCTGCGGGGAGGAGGCATTTGCCAGGTTCTATTATGATCACTGGCTGCCCTGCGTGGAAAAGGCTATCATGCAGCAGGATGACTCATATGCACTGCGTGTGGCTGTGAGAAAGTTAGAGTCTGCGACGTATGCGACGGTAATTGATCAGGACAAATTATTGTTCATATTTTCCGCTCTGGAGAGATGCTGTATTCATGCAAACGCCACCCGCGCTGATTCCCGCATGATGTATAAGCTGTATAACAGCGGTATTGCTGCATATAACCACATAGGAGATCCTGCAAATGCACGGGCATGCTTTGACAAAGGCCTGTCCTATGTGGACGGGGCTTATGTAGATGAGTTTATCCGAACCAGGAACAGGCTTACGGTATCGTATTGCGATGGATTTCTGTTTGATAAAGCTGAAGAAATCGTACGGGATACGATCGTGCATGCAGAATTGCTCCGAGAAAGCCGTAGCATGATTTTCAAAACGGAGGAAAGTTCAGATCTTCTGTACGGCATTACGCAAAGTCAGTGCGGACAGGTTCTGGCGTATATGCGTGACGGAGAGGCGGAGGGACATTTTCTGAAAGCTTTGAACGAGATGGAAAAGGAATCTGCGAACTACTATATTTCTTTGTCTTATCTGCTGCATCACTATATCGATATGAACGATAAGCCTAAGTATGAGCAATATGCAGTCGGTTATTTTGGAAATAAGAAATCTCTGCAGGCACAGTACGATTATCTGTGCAATCCGGAGAGCTCAATGAATGCCAAGTTTGCCTTCTATGTGTATGTAAAAGCTGCATGGACTTTCTATCGGGGATCGGTTCCGGAGGGTGTGAGGGCTGCATTTGCAGATATATGCGCTGATTTTGAAAAGCGTGGTCTGAGTAATCTGATGGGAGGAGATCCCTGGGAGCTGATTTACAAATACCTGCTCCTGTTCTCGAAGGAGTGGCAGGATTATAAAGGGGAGAAGAGGTATCTGAAGCTGCTTGAAGCCCCTATCGGTGAATATGAAGGCAAAATGGTTCGGTTCATACGTCAGTTTGGAATCATTCAGTACTATGAGATATGCGGGAATCGTTCGGTTATGATTCAACGGGCGAGGAAGCTTTATGAGGAGATGGTCGGATGCGGGTACCTTGAGGAAATACCGGCCGCGAATGGCGACAGGATCATGGAGCTGCTTAAAGGCAAGTTTACTTATATGAATGTGTGACTTTTGCACTTACGACTTAAAGTCGGAAGTCACTTGACAGGCTATTAGAGTAAGCATAAGATAGAAAATAGTAAAGAAAGTAAAAATAGTAAAATGAATTTAAAATAGTAAAAATAGTAAAACCCAATTAAAATAGTAAACGAGTTTCAAATAGTAAATGGATTTATTGTCAAAACGTGAAAGTCAAGAGCCGGAAGTCAGGAAGGTGTACAGTAAATGAGTGCGACAGAAACTACAAACCCTTATTCAATACTATTTGGCAAAGAGCCGCTGCGCAGCATCAGCCGCGACAAGCAGCTCAGACAGGTTATTGACGACTTTAGTGCACAGAATCCGCTGATGCAGCTTTATATGATTACGGGGGTCAGGGGATCGGGAAAAACTGTATTTCTTTCAGACGCAGCCGACTTTTTTAAGAAGCAGGAAGATTGGATTGTTGTCAGTATCAGTTCAGACGGAGATATTCTGGAAAAAATCGTATCGGAGCTGGCTTCTGAAAATGCACTTGCCCGCATTTTTCAAAATGCCAGCATCAACCTCTCATTTTTCGGCGTAGGTTTAGAAGTTTCCGGTTCGCCGAAGATCAACAATGCTGAAGTCGCACTGAAGAAAATGCTCGAAAGTCTAAAGCACCACGGGAAAAGGGTGCTGATAGCTATGGATGAGGTGATCCGCTCAAAGGAGATAGTGGCGTTTGCGAGTGCGTTTCAACTCTATATTCGTGACGACTTGCCGGTATTTCTTCTTATGACCGGTCTCTATGAAAATATAGAGGAGCTTCAGAATGTAAAGAATCTGACGTTCCTTTACAGAGCGCCCAGACTTGATATGGAACCTCTGCGTATTCGCCCGATCGAGAAAGATTATATGGATACATTAGGTGTAAATCGGGACACTGCGTACGCAATGGCGCGTGAGACCATGGGATATCCTTATGCCTTTCAATTGGTTGGATACTTTACTTGGCGGAACCGATGCGAGTATTCAGATCAGGTGAGGAAGGAATGGACATCAAGACTCAACGATTACGCTTATGAGATTATATGGAGCCGCTTGTCAGAAAAGGACCGCTTTGTTGCTTATGGAATTGCGAAGGCGGAGACACATAAGGTCTCGGAGGTGCGGGAGGCGCTTAATATCACGCAGAACGAGTTTAATCCTTATAGAAAAAGGCTGCTGAAGCGGGGGTTGATTAGTGGAGATAAGTGGGGTGAGATTCGATTCACGTTGCCATATTTTGAAAATTATGTGATAGAAGCCTATGAGGATGAGAATTACTGAGAGTAATAACGAATGAGGAGGATATAATCATGAAAGTAGCCGTCAGATACTATACCAAAACCGGAAATACGAAGAGACTCGCAGAGTCCATAGGGAATGCAGTCGGAGTGGAGGCGCTTCCGATCAGTACTCCCATCACGGAACCCGTAGACATTCTGTTCCTCGGAAATTCCTACTATGCTTTCAGCATAGACCCGGAGGTTCGGGATTTCGTCAAGGGACTCGACAAGAATAAGGTCGGCAAGATTGTCAACTTTGGCTCAGCCGCCATGCTGAACTCTACATACAAGAAGGTGAAGGCGGTAGCGGATAAGGTCGGTATTCCGATGGACGAGCGCGAGTTCCACTGCAAGGGTGAATTCAAGGGCATACACAAGGGAAAGCCGGATGAATCCGATATGAAGGCGGCGGCGGAGTTTGCCAGAAAGATAGTGGGGTGAGAGGGTCAGTTGACATCTCTCTATATATTTCAAGGGACCGGTCAGCCGGTCCCTTATGTTTTCGTTTTGGGGCATTTCCTTTCATCGACCTTCCATCGCATGCACCAGCCGCAGAATCGTCTCCTGAACCGGGACACTCAGTCCCTGTTCCTTTGCGGCACGCACCACAGCGCCGCAGATGAAATCCGCCTCTGTTTTTCTGCCGTTCTTTATGTCCGCATAGATGCTGGTGTAGCCATCCGGTGCATTTCTCAAGTGCTCACGAACCCTGAGAATCTGTTCTTCCGGTGAAAATACTGCTCCTTCTCCCGCCGCAGCCGCACATATCTCGCGAATGAGATCCTCACAGATCGACCATGCGTGGGAATCTTCCGCGATATAGCCCTGCGGAACCTGCAGGACGCCGGAGAGTACGCTGGATGAAGCATTGATCATCAGCTTATTCCAGACATCGAAACGGATGTTTTCGCTGACGGAGCAGGGGAAGCCTGCATTTTCAAATGTCTCCCGAAGTTCCTCAAGACGTGCCCTATCCGGACCCGGCTCTCCCTTGGCAGCGGCACCGCCGAAGACAGTTTCGCCAAGCCCGCTGTTAACGATGACGGAAGCGCTCTCCCGGTAGCTTCCCTGCTTTGTTGTTCCGATGAGCACATGTGCGGAATCCGCAAACTCACGCATCACACGATCGTGTCCGGCACCGTTCTGCAGTGTGAGGAGCATCGTATCCGGTCCGATCAATCCTTTATTCTCATTCAGAACATCCGCTATCTGATATGCTTTCGTGAAGAGCAGAACCACATCTGCTGTCTCGTTACAGGTGCCCGCCATGTATGCGGGTATTTTTCTTGTGACACTGCTGTCGCCACGCTTGATGGTGACGCCGTTTGTGTTGATCTCCTTCAGATTCACGGCGTTACTGCCGATCAGTGTTACGTCCGCACAGGCGGCGAGTTTTCCTCCGAACAGGAGTCCCATGGCTCCGGGGCCTATTACTGTGATTTTCATGTTGATCCTCCATAGTCTTATGTCACTTATTTTGTAACTGAGTCAGCTTGTCTGAAGCATTTCCTTCCGTTTACATATAGAACAGGGTGGTAGCCCCGTCATTATTGTTCATATTCGGAAATTCCACACAGTGGTTTATGATTGTGTTAATCATATAAATCTTTACCCAACGGGTCAAAGGAATTGATAAAAAGAATGAAAACAGTCGGCAGTGTTTAATATTCAGCACCTGATTAAAAAAGCTGACATCTATCCTGAAATGATAAACCGTTGCTCTTGCAGAGACCAAGATATGGACTATTCCCACATCCCCGACACAAAGTACATAAGCGCACACCACGTATACACAGAGAAATAGTTACCGTGCTCATCGCAGCCCTGTCGCAAAATCTCGCGTGCCTCCTCCTTCGAAAGCAGCTTGAATCCTGCAAAAAGTTCGGAACCCACAGCACCGGTCTGGCTGAGAGCCGAAGTATCCTCAACGGAGATTACTGCGCAGGCAAGCGCATTGCTCTCATCTGTCATGCCGGGACTGGAGAAGAGGAGAGGATTGACGACGAAGATGCGGTCTGTCTCTTTCACTACAAGGCCGGTCTCCTCATGAATCTCCCTGGCAGCAGCTGACAGGATGGCGGCGTCTTGCGGGCGCTGAGTGTTTTTATTCTTACAGCATGGACCTGAAGCGGACGGTGAGGCGTCTGATTCAGCTAAATCAGGATTGGAACTTTCGGAAGTCTTTGGAGCTGGTTTAGATGCCAGTGCCGCATCCTCCGGATCAATGAGGCCTGCCGGCGGACTCAAGAGGAACTGACCTGCCGGGTAGCGGTATTCATAGGAGGTAAGGAGTCTGGGGGCGTCATTTGCAATCTTCAGGATGACAAAGCAGCTGACCGCATCCGGAAGCATGGATTTGAATTCTTCGTCGGATTTATGCGCGACGAGATTGTCAAGCGGGCGGCGGCTCGCGTCGTAGTAGTGCTTGCCGGGAGCATACTGCAGGTCGAAGACCTTGATGAAGCGGCTCTCCATGAGAGTCTCAATGTTTTCTTTTCGGATGATGGGTTTTTCCATGGATTCTCCTTTATAAAACGGAATCTGGGTTTCAATAAGATCAAGAACGCCTCGGCGTTCTTGCTGTGCTGCGCATAGTGCGAAGCACTTTCCTTAATGCGTGGTTGCGATTTGCCGTGCCTAAGCATGCGTAACAATGCTCCAGTGGAGCATTGTGCAGCTGAGGCTTTTAATCCCTGATGCGGATTTGTATCCTATGTCAGAGACAAGTTTCATTTTGCGCGTTCATCATAGACTCACGTCACGAGATGTCTGCGTTACAGATTAATGACAAATAAACAGTTAACGTGCTTCTGCATTCTTCAGCCGAGATACCTCAGAACCCCTCTCTCTGTCTCTTCTTTCTCGCCTCTATACGCTCTTCCGCGCCCTCCCACTTAGCCTGTTCCTCAAATGTCTCGATTTTCAGGCCATACGGAACAGGAGCCGGTTTGCCGTTCTCGTCGATGCATACTTCAGTCAGGAATGCGCGGTTAATCGGCGTGCGCATGCCCGTCTTGGGATCCTCAATCCAGGTGTCTACGCGGACTTCGATGGATGTTCGGCCGACATGCGTGACATAGGCGATCATGACGATTGTGTCATTCAGGAAAGCGCCCTTCTTGAATTCAAGGTGCTCAATTGAGACGGTCGCGACGTTCATGCTCGCGTGCCGCATGGCGGCGATGCCGGCGATCTCATCGATCCACTCGAGCAGTTTGCCGCCGAAGAGGCGGTTCTGGCCGTTGATATCCACATAGCGCAGGAGGTGGGTGGCTTCGGTGCGGGAGTAAGTTACGGTTCTGTAGCCTTTTTCATACATGGTGATAGTCCTTTCGAGCGTATTGAAATGATTAGATAAGCCGTTTTCCGATACAGATGATCGTTTACGGATGAAATTATGGTTCTTTAATAAAGGCACTTTTCAATCATCATTATAAATAATGTCTTTCTATGAATTGATAATGATATTGTTCTTGTAATAGTAAAATAATGCCTTATCTGTAATCGCGATATGTATATTGATGGAGCTGCGAATTTTGTGCCGATCATTCCGATGCGAGCAGCCCAAAAAGAAAGTTTGCACAGGGCAGGGAGCGGTCAAGCTTTATTTGTCGTCTCTCTCCAGCCCCTCCACATTATCGTCAAAGCACTCGACATACCGGGCCCTCTTCGAAGGTTCGACTCCGCCGAGAAAGAGATGCGGCGTCGCGCCGAACTCGTTGACGCGGAAGGAAGCGATTCCCGGACGGCGCTCCTCCGTGTAGATGCTGGTGATGCCGGTAGGTGCCGAGACAAATCCATGCCAGAGAGGCATCGGGGAGACGCCGATGAGGTGACCTATGAGAACGCACTCAATTCCGAAATGGCAGACGAGTGCGATGGTATCGTGATTGGAATGGAAAGCTCTGTATATATTGCCGTCGCGCTCGTATCCGTGCTTTGCAAGCAGGGTATCCAGACCGTCATATACGTACGAGGCTTCTGCGTCAACGCCGCCTTCGTGCATGATGGGGTGGGTGCACCATTTGTCTTTATCATACATCTCCGGGATTTTGGTCCAGTCGGCGGGACGCCAGTCCCAGGCGATCATTCTCCTGCCATTCCCGTCCGGGCGAAGGATACGCGGCGGAAATTCCTTGAGCCAGTCGAGAGTGGTCGCTGTCTTTCCGAGCTTTTCGAGCGAGAAGGAGGCGGTTCGCTGAGCGCGGCCGAGCGGAGAGACATAGAAATAGTCGATGTTGTAGCGGTCGATGATGTCTGCGAGAAGCTTCGCTTCCGTGTCGCCGCGCGGGGTGAGCGAATCATGTTCGTAATCAGGGTCGCCGTGTCGTATTATGATGATTCTCAAGAGGGACTCCTTTCTGTAAAGCAAGAGATGTTTCTCACATTATTATATTACAATCCTGCAGAATGTTGAATCTAAAACAAATTAAATACCGAAGTGAGAGCAAAAAGCTCGAATACTTCGGTAACCGTCAGCCCCAAGCCCGAGTAAGCAAGAGATTATTATTCAGCTTCTTTCCAATACAAGCACTTATGAGGCAAACGGTATACTATTCGATCGGTAAACATTCGCAGTCCTGACGAGAAACAAAAACCTTTGCACTCTGTGTGACCAAGTGTATGCTGTAAGCGACACGCGGGAACACAGAGTGCAGATATGGTTTTTCGTTTCGCAAGACAGGACGAGAGTTTACCGATGAATATGTATACCGGTGCCGTAGGAGATGCATACTATGAAAGGTAGCTGAATAGTAACATCAAGAGCGAATCAACATAAGGATTTAATACTCAGTTCATTGACTTTCACCATACCGCTTTTTAGAATTAATACTATCTCAATTAAAGGACATCAATCACCGTAAGCCCTGCCCTGTAATGCCGGGGCACGGACTTATCATACGAGGAGGTAAAATTAATGAGAAAGAAACTTTTTGCTGTCATCATGACCGCAGTCATGGCCGTCAGCCTGGCAGCCTGCGGCGGAAATTCCGCAGGCACGGGAACGGACGCTTCAAATGGCTCCGACACAACAGACTCATCCGCCGCAGTCGAATACGTTCCGCTTGAGCCCGGCGCTCCTGTCGCGAACGCGGACATGAAGATCGGTCTCATCTGTGCCGGGAATGAGGAAAATGGCTACGACGCCTCTCACATCGCCGGCCTCACGAAAGCCTGTGAAGATCTCAGTCTGGATGCGGCAACGCAGGTCATTATAAAGAAGGATATTCCGGAAGACGAGAGCTGCTATAACACGGTGCAGGAACTTGTGAATGAGGGTTGCGGGATCATTTTCTCAGATGCGTATGGTCACCAGAATTTTATGCAGACAGCAGCCGTCGAATATCCCGATGTGGTCTTTGTTGCCTGTACAGGCGACACGGCTGCGGCATCAGGTCTCACAAATTTCAAGAATATTTATCCGCATGCATTTGAAGCACGCTATGTGTCCGGTGTGGCAGCCGGCATGAAACTTGCCGCGCTGATGGATGAAGATCCGTCACTGGATCCGTATGTTGGCTATGTGGGATCCTTCCCGTATGCTGAGGTCGTATCCGGTATGACCGCATTTTTCCTGGGCGTACGTTCCATCGTTCCGGAAGCGCATATGGACGTCGAGTACATCGGATATGAGCATGACCTGGCGGATAAGACTGCATATGCAAATGCAGCAAATTCTCTCATCGCCAACGGCTGCGTCATCATCGGCCAGTACGATGATTGCACAGAAGTTGCTTCCGCTGTTGAGGCTGCCAATCAGAGTGGTCAGAAGGTCTATTGCGTAGGCTACAACACCGATCTTAGGGATGTGGCTCCGAATGCAGCGCTCACATCCGCACAGAACAATTGGTCAGTGCTGTATGAGAACATGCTTTCCTGTATGATAAACGGCGAGGTAATTCCTGTTGATTACTCTGTGGGCGTCGATCAGAATGCAGTCATGATTACTGAGCTCGGTTCTGCGTGTGCAGAGGGAACACAGGAGGCGGTTGATGAGGCGTGGGCCGGCATCAAAGATGGAACTCTGCAGGTTTTTGATACTACCACATTTACATGTCAGGCGTCTGATGACGATTCATATGTGGTGGATGACAATGGGGTGCTCCTGTCGGCGTACGGTCTTGATGCGGACGGTGATCTCATAAATGATTATGGGGAGGCTGTGATCGACGGGGCATTTGTCGAATCCGAGCTTCGCAGCGCTCCGTATTTCTCGCTCAGTATCGACGGGATCACGTCGCTTGCCTGATAGCGCGCTGTATCTTCTGACAGTCAGCTTAAGGCAAGCGGTAGATAGTTCCGGTTCAGACATGAATTTCAAGAACGCCTCGGCGTTCTTGACGCGATGTGCGTGCCGCGAAAGCTCTTTCTGCTGTACGTTGATAGTTTAAGTAAAAAAAATATTACTTTGCATTTAAGTTCCGTCTTCAATGCTTTATAATTAATTGTACATGGTTCAAAATAACGTGCCAAGGAAGGATGCTTACATGCCAGACGCAAAAAAGCGAGAAGATGGACTCGATTTAGATAAAGGGAAAGAGACGGAATCCGTTAAGGACGAAGCCAAAGAAGCGGAAGCCGTGAAGGACGAAGCCAAAGTGGCGGAAGACGTTAAGGATGAAGCCAAAGTGGCGGAAGACGTTAAGGACGAAGCCAAAGAAGCAGAAGCCTTTAAGGACGAAGCCAAAGAGGCGGAAGCCTTTAAGGACAAAGCCAAAGAGACGGAATCCACAGAGGACGAAGCAGAAACCGCTAAGGACAAAGAGAAAGAAACGGAAATCGCTGAAGACAAAGCGAAAGTTGTCAGGGGCAAAGAGACGGGATCAGACGAAGAGAAAATCTCCGAGCCACGAAGAAAAACCGCAGAAAAAGAGAGAAAACGCAGGAGCAGCGCGTCGCAAGCCGGAAAGAGAAAAGCTTCTTCCGGAAAGGGAAGTACATCAGCAGGCAAGAAAGATGCCTCTGCCGGCAGGGAAAGACCTTCTTCCGGAAGAAGAAAAAAGCGCCGACGCCGCGCCGTCCGCCGCAAGCAGACTCCCTTCGAGAAGTATTTCATGAAAATCAGCGGACCGATTGCTTTCCTGCTCCTCATTGTTTCGACCATCCTGACCGGCAGGACCGTCTCGGCTTCCCGGAAAGCAGCCAACGAAGCGGCTGCCGCACAGCAGATGCAGGAAGCAGCTGCATTAGCTTTAGAGACAGCTGAAACATCAGCAACGGCGACTCCGTCTCCGGCCCCGACGATGCGGCCGAGAGCCCTCCCGATTCCGGAAAATGTCCCGGAGCAGGATGTCGTCGGATTTTTCACGAACGGCCTTGCCTCAGTCGACGGACAAAGCGTCACGGTACTGTGCGGCGGCGATAATCTGATCCATGAGCCGATTTATGAGAGAGCGCGGACGGACAACGGATATGATTTTGACTATCTGTATCAGAACGTGAAGAGTTTCATCGAGTCCGCGGATATAGCGACGATCAATCAGGAAGCACCGCTGGCAACGGATCTTGAGGATCCCTCCGGCTATCCGCATTTTAACACTCCGAAGGAAGTCGGACAGGACCTGTTCGACGCCGGATTTGACGTGATCAACATCGGCAACAATCACATGTACGACATAGGCAGCCAGGGTGCTCTCGTCACGGAACAGTTCTTCCAGAACAGAGGTATTCCTGTTGTCGGCTTTTATCGCAGCGATGAGGATTACCACAATATTCGTATCATTGAGAAGAACGGGATCAAGGTTGCTTTCCTGAGCTTTGTGGAGATGACGAACCTCGATCCGGATGATTCGGACCTTGGATACTGTGTCAGCATGGAGGACCGTGAACTCGTCAAAGAGCAGATAAAGGAAGCCAGAGAACAGGCAGACATCGTTGTCGCGCACGCACATTGGGGCGAGGAAGGAACGACCGAGCTGACTGACGGTCAGGTCGAAATGGCGCATCTTATGGTTGACTGGGGCGTGGACATCATCTTCGGTAATCATCCGCATGTTATACAGAGCCTGGTAACAATCACCCGTGAGGAAGACTCTCAGCTCTGCCCGGTCATTTACTCGATGGGCAACTTTGTCAGCGCGCAGACACATCGGAACCAGGTTGTGAGTGCCATGCTGGCGGTAAAGATTGCAAGGGATGCAAATGGTATCGCCCGCCCACAAGCCATGGGCGTCATGCCGGTCATCACACACTTCACGCAGGATGACAGAATGGACATCGTGCTATATCCGCTGGCAACTTACTCCGAGGAACTTGCAGAAGCACACTATGTAAACGGTTCGGACGGAGATTTCTCTCTGGACTATATTTACGGACTTCTGAACGAATCTATTCCGGATCGTTATCTGAACAGGATGTCCAGCCTGACAAGTTCATAAAGCCGGTGGAATGACCATTTATTACGAAATGCGATCAGAACAGGATATCTGGTCTGACAAGTTCTTAAGGCTCTAAATATCACAACTTCATACAAATGTAAACCTCCTCGCAACTTTAGGTTGACAATTAAAAACGCGGGTTATATGATAACCCGTGGAAATGTCAGACTAAATTGTGAGGAGTTTTTTATGGACAAGCAAAGTAGCAGCATCGGTAACACAAAAGTCATGGCGACAATTGCAGTAATGACGGCGTTAACATGCATTTTCGGACCGCTCTCCATTCCGATCGGACCGATTCCGATATCACTGACGCCGTTCTGTGTGTTCTTTTCCGTTTATGTGCTGGGAATGAAGAAGGGCACAATTGCCGTCCTTCTGTACCTGCTCATCGGGCTCTCAGGCGTTCCGGTATTTTCAGGATTCACAGCCGGTCCCGCAAAGCTTTTCGGACCTACAGGCGGATATCTCATAGGCTTTATCCTTATGGCGCTTATTTCAGGTTACTTTATAGATAAGTTTCCGGGAAAATATGTGATTCAGTTCTCCGGTATGCTTCTCGGACTTTTCGCTTTATATGCGCTCGGAACATTCTGGCTTGCTTATTCAGCGGGAATGACACTTCAGGCGGCGTTTGCTGCAGGCGTTGCACCGTTCATCCTGTTGGATGTCCTGAAGCTGGTGCTCTCGATGGCACTCGGGACACAGATCAGGCACAGACTCGGGGCAGCCGGTTTTGCAGTTTGGGCCTGAAAAAAGTCTCTGACGCAGGATACAGATCTGCATCAGAGACTGAACGTATCCGGACATATCAGCGCATAGCCGAATGATGTGAGCGGAATCAACATATAGACATATACCATTGCGTACTGACTCTTCGTCTCCCACAGGATGTGGAAGAGGAAGCCCCCGATCAGGAACAGGGCGGGGAAGAGCAGCATATCAAGACACGCCGGAGAGAGCATTTTGCTTCTCCGGTCTTTTTTATTCCGGGTCTTTGTCCTCGACCGGACCAGACCGGTCAGCAGCGAGAAGGCACCGATCGAAGCGCCGACATATAGAGGAAGATTAATGAGCGCGCAGTAATTGCAGTATATAGAATAGGGTTCGCCGCCTGTGTAGAGCGAATGCAGCAGCTTGCCGTCCATGTGCTGATTCATGTCCTCGAGCGGACCGGACCAGACCGACTCAAATGTCGGTTCACACCATGTAGAGATTATTTTCTGCGAATAGAAAAACAGCATCAGTCCCGGATTTCCGGCAAAGACCTGAATTCTGTCGGATATTTCCTGCTTTGCCATCTCACTTGTCAGGGCCATATTATAATCATTGTTGCGATATGTCCTGTAAATATAGCCGTTATACCATCCCGGGGCGAGATCGCCTCCCTGCATTCCCATCGCGATCCACATATGTTTCGGCAGCTGCTGCGGCATCTCATGTCCCGTGACACGTTCGCCTGCCAATCTCATGGTAGGTCCTGATAAAACAAAGGCTGCAAGAAGCAGAATCACTGCCGCGAGGCAGAGCCGATTCCGTCTGGGGGCTGCCACAGGTTCGTCCGAATACCGGTAATCAGGTTCTTCATATCTTTTCTGAAGTTCCTTTTCTGCGACTGCCTTTCTGCGCAGATAATGGAGCAGAATGATGATGCATTCGGCAATGATAAAGATCGAGGCGTTCCCTCTCACGCAGGCTGCCAGATAGGCGGTGACGATCATGAAAAGCATCGACGGGAAGCCGTGCTGCCTGAGGAATCTGCCCAACATTACAGACGACAGAAGCATCAGTGTGATTGATATCGTTTGATTGTAGCCGAACAGAATAAAGTACAGCTGTGGTAGAAATACAAGGGACAGAAGCGACGCGAGCTTGACAGACTCCTCATTTTCGCCGGTCATGATGGACGTGAGGCGGATGATAAGGAGATTATTTATTAATGTCAGGACCAGATTGATAAAGTAGACGAACCTTATGTCCTGCGAAATGTGCGCAAGCAGCATTTCGTAGAGGACGAAACCGATCTGGTGGGCATTTTCAAAGAGATACCCTCCCCTTTCGAGGGAAGAATAATCGTTGTTCAGGAAGCCGACTGCCGCTTCAAAACATAATTTGGCATCCGCCCGCGTAGCCGGATCCACATGGTAAATAAGTACAAGTCCTGTCCACAGATAGAAGAGCGCAGAGATTGATGCTACGACCTGCGGTGAAATATATTGAAGGATATTTTTTCTGAGACATACTATGAAGAGAATCAGAAAAATCAGAAAGAAGAGTATGAACAGAATGCTGACATGGTTGTACTCCATATGCTCTTTACTGTTCATGGGCATATATGCGCGGTTCACAAAATTCATAAAGACGAGGGACAGCAGGAGTGCTGTCCCTAAGCCTGAAATGATAAATTTACCGGTTTTGCATACTATGTTCATACTGTTTCCCTGTATCTCTGCGTGAGATGACCCGCCGCTTCGATAATTACAGACTTGTGTCATGAGAACACGGTTCAGTGGTTAAAAATGCTATGAAGGAAAACCCTCACCGCATCCCCTGCAGCGTTATATACAGGTCATAGAGCGGTGAACCCGTCTGTCCATACTGCGGATAATCCGACTCGGGGATATCCAGGATCGTGTACCCGCACGCATTCACGATTTTTGTGCCGCAAGTGTGCTCACGCTCCTGCTGGAAGTGACCGTAAGCTTTGTGTACGTGCCCGTGAATCATGTATTTCGGATGCCATTTCTCAAGATAATTATTGAAACACTCGAATCCCATGTGCGGAAGGTCATCCATATCCCCGTATCCCCTTGCCGGTGAATGCGTCAGCAGGATATCGCATCCGCCCTTGAAGAGAGAATGCATGTCGGCGCGCAGGATTCGACGCTTCATTTCCTGTTCTGTGTACATGTTTTCGCCGGGATGGTAATACATGGAGCCGCCGAGACCCATGATGCGGAGACCTTTGTAATTGTACAATTTGTCCTCAATACATATACAGCCTTCCGGAGCTCTGTGCTTATAGCAATCATCGTGATTGCCCCTGATGTAAAGCAGCGGGAGATTGGTCATGGTCACAAGAAATTCGAGGTATTCCGCCTTGACATCTCCTGCGGAGAGGATAAGGTCCACTCCCCGGACTTTTTCGGGTTCATAATAATCCCAGAGAGCTGCACTTTCCTCATCGGCAACAGCCAGTATCTTCATAATATTTCCTCATAGCATAATTATTCTTCATCGCGCAATACTCATGACGTGAGTCTATGATACGCGCGCAAAGTGAAATATAGCTTCATCACGCAATACTCATGTCGCGGCAAGAATACCGAAGCATTTTTGAACGGGTTCCCTGCTGCATATGCAGCATCATTTTTGTGTCGTACCTTTCACGCCGGCAACCGAAACGGTCTTTCTCGCATCTTCGCGAATCTCGGTGATTTTCGGGATGGCGCCGACAACGTTATCAGCCAGCCAGTCCATCTGCAGGATCTCTTCATTTGTGAGACGCGGGTCTCCCGCTTTGCGGATAATACCGTCCTGACTGTGGATCTCACCGTCGAACGGATGCAGATGTCCGTTGACAATACCTCTCTTGAGAGTATCCAGCATTTTGACCGTGTTGTACGGAAGCGTCTTTGCGTAGATGACGTCTATCACTTCCTGTGACATACCGTACCAATAATTGAGAGCTCTGTCTTTTCGGGCAATCGCACGCGCGTCGTAGCTTCCGCTCAGAATGCTCTCTACGATCAGTGCATAGTAGCGCCCCCAGTCCGGCATGACGGCCGCCAACTGCGTGCGGCTTCCGTCTGTTTCCAGGCGGTATACTCCGTGGAGATGGTCGGGATCATCCGGACGTATGAAATCGCTCGCTGAAATGATGGAGATTCCTTCTCGGGCAAATTCCTGCTCCCAAGTCTCCTTATCCTGAGAGCTCCATTTGACATGGACCGTACTTCTCGGATCGACCATACCCGCGCCGATGGCAAATGCATTGATCTCCGCCACCGTTCCGTATATCGGGTAACCGGCGTAGTAGCCGATCATATGATTATCCGAGAGACTTGCGGCCATAGCGCCCATCAGGAACTTGGCTTCATACATGCGGACCGCATAGCTCCGGACGGATTTGATCTGCAGGTTCGCCGAGCAGTTCAGGAACTTGATCTTGGGATGTTCGACGGCTGCACGCAGCGTATAGTTCATGAGAGATGCGGACGTCGTGAAAATGACATCATCCTCGTCCGTGATTGCAGCCGCGATCGCATCATCAAAGGCCTCCTCGGTCTCGCAATTGTCAAGCGTTATACTGTCTACCAGATCTCCGAAATACTCCGGCAGAGAGTTGCGGCCGAGTTCGTGACCGTAGACCCAGCTGGAATTGTTCTCATTCTTTTCATGAATGAAGGCAAGCTTCAGCGGTTTTGCACTGGAGTAGATCGGACGAGTCATCAGGAACTTTGCGACGCGGTCCTCGCTCAGAGTGCCTGCCTTCGGGTCTATGACCTTCGGATCCTCAACGAGCGTGATCTTCGAATCGCCCGTCTCGGTCAGGAACTCATCCCACAATCTGTCTATATGCTTCCTGAGACGGTCATCCTCGATGGACAGCAGTCTCTCAAGCGGAAACATGGTCAGATAAATCAGGAAAGCGTCCTCCGCGCGCAGTCCGCTGCGCTCTCCTCTGGATTGAAAGATGCGGGCGAATTTGTCATATGCATCTTTGAAATTGCTGACCAGCTCTTCGGGCCAGGGCGTCTCAAGGTCCTGTCCGAGCTGAGAGGCCAGTCTTGTGTAACATCCGGGTTCTGAGAAGACGAAACCGAAGATTCCCGTCACTTCATAGAAAGGCAGGTACTCATAATAGATTTTTACCTGCTTGTCGTCGGTCTTCTTCGGAAGGATGCGCGTGACGACTGTCGGGATGGAGTAGGATTTCAGATACTTCATGACGGAGACGCGCTTATTGCCTTCCTCGACATAAAAATTGTGCATGTATTCGTAGGCAACGACTGCATCGGAGATGCCTTCGCTTATCTGGTAGTCGCACAGATTTGACCATTTGATGGAGAACTCTGTGGACTCACCCAGCAGCGGCATGAAATTATCAGCGAAGGAGTTCTGTCTGCCTTTCATTCTTGTTCCGGCAAATAGCGTCAGCGGGATCTCATGCAACCCCAGTTCGACTTCACCTGCGATGTCCTGTCTGGAAATGATATCTTCCAGAGCCGGAAGATAGGGGTTGCGTCCCTTAAGGAGAGCATTCCTCCGAGCTCGTTCACCCTGTTGTTTCGCTGCTTTATAATCTTCAATCATGGTGTGTTCCTTTCTGCAAATGTCACCCTGCCCGCGCACCCGCACGGCAGCACAAGATCTGTCCCCTCGATCGGCAGTCCTACTTCGTCGGATTCCACGACGGCGTCAAAATCAGCTGCTATGGCTGTCTTCAGCATATGGGTCAGCACGCCCGGCTGCAGCCCGGTAGTGTAAGAGTTGAGCAGGAAGAACAGGGGGTCGTCCGAGAGGAGCTGTCTGCAGAGCTGAAGGAGAGGATATATGGTTTCCTCTATTTTCCAAACCTCTCCCTTGGGACCGCGGCCGTAAGATGGCGGGTCCATGATGATGGCGTCATATTTGTTCCCGCGGCGGATTTCGCGCTGTACAAATTTTGTACAGTCATCCACCAGCCATCTCACCGGCCGGTCTGCGAGACCGGAGCTCTCGGCATTTTCTTTCGCCCAGGTCACCATGCCTTTCGATGCATCGACATGTGCGACCGATGCGCCGGCAGACAGAGCAGCGCAGGTAGCGCCGCCCGTGTAGGCGAAAAGATTCAGGACCCTTATGGGTCTGCCCGCTTCCCGGATAAGCTTTCCGAACCAGTCCCAGTTGGCTGCCTGTTCCGGAAAGAGCCCTGTGTGCTTGAAACTGAACGGCTTCAGGTTGAAGACGAGATCGCCGTATGTGATCTGCCAGGTCTTGGGCAGGTCGAAGAATTCCCAGCTTCCGCCGCCCTTCGTGCTGCGGTGATAGTGACCGTTGGGGTTCTTCCAGCCTTTGTGCTTTTTTTCTGTCTGCCAGATGACCTGCGGGTCGGGACGAATCAGGATATAATCGCCCCATCTCTCGAGCTTTTCTCCGTTCGCGGTATCCAGTACTTTATAATCTTTCCAGCCGTCGGCTATCCACATATATGTGCCCCCGTGTTCATTTATGTCATTAAGTTCGCCCACATGGTCTGCGCGGGCGGTCTTAATATATGTCTCGATCAAGTGTTTCTGTTTTCGTAAAAACTTTGTTTCCGGTGATAACGGAAATCACGCTCTCATCGGATGCTTTGTTCCAAAACCTGTTCTCATCGGATTTTGTATTTCCTGTGATACTGTGTCCGTGAAAACAGTATCCTTAGTATAGGAAAGAAAAATGGAAGTGTCAACTCTACCTGTTTTTGTGTATAATAGTTTCATAGATCCGATGCGCCGGCAAAGAGAGACAGATACAGATCTTTCCGGGAAAGCGGAGACCGCATATCGCATCGATAACGGCACACTGTGACACAGAGGAGACAGTCATGAAATATTATCTGGATAAGAACAATTACAGCGATTTTGATACAATCGAGAAAAATAAGCTTCCCGGCCGGAGTTACTTTATTCCGTATCCGTCCCGGGAAGGAGCGGACGGGGTCTCGCTCAAAGAGAAGCGCTATAAGTCGGAAAAGGTAAGGTGTCTGAACGGTGACTGGGACTTCAGGTTCTATCCGAGACCGGCAGAATTGCCGGATGTCCTGGACACGGACAGCGTGAAATTTGACACGATCGATGTGCCGTCCTGCTGGCAGTTCCGCGGCTATTATCATCCTTTCTACGTGAATATTCGCTACCAGTTCCCGTATCACCCGCCGGTCATACCCAGGGAGGAAAAGGTCGGTAAGGTATTCTCCATTATGGGCGTGGACCAGAAGCTGTCCCTTCGGTATAAGGATCCGGGCGAAGAATACAATTTTGTCGGCATATACCGCAAAAAGATCGAGATAGAGGACGATGACAAGAATTATGTTATCTCCTTTTTGGGCGTGGCCAGCTGCCTGGATCTCTATGTGAACGGATCCTTTGTCGGCTACTCCGAGGGCGCTCACAATACTGCGGAATTTGATCTGACCGGGTATCTCGAAAAGGGTGAGAACGAGATCGTGGCAGTGGTACACCGCTGGTGCACAGGCACCTATCTTGAGTGCCAGGATATGTTCCGCAACAACGGAATTTTCAGAGATGTTCTGCTCAGAATTTCCGAGCCGTCCGATTTTTGGGATCTTGATGCGGTGACAAAAAAGGCTGCGGGCAAATACAGTCTTAAACTCTCCGCGAAGACTCTGTCCGATACTGACGTGACATTTACCCTTGAAGGCAATGGAATCACAAGAAGCAAGACAGTTCGGACAGACGGGAAAAGTGCTGCGGTCACGTTTGAAGACCTTGATGTTACGGAATGGAGCGCTGAAGATCCGGTTCTCTACAATGTATATTATGAGACATCGACATCCTGCGTGAAGGAGAGAATCGGCTTTAAGTCGGTGAAGATCCATAAGGATGTATTCTATCTGAACGGTCATAAGATCAAGTTCAAGGGTGTGAACCACCATGACACAAGCCCGACCAACGGATACACCCTTACGCCGGATGAGATCGAGCGCGATGTGAAACTGTGCAAGGAATTCAATATTGATACGATCCGGACATCGCACTATCCGCCGGATCCGCTTCTTTTGGAGTTGGCTGACGAGCTGGGTGTATATATTGTGGATGAAAATGATCTGGAGACCCACGGAACGGTAGTTATGCAGCTGCCTTCCACCTACAATTCCATCAGCGACGATCCGAAGTGGGAGCCCCGTTATGTGGACCGCATTCAGCGTCTGTACCAGCGCGATAAGCTCCATGCCAATACTTCTATTATTATGTGGTCCCTCGGCAACGAGGCAGGCGGCTACCACAATACAGACGCAATGTACGATTTCCTGAGAGCGCAGTCCGATATTCCGGTCCACTATGAGAGCGCAGTTCACTGCAAGCGTCAGGCTTACGATGTTGGCAGTGAGATGTATCCGAGTGTGGATATGGTGCACAAGACCGGGGAGCACAGAAGGAAGATGAAGCGCCTGAATGACCGGCCGTACTTTATGTGTGAGTATGCCCACGCGATGGGCGTCGGTCCCGGCAATACGGAAGCGTACTGGAAGGAAATTTATAAGTATGACAATCTGATGGGCGGATGTGTCTGGGAGATGGTGGATCACGCCATACTTCATGAGGACGGAAGTTATACCTACGGCGGTGACCACGGCGAGTGGGAGCATGACGGGAACTTCTGTGTGGACGGCATGTTCTATCCGGACCGCACGCCTTCGGTCGGAGCAAAAATCATACGCTTCATTTACAGACCGATCCGTGTAACTTATGTGGAAGGAGATATCTTCGAATTCTTCAATACTACCGCGTTCTCCGAGGGCAGGAGATATCATCTGAGTTTCCTGTGGAACGACGGGACGGAGACCAATATGCGGGTGAAGGTCGCGCCTCTTACGAGAATAAAGAGCCGTGTACCGCTCGGCAGCACGGTGGATGGAAATCTTTCCGCAATTGTCAAAGTCGTGGATACGAAGACCGGGGAGACCGTCTCGGAAGAGCAGATCGTGATTTCGGAAAAGGTTCCGGAGGCTCCGGTTACGAAGCATATCACGGAGGACTGCGTGGTGGCGAACGGAACATTTGCCTTATCACTGTCCGGAGGCCGGACTCTGATTTCGGCTGAACAGTCTACGCTGCTGTATCGCGCGGCAACAGACAATGATACAGATCTGAAGTTCAGGAACTCGATGCTGCCGTATTTCAATCAGACCGAGACGGTCAGATCCAGCGAGCGCACTCCGAACGGCTACAAGGTGGTAACGGAGGTCGCCAATGAGAAGGCTACGTTCCTGGTGACCGACGTGTATGAGGGAACCTCAGAGGGAATCCTTGTGACCAGCACCCTCCACTGCATTAAAGGCGGGGGAATTGTGCCTCGTTTCGGCAAATGCTTCCGTCTCGACGATGTATTTGATCAGGTGACATATATCGGCAGGACGGGTGAGAGTTACTGCGACATGAAAGAGCAGTTCCCCATCCGCGAGGTCTCCTGTACTGTAGCCGATATGACAGAGCCGAATATCAGACCGCAGGAGAGCGGCAACAGGTGCGACTGCACACTGGCCTCTGTTTCCGACGGGCGGACAACAGTTACCTTCAAAGCTGTCGATAAGCCTTTTGAGCTTGCGATCAAGCCATACACAGATAAGGCGCTCTTTACGATGCGGCATCGCAGCGATGAGATCCGTACCGGTACGTACGTGACAATTCAGGCTTTCCAGCAGGGAATCGGCACGGGAGCCTGCGGTCCGGGCGTCATGCCTGAGTATCAGTACTCGGCGAAGGAAGATTATGAGCTCAGATTCCTGATAAACTTTACAGAAAAATAATGGATTAGAAACCGGAATTACTCCTTCCAAACAGACTTTGGTCTTTTGGGAGGAGCAATTTTGTTGTATATTATATAAAGAATGGATTAGTGCCGCCAAAAGAACAGCACCATTCACGGCAGAGATGAGGATGCAGCTATGATCAAGCAGAATCAGGATTATCTGAATAGAGTAAATGCCGCAGTGGATTTTCTGCTGGTCTTTTTTTCGTACCTTTTTTCGGCGTGGTTCAGGTTAAGGGTTCTGAACGGATGGTGGCATAACAAAGGGCTGAGCCGGCCTATGATCATTGCATCGGCTTTTTACGCTGCAGGTCTGTGCCTGATGCTCGCATGTCTCGGCTTCTATAATACGACGAGAGTCAGAAGGCTGACATGGAAGCTGGAAGTTCTGTTTGTGGGAACCACCGTCTCGATATTTATTGTGACGGCTCTGATCTTCATTTTCCAGATTGAAGATGTGTCCCGCGGTATCATTCTGATCTTTTATGTGCTGACACTGTTCCTTCTTGGCCTTAAGCAGATCATCACCCGCATGATTCTGAACCATCTGCGGAGCAGCGGATATAATATGAAGCATGAGGTGCTGGTCGGATCCGGCGGGCTGGCGGCACAGTACCGAAAAGATGTGGCGGATGAACCGGAACTGGGAATTCAGATCGATGAGATCCTGGACCCTGCCGATGATCTGGGAGCATATCTCAAGGATCACGAAGTGACCGAAGTGGTCATTGCTCTCGAGGCGGATGAGTACAAGCTTATTGCCGACCACATCAGGGCGTGTGAGAAATACGGCGTGAAGTTTTTTGTCATTCCTTTTTATAATGACATGATTCCCGCCCACCCTGAATTCGAAAATATCGGCCGCAGTAAATTGATCAATATGCGGGCTAACCGCCTGGAACAGCTCGGATGGGCTACCGTCAAGCGGGCTGCAGATATAATCATAAGCCTTCTGGGAATCATCATAACAAGTCCGCTCATGCTGATTCTGGCGGTTGCGATAAAAGTCACGTCCCCCGGACCTATCCTGTTCCGGCAGGTTCGAGTCGGTTACCAGCAGCGGGAGTTCGAGATGCTGAAATTCCGTTCCATGGTAGTAAATGACCGGGCTGATACGACCTGGACCAAAGCCGGGGACAGCCGGAGAACGAAAGTGGGCGTCTTCATGAGGAAGGCGTCCCTCGATGAACTGCCGCAGCTTTTCAATGTTCTGAAAGGCGAAATGAGCATTGTGGGGCCGAGACCTGAGCTTCCGCATTTTGTCAATCAGTTCCGTGAGACGATTCCGCTTTACATGGTCAAGCATCAGGTGAAGCCGGGTATGACCGGCTGGGCCCAGGTGCATGGATACAGGGGCGATACAAGCATCCGAAAGCGCATTGAGCTGGATCTCTGGTATATTGACAACTGGTCGCTCTGGCTCGATATGAAGATCATCTTCCAGACGGTACCGTTCGCCATGCTCAGCGGCGACAAGGAAGAAGCGGAGTCCGAGGCGGACGTCAAGATCATCATAGCCACGCATAAGCCGTACTGGATGCCGGATGATCCGGTCTATGTTCCGGTCCGGGTCGGGGCGGAAGGAAAAGAGGATTTCGGCTTCACGCCGGATAACACCGGAGACAATATCAGTTCAAAGAATGCCAATTACTGCGAGCTGACCGGACTTTACTGGGCATGGAAGAACCTTTCCTGCGAGTATCTGGGGCTTGCTCATTACAGAAGGCATTTTACGATCCTGAAAGGTACGGGTGACCGCCGTGACGCGTTGACTCTTGACCAGGCAAGAGTGCTTTTTGCCGAGACGGATGTTGTCTTGCCGATAAAGAGAAATTACTGGATTGAAACGAACTATCAGCAGTACGTCCACGCGCATCATCGGGAAGATCTGGATACGACGCGGCAGATTCTCAGTGAGAGATATCCGGACTATCTTCCGTTTTATGATAAGGTGATGAAGATGACGACCGGACACCGGTTCAATATGTTCATCATGAAATGGGACCTTGCGGACGCTTACTGCACGTGGCTGTTCGATATCCTATTTGAGCTGGAACGAAGACTCGATATCAGTGAATACAATGAAGTGGATAAGCGTGTCTTCGGATATGTTTCGGAACGGCTCCTGGATGTATGGCTCATGAGGAACGAGATTCCGTATAAGGATATTCCTTACATTTTCCTGGAGAAACAGAACTGGGTAGTGAAGATAGCGAATTTCCTGAAAAGGAAGCTGGAAGGAACAAATTAAGGATCAGTAAAAGGATCTTTATAAATTAACTAACTAAAACTTCCCACATGAAGTTACCTGGCAGTCTCATCATAAAAAAATGCATCGTCGGGACGCTCCCGCTCGGTCTCGCTGGCAGCGGTACTAATAAATTTTCGGCGCTTACGCTTGAAAATTTAAAGTACCGGCCGCTCGACGACGCCCTCCGATTGCATTTTTAATGATTCGACTGTGTTTTAGAAACAAGTGGGAAGTTTAAGTTAACTAAAACAGGTGGAGAAAATATCATGCCGAAGATCAGTGTTGTAGTTCCCGCATACAACGCAGAGAAGACATTAAACAGTACCATGTCAGATCTTCTTGCGCAGACATACCGGGACTATGAAATTGTACTTGTGGATGACGGGTCGACAGACTCGACGCCCGATATCTGTGACAGTTACAGGGAGAAGTATGACAATGTGCGCGTTCTTCATCAGAAGAACGGCGGCTTGTCAAATGCGCGCAATAACGGCACGAAAGCCGCTGCGGGCGACTACGTTACGTATGTTGACAGCGATGACCGGGTTGGGAAATCCTATCTGGAGCGTCTGGTATATGCTCTGGATGAGACCGGAGCCGATATCGTCTCAGGAAGAATCATCAAGGTCAGGGAAGACTTTGAACCGTCTAATCAGGATGACGACCAGTACTTTGTAATAGAAACATTTGATAAAAAGCAGACGATCAGCGAGATGCTGACAGGAAAGAAAATCTGGGTCGGAGCCTGCTGCAGACTGGTTCCGAGAGAGTGGATGCTCGAAGAACCTTTTCTGGAAGGAAAATTCTATGAGGATCTGAGCAATACATACCGGGTCAATCTCAAAGCCGAAAAGATGGCGTTCATAGATGAAAATCTGTATTTCTATGTTATGCACGGCGGTTCTATTACTGCAAGGAGTAAACCATCCGCAAGGCAGTGTGACGATTATTACGAGGCAATCAAATTATGCGCAAAGGGATGCGCGGACGCATTCCCGGATCTCAAGAATGATATCTGTGTCATGATTTCCAGAGACTTTATGTCGCTTCTTCTGCATATCAGGAGATGTGAGGAAAAAGACGAGACACTGGCAAAAATGGAGAAAAAGATTACCCGTTGGATAAGAAGGAACTGGTGGCGTGCATTCGCCAACCGGAAAGCTCCTATGAATGTGAGACTGAGATCATTACTATGCGGGATAAATCCGTGGCTGTATGAAAAAGTTTATTATGTCGGAATACGGTTCACCGGAAAGAAAATAGAGTGATTTCGGATAGATGAGCAAGAGGTATGCATGAGCAACATTGATTTTGTGATTACATGGGTGGACGGCCGGGACCCGGAATGGCGCAAAAGAAAAGATGCCCTGAATGAAAACAGTTTCGAAGATGAGCGGGAAGAACGCTACCGGGACTGGGGGTTGCTTCCCTACTGGTTTCGAGGCGTAGAGAAATATGCACCGTGGGTGAGAAAAATCTGGTTCATCTGCGATCAGGAGCCGCCGGAATGGCTGAACAGGGACCATCCGAAACTAAGCATTGTGCGCCACGAAGATTATCTGCCGGATGAATATCGTCCTGCGTTCAGCAGTCATCCGATTGAGCTTAATCTTCACAGGATAAAAGGGCTGAGCGAGAGATTTGTATATTTTAATGATGACATGTATCTGCTGAGACCTGTTGGGGAAAACCTATTCTTCCGCAGGGGGCTTCCGTGTGACAGCGCTCTGCTCAATACAATTCCCACGGATGATCTCGTAGATATTCCGGACGGAAGAATCTTTTATATGTTCCTGAATAATGCATCCTATATCAACCGTGACTATGATTTTCGCAGCTGTTTAAAGCGCAATCCGCTGAAATGGCTTCATCCCTCCTATGGAAAGGATCTTGTCCGCAACGCTATGCTTTGCATCTGGCCCCGTCTTGTGGGCACGGTGGAGCTTCACCTTCCGCAGGCGTATCTGAAAAGAACATTCAGGGAAGCCTGGGAGAAAGACTTTGACATTTTGGACATGACTTCGCGACACCATTTCCGGAACGATCTGGATGTTAACCAGTGGCTTGTCAGATTGCATCATATTATGAAGGGCGAATTCTCGGTGAGAAAGCCCATCCGCAATGCGGTGTTTACGCTTGGCAGGGATAACGAAGCGCTTGCGCGCACTGTGAGAGAACAGAAGATTCCCATGATCTGCATTAATGATGCGTCGATGGATCAGCAGACTTACATCGATTCAAAACGGGAGATTCAGGCTGCTTTTGACGCGCTATTGCCGCATCCTTCAAAGTTTGAAAAAGGGTGAACAGGAAGGTTGAGGAGAAATCATTGGAAAAATCAATTAACGAAACAAAACCGCAGACAGCGTTCGAGAAGATCAGTCCGGCTTTTCCGGGATGCGATCACTGCATCGTTTTCTGTGCTGACGACGGGTACATGGATCTGACCTATGTGTCTATCAAGTCTATTATAAATCACGCGGATACATCGGAGTATTATGATATTCTCGTTTTTCACGGTGGAATAGACTCTGCTCATGAGGACATTTACAGGGATGATTTCGGAAAGTATGACAATATCCGTGTGCGCCTTGCAGATGTTTCAAGCATCTTTGACGGTCAGGATCTTTATACGGAGAATCGTGACAGTTTCAGAAGAGAAGCATATTTTCGCCTGGTCACGCCCTGGATCCTGACGGAGGAGTATAAGACAGCCCTGTATCTGGACGGAGACATGCTGATCCGAAAAGATATAACGCCGCTGTTCGACACAGATCTCGGCGATAATCTTCTGGGGGCTGTAAAGGACTATTGGGGAATCTGTAACTGCTATATGCCGCACGATCCCCGCAGGGCTTACCGCATCAGCATAGGTCTTGATGACATTGACACGTATGTGATCAGCGCGACACTTCTGTTCAATCTTTCCAAGTGGCGCGAGCAGTTTTCCCTGGAAGAGGTCATTCGCGTATGCGCGTCAAAAAAATGGCAGCAGCATGACCAGGATGTCGTTAACATACTCTGCCACGGCAGTACAGTATTTCTGTCTGCGACGTGGGGGATGATAGAAGATTACGGCAACAACCGTTTTCTGCCGGAATATATGTATAAAGAGGTGCAGGAAAATGGTGGCGATCCCGCCATTGCTCACTTTGGCGGTGAAAGAAAACCGTATCGAAAGAAACACGTGCGGTACGATATGGAGTTCTGGAAATGTGCCGAGGACACCCCTTATATGGGAAGTCTCTTCGGACGAATAAAGTCCACGGAACACAGGTATTATCTTGCACATGTCCTCGACAGGACAGGAATTGAGCATGTTCCGTCGAAGGACGGAACAGACCTTTACTATAAGGGCGTTCTCCTCGGAAAAGAGAAATACGGATTCCAGAAATATAAGGTGATACAAATCCGTGACAATGTACTGCATCTTGAATGCTCTGTCGGGTATTACGGTCTCTGCGACGGGGACACGCTATCGGTGGAGATGATTGCGGACGGAGTGCGGCATGCGCCGATCAAAACGCACCCCGAAACGGTATGGAACAGGACAGTGAGAAGCGTGTATACCGGAATCGTCGCTGTCTTTGAACTTCCTCTGACGGATAGCGGAAAGATGCGAAGTATAAGGATCGCTGCGAAAGCAGACGGCGAGGAGACGCCGCTTTCCCGCATTAAGTACCAGCGATTTGCGGAACTGTCCGGCCGGTTCAAAAACGACTATTATGCTCATAACGGGTGGATCGTTCAGCGCGAAAAGGGCGGTCAGAGCATCATTGTCCGGAAAGTATTGCCGGGACTTATTCTCGGCAAGGAGATTTGTCTGCTTTCGGAGGTCCGGAAGTCGAAGAAGGTATTGGGAGCGCAGAAGGCATTTGTCTTACGCCTTGCATCCGATATAGTGAGGCCGTTCGTCCGGAAGCCGATCTGGCTTATTTCGGACCGCATGAATCACGCGGACGACAACGGAGAAGTTTTCTACAGATATCTTAAGAAATACCACAAGAGGGACGTCCGCGCATTCTTCCTTCTGCTCCCGGATTCGCCGGATTATGAGCGTATGAAGGAACTGGGAGATGTCATAGCTCCGTTTGGATGGAGACACAAGATGCTTTCCCTTCTGGCGGAGTGGAGTGTTTCCTCTCAGATTGATACGGTCTATCGCGATCCGTTCCGTGATTACGGACATCCGTACAGAGATATACTGCGAAAAACACGGTTCGTATTCCTTCAGCACGGCGTGATATCGGCCGACATGAGCAGGCTGCTGGATAAGGACAGGCAGGAACTGGACGGCTTCATCACATCAACACCGAAGGAATACGCTTCCATTCTGAACGGAGACTATCACTATACGGATGAGCAGGTCTGGCTGACCGGTCTTCCGCGCTTCGACAGGATTGAAGATCACAGGGAGAAGGTCGTCACCGTTATGCCGACATGGAGATCTTACCTGTTCATCGGTCAGAACTCCGCTACGGGAGAATGGGATGTAAAAGGCGGGTTCGAGAACTCCAGGTACGCGAGATTTTATCACGATCTGATGCATCACCCGAGACTCAGGGAAGCGGCCTCACGGCTTGGCTATCGGGTACAGTTCAAGTGTCATCCTACCTGTGAGGGGCACGTGGAGAAATTCGGATTTGATGAAAATGTCGCCCTGGTGCCGGAAGGAACGACCTACGCGGATATTTTCAGCAAATCAGCTCTGCTTGTGACAGACTACTCGTCATCCATTTATGATTTTGTGTATCTGCGTAAGCCGGTAGTCTATACGCACTTTGATGAAGATGAATTCTTTTCGGGTGCACATATGTATGACAAGGGATATTTTGATTACGAAAAGGACGGATTCGGGGAGGTAGCGTATACTCTCGAAGATACGGTGGAGGCGATTATTCGTTACATGGAAACGGACTGCGCCCTGCGGGAGCCCTATAAAACAAGAATAGAGGAGACATTCCCGGATCGGTCGGCAAATCATTGTGAACAAATCTATAGGAAGATCAAATTGAAAGGCAGATATTGAATTACTAAAAGTTCCCACACCACAGTTCTTAATACGCCTCATCGAAATTTTGCTTCGCAGGGACGCAAGAGACAAGTGGGAAGTTTTAGTGAGTTACTGGAGCTTCCGCATGAAAATACAGGAGTAAAAGTATGAATTCATATAAGTATGATTTTTCTGTCGTCATGGCAATATATGACGTGGAAGAATATCTGGAAGAAGCGATGCAGAGTCTTCTTGAGCAGACGATAGGCTTTCAGAATATACAGGTCATTATGGTAGACGACGGCTCTACAGACCGCAGCGGGGATATCTGCGATTCGTATCGCAAGAAATACCCCGATCAGGTTTTCGTGATCCACAAGGAGAACGGTGGACCTGCATCTGCCCGCAACGCCGGACTTGAGATGGCAGAGGGAAAGTATGTCAGTTTCTTCGATCCCGATGATATACTGAGCCATGACACGATGAAACGTGTGAAGGCTTTTATGGATGGCGAAGGACAGGCTGCTGATATGTGCTGCATTCCCATGTATTTGTTCGGAATCCGAGAGATGGACCATCCGCTGAATGCGAAATTTGAGGGCGGCACGAGAGTTGTCGACCTGATGGACGAAGCAGATGCGAATATGGTTGCGCTCAGTGCTCCCTCGTCATTCTTCAGGCTGGAAACCGCAAAAAAGATGGAGTTCGATACGAGGCTGTATGACGCGGAAGATGCAAAAGAGACGATGAAAGTCCTGATTAATAATCCGCATCTCGGGCTTGTCGCCGGACCGAAATACCATTACAGGCGGCACGAGAGATCGATTCTCGCAACAGTCGGTCAGAACGGAGATGCATATCTTGCCCATATCAGGAATTTTTCCCAATGGGTCCTGAGATATGCAGAAGACAGGTACGGATATGTCCCAGCATTTGTCCAGTATGCTGTCATGTATGATCTGCAGCCAAGGTTGAGAAGGGGAACGATCCGTGCGGAAATTCTGCCGGAAGAGCAATTTGCCGAATATCAGAACGAACTGTTCAGGACGGCTTGCCTTATTGATGATGATATCATTGTCGATCAGCCGAACATCCCCGATGAAACAAAAGTATTCCTGCTCGGAAGAAAGTATAACCGTCTTCCTAAGCTTACGGCTTTGAGAAGCAAAAAGGAAAAGTTCGGGAAAGCAGGAGAGAGCGGCGGCCGGAAGTACGAAAAAGGTGATATTATGCTGTCGTACAACGGCATCGATGTCCTTGCGCTTTCAGCAATGAGGACGGTGTGGCTTTTCCTTGATATAGATGAAAGCAGGAAACAATGCACATTTGAAGGGCATCATTCTTTATGCGGGCTCGGCGAGCTTGAAGCGAGAGCAGTCTTGATTGTCAACGGAGAAATTTACGATTGCGATACATATATCAGAGACGAGTGGGTCTCACACTGTGTGGGTGAGGATACCACATATTGTATTGGGTTTAAGGGAACGATTCCGCTGACCGGCTCGGATCGGATTTATCCGGCGATTATGGTAAAAGATCTTGTGATCGTGCGCACGGGAGTATCCTTCGGACGTTTCTTCCCGGTTGCGCGGGTATACAATAAGGGTTTTGCTTTCCGGAACGGTTACCGGATCACCGCGGAGGAGGAAAACCTGAGGATCATAACGAAGCCGCCTAAGATCATCAACTTCTTCCGTGAAATACTGTTCCTGATGGAAGTATGGCAGAGGAACCTGCTGGGCGGAAGAAAGGCGGTAGGAGGAAGAATTCTTTATCACATTATCAGACCGCATCTGAAGAAGAAGATATGGATCGTTTCCGACAGAATCGAGAAGGCCGATGACAACGGCGAAGCTTTGTTCTGCTATTTACAGGAACACACTCCAGAGGGCGTAGACACGTATTTTGCTGTCAGCAAAAATACCGCCGACTTCGAGCGTATCAGTAAGATAGGAAAATGCGTGGATGCAATGTCGTTCAAGCACAAGATGCTGCATTTGCTCTGCGATGTCAATATATCTTCCGGAGCCAATCCGGTAACGATGAATCCGTTCGACGGATATTCCGATGCACTTCGTGACATACTTCTGGAGAAGAAGTTCATTTTCTTACAGCACGGACTGCTGGAGAAAGACGGATCGAGCTGGCTGAACCGCTATAAGAAGGACGTCACCGGTTTTGTCACGACTGCCGGAAGGGAGAGGGACGCGATCGTTTACGGAAAGTATTATTATGATCCGTCGACCATCTGGCTTACCGGTCTGCCGCGTTATGACCGCCTCTACCATGCGGAAAGCAAAAAGATCACGATCATGCCTACGTGGCGCAGGCATCTTGTCGGGAACTATGACGCGAAAGCGGGCGGTTGGCAGCCGAAGGAAGGATTTGAGGAATCTGCATACTTCAAGTTTTATGACGGCCTGCTGAATTCACCGAGACTGCTGGAAGCTTTGGATGAATACGGTTATACTTTGCAGTTCTTCCCGCACCCGATCATCCGGGTATATCTTGACAAATTCCACCATGATAAGAGGGTGCATTTCCTTCCGACGGAGACACTGTACAGAGAGGTATATGCTACAAGCGAGCTGCTCGCAACAGACTACTCATCCGCTGTATTTGATTTCTCCTATCTGCGGAAACCCATCATTTACTGCCAGTTCGACAGGGACGATTTCTTTACCGGCGGGCATACGATGACAAAAGGTTATTTTGATTATGAGGATGACGGGTTCGGTGAGGTCGTGTTCGAGGTGGAGGACGCGGTCGATACGATCATTGATTATGTGAAGAACGGATGTACATTGAAGGACAAGTATCGGGAGAGGATAGAGAAATTCTACGCGTATCACGACAGTAATAATTGTCAGAGAGTGGTGGAGAAAATTCTCGAGGCGTGCGGCGAGGCGTGAATATCATACAAAAGTGCTTGCTGTGTGAAAATCGGATAATGTTTACTCTTCCTTTTCACAGGTGATAATTCCGACGGTGCGTTCGCTTGCTCCGTGGGAAAGAAGAGTACATAAGTGAGATTATGAGGACTCGAAAAAATGAACATTAAGGAATCTTACGTAACAAAAGTAATACGAACTTTGAGAGAGCATCAGTTCATGTTCGAAGAACTGGTAAAGCGTGATTTTAAGCAGAAGTATAAGCGGACCGTTCTCGGAATGGCGTGGAGTGTACTCAGCCCGCTTCTGACATTGCTCGTCATGCGCGTTGTATTTACACGGTTCTTCGGACGTGATACACCGCACTATACCACGTACCTGTTCGCCGGGAACCTGATGTTCTCGTATTTCAGAGAGTCGACGAACGGCGGCATGCAGTCTTTGATGTCAAACGCGAGTATATTTACGAAAATTAACGTGCCGAAATATATGTTTTTGTTGAGTAAAAATGTCTCGGCTGTCATAAATTTCGGCCTCACGTTAATCGTATTCTTTGTATTCGTAGCCATAGACAGAGTTTCGTTCAAACCTACTATGTTTGCTATTATTTTCCCGATCATAACAATGAGTATCTTTAATATCGGGGTGGGAATGATATTGTCGGCGCTGTTTGTATTCTTCCGAGATACGCAGTATCTGTATGATGTCTTTTTGACACTGCTGACATATCTGTCCGCGATCTTCTATACGATAGACAGATTCCCGGCAAAGATACAGAGGGTGTTCCTCCTGAACCCCGTATTCTGCAACATAAAGTATATAAGAGTCGTTGTTATTGACGGGAATCTTCCTTCGCCTATGTTCCACTTACTGCTGCTGGCTTATGCAGTTACAGCTCTTACCATAGGTGGACTTATTTATAAGAAGTTTAATACACAGTTTTTATACTATGTGTAAGGAAACTGTCGACGGAAACGGCTTTGGTCCGGAGGTCGGCTGAACGTGAGTGACAGGATTGCGGGAGTGTGTAAGCACGTAACAATCAGTAATCAACTTTTGGCGTCTTAATCAGAAGATGAAACGAGGGTATAGTACATAATGGCATATGCAATCAAGGCGGAAAATGTATCCATCCGCTACATGACTGGAGACTTTAAGGATATCGGTTTAAAAGAATATGTTTTGCGCCGCCTCACGCACAACTATAATGTCCACGAATTTTGGGCAGATAAGGGTGTGACGTTCGAGTTGCAACCGGGCGATATGCTCGGTATCATAGGTGCGAACGGTGCAGGCAAGTCGACATTGCTGAAGGCTGTGTCCGGCATAATGATCCCAACTGAAGGGTGGGTCGATGTCAAGGGCAGAATAGCAGCCCTGCTCGAACTTGCATCAGGTTTTGACAATGATCTTACGGTTCGGGAAAATGCGTATCTGCGCGGGGCGCTCCTCGGGTATACACGTGAGTTCATGAATGAGAGATACGATGATATCATCGAGTTCGCGGAGCTTCAGGATTTTCAGGAACGAAGGTTCAAACAGCTGTCCAGCGGTATGAAGAGCCGACTGGCATTTTCCATTGCCTGCCTTGTTGAGCCGGATATACTGATTCTGGATGAGGTACTCAGCGTCGGAGACGGTGCATTCCGCAAGAAGAGCGAGAATAAGATGCGTAATATCCTCGCAAGCGGTGTCACCGCGATTCTGGTGTCACATACTATCGGACAGGTCAGGGATATGAGCAATAAAGTTCTTTGGCTTGACAAAGGAAAACAGATTTGTTTTTCCGAAGAGGTTGAGCTGGTCTGTGATGCTTACGAGGAATTCCTTGCAACGAAGAAGGTCCCGCATTCCTGGGAGGATATAGAGCAGCTTGCAGAGGACTTCACTGTGCGCCAGGAAAAAAAGAGGGCGGAGAAGGCGAAGACGGAGCAGCAGAAGCTGGTCGAAAAGCTCAGAAAGACCAATGCGAATGTCGCGAAGGCGGCAATCGAGGAGTATCTGAGGGAAGCGGAAGAAGAAGCAGAAACAGAATAGAGTAGAAAATAGAAAGCAACGGGGCTGTCACATAGGCATGAAGCCGCAATACTGCTGACATTAAATGTAAATGTCTGCAGTATTGCGGCTTTACCTAATGCGACAGCCTCGTTTTTATTAATCTCTGACGCAGAATTCTCGTGACTTTAGTCGTGAGATGAATGCGCAAAATGAAGCTTATCTCTGACATGGGATACAAACCTGCGTCAGAGATTAAAAGCCTCCGGCGGATCGCAGCCGCGCATTAAGGAAGGTGCTTCGCACCATGCGCGGCGCGGCAAGAACGCCGAGGCGTTCTTGATAAGTCTCAGTCACACAGACTTGTAAGCTTTCCGACCAGCTTGTTATAGCGGAGCAAGGACTTTATTGCCTCGATAACGATGGAAATGGCGGTGCAGACAATCAGTAATACCAGACATATGAGCGCAAAATGCTTCCATGAATACGTGAAATCAGGAAGATAATATGCACGGATGAAAGTATGAGTTAGAAATACATTCATGGAGTGTTTTCCGAAAAATCCGAGCACCTTCCTGATGGGAGTGAGCGGCAGAACGAACTCGACGACGAAGAGGATGAAGGCAATCGGATACAGTCCCGTGTGATATTCGCGGAATACCGACAGCGGAATGAACCGGTACATTTTATACAGCATAAACAGGATGGGCAGTTCAATGGCGAATTTAATTAACTTGACCCAGATTTTTCCGCTTCCAAAAGAACACCATCTCTCGAGATACCCGTAATTGGCGAAAATCACGCCGAGTGTAAGCGGTATCAGGAAAGCATATACTGACTGGCTTTCGCTGATGATTTCACTGAAGTCCGTGTGAATGATCCGGATGAATGCGATTTCCAGGAACAGGAACGGCCAAAGATAGTCTTTGAACTTATACAGAACGGGGATCATTAAAATGAAGACCGCAGCGGCGCTCATGTACCACCATGTCCCGTTGAGAGTCGGCGTGTGGAATAATTTGGCCAGACCCAGAAAATCTATAATAATATACATAATACTTTTATAGATATCTTCTTTGCACAGTATCTTGATCAGCCTTCCGTCAACGAGTTGTGTGACAATTGCGCTTGCAATCCAGACGAACCAGAAGCCTGAAAAGGTGAGGATATATCTCTTTGCGAACCACTTCGATGGATTCGTCTTTGACCGCTGACAGCTGAGGAAGAGACCGTATCCGGATATGAATGCGAAGAGCGATACGCATATTTTACAGGAAGCCGCCAGATTTACGACTTGCTGCTCGCTAAACGGATCGAAGGATATAATATATTTGTCAAAAAGCGAATGAGCTCTGAAGTTATGATGAAGCATCATCATTATGATTGCGATTCCCTTCAGTGCGAGGGAGGCTTCTTTATCGAAAAATGATTTCTTTGGCATGAATATGGCTCCGATATGATCAATGAAGGACAAATACTCCCCGCATGGCGCTGATGATTTCGACAGAGATGCGTTCCGAAGCGGGAGAGATGTGTTAAGAATAAACGAAAGCAACTATAGAATTATTATAATCGGAGTTCCACAGTATAACAAGTTAAAGCTGAGCAGCACGCTTTTCGGAGAGATTGACACGACATGCCTGTTGACGTAAAATAAAGCTACCATGGGCATACTCTCCGCACTTTCGCCCCGGCGGACCACATCCTGTGTTCGTGGCATAAGCCGCACCACAGCATGTCTCCACAGGAGGAAGCAGTAAAGGATTAATGGGAACTCGTATTAGTGCACAGAAATACAAACCGCATGTCCATGGTGAGGAGGATATTATGAGAAAATACAGAGACATGAGCCGTGAGGAGCTTCTTATTGAGAGAGCCTCACTGGAGAAACAATTTGAGGCCGTCAAAGCCAGAAGACTGAAACTTGACATGTCAAGAGGCAAGCCGTCCAGAGCACAGCTTGAACTCTCCAACGGCATGATGAATGTTCTGAATTCCGACGCATATTTTAACGATGAGACCGGAACGGACTGCCGCAACTACGGAATCCTTACCGGTATTCCGGAAGCCAAGCGCCTCATGGGACAAATGTCAGAAGTCGACCCTGATTCTATCATTATCTGCGGAAACTCATCACTCAACGTTATGTTCGATACGATTGCCCACTCATTTTCACACGGCGTATGCGGGAGCAAGCCGTGGGGAAAGGTCGATCATCCGAAGTGGCTGTGCCCGGTTCCGGGTTATGACAGACATTTTAAAATCACGGAAGCATTCGGATTCGATATGATTAACATTCCGATGACGCCGGACGGCCCGGATATGGATATGGTAGAAGAGTATGTCAACAATGATTCCTCTGTTAAAGGCATCTGGTGCGTACCGAAGTATTCCAATCCGCAGGGCTACTGCTACTCTGACGAGACAGTCCGCAGATTTGCCAATCTGAAACCTGCCGCCAAGGGCTTCCGTATCTACTGGGACAACGCTTACTCCATTCATCATCTGTATGAGGAGGAAGAAGACCAGGTACAGATTCTTGAGATTTTGGAAGAATGCCGCAAGGCGGGAAATCCGGATATTGTTTACAAGTTCATCTCTACATCCAAGGTAACATTCCCGGGATCCGGTATTGCTTCGATTGCTACATCAAAAGCCAATCTTGAAGACATCAAGAAGTATATGTCAGTTCAGACGATCGGTCATGACAAGCTGAACCAGCTGCGTCACGTCCGTTTCTTCGGAAACTTTGCAAATATGGAAGAGCACATGATGCGCCACGCAGCCATTCTCCGTCCGAAGTTCGAGCTCGTTGAGTCGACGCTGCAGAGAGAAATCGGCGGTCTGGACATCGGAACGTGGACGTGTCCTAAGGGAGGTTACTTCATCTCCTTCGATTCCCTCGACGGATGTGCAAAGAGAATCGTGGCGAAGGCTGCAGAAGCCGGAGTACGTCTGACCGAGGCGGGAGCTACATTCCCGTACGGGGTGGATCCGAGGGACAGAAATATTCGTATCGCACCTTCTTATCCTACAGAGAAAGAACTCAGAAAAGCGACGGAGGTCTTTGTGCTTGCGGTTAAGCTGGTGAGTGTACAGAAGTATCTTTGGGAGAAAGAGAAAGAACAGTAACGATTTCGACAGCACTTTCATACCGAGAAGAAAAACTGCTTGTAATAAGGGGTAATAAATATGGATAACGAAAGAAGGGGTTCGATATCCGAAGGTAGCAAGTGGGGGAAAGACTACTCTTATGAGGATATCATGAGCAAAGATGAGGCATATAAGGCTGTCTATGCCGATGTGCCGGATCAGGGTAAGGCGGACGCCGACGATGCTCCCGAAAACGAGATGAACGTGGTCAATGCGGAAGATGCGGCTGATGCAGAGGAAGAGGATACTTCCGAACCTGCAGATGAAGTTGATGAAGCCGGAGCTGAAGAGGTCGATTCGGAAAATGCAGTTGACGCGGACGAAGCGGATGTTTCTGACCCAGCAGGTGAAATCGAAGATGCCGATGAAGAAAAGGTCGATCCGGAAGATGCAGCCGATGCGGAGGACACGGATGCTTCCGAACCTGAGGGTGAAGCCGATGATGTTTTCAACGACTGGGTCGAGGATTTTTCTGAGGAAGTAAACGACGGAGAGCCGGAACTTACCGAGGAACAGGAAAGTTCCGGGGAGCCGGGACTCACAGAAGAATCGGAAACTCCCGAAGAGCCGGTGCAAACCGAAGCATCGGAACCTGCCGATGAGTCGGACCAAACCGAAGAGCCCGAACAAACCGAAGAACCGGGAAGCACCGTGGAGCCGGTACCGGGCGGGGAAGATCCCGTTCCGATCGATCCGGAGAAGCTGAAAAAGCGGCGCATGCTGATCGGCGGTATAGCCGGTCTCTGTGTCGTCGCACTGATAGCCGGATCCCAGATCCATAAGCACTACAAGGAATTCTATACCACTCATTTCTTCAACGGAACCGTTATAAACGGTGAGGACGCTTCCAAAAAAACAGTCGAGGAAGTCAAGGATGACATCAAACTGAATGTCTCCCACTATGCTTTGAAAATCAAGGAGCTGGACCGAAACGAAAAAATCACGGCTCAGGATGTAGGATTGGAATACGTGGATGACGGAAAAATCGACGAACTCATGGAAGAGCAGGAAGAGGGCAAATGGTTCCTTCATCTCTCGGGCACTACCGAATTTGATGTAAACGCCGGCACTAAATATAATGAGGAAAAAGTGACGGCGACCATTGCGGGTCTCGAGTGCTTTAAGGAAGAAAATGTCACGAAGCCTCAGAATGCGACACTCAAAGATGAGAATAATGTATTCTCCATTCAGGATGAGGTGGAAGGCAATGAGGTCAATCTTGAAAAATTTACTGCAGCCGTCAAGGAGGCACTTGACAAGGGCAGTACCGGAATCGACATCGTAAAGAATGACTGTTACAACCATCCTACCATATACAGGGACAATGAGACTCTGAAAGCCCGCATGGACAAGTGGAACGAGTATATGAGAGTCAATGTAACGTATACTTTCGGCGATAATGTCGAGGTCGTGAACGGTGACACAGTGAAGCCTAATGTCGTGGATGACGGGGCTACTGTCGATCTGCCGACAGACTGGATCCGGTCGCTGGTCTATGGATGGGGACAGAAATATGATACATTCGGCCTTGCCCGGGAGTTCACGACACATTCCGGTGAGACGGTCATGGTCGAAGAGGGCGGTGACTACGGATGGTGCATCGATAAGGACGTCACGATTGCGGATGTTACGGATGCGGTTCTGACGGGTGCACAGGGCGAACGCCCGGTGACATTCCTTTACAGCGCGATGGGCTGGGATAACGGAGACCTGACAGGAACTTATGTCGAAGTCAGCATAGGCGAGCAGCATCTCTGGTGTTACAAAGACTATGAGCTCGTTATGGATACAGATGTTGTCACAGGTCTACCGACAACAGAGAGAGGAACGACGCCCGGAACCTTTGCAGTCGACGCAAAGAAGGAAGACGCAGTACTCGGTTCACTCGATGTGCAGGGATACGAATCTCCGGTTCATTTCTGGGCTCCTTTCAACGGAGGTCAGGGATTGCACGATGCGCCGTGGAGAGGTGATTTTGGCGGTGACATCTATCTTGGCAACGGATCTCACGGCTGTGTGAACATTCCGCCGGAGAACATGGAAGCCATTTACAATGCAATAGATATAGGAACCGCGGTCGTTATATACTGATATTTGCTAATACTACCATGAGGGAAACAGAAAACAATACGAAAAGAGGCGGTCTGGGCGTAGTGAGGACGATTGTCCTCATAGCTGCATTTGCAGTATTGATTTATTCGGGCTATCAGCTTTTTACTATTTTTCACGGCTACGCCGCCGCCGATAATGAATATGAGGATATTCAGAAGGAATTCACCAGACCGGTTGCAAAACCGGAGGGTCTGACTCCGACGCCTGAGCCGGAGTCCGGAACGGAAGAGGGGCCGACGCGCCTGATTGAGGACGCCGAACCTCCGCTCGAAGTCGACTGGGATGAACTCAAAAGTGTAAACCCGGATATTGTCGGATGGATCTATGTGGACGCGCAGAGCGGAATCAGCTACCCGATCTGTCAGACAACCGACAATGATTATTATCTTCACCGGACTTTTCGCAAGGAATCATTATTCGCAGGAGCGATATTTGAAGACTTCTGCAACTCTCCGGATTTTTCAGACCCTAATACGATCGTCTACGGACACAATATGAAGAGCGGCAGCATGTTCGGTATGCTCAAGAGACTTAAGGAGCAGTCGAGATATGATGAAGCACCTTATTTCTGGATCCTGACTCCGAAGGGCAATTACAGATATCATATTTACGCGGCGTTTGATACACCCGTCAACTCAGATGTCTATATGCTCTTCTCAAAGCAGGGCAAGGAATTCATGGAGTGGGAGCAAAAGATGCAGAACGCATCGGAAGTCTCCAATACCGTGCCGCTTGCCGAAGACGATTTCACAGTGACGCTTTCCACATGCACAAGCGACGAATCTGTCCGGTGTGTGGTTCTCGGAAAGATAGTTTCTACTGCAAGACCCTCAAAGTGATACACCTTTGAGGGTTTTTTGTGTTATAGGAAAATTTGTTTATTCTTCATCGCGCAATACTCGTGACGTGAGTCTATGAAACGCGCGCAAAGTGAAATTCGGCTTCATCATGAGTACAATCTCGCGATGAAGAATGAGCTATGGAAAATGGTAACTTCAGTTGAAGGAGGTGCGAAAATGAGTAGAGAAGTAGAGGAACTGCAGAAAATAATTGATTCACATAACAGAATTGTTTTCTTCGGCGGCGCAGGTGTTTCAACGGAGAGCGGCATCCCGGATTTCCGTTCGCAGGACGGTCTTTACAACATGCAGTATAAGTACCCGCCGGAACAAATCATCAGCCACACATTCTTCGTGCATGATACGAAGGAATTCTATCGGTTCTACAAGGATAAGATGCTGATTACGGATGTTGAACCGAATGCAGCACACAAAAAGCTTGCCGAGCTCGAGAAAGCAGGAAAACTTCTGGCAGTCGTCACCCAGAATATCGACGGACTCCACCAGCTTGCCGGAAGCAAAACGATTTATGAGCTCCATGGCTCGATTCACAGGAACTATTGTACACGATGCCGCAAGTTTTTCGGACCGGACTATCTGAAAGAGAGTGACGGTATTCCGAAATGCGACGCCTGCGGCGGCGTTATCAAGCCGGATGTTGTCCTCTATGAGGAAGGTTTGGACAGCGATGTGATTAACGGCGCCGTTCACGCAATATCAAAGGCTGACTGCCTGATTATCGGAGGAACTTCTCTGGTTGTATATCCTGCAGCGGGACTGATCGACTATTTTAACGGGGATAAACTTGTCCTGATCAATAAGTCGGCAACTACGAGGGATTCGATGGCTGATCTGGTGATCAGAGAGCCGATCGGAAAAGTATTTTCACAGATAGAGGTACGTTAATGAAGAGAAATGTTTGCACGAAGCTGATGGCTGCTTTGCTTGCAGCCATTCTGATTATGCCGACACAGTGGACAGCCTATGCCTCTGAATATGAGGCGGCCGACATATCTCCGGAAATGCAAACAGACATAAAAGATAAGTTCTTATGGACGGAGGAGAATGAATTATCTGAGGACACATCTGTATCAGATGAAGCGGAGGCGCAGGAGATGACCGACGCAGAAACTGAGACGGAGAAAGATACAGATGGCGTCCCTGAGGAAAGCGCAGATCCGGAAACAGAGGAAGTGCAACCGGATGGAACAGCAGATTCTTCTGATACTCCCGCGGATTCTGAGGGCACGGTAACGATTATTCATAATGAAGGATACAGTGTTCCGGAACCGGAAGTGTTTGACGGCCTTTACGCGATAGATGCCTGCGAGGATATGGAAAATGCAAGCGGGGAGATCATTCCGGTCGTCGGATACGAAATCACTGCCGAAGAGGCGACAAATGAGGAGCTATTGGGAGCAGCATCCTATCCGTCGGAGTATTATCCGACCGTCAGCACCGGTATTTCTGCACAGGGTGGAAACCTGACCTGCTGGGCTTTTTCTGCCATGACGTGTGGCGAAAGGTATCTCCTGACGAAAGGTATCACGGACAGCGTCAATCTGTCGGAAAAGCATCTTCTCTACGGATATTATCACCACAGCGGGGATATCGCAATTCCTACCACGGGCTACAAATGGTACAACACGACGGGATCCTTTTATATGCCGGTCGCTGCGCTGGCGGAGCTCCTCGGAGCTGCGGATGAAAATAAATACCCTTATACGATGGATCCGCTGTCTTCGAATGAGTACACGGATGATATTGCTCATCTTGAGGAGGCGATCTTTCTTCCAAATTATCCGAGCAAATCCTCTTCCTGGAAGGGAGACCTTTGGAATGCCGTCAATGAAAAAATCAAAGAGGCGGTCATGGAATATGGAGCTGTCTGGGTCTCGATGGATTCAACGCATAAGCATTCCGTGACAGAATGGTATACAGAATGGCCGTTAACATCCACGACGGACAGTGCGGGCAATACCACGATAACTTACGGGGATAAGCCCCAGGCCGACCATGCCGTCACCATCGTGGGATGGAATGATGAGAAGGTCATTCCCGGTGCGGAAAATCCCGGTGCCTTTTATATTCAGAATTCCTGGGGAGCGGATTGGGGTGAAAGCGGATACTGCTGGCTCTCATATGAGGATGCATCTCTGAACAATCCGGTTACCTATCGTATGGAGCTGTCTGAACTCGGCAAGACGCGCGATACCGAAGTATTCTCGCATACCGGCACTGGGTTTTGCGGCAAAGTTCTTGGTTCCGTCAATCTTAATTACGGAGTAAATGTTTACACGACCGATCACGCCGTAATCATAGATTCTGTCGGCTTTTATACCAAGGATGCCAGTGAGTATGAGGTGGAGATCATCAAGGATATTACCGATCCGACCGATCCGATCAGCGGAACGGTTGCCGTGAGTGCACAGGGATCGATTTTAGGAGATGGCTTCCATAGAGTGAGTCTTGACCAGAGTGTGCTGCTCGGCAGCGGAGAAAAATTTGCTGTCAAGGTACAATGCGTGAACAATTCAGGCAAGTATTCGGTCACATTTGAAGGTCCCATTTCTGATCGGCGGAAGACGGTCTGCGAGCAGGGCACATCATATTTTTATTACAAAGGAAAAGCTTATGATTGTGCGACCACAACGAATTTGTCGAAGCAGTCATTGTCAGATAATTACCGCAACGCATGTATCTACGCTTATGGAAACAGTGCAGAAAGACTTTCGATTTCAGGGGATGTTTCCATTGCAAAGCTGGGTGATACTTTTATGCTGGAAGCTTTCATGGAGGATGAACAGGAAGGAGAAACCAAAGTGATTCCTACATGGAGTACCGATGCGGAAGGTATCACCGTTTCTGACGAAGGTTTTGTAACGGTGACGGACAGTGCTTTGACCGGAAGTGTCACGATAATAGCTGAGTATGCCGGACTGTGGGGTATATACCAGTTCCATGTGGAAGCAGACGCTTCCGCGAGCGAAGTCTCCGGACTGCGCCTGATCGGCGTACCGGGTACATCTCTTGTCATAGGATCGGAGGAAGACACGGATGCAGCCGGGTGTGGCGACATTACAAGAGAGTCCAACGGGGCTCCGGAGCTCGACTATTTAATAGAAGAAACAGAGACGGCTTATTACAAAATCGAGAATTTCCACACCGGACTTGTCATGACGATCGACGAGGATGACGGAATGGGAAATTACTACGTGCTACAGGATGTCTGGAACGGCAGGGACGAACAGCTCTGGAGGATTCTGAAAGCCGAGGGCGGTTATATTATTATGAATAAGAGCAACGGGACCTGTCTTTCGATATTCGACTCGGAGGGTCAGGAGTTCGAGTTCATTGTGACGAACGGGTCGAGTGACAGAACATCCTCTTTCTGGACAATCACAGAACAAACAGTCGACCTTGCCAAAGCAAAGATGTCCGTTCCCGTTTCCGCAGCGCTGATAAACGGTAAGGCTACAGTGCAACCGACTCTGGTATACGGATACAGAACGCTTGTCAAGGGAAAAGAGTATTCGGTCAGCTACAGTAACAATACGAAAGCGGGAACTGCTACCGTGACGGTGAAAGGCATAGGGTATATGACCGGTTCGAAGAAGGGAACTTTTACGGCCGTCAATTCCGCAGCCTCGATTACTTCCGGAAAGGCATACATGATCGTTCCGGTAAGGGCACCGCTTCAGACACTCACGGTTAAGAAGGGAAGCATGCTCCCGAATACGGATATATATCTCAGCGTTCCCGGCTCTTCGGAGTCGCAGAGATTCATCTTTACGAAAAACTCGAACGGCACATATACCGTTACAGATCAGAAATCCGATTTTGTGGCAGGAATTCGCAACAATTCAAATGCCAACGCCGCCGTGATCGAAACGCAACTGGACAAAGGAAGCAAGTATCAGAGGTGGAAGCTCAAAAAGCAGAGCGACGGAAGCTACAGCATTCTGAACGCTCAGACGGGCAAGGCGCTTTATCTGCTCGGCGGGAAGACCGCTAACGGAACAAATGTCGGTCAGTATAGCTATTCCGGTACCCTCAACCAGAGGTTCTATCTGGTTCAGTCATCTGCGATCGCCCATACGTACAGCAATACGTATACAATTCGTGCGGCCGGAAAAACATCTCTTGCGCTCGACATAGTAAATGCTTCGAAGGACGGCGGAGCCAACGCCCGCATTTATAACTACAGCGGCGGTGCATCCCAGAAGTTCCGTCTGATGTACAGCGGGAACGGCTACTACCGCATCATGAATGTAAATTCGGGAAAAGTGCTCGGAATAAAAGGAGACACAAAGACCAACGGGGCAAATGTCCGCCAGGCTACCTGGATGGCCACTGCCGGCCAGCGATGGAAGGTGGTCAAGAACTCGGATGGATCGATAACTCTGCAGAGTGCGCTCGGAACTGCCCTTGATATTTATGCGGGATCGATGACTCCAAATGCAAATGTCGATTCCTGGGCTGTCAATAAGACTACTGCGCAGAAATGGAAGCTTGTGAAGGTCTCCTGAAACATGTGCCGATTCCCGGGCTGTCAACAATAAGGCTGCGCAGAAATGGAAGCTTGTGAAGGCTCCTGAAACATGTGGCATATTTCTGCGACAGCCGTTTCAGTCTACGTCTACCGACTGTGCATGTTTTTTATTCTTCATCGCGCAATACTTGTGACTTAAGTCATGAGATACGCGCGCAAAGTGAAATCTGGCTTCATCGTGAGTACAACCTCGCGACTTCCGATAACATACCTTGTCCGGGATAGTCGTGTGGACGGGATTTGAACAGTGACTTATGAGGACATACTATGCGTGACAGAATAAGTAAAAGTGTAATTCGAAATATCTGCTGCACAGCACATATCATGCTTTGTATGGTCATAACGGCATTGCTCCTTGCGGGCAATGCCGCTTTCGTACATGCCGGTGAGGCGGAGATCATGTGTGTGATGGAGCGGATCGGCGACGGGAAGCTCGGGATGCGCATAGACGCCGGTAAAAATTCCGGCATTGATGCTTACGACCTCGATCTTGTCTATGATCCGCAATCAGTCAGGCCGGTCGAGGCGGAGGCGAGGGGCGGTGAGCCGATCGCATTTGCATATCATGACATAAATGACAGAGGCGTGTTCCGCATCGTGGGTCTCATGAGGGACCCTATAACGAAATCCGGAACGTTTCTGTATATCGAGTGGGAGGCTGTATCGGCAGAGGATATGCAATATGTCCCGGCGCTTGGCGTGCGTGATCTCGCAGACAGCGAGGGGGAAGACCTCTCCTATGGGATTTCGTATACGGGCGTCGATGGCGGAGCTGTAACGCCGAGTCCGTCAAAGCAAGCGGTGAGTAATGCGGAAAATAGCGGCAACGCTCAGGGAGGAGCCGACCGGACAGATGAGGCAACACCGTCGGTAAATGCTGATAACGGAAACCAATCGGGGGAAAGAGGGAATATCAATGTGGCGGAGACTCCTGCCTCGGATGATGCCGAGGATACGAATGCCTATACCGCAGATGGTGATGCAGCCGGGCAGGCCGGAAAAAATCGCGCTAATCTGAAGGCTACTGCGGTCCCGGACGATAGCCGGGCGGCGACGGATGAGAGTGGCGATCAGGGTGAGGACGGTACAGGCGACATGAGCAGCGAAGAATCCCTCGCGGATGAGAAGGGTGCAGGCCGTATAGAAACAGAGAATGCGTTTTCGGAGGACGCTCACATATCAGATGACAGCGTGTCTGCGCACGCTGCCGTAACACTCGACGATGATACTGTTGAGCAGGATAAAGATACTAAGCCGACTTCTGTGAAAGGAGCTGCGGTGATTATTGTGCTTGTCCTGGCAGCGGTGCTCGGCGGAGTTTTCTATTATAATAAGAAGAAAGTACGATAAAAAGAGTAGGTTACCATTCAGCTGTCTCTTTCCACAAGCAGCACCAAGGCAGGACAAGAGTTTACCGATGAATACGTATACCGATGCCGTAGGATATGCATACAATGTAAGACAGCTGAATAGTAACACTTAGATATGAATACGCAAAATGATTTTCTCAAAAGAACTTGTAATTTAAAAATTCGTATGATATAGTATGGATTCGTGAGAGTTTAAATCATGTTCCTTGTCTCCCGCATGAGACGGGAGGCCGGAGACCAAAAGGAGGAAAAGTAACATGAATAAGTATGAATTGGCATTAGTTGTTAGCGCTAAGCTTGACAACGAAGGCGTCGCAGCTGTTGTTGACAATGCAAAGCAGCTGATCGAGCGTTTCGGTGGTCAGGTAAGCGAAGTTGAAGAGTGGGGAAAGCGCAAGCTGGCTTATGAAATCCAGAAGCAGACAGAAGCTTTCTATTTCTTCGTTCAGTTCGAAGCTGACACAACAGCACCGGCTGAGATCGAGTCCCGTATGAGAATTATGGAGAATGTTCTTCGTTATCTCGTAATCCGCAAGGATGAGAACGATACCTTCAAGGTAACACCGGAGAAGGCTCCGGCCGCAGAGACAGCTGAGGAAGCCGAAGCTGAAGAAGCAGTTGAAGAGGCTCCGGAAGCCCCGGAAGTTCCGGCTGAAGAGGCAGAGACAGAGGAATAATGCTCATTTGATGATAACAATTCAGTCAGAAAAATGAGGTACAATATATGAACGTTTTAGTAATGATGGGGCGCCTTACGCGTGACCCGGAAGTCCGTTACGGAGCAAGCGGAAACGCAGTCGCGAGATTTTCACTCGCAGTTGATCGCAGATTTAAGAGAGAGGGACAGGCGGACGCCGACTTCTTCAACTGCGTTTCATTTGGTCGTCAGGCGGAGTTCGTGGAGAAGTATCTTCACAAGGGCGTTAAAGTAGTTATTCAGGGCAGTCTGCAGAACGACAATTATCAGAATCGTGAAGGTCAGACGGTTTACCGTGACCAGATCGTTATCGATAATATCGAATTTGCCGAGAGCAAGGCAGCAAGCCAGCAGAATGCAGCCGCTTTCAATGCGAGACCGCAGTATTCCGCTCCGGCATCACAGCCGGCACCGGCTCCGGCACAGCGCCGTGAGACACCGGCAGCAGATTTTTCGGGTGACGGATTCATGAATATCCCGGACGGGATTGATGAGGAGCTTCCGTTCAGCTAAGGCAATGACTTCTGAGACGAAGCAGAAAAATCCTCCGAGGCGGAGGAAAAATTAAAGAAAAGGTCACACAGACCGATACAATGGATGAGAACCCTCCCTCCGGGAGGCACGAAGATAGAGAGGAGAGCTGACAATGGCTTATCAGAGAAATGGCGAAGGCCGTGAAGGTGGATACAGAAGAAAACCGAGTGGATTCCGCAGAAGAAAGAAAGTTTGCGTATTCTGTGGCAAGGAAGGCGAGATCAGCTACAAGGATGTAAATAAGCTTAAGAGATATATCTCTGAGCGTGGCAAGATTCTTCCGAGAAGAATTACCGGCAATTGTTCAAAGCATCAGCGTGCTCTGACACTCGCTGTAAAGCGTGCACGCCACCTTGCTATTCTTCCGTACGTTCAGGATTGATACCGCGTCGGAAGTTGCAAACCCGGCTTCTATAGGCTATAATAAAGCCGTCACTATACCTTGGGATAGTGGCGGCTTCATTTTTTCTACAGGAGAAACTAATGGAACAATTTGAAATCACTAACCAGGTCCGAAAGTACATACAGACTCCTATATGGCTAAGTCTATGCCTGGTAGGCGCTATACCCGTGCTCTATGTAACATCAGGTAAGAAGGCTGCCTATGTCGGCATCGGACTGCTTGTGGTATATCTCGTGATCACAGCCATTCTGTATCGCTTTCAGAGAGTGCGTCTTGCCAATGAGCTTGTGTCATTTGCCGCCCAGTACGGCCAGGTGCAGCATCGCCTGATTCAGGAGCTGGTTCTCCCGTATGCACTTCTGGATCTCAGGGGCGGCGTACTTTGGATGAACGATGAATTTGCCGGTATCGCCGGTAAGGATTTGAATTTTCATAAGAACATCGCAGCAATCTTTCCTGAGATTACGAATGCGAAGCTTCCGGGCAGGGATCCCCGTACCGAAGTTACGGTCGTTAAAGGTGAGAATACTTACAGGGCCGCCATGCAGAAACTCGTCATGAAAGAACTGATCGATATGGAGAACGGTGATCAGGATCCTGAAAAGAACTCTGTCATCGCGATCTATCTGTTCGACGAAACGGAGCTGTCAGAACTTATCGAAGATCGTGATAATAACCGTATCGTATGCGGTCTCCTCAGTCTGGATAACTATGAGGAAGCCCTTGAGAGCGTTGATGAGCTTAGAAAATCCTTGCTTCTCGCGCTGATAGAGAGAAAAATCAACAAGTATTTTACAGACGTGGACGGAATCTGCCGTAAGATCGAGAAAGATAAGTACTTCTTTATTATAAGAAAGAAAGCACTCGATGAGTTGGAAGCCAAAAAGTTCTCCATTCTGGAAGACGTAAAGACCGTAAATGTCGGTAACGAGATCTCCATGACGATCTCTATCGGTATTGCCTTCGGTTCCCACTATTTCATTCAGAATGCGGAAGCTGCGAGAGGCGCTATAGAACTGGCACTCGGCCGCGGCGGTGATCAGGTCGTCGTAAAGGAAGGCTATAATACACGCTATTTCGGAGGCAAGACAGAGTCTGTCGAGAAGTACACCAGAGTAAAAGCCCGCGTAAAGGCACACGCATTAAAAGAAATTATCTCAAGTAAAAATGAAGTCTTTATTATGGGTCACAAGATACCGGACGTCGACGCACTCGGCGCGGCTGTCGGTATCTATCGATGTGCTCGGACCATTGATAAGCCCGCAGCCATCGTTTTAGACAATCCGCCGGATTCCATCAGACCGATGGTCGAGGGATTCAAGGGCAATCCGGATTACGGTGAGCATATGTTCATCTCGACGCGTGAGGCGAAGGAACGGATCAACAGCAGTACAGTCGTTGTAGTTGTTGACACGAACAAGCCGAACTACACAGAATGTGAAGACCTTCTGAGAAGGACAAATGCGATCGTTGTCCTTGACCACCATCGTCAGGGAAGAGAAGTCATTCAGAATGCAGTCCTCTCTTATATTGAACCGTATGCATCGAGTGCGTGCGAGATGGTAGCAGAGGTTGTTCAATATTTTGATGACTCACTGAAGATCCGCCCGCTCGAAGCGGACGCGATGTACGCCGGAATCATGGTCGATACAAGTAACTTCCTCACAAGAACGGGCGTCCGCACATTTGAAGCGGCAGCTTTTCTGAGGAGGAACGGAGCGGACGTCACCCGCATTCGCAAGATGTTCCGCGACAATATGGAAGACATTCAGGCGAAGTCGAGGGCAATCGCCGAGGCAGAAATATTTGCAGATTGCTTTGCGATTTCCGAGTGTAAGAGTGAAGGTCTGAAGAGTCCGACCGTCGTCGCTGCACAGACAGCCAATGAGCTGCTTTCTGTGGTAGGCGTCAAAGCTTCCTTTGTATTGACAGACTACAACCAGATGATTTATATCAGTGCCCGTGCTATTGACGAGATCAATGTCCAGTTGATCATGGAGAGACTGGGCGGCGGCGGACACCTGAATATCGCAGGAGCGCAGCTTCCGGATACTACGATGGAGGAAGCAGTGACGCTTCTTAAGAAAACAATTTTACAAATGCAGGAAGAAGGAGATATTTGATGAAAGTTTTATTACTTGCCGATGTTAAGAGCCTCGGAAAAAAGGATGATATTGTAAATGTTTCTGACGGGTATGCACGCAATATGCTCTTCCCGAAGAAGCTCGCTGTGGCAGCGACTCCGAAGAATATGAAAGATGTCGAGCTGAAAAAGAAGAACGAGGCCAGAATCGAGGCGGAGAAGCTGAAGGAAGCGCAGGCGTTCGCAGAGGATCTCTCCAAAAAGTCCGTCACAGTCGGTATCAAAATCGGAAGCGGCGGAAGAGCATTCGGCTCTGTTTCCACTAAGGAAATTGCCGAGGCAGCCAAAGAGCAGCTCGGCGTCGAACTTGACAGAAAGAAAATGAATCTGGAAGCTCCTCTGCGTGAACTGGGAGAATCCACAGTGCAGGTGCGTGTACATCCGAAGGTGACAGCCAATCTGAAGGTCATTGTAAAGGAAATCTGATAAAGTATGGAAGAAGCTCTTATTAAACGCATACCGCCCCACTCACTCGAGGCGGAAAAATCGGTCATCGGTTCCATGCTGATGAGTCGCGATGCGGTGATTACTGCCTGCGAGATCCTGAACAAGGATGATTTTTATGAGCAGCAGTACGGAGTTCTCTTCGAAGCCATGAGGGAGCTGAATGAGGCGGGAAAACCGGTCGATGTCGTGACGCTTCAGGACAGACTTCACGAGAAGGACGTCCCGCCAGAGGTCGCGGATATGGCATTCGTTGCGGATATTCTTTCGTCCGTTCCGACATCGGCCAATGTCAGGTCTTATGCGGAGATCGTCAGCCAGAAAGCGACACTTCGCAGGTTGATCAAGGTGACCGGTGATATTGAGAACGAATGCTATCTGGGCAAGACGGATATGCAGACGATTCTCGAAAAGACAGAAAAAAACATATTTGAGGTCCTGCAGCAGAGGACGACGGATCAGGAAGTACCGATCAAGGATGTCGTTATGGATACTCTTGAGCGGATTGAGAAAGCGTCCAGAATGAAGAGTCAGGTAACAGGACTGCCGACCGGATTTCTGGATCTGGACTACAAGACATCAGGATTTCAAAATTCGGATTTTATTCTGATCGCTGCCAGACCGTCAATGGGAAAGACGGCGTTTGTTTTAAATATCGCGCAGTACATGGCGTTCCGGCAGAATCTGCCGTGTGCTGTCTTCTCACTGGAGATGTCGAGAGATCAGCTTATGAATCGTCTGTTTTCTCTGGAATCGAGAGTCGATTCGCAAGCTCTGAGGACCGGAAAGCTGAAGGACGACGAGTGGGCTAAGCTGGTGGAGAGCGCCGGCGTTATCAGTAATTCAGGTCTGATCATTGACGATACGCCGGGCATCAATCTGCAGCAGTTTCGTTCAAAAGCCAGAAAGTATAAACTGGATCATGACATAAAGATAATTTTCATCGACTACCTCCAGCTCATGGCAGGAAACGGGGGCAGGACGGACAATCGTCAGCAGGAGATTTCCGACATTTCCCGTGCGATGAAATCGCTTGCCAGAGAGCTGAATATACCGATTGTTGCCCTGTCACAGTTGAACCGAGGCGTCGAGCAGCGCGAAGATCACAGACCGATGCTGTCCGACCTTCGTGAGTCCGGGGCGATCGAGCAGGATGCGGACGTTGTCATGTTCATTTACCGTGACGATTATTACAATAAGGATACTGACGAGAAGGGGATTGCCGAGATCATTATCGCAAAACAGAGGAACGGTCCGATCGGTACCGTGAGACTGGTCTGGCTGCCGGATTATACGATGTTCGCCAATATGACCCGGGGCCGGGGACAGGGGAATCCGAAGGACGATTGAGACCAACTATTCTCGTGATGTAAGTTTATGATACGTGTGCGAGGTGACACTCGTCTTCACTGTGAGTACAATCTCGCGATGAAGATTCAAGACAAAACTGCACATAGAACAGGTGTGGAAAGCGCAGGTGTCTGAAAAGAAACAAAAACTGCTATGGAAACTGACGAAATTCTATGGTAATATTGTCCACGTGCGATAAAGCATGGAATCAAAATCCCCCAAACCTGTGTAAAGGAGAAGAAAATGTATACTTGGGAAGATATTCACAACGTGGATCCGGAAGTAGCGGACTTGATTCAGAAGGAATTTAATCGTCAGAATTCACATATTGAACTGATTGCTTCGGAGAACTGGGCAAGCAAGGCTGTTATGTCTGCTATGGGATCTGTTCTCACGAATAAATACGCGGAAGGATATCCGGGACACCGCTACTACGGTGGCTGTGAGTTTGTGGATGAAATAGAAGATCTTGCAAGGAATCGTGCAATGGAGCTTTTCGGCTGCACATACGCTAACGTTCAGCCGCACTCGGGCGCACAGGCTAACTTCGCTGTTTTCTATGCTCTTCTTCAGCCGGGCGACACCGTCATGGGAATGAGCCTCGACGAAGGAGGACATCTGACACACGGTTCACCTGCCAATGTATCCGGAAATTATTTCAAGTCTGTACCGTACGGCGTAGATGAGAACGGTTTTCTCGATTATGATGCATGCGAGAGAATCGCTAAGGAATGCAAGCCGAAGCTGATCGTAGCAGGCGCATCTGCATACTGCCGCACGATCGATTTCAAGAGAATGCGGGAAATCGCAGATTCGGTAGGAGCTTACCTCATGGTAGATATGGCTCACATCGCAGGTCTTGTAGCAACAGGATATCATCCGAGCCCGATCCCGTATGCGCATGTTGTTACGACAACAACACACAAGACTCTTCGCGGCCCGCGCGGCGGTATGATCCTGTCGAGTGCGGAATTTGCCAAAGAGCATAAACTCAACAAGGCTGTTTTCCCGGGAACACAGGGCGGTCCGCAGATGCATTCCATCGCCGGCAAGGCGGTCATGCTCAAGGAGGACCTCTCCCCGGAGTATAAAGAGTATGCAAAACGAGTTGTCGAGAATGCGCAGGCTCTGTGCAGCGGTCTTATCAGTCGCGGCGTAAAGATCGTGAGCGGTGGAACAGATAATCATCTGATGTTAGTTGATCTGAAGGATTCAGAACTGACAGGTAAGGAAATCGAAGCTCGCCTCGATAGTGCAAATATCACAGCCAATAAGAATACGGTTCCGCGCGACCCGCGCAGCCCGTTCGTCACGAGCGGTATCCGTCTCGGAACTCCGGCTGTTACTACTCGCGGAATGAATACAGAGGATATGGATCGCATTGCCGAAGCGATCGCACTGGTCATCGAGAGCGAGAACAACATAGATAAGGCAAGAGAGATCGTCAGAGAGCTTACTGACAAATATCCGCTGGAGTAACCGGTAACGAATATGCCTGTTGCGGATAGTCGTGCAGTCAGAAGCTGCTCGGCATGAACATCTCTTTCTGAAAGGAAGTGATGGTATATGATGAATAAAAATACGCAGCGAATCATCGTCGGGATTATCGCAGTCATTCTGGCTGTCATTATGATCCTGAGCCTTGTAGCGCCCGCAATGGCTGCCGAAGCAGAAGCGGCAGAGGAAGTTGTTCAGGCTGAAGAGGTCATTCAGGGAGAGGAGACTGTTCAGGCGGAAGAAACGGACCCTGCTATGACGGAAGACGCTACGGCCGGCGATGTTGCGGGTGAAGCTGTGCCCGCACAGGAAGCCGCAGTCACAGAACAGACAGAGGGCGCTGATACTGCGGGATCCCCTGCAGCTGTCAGTGCCTCGGATCAGAATGCAAATGTTTCGGAAGCTGGCACAGCTTCCGAAATTTCGCTTATGGCCTCTCAGAGCCAGGTCATACCGGAAGGCGTAAAAATCGGTGCTGTAAATGTATCCGGTATGAACAGGGAGCAGGCAGAGGCCGCAGTGAATGCCCATGTCGAAGAAATGCAGAATTCTGTGCTGACTGCCAGAGCGGACGGGCAGGAGATGTATATTGCAGTTAAAGATCTCGGCTTTACGTGGACAAACCAGAATGTGGTCTCCAAAGCGCTCGGACTCGGGTGCAGAGGGAATATTCTTGAGAGATACAAGGTAAAGAAGGATCTGGAAGCCAATGGGATAGAACTTCCGATTGAAAGAGAATTCAGCTCGGAGGCAATGCATTCGTTCATCTCGCAGTGCGCGGCTACCGCTAACCGGCTGCCCGTGGAAAACGACCTGCAGCTGAACGCCGACGGGACTCTTTCCGTCGTCGATGGCGTGAACGGAGTTCAGGTTGATGAAGCGTCTTCCTACAGCGCCATGGTCCTTTACATGAATACGGGTTGGAGAGGGGGAGCACCGGAATTTTCCCTCACAACGACGACACTTCCGCCCCAGAGAGATAAGGAGCAGCTTGCACTGGTGAAGGATATAATCGGAACCGGTGACACGGATTATAACGGGAGCTCCGATTCGCGAATCCAGAACATCCTGAACGGGACGAGCCTGGTTTCCGGAATCGTACTTATGCCCGGCGAGCAGTTCTCATTGCTCGAGCATGTCGTACCTTTCACAGCGGAGAACGGCTATGCGCCCGCGCCTTCCTACGCCGAGGGGTCGATTGTAGACACGTACGGCGGCGGAATCTGTCAGGTATCTACCACCATTTATCTGGCAGTTCTTCAGGCGGAGCTTCAGGTGGACGAGAGATCGTGCCACTCCATGATGGTTCAGTATATTGAGCCGTCCAAGGATGCGGCTATTTCCGAGGAAGGCGGTAAGGACCTTAAGTTCACGAACAACACTGCCACACCGATTTATCTGTACGGAACTGCGGCAGACGGAAAACTTCATTTTTCCATCTATGGCGTGGAAACACGTCCTGCAGGCAGGACGGTCAACTATATCAGCAATGTGCTGTCACAGACCGATGTACAGTTCATATTTGTCGCAGATGAGAATCTTCCGGTAGGTACAGTAAGCCAGAGCGGCGAACCGCATATCGGATACGAAGCGGAGCTTTGGAAAGAGATTACGGAGAACGGTGAGACGACAAGAGAATGGGTCAATGAGAGCAGTTACCGGATGACGCCCATTACGTATACGATCGGAGTGCAAACGGATGACGCAGGCCTGAAAGCTAATTTGATGGCAGCCATCGCTGCGGAGCAGCTGGATCAGGTGAACAGTATTCTGATCGGATCCGGGTTCAGTGTTGGATAAATAACAGGGAAGAACAGATGACAGGCGAGATTTATGTATTGAACAGCATCGCGTGCGATGCGTCAAAATATCTGCTGGATCTGAAGAAGGGGGAACTTGAAAAGAAGTTCCCTCCTTTTTTCATGCATCTGACAGAACTCTCCGTGACAGAGGGAGAGGAGACAGCAAAGAAGATAGAAGGAATCCTCTTGGAACTGAAAAGATCTTCCGTCTACTGCGAGGAGATGGGAGAGGGCGGAATCCTGAATGCCCTGTGGTATATGGCTGAAGCGTGCATGACCGGGTTTGAGATCGGTCTTAAGAAGATACCGATAGACCAGCAGACTGTGGAAGTCCTGGAGACGTATGATATCAATCCTTACTATGCGAGATCGCGCGGAACGTGGCTTGCGCTCACAGACGATCCGGCGGGGTTCGAGAGTGTGCTTCACAGGGTGCAGATCCCTTACGGGAGAATCGGAACAGCCAACGATACAAAAAAGCGCACGATCCTCAACGGGGAGAGCGTGCGCTATCTTGACAGACCTCAGAGAGAGGAGCTGGAAAAACTGAATTGTGGGGGCGAGAGACCGGATCCGGCGTGAACGCCGAGGCGTTCTTGATGTGGTACGGACGCTTTTGACAAGCCTTGCCATACCGCGTCATGCCAGATCCAGAGTGAAAGCAAATTCTGTGCCTACGTTCTCGGTACTGACCACGGTGATGGTCTGGTCGTGAGCGGTGATGATGTCCTTTACAATGGAAAGTCCCAAACCGGTCCCCTTTCGGTCACGGCCGCGCGAGATATCGTCTTTAAAAAAACGGTCCCAGATCTTCGGGAGAGAATCCTTGGGGATTCCGCAGCCCTCATCCTTGACAGAAACGTGACATTTGTTGTGGCGGATCGTCGTTTCGACTTTGATCTGCGTGTTTCTCTCACTGAATTTTACCGCGTTGTCGAGCAGGTTATAGATGACCTGCTCGATTTTTTCTTTGTCGGCATGCACCTGCAGGGAGGTGCCGGTAAGGATGAGATTGATGGTGATCTTCTTCTTCCTGCAGCTGCCCTCGAACACGGAAATGATCCTTTTCAGCATCTCGTTGATATCGAAATCCGAGTAATTCAGGGAGACTTTGCCTGCGCTGAGCGTATTCAGCTCCAGAATGGACTTGGTCAGTTTGTCGAGACGGTCCGTTTCCTGAGAGATGATGCCCAGATATTTGCCATGAAGCTCCGGCGGAATTGTCCCGTCCATCATGGCTTCGGTGAATCCCTTGATGGAAGTCAGAGGAGAGCGGAAGTCATGACTGACATTTGAGATGAAGTTTTTCTGATAGTCGTTGTTTTTGCGGAGCTCGCCGGCCATCAGGTTGAGGGTGTCAGCCAGATAGCCCATCTCATCGTGACTATGGACGTCGATCTTGTGGTTCAGGTTGCCGCGTGCGAATTCCCCGGCACCGTAATTGATCCTGCCAAGAGGTCTGTAAACGTAGTACCAGAAGGCAAAAAGCAGAAGCAGCGAGAGAATGAAGTTGACAAAAGCGATAATTTCCATTCTGTGGACAAGTATGGAGGTAAGTCTGTTCAGATTGTCCATGGGAAGCGAGAGGGAGATGTAACCTCTGATTTTCACTCCGCGCGTCATCGGGTAGATAACGCTCAGCATATCTTTATTATACTGATTGTAGAAAGTACTTACCTCGTAGAACTTGGGTCCAAAGCGAAGATAGTCGAAATTTCGGATCACATGGGGGTTTTCCGTATTGAGCTTTGTCTCTGTGTTTATGAGTTCCCGCCCTTCCGGATCGATCACGCGGATGGAGGCCTCGTTGGCGTATGCAGCCAGGGTCAGCGTGTCGTAAAGGTCGCTCAGAACTGCATCGCTTTCAAAATATCTGCCGCTCTGACTCTCCGCAATGTTCGTAGCCTCCGAGTACAATTCTCTGGCCTTGTGCAAAATGAGCTCGTTGAGCACGAGCTGCCGGCCTAACGTTGAGACGACGAGGAGCATCAGCACAGCGAGAATTGCATATGTGATTAGGTACTTAGTTAAAAGGGAAACTTTCATATGCAGTCATCATCCCTGTCTCACTTCGAATTTATAGCCTATTCCCCAGACGGTACGGATCGCCCAGTTATCCTGATCTTTTATCTTTTCCCTTAGGCGCTTGATGTGTACGTCGACGGTCCTGGTGTCGCCTACATATTCATAGCCCCATATGTGGTCCAAAAGCTGCTCTCTTGTAAATACCTGATTCGGCTGGGAAGCCAGAAAATACAGAAGCTCCAGCTCCTTGGGAGGCATTACCAGTTCCTTTCCGTTGTAGATGACGGAATAGTTTGTCCTGTTCACAATGAGATTCGGATATTCGGCGACTTTGGCTCCGACAGCGACCGGAGCCTGCACTTCCGGCGTAGCGCGGTAACGGCGCAGCACCGCTTTTACTCTTGCGACCATTTCCTTGGAATCAAAAGGTTTGATAATGTAATCATCCGCACCTAGTTCGAGCCCCAGGACTTTGTCAAATGTCTCGCCCTTCGCAGACAGCATGATGATAGGGGTGTCTTTTTTGGCTCTCACTTCGCGGCATACCTGATAGCCATCCTTACCGGGCAGCATGAGGTCGAGCAGGATCAGATTAGGCTGGAAGGATTCGAACAGTTCCAGCGCTTCCTCGCCGTCCTCGGCAATTTTCGTCTCGAACATTTCCTTTTCAAGATACAGTGATATAAGTTCTGCAATATTATTATCGTCGTCAACGATAAGAATTTTTTGTTTTGCAGCCATTGTTATCCCTTCTTTCTAAGCGTTATGGTACATGACGAAAGCATTACTTCAGCTCTGCTATGGTCACGCCCGCGTCACCTTCGCCGTATTCACCAAGGCGGAATGACTTAACATGTTTGTTTTTCTTGAGATATTTCTGAACGCCCTGTCTCAGTTTTCCGGTACCCTTGCCGTGCACGATCCGTACACTCGGAAGATGTGCGAGGGCAGCGTTGTCGATGAACTTGTCGAGTTCCATACACGCTTCGTCAACAGTCATACCGAGGAGATTGATCTCCGTGGTTGCCGTGGACGATTTTTCCATGCGCAGTTTTCCCGTGGAAGACTTTTTGACGCCCGGAGCCTTGATGTCGGCCTCGTCGATTTTCTCCAAATCCGACAGCTTTACTTTCGTCCTCATGATTCCGAGGGTGACGAACAAATAGCCTTTTGAGTCCGGGAGTGAACTGACAGTGCCTTTCAGATTCAGACTGATGACTTTGACAGCATCGCCGATCTTGATGTCTTTTGCGCTCAGTGTTCCGGATTTTGTTTCGGTATTTCCCAGATCGCCGATGTTCTTGTTCATATCACCGATGCGGTTCCTGAGGTTCTGGCGCTCTTTCTCCATCTCCTTGCCGGAGGCTATGCCGCCGTGCTTTGCGAAATAGGAGATCGTTTTGTCTGCATAGTCCTTGGCATCCTGAAGGATTTTGCGGGCTTCCATGGATGACTCGGCTATGAGTTTTTTCTTCTGCTCTTCGAGATGCGTTTTCTGATACTCGAGATCTTTTTTGAGCTTTTCGATTTCGCGGCTCGTGCGTTCGGCCTCTTCTTTCTCGCGCTCCAGACTCATGCGCTTGGCTTCGAGATCGGATATGACATCTTCAAATGATTCCTGTTGGTCGGTCAGCAGATTTTTGGCGTCCTCGATAATATATTCGGACAATCCTATTTTGCGTGATATTGCAAATGCATTACTCTTTCCCGGTACACCGATCAGCAGACGATAGGTCGGGGAAAGCGTTGCGACGTCGAATTCACAGGAGGCGTTCTCGACGCCCGGAGTTTTCAGCGCATATACTTTAATTTCACTGTAGTGCGTTGTGGCGACGGTTCGCACTCCTCTTTGGTGCAGACTGTCCAGAATAGCGACAGCCAGCGCAGCGCCTTCCGTAGGATCGGTGCCTGCTCCGAGCTCATCGAAGAGACACAGGCAGCTCTCGTCGGCTTTATCAAGGAAATTGACGATATTGGTCATGTGTGACGAGAAGGTCGAAAGGCTTTGTTCGATACTCTGCTCGTCACCGATATCTGCATAGACTTCCTCGAACAGGGCAACACGGCTGCGGTCTGCAGTCGGTATATGCAGACCGGAGAGCGCCATAAGCTCCAGAAGTCCTGTTGTCTTCAGGGTGACTGTCTTTCCTCCGGTGTTCGGACCTGTGATGACGAGAAGGTCAAAGTCTTCTCCCAGGCGTATGTCGATCGGGACAACTTTTTTCTTGTCGATCAGCGGGTGCCTTGCCTTTCTAAGATCGATAATTCCTTCCGTGTTGATGATCGGCTTAGTGGCGTTCATCGAGAGTGCGAGAGAGGCGCGGGCAAATATAAAGTCGAGCTGCGTCATGATCTCATAGTCGTATCGGATCTGCCCGCCGTATTCGGCAAGCATTTCGGATAGCTTTGCGAGTATGACTTCGATTTCCTTCTCTTCCTCGATCTCCAGCTCGCGGATGTCATTGTTCAGTTTCACGACGGAGGCAGGTTCTACAAATACCGTGTTACCGGAAGAGCTCATGTCATGAACGATGCCGGCGACATTTGCACGGTGCTCTGACTTGACCGGGATACAATATCTTCCGTCTCTTGTTGTGACCAGGGCATCCTGAAGATAGTCTTTCGCGTGAGCTGCGATGATGCGGTTCAGCTCCGAATGGATCCTTTCGCCCGCTGCCTTGATATTTCTTCTGATCTGACGCAGCTTCGGTGAAGCGTTATCACTGATTTCCTCTTCGGAGAGGATGCATCTGCGGATTTCGGATGTGGTCTGCGTGAGCGGTTCCAGCCCGTTAAAGAGAGGCGTCAGAATGTCATCGGGCGTATCCTCTCTCTCTTTTCTGCCGTATGCGCGGACAAGCCCCGCATTTTCAAGAAGCTTTGCGATTTCCAGAATTTCACGTATACCAAGAGCGGAACCGAGGTCGAGTCTCAGGAGAGACGGACGAACGTCGTATGTGTTCCCGAAAGAGATGCTGCCTTTGGCAAATACACGCCCGACCGCCGCCGCTGTCTCCTCCTGCAGCGTGTTGATTTCGGATATATCCATGAGTGGCGTGAGGGCATGACATAAGGCCTTCCCGGGAGCGGATGTCGCGCGATCCTCGAGAAGACTCACAATTTTATCGTATTCCAATGTATGTAATGCTTTTTCATTCATATATCTATTCTACCTTAAAGTTTGTGCGGTGGAAAGATAACAGATTCAAAAATGATTCATAAAATGTTCATATGTAGTTGATAAAATGAGCAGGAATGCATAAGTAGCTTTGTCCGTATTAATCAACTGAAATTTGATTTTGACAAGTGTGACGCTATGAATCCAGATGAAATGAAAGGCATGCGGGACGAACAAAGTGCTCAGGAAAATGAGGAGTACTCCTTCCTGAATGAGACTGTGAAAAATCCCCCGATCGATTTTCAGAAAATATTTATGAAGGTTATCGCCATAGCAGGCGCAGCAGTTCTCTTCGGAGTCATCGCGGCGCTTGCTTTTTATGTCGTTCTGAGCTGGAGAAACAGCACAAGTCCTAATCCCGTTACAATACCGTCGGATGAACACCCTGTTCAGACTGTCGTCGGCAGTATTACCGGCAACGGCGCACAGAACGGGGAGCCCGTCGGATCCGGTGAAAATACAGTCGGTGCGTCCGACACAAAAGGAGATAAGAAGAACGCCGGGAGTACAGTGCCCGGGGGAAGCAACGCAAACGGTAATGACGCCGGAAACGGTCAGTTGACAGGTAACGGCATGGATACGGAAGCAAATATTCCGGGCAGTCAGGAAGACGGAACGGAAGGCAATAATACGGCAGGTGCCGCTCCCGCTACGCCGACCCCAACGCCGACCGAAGAAGAGCTTGATCGGGAAGCGCTCGCTGCGTACGCGCGAGTACAGTCGAAACTTCGCGGAATAGCGGATGGGGCAATGAAATCCGTCGTGACAGTGACAGGCGTTACTGCCGATGACGAGTGGTTCGATATTACCAATGAAGGCAGCAATGCTGCCAGCGGTCTCATAGTGGCGGATAACAGTGTGAGCTATCTTGTCCTGACAGATATAGATGTCATCGATTCTGCCGAGAAGATTGCCGTCACTTTGCCGGACGGTACGGTCGTCTGGGCCTCTTTTCAGAAAAAAGATCCTGTCACAGGTCTCTGCGTGATAAGTATTCCAAGAGACAAGGTCCCAAGGCAGGCGCGGAACAGTCTCAGTGTAGCGACGCTTGGAAATTCTTATAATGTGAATTGCGGTGATTCCGTTTTGGCGGTGGGAGCACCGATGGGAGCGGCAGGGACATTTGCATGCGGAGGAGTTGTCTCCCTCACGGGTTCCGTGGAAATCGTGGACGGTGAATACAGACTTATTACGACAGATATGTACGGCGGAAAGTCCGGCAGCGGCATCCTCATTAACATGGACGGTGAGGTAGTCGGGATTATTGAGCAGGAGTATGCGAGTGACGATCATCACTCGATCACTGCTATCCCGATCTCTCCGCTTAAGAGTTTGATCGAGAAACTCTCCAACAATTCGGCACTTTCCTATATCGGGATCCACGGTCTTGATATCTCCGAGAAGGCAGCGGAGGCGCAGGATATTCCGTCAGGCGTCTACGTGAGTTCTGTGGATGAGGATTCGCCGGCTCTGCAGGCAGGTTTACAGCCGGGGGATATCATCACATCGGTGGGGCTCGGATCGGCTGTTACGCTTAGGTCACTTCACGAGAATATTATGAACCGCTCGCCGGGCGACAATGTTGAGGTGACAGTGATGCGGCAGGGATCGTCGAAGTATGCCGAATTCGATTTTGTGATCACGATTGGGGAGTTGCCTGAGGTGACGGAGAGTGAGAGCGCTGCTTCGGAGGAGAGGGAGGCAGAGGATGCGGATGCTTCGGAGACGGAGAGTAGTGCGGCGTGATGTTACTATTCAGTCGGTTTTTATGATAAGCAAAACCTACGGCAGCGGTATACATATTCATCGGTAAACTCTTGTCCTGCCTTGCGAAACGAAAAACTATATCTGCACTCTGTGTTCCCGCGTGTCGCTTACAGCATACACTTGGTCACACAGAGTGCAATAGTTTTTGTTTCTCGGCAGGACTGCGAATGTTTACCGCTTGAATAGTATACCGCTTGCCTAGGTCTGACTATAAAAAGGAGCAGCTGAATAGCAACATGAGGTGAAGAAGAGAACGCCGAATAGAGGCAAGAAGTGAGAGAGCAGCCGAACAGAAGCAAGAGGTGAGAGAGCAGCCGAACAGAGGCAAGAGGTGAGAGAGCAGCCGAACAGAGGCAAGAAGTGAGAGAGCAGCCGAACAGAGGCAAGAAGTGAGAGAGCAGCCGAACAGAGGCAAGAAGTGAGAGAGCAGCCGAACAGAGGCAAGAGGTGAGAGAGCAGCCGAACAGAGGAAAGAGGCGAGAGAAGAATACCGAATGCCAAGAATGGCACTTGACAGAATAGGGATTGATGTAGATACTGTGATAGGTATCTGTTTACCTTAATAAATGAGGTAAAGCCGCGCAGAGCGGAAGTTCCTTCGCACCATGCGCGACGAGGCAAGAACACCGGAGGCGGATAGGGAGACGTCGGCTTACGTTGACTTGGATTCCGTGCCGGGCCGCGCAAGCGGTACTTGAATGATATTATTCACTGTGCAAAATATGCACTTAGAAATGGAGAATTATGCGCTATATCAGCGAACTTAGAGAAGGCAGCCGCATTCAGGATGTTTACCTGTGCAAACATAAGCAGTCAGCTGTCACAAAGAACGGCAAGAATTATGAAAATGTTGTCCTGCAGGATCGGACGGGTGTCCTGGATGCAAAGATATGGGATCCGAATTCAGATGCGATTCATGAGTTTGATGCGCTCGATTATATTTATGTTGCGGGAAGCGTGAGCAATTTTAACGGGTCACTTCAGGCCTCCCTGAAGCAGGTCCGCAAGGCAGACCCGAGCGAGTATATTCCTGCGGATTATCTGCCGGTCACCAAGAAGAACCGGAAAGTCATGTACAATGAACTGCTTTCATATGCAGGCTCCGTAAAGCAGCCGTATCTGAGCGCTCTGCTGAAGAGCTTTTTTGTTGAAGACAAGGAGTTCCTGAAGGTTTTTGCCGGGCACTCGGCAGCCAAGACAGTCCACCACAGTTTCGTGGGCGGTCTTCTGGAACACACGCTCTCCGTCACAAAGATCTGTGATTTCATCGCACGTAATTATCCGGCGGTCAACCGTGACCTTTTGATCACGGTCGCTATGCTCCACGATATCGGGAAGACGAAGGAGCTCTCCGACTTTCCGGTGAATGAGTACACGGATGACGGTCAGCTTCTGGGGCACATCCTGATCGGTGCCGAGATGGTTCACGATCATATTAAGGACATCGCCGGCTTCCCCGAGAAACTGGAGACAGAAATCAAGCACTGTATTCTTGCCCATCACGGAGAGTATGAGTACGGTTCTCCGAAAAAACCGGCTATTATTGAAGCCATGGCACTCAATCTTGCTGATAATATGGATGCAAAGCTTGAAACGATGACGGAGGTCCTCGAATCCGGTCCGGTAAATGATGAATGGCTCGGGTTCAACCGCTTCTTTGATTCGAATCTGAGAAGAACGGGTCAGTGATAAAATGACAACAGCTATGTATAAAAAGAACGATGTGGTGGAAATCGCCATAGAGGATATGACAAACGAAGGTGAGGGTATCGGCCATGCAGATGGCTATACCCTCTTTGTTAAGGATGCGGTCATTGGTGACCGCATCCTTGCGCGTATAACAAAAACGAAGAAAAGTTACGGCTACGCACGGGTTGAGAAGATTCTGGAAGCCTCAAGTGACCGGGTCACGGCAAAGTGTCCGGAAGCGAGGAGATGCGGCGGTTGCAGACTGCAGGAGCTGTCCTATGAAAAGCAGCTTCTTTTTAAGGAAGGGATTGTCAGGAAGAATCTTGAGCGGATCGGCGGCTTTCATGACATCCCCATGGAGCCTATCATGGGTATGGAGAATCCATGGAGATACCGCAACAAGGCACAGTATCCGATCGGGTTCTCAAAGAAGGACGGAAAGATCGTGGCAGGTTACTATGCGGGCAGGACACATTCGATTATCGATGTGAGGGACTGTCTGCTGTCCCCGGAGCATAATGCGGACATATTGAGAGAAGTCGTTGCATTTGCAGAAACATACCGGATAGAGCCATACGATGAGACGACTGGGAAGGGTCTGCTTCGCCATCTGCTGGTACGGGAGGGCTTTGCTTCCGGCCAGGTGCTGGTCTGCCTTGTGATCAATGGGAAGAAACTGCCGCACGCCGCAGATCTCGTTGAAAGGCTGCTCGAAATATCGGAGGCGATGCGGGCAGATATAAAAAGCATATGTCTGAATGTGAACAGGCAGCGGACGAATGTCATTCTCGGGGAGAAGGTCGTTCCTCTTTACGGTGATCCCTGGATCACGGATTATCTTGGCGACTTTTCTTTCCGCATTTCACCGCTCTCGTTCTATCAGGTCAATCCGGTTCAGACTGTGAAGCTTTACAATACAGCGATCGAATTTGCTCAGTTGACGGGCCGGGAGACAGTCTTCGACTTATTCTGCGGAATCGGGACAATTTCGCATTTCCTTGCGCGCTCGGCAAAAGAGGTTTATGGCGTTGAGATCGTGCCCCAGGCAATTGAGGATGCGAAGGCAAATGCAGTGCGAAACGGCGTGACAAATGCAAAGTTTTTCGCGGCGGCTGCAGAAGATGTGGCGGAGCGGGGCTATTTTGATGAGGAAAATCCGCTTGTCCGGCCGGATGTGGTCGTGGTCGACCCTCCGCGCAAGGGGTGCGAGGAGAGTCTGCTCCGAACGATAAGGAAGCTGGGACCCGACAGGGTCGTGTATGTGAGCTGCGACAGTGCGACGCTTGCCAGAGACCTGAAGATTCTATGTGAGCCGGGATCGGAGATTGAGAGCGCCTATAGTATGGAGAGGGTGAGGGCGTGCGACATGTTTCCGCATGCGACACATGTCGAGACGGTATGCCTGTTGTCCAAACTTTCAAATGCAAAACATCATGTGAATATCACGCTGGATATGGACGAGATGGATCTGACATCGGCAGAAAGCAAGGCGACCTATGATGAGATCCGGGAGTGGGTGCAGGAGAAATATGGTTTTCATGTGACGAATCTGAATATTGCGCAGGTAAAGCGGAAGCACGGGATCATCGAGCGGGAAAACTATAATAAAGCGAAATCAGATAGCAGCAGGCAGCCGGGCTGCCCGGAGGAGAAGGTAAAAGCAATTGAGGAGGCGCTGCGCTTCTATCAAATGATCTGAAGGAGAAATCAAATGCCGAGTTTCACCAAGGACGTTATTAAAAGAACACTTATTGATCTGCTTGATCAAAAACCTTTACATCAGATTACAGTCAAGATGATTGTTGAAGAGTGTGGTATTAACCGCAATTCCTTCTATTATCATTTTCAGGATATCCCGGCTTTGATTGAAGAAATCATCATGGACCATCTTGATCGGTTTATTCAGAAATATCCAACGATCGACTCTGCGGAGACTGCTTTGAATGCAGCTGCGGATTTTACAATGGAAAACCGGCGTGCAATGCTGCATATTTATCAATCCGCCAACAGGGATATTTATGAGCGTTACCTATGGAAGGAATGCGAATATATCGTATCTGCTTATGGAAAGACCTTTTCCTTTACCTCCGATATTTCCGAAGAAGATCGGAGAATCATCATGCATTTTTACAAATGTGAATGCTTCGGTCTTGTGATTGATTGGCTCAACAGGAAGATGGAACCAGACATTCACAGGGAGATATCCAGACTGTGCGAATTGCATCATGGAATGATTGAAGAGATGATCCGCCGTGCCGGTGAAAAATAGAAAACAGATAGACAAATCTTTTCCCGTGTCTGAAAAACAGGCACGGGCTTTTTTTTGCCCGTTTTCTAATCCTGTTTTTTTCGATATTGTCAGGAAGTAAACAGGAAGGAAAGCTGGTCTGACTTAGAAGGGGGTGGTTTTATGCGTAATACCGCGCCGATGCGCATAGCGAAAACAGGATACATTATCCTGTCAGCGGCACTTTGTCTCATAGGGATTGCGTTTATAGTTGATCCCGCATCGGCCGCAGGGATCATGGGTACGGTTATAGGGATTACATTTTGTGTCTTTGGCGTGATCAAAATGATAGGTTATTTTTCCAGAGATTTGTTCCGGCTGGCATTTCAATATGACCTGGCATTTGGGATTCTGGTGCTGTCACTGGGCATTGTGGCGATGATACATCCTATCAATACATGGAGCTATATCTGTATTGCTTTTGGAATATGCGTTCTGGCAGACAGTCTTTTCAAAATACAGATCTCCCTGGACGCAAGGACCTTCGGGATCCACCTGTGGTGGTTGATCATGGCTTTAGCTATTGTCGCAGGTGTTTTCGGAATTGTTCTTGTGTTCAGACCAACAGAATCAACAAAGATGATGACAATGCTGATCGGAGTGTCCCTGCTCTTTGACGGCATCATGAATCTTGTGACAGTGTTGTCATCTGTCAAGATCATTGACTATCAGATCAGGGATGATGTTATCGACACCGAGTTTCATGAATTGTAAAGGATGTTCCCAAAGCGAAATAGTCGGAAAGAAGGTACATTTGTAACTTTTTGGTGGATACCTGAACAGATCCATACATTTTGGAGAAAGCGAGGATAACGAGATGGAATACGGACTGAAACATGCAGCAGAACGAAAAGCATTTGAATCCGCGGTAAGTGCTGCCATGAGAAAAGCAGATAAAAGCGGTTCGGAAGGTTATGTGGAAATGGTGAATGCGATCCAGAAGGTACTGGGTGATGCCTGGCCGGAACATGCATACGATAATCTGCGGGAAGCACTTGGTAAGGACGGGAAATGGACCGGATATTTCAATAACCTGCTGAAAAACACAGACAGGGAGTATCTGAAAGGACTATTGATGTCATTCGGGTTCGAAGGAGGATTCACCGGGTTCCATCGTACAAGAAAGCTTGGGCAGGAGCTGGGAATCAAGATTCCCTGGATCATTCTGTTTGATCCGACCAGTGCCTGCAATCTTCACTGTACCGGATGTTGGGCATCTGAATACAGTCATCAGTTGAACCTTTCCTGGGAAGACATGGACCGCATCGTGACAGAGGGGAAAGAATTGGGCATTCATGCTTATGTCATGACCGGCGGGGAACCGATGGTACGCAAAAGAGATATCGTCCGGCTTGCCAGAAAGCATTCGGACTGCGGCTTTATGCTCTTTACAAACGGGACGCTTGTAGATCAGCAGTTTTGTGATGACATGAGAAGCTGCAAAAACATTGTGCTTTCTATGAGTATTGAGGGGGATGAACAGGCTACAGATGCACGCCGCGGAGCCGGAACGTTCCGGAAAGTCATGGATGCTATGGATCTTCTTCGATCAAACGGGCTGGCGTATGGAACCTCGATCTGCTACACAAGAGCCAATTGCGAGGCAGTTACGAGTGATAAATTCCTGGATTTCCTGATTAATAAAGGTGTTGCCTTCAGCTGGTATTTCCATTTTATGCCTGTTGGGATGGATACCACGATGGATCTTGTTCCTACCGTGGAGCAGCGCAAATATATGTATCACCGGATTCGTGAAATCCGTGGGTTTGAAGGTGGAAAACCGATCTTCTGCATGGATTTTCAGAATGACGGAGAATTTGTCAGCGGTTGTATCGCAGGCGGAAAGTATTACTGCCATATTAATCCCAATGGGGATGTGGAACCTTGTGTGTTTATCCATTATTCCGGCGCAAACATCCATGACATGCCGCTGCTTGACTGCCTGAAACAGCCGTTGTTTAAAGCTTATCAGGAGGCGCAGCCGTTCAACAGGAATCTTCTGCAGCCTTGCCCCATGCTTGAAAACCCGCAAATGCTCAGGAAGATGGTGGAAGCAACTGGGGCAAAGAGCACGGATATGATGGAGCCGGAATCCTGTACGCACCTCTGTGAAAAATGTGAACATTACGCGCAGGAATGGGCGCCTGTGGCAAAGGAGCTGTGGAATGAAAACCATCCGTCATGATTATGCTTCACATTTACACAGCTGGAAGCTTCTCTTCCTTGCCGGTATTCTCTTTTGGGGATTATTTCTAGCCTTAAATCGGGCATACAGAAGAAGCGGACTGGAAGAGACAGTGGATTTTGACAATTCACTTCTGTAAGGGAGGGGACGTTCACAGTGTGGGATAACGCGTCATTCATTGAGCAGCTAATCCTTGCAAAAATAGCAAGGGGAGATATGAAAGACAAATTCCTGTCATATGCGGGACCCTATCGTGAGCTGATGGCATATTACCGCTGTGCCATGATGGAAGTAGAGGCAAAATTCAAAGTGCTTAGTGAGGAACTTTCCTTGCAGTATGATCATAATCCGATTGAGACGATTAAAACCAGGCTGAAGCGACCGGAAAGTATCATTGAAAAAGTATCAAAAAAAGATTTGCCGCTGACGGTAGAGAGTCTGGAGAACGGGATCAATGATATTGCAGGAGTCAGGGTCATCTGCTCATTTGTTTCAGATATTTATATGCTGGCCGATGCGCTTTTGAAACAGGATGATATCACATTGATCGGCAGGAAAGATTATATCAAAGAACCGAAACCGAATGGATATAGATCCCTGCATCTGATCGTAGAGATACCGATCTTCCTGCATGATCATAAACGATTGATGAAAGTAGAGGTGCAGCTTCGGACGATCGCGATGGACTGGTGGGCGAGTTCAGAACACAAAATCAGATATAAAAAAGATCTGCCGGTCAAAGTACTTGAAGAAATTGATAAAGAGCTGCTGGAGTGCGCCATGATTGGTGCACAACTGGACAAAAAAATGGAACAGATACGGAAAAGTGTCATGGATAAGTCAGCAAAATGAATCTAACGAGATTATCAAGGAGGTATGAGTATGTATTATTCAAGTGGTAACTATGAAGCTTTCGCCCGTCCCCAAAAACCTGAAGGTGTAGATGATAAATCCGCCTATTTCGTCGGCACCGGCTTGGCTGCGCTCTCAGCGGGCTGCTTCCTGGTGCGGGATGCACAGATGCCCGGGGAAAATATCCATTTCTTTGAGCGAGATCCCATCGCCGGCGGAGCATGTGACGGCTGGAACTATCCCGAGATCGGCTACGTGATGCGCGGCGGACGGGAGATGGACAACCATTTCGAGGTTATGTGGGATCTGTTTCGTTCCATCCCGTCCATCGAGACCGAGGGCGTCAGCGTCCTGGACGAGTATTACTGGCTCAACAAGGCTGACCCTAACTACTCCCTTTGCCGCGTGACCGAGAAACAGGGGCAGGATGCGCATACGGATGGGAAGTTCTGCCTGAGCGACAAAGCCGCGCTGCAGCTGACCAAACTGATCTTTACACCGGACGAAGTGCTGGAAGGGAAGCGGATCACGGATGTTCTGGACGATGAGGTGCTGAACAGTAATTTCTGGACCTACTGGCGGACAATGTTCGCCTTCTACAACTGTAACAGCGCGTTGGAAATGAAGCGCTATATGCAGCGCTTCATCCACCATATCGACGGCCTGCCGGATCTGCGGGCACTGCGTTTCACAAAGTATAACCAGTATGAGTCCATGATCCTGCCGATGGTCAAATATCTGGAGAACCACGGTGCGCAGTTCCATTTCAACACGCAGGTTCTGGACGTGCGCTTTGACATTCAGGGCGGCCGCAAGATAGCAAAGCGCGTGGAGCTGCTCTCGGAGGGCAAGCAGGAATACCTCGACCTCACGGAGCGTGACTATCTGTTCATCACCAATGGCAGCAATGTGGAGAACTCTTCTATCGGCGGACAGGAAAAAACATGTGAATTTATTAAGGAGATTCGCCCCGGAGGTTCCTTCGACCTTTGGCGCAAGATCGCCGCGCAGGATCCCGCCTTCGGACACCCGGAGAAATTCTACGGTGATCCGGAGGAGTGCAACTGGATGGGGGTCACCGTCAACACGCTGGATGGGAAGATCCTACCCTATATCAAAAACATCTGCCAGCGTGACCCGCTGTCCGGGAAGGTGGTCACAGGCGGCATCGTGACGGCGCAGGATTCCGGATGGCTCCTGAGCTGGACAATCAACCGCCAGCCCCAATTCCACTCCCAGCCTAAGGACCAGTGTCTGGTGTGGCTTTACGGGCTATATACGGATCGTCCCGGCGACTATGTGAAGAAAGCCATGCGCGCGTGTACCGGCAGGGAGATCTGCATGGAATGGCTGTACCACATCGGCGTCCCTGTAGATCAAATCAATGAACTGGCAGAGAAAAGCGCCAAAACGATCCCTGTTATGATGCCTTTTGCCAGTGCGTACTTCATGCCGCGATGTGCCGGAGACCGCCCGGAGGTTGTCCCGGAAGGTGCCGTCAACTTTGCATTCCTTGGTAACTTTGCTGAGGTAGAAAGAGATACTGTGTTCACTACGGAGTATTCCATGCGCACGGCCATGGTTGCGGTTTATACGCTTATGAATGTGGATCGCGGCGTTCCCGAGGTCTGGGGCAGCATATATGACATCCGTGATTTGCTGAAAGCAGCCATCAGCATGCGGGATGGCGCACTGCTCACCGAGATGAAGCTTGGATTCAAAGAAAAGATCGCTGTCGGCAAGGCACTTGAATTTATCAAGGGAACAGACGTCGAAAAGCTTTTGCGCGAATATCATGTGATCTGATCACGATGTTTCTCATTCTTATCATCGATGAGAACAAGCGTTTTCATAGGGCAAGATTCGCCTGTGGACCACATTTTCCGCATTTGGCGTTTTGCGGTCTTCGGCAATCTTGATGGGGATCGTGTTTCCCCATACCCTCGCTTTGTTAAAAATGATTGTACTGGGCGAGATGCCAGGGGTAGCCGTATCAGATTTGATACGGCTGCCCTTTTTTCCGCTTTGATGAAATGCGGAGAATTTATTAGACAGGCTGAATAAAAACGGAGAAAAAACTCCGTTGGTCAATGTGGACATGTGAACCAAGATGGCCATTTTGAAAATCGCTGTATCAGTAAAAGCGATTGAAAAATGAATTCGAGGGTATGGGGAGCGTAATCCCCATCAAGGTTGCCTGAATATGCCATTTCCCGAAATCGGGTAATGCGTCAGACACAGGCGAATCTTGCCTTGAAAAGTATTGACTCCTAAAGCATGAAAGCAAACTTTCATACTGACGTTTGTGAAAATGCTCTTACAAGCATTTTCACTGCACTGAATAATGAAAACTCAGCGAAGTCTTTTTCTTTAAACTCTCAGAGGGTGTATCCGGTAGGGATGGTTATATACCGTGAGACAGATGAAAAGATTGGCGATGGACAGCAATCGAAATAGCCGTTTTACATTTATGCAGCAGATCTAAGCAGATCAGCTGCATTTCTTTTTTGAATAAATGGTATTCGGAGGTTTTCCTCAGCCCTGTTTTTCTGGGATTTATGGAAGGAGAAGCGCTTCGATCAAATGTCATTTGGGAAAGTTTTGAAAAAAATTGCATCCCCATGGTTCCCTTCACTGCTGTTTTTCTGGGGTTATTGGAGGAAGAGATATTCCTGTTCACGTCATACAAACAGTATTTGCCGTAAAAAGTTTTCTGAGACGACTTTCCTGGAGGCGGATTTCTTTGTGAATAGTGAAGGGAATAAACATTTGACAGCAAGGATCGCAACCGGCCGGGGATCCGTACTGCCAGCTACAAGAGAAAGGAGTCAATACATGGACACAATAAAAAACGCTGCCGTTTATATGAGTCAGGATACACGTATTACGCAATACCTGCCGTATCCGCAATATCTGCTTACACTGGATATTTCCGGGACGGCGAAGGTGCTGTACGCATTATTACTGAACCGCGCAACTCTGTCTCAACGGAATGCGTGGATAGACGATAAAGGTTATGTTTACATCGTCTACACCATAGATGCGATGACAGAAGATCTTAGAAAGAGCCGTACGACTGTTAAGCACGCGCTCTCGGAGTTGGATCAATGTGGTTTGCTGGAGCGCAGACCCGCTGGTTTTGGAAGGCCAAATCATCTGTATGTGAAGCTGATAGAAGGTCAGATTTCAGACATGAGACAGGAAAGAAAGCTGCCCCGGGGATGGCAGGAATCCGGACCCAGAATAGGACGGAAATCTGCATTTGGCGGGGACGGATTGCCGGCCTCTAATAACTATAAGAATAACAAGATACAGAACAACCTGAGTGGAGTAATGGAGCAGTGCACAGCGTACGGTCGGTATCAGAACATTCTTCTCTTGGATACGGAATACTCCGATCTTCAAAAGGAATTTCCTGATGATCTCGAGCGCTTTATCGGAGAAATGAGCAATTATCTTGCGGCAACTGGCAAGACATATACGAATTATGCGGCGGCGCTTCACATGTGGGCGGCCAATGACAAGAAGACACTGATCAAGAAGCCAGAGCTTAAAGACTATTCATGTGAGGAAGGAGAAAGCTATTGATGATGGATACTATGGTTTTGAGAACGGCGGACATTACGACGGAAACCGATCTGAATGGGGACTTTCTGAAAGATGGATTGTTGCATTGCGGTGTCTGCGGTGAGCCGAAAGAACGGCTCTTTTCCGGTGGACAATTACTTCCCGGCCTGAAGTTGTATAAACACCCTTTGATGTGCGCCTGTGAACGAAAAGCGCGGGAAACGGAAGAGAGGCGCCTGCTGGAACAAAAGCATGAGTCGGAGGTCCAGCGCCTGAAAGAGAAGTGCTTCGATCATCGGATCATGGGATCCTGGACATTTGAACAGTCGATTCTGGATGATCAAAAACTGAAGATCGGTCGAAAGTATGTGGAGAACTGGCCGGATGTATTACAAAAGGATCTCGGCCTGCTCCTCTGGGGTAAGGTGGGAACCGGCAAGACCTATTTTGCGGCTTCCATCGCAAATGCACTGCTTTATAAAGAAGTCCCTGTACGGATGACTAATCTGGCGGCGATCATGAACTGCAGGTATGAAGAAAGGGCCGATCTGATCAAATCATTTCGTCAGTACGATCTCCTGATCATCGATGACTTTGGAATGGAGCGTGATACATCCTTTGGAATGGAAACCGTGTATCAGGTGATCGATGGCAGGTATCTGGATCATAAACCGTTGATCCTGACGACGAATCTATCGCTGGTGGCACTGAAGAATCCGCCTGATATCGATCACAGGCGTATCTACGATAGAGTGCTGGAAATGACTACCGGCGTCCGCTTTCTTGGAGCGAATCTTCGGGAGGTGCAAAGCAAGGCCAGGAAAGAAACGCTTGATCAGATACTGAAATGAAGGTGCGACATTAAAACTTGGAGGAGGGATGCAATACGGAGTATAAAAGAAAAGATGGTCTGGATCTGTTTGCAGATTTCCTCGGAGAAATGATCCTGAAGTATGCAGATGTAATTGATTTTGCGTCTCTCGCTGACCCAGACATAAATAATGAGGAAACATCCGGGAAAACAATTATTAAGGATAAAAGCATTGAAAGCAAACTGTAAACATGTTATAGTGAATTCGTGAGCATTATGTCCAAACAAGGAAGAGCTAAGGCTCTTCCTTTTCACCATATAAAAAGGCAAGAGGATTAATATGAGCGAAGTGATTCGATATGACGAGGAATTCAATGAGCTGTTTGATAAGGCAGGGCGGTTGATTGAGAATGCGCGAAGTGCCATTGGTTCCATGGCAAACATGCTGACGGTATATTCCAGTTTTCAAATGGGGAAATATATTGTTGAGCAGGAGCAAAAGGGTGAGAACAGGGCAAAGTACGGCACGCAGGTACTGGATTCACTTTCTTCCTTTTTGACAGAAAAATTCGGAAGAGGGTTCTCCAGAACCAATATTGCAAGTATGCGCAAGTTCTATTTGATCTACAAAGATCGCGAAGCTCAAATTGTGCAATCGGGAATCGCACAATTGCCGGCCTTTCAAAACAGTGGAATTGTGCAGTCGGAAATCGCACAATCAACAATCAAAAGTGAATGGCCGTTCTGCTTGAGTTGGACACATTATCAGGTACTCATGCGGATTGAAGATCCGACTGAACGCGCTTTCTATGAGAAAGAAGCATTTGATCAGTGCTGGGATGTCAAGAGCCTGAAGCGTCAATATCATTCAAGTCTCTATGAGCGGCTTGCGCTCAGCAGGGACAAGTCGGATGTGATGCGCCTGGCGAATGAGGGGAGCACGCCGTATAAACCGGAGGATATTCTTCACACACCTTATGTATTGGAGTTCACCGGGCTGGAGGATAAGGCAGCATATCATGAAAGTGATCTGGAAACTGCTGTTCTCGGTAAGCTGCAAAGCTTCATGTTGGAGATGGGAAAAGGCTTTCTTTTCGAAAAGAAGCAGCGCCGATTTGTATTCAACGAGAAGAACTATTATCTTGATCTCGTCCTGTATAACCGCTTTCTGCGCAGCTATGTTCTGATCGATTTTAAGATTGATGAACTGACTCATCAGGATCTGGGACAGATGCAGATGTACGTCAACTATTATGACCGGTACGTTATCACGCAGGAGGAAAACCCGACGATTGGCATCCTGATGTGTAAAGAGGCTGACAAAGAACTGGTAGAGCTGACACTTCCGGAGAACAGTCATATCTATGCGCAGGAATATAAGCTGTATCTGCCGGATAAGGCTTTACTGCAGCAAAAACTGCATGAATGGATTGAGGAAGCACAGGCAGAACAGGAAGACAGGGAATAACCATATTATTTCGGGTGGAGGACGCTTCTATGCCGGAACAGGAAAAAACAAAGGTATATATTTATACACGCGTATCAACAGCGCTCCAGATCGATGGGTTTTCTCTGGAAGCCCAAAAGACCCGTATGAGAGCCTTCGCTGATTATAACAACTATCAGATTGTGCGGGAATACGAAGATGCCGGCAGATCCGGACGATCTATAGAAGGCCGCGAACAATTTCGCCAGATGATCAGCGACATTCAGTCGGATCGTGACGGGATCTCATTCGTGCTGGTGTATAAGCTCTCACGTTTCGGGAGGAATGCGGCAGATGTGCTGAACACACTGCAGATTATGCAGGATTTTGGCGTCAATCTTATCTGCGTAGAGGATGGTATCGACTCCTCAAAGGATGCTGGAAAGCTGATCATATCTGTATTGTCTGCAGTCGCAGAGATCGAAAAAGAAAATATCCGTACTCAGACGATGGAAGGCCGGATGCAAAAAGCACGGGAAGGCCGGTGGAACGGCGGGCAGGCTCCTTATGGCTATCGCTTGGAAAAAGGCGGTCTGCTGTATATCGAAGAAGAGGAAGCGAAAGCGATACGCGTCATGTTCGACCAGTATGTGAATACGGATTTGGGAGCGAACGGTATTGCAAAATATCTGGAAAATCATGGGATTCATAAAATTCCAAGGCAGAATAGCACCAATGAATTGTTTGCTGCCGGGGTTATTCGCCGGATGCTTGCCAATCCGGTATATGTCGGAAAGATCGCCTATGGCCGCAGGCGTACACAGAAGGTGAAAGGCACACGGGATGAATACAAACAGGTTCATCAGGATGATTATTTACTGGTAGAAGGTCTCCATGAGCCAATTATTTCAGAGGAGATCTGGGAAGCCGCGCAGGCCAAGATGCGGGTGCAGGCGAAGAAATACGAGCATGTGAACAAGCAAAAGGACGAACGCACGCATCTCCTTACGGGCATCGTGAAATGTCCGGTCTGCGGTGCAGGCATGTATGCCAACAAATGCATCAAGTATAAAAAGGATGGCACCAAATATAAGGATTTCTTTTATTATGGATGCAAGCACCGTGCTATGAACCGCGGCCACAAATGCGATTACAGAAAGCAGATCAATGAGGAACTGCTGGATGCGGCAGTGGCGGAGGTGATCACAAAACTTGTCAGTAAGCCTAAATTCGCCTCTATGATGAAAGAAAAGATCAACATGGAAGTGGATACGACCGTAATAGATCAGGAAATCTCGAATTACCGGAAGCAACTTCGTCATAGCTACGCGCTTAAGGACAAATTGATCGAGGAGATTGATGGGCTGGATCTCGAAGATAAACATTATAACCGCCGTAAATCAGATCTCGATGACCGCCTGTATAAAGCATATGATCACATCGAAGAATATGAAAAGCTCCTGCAGAGTGTGCGGGCAAAGAGGACTGCTATCGAGGCCGAGAAGATAACGGGTCAGAATATCTACCAAATCCTGATCTGCTTTGACAAGTTGTATAAAGCGATGGACGAGGTGGATCGCAGGAGACTGATGGAGTCTCTGATCGAAGAGATACAGGTGTATCCTGAAAAACAGCCCAACGGACAATGGCTAAAATCCATGCAGTTTAAGCTGCCGATCATAGAGGACAGTTTTGAGATGAGTTTGGACAATGGATCGCAAACTGAGACGGTTGTTCTTCTTTCCAAGGGAAATATACCGAGTGAGAAGGTCCGTGTGGAATTCGATTTGAAAGACATGGATATGTCCGGCTTTCAGCAGGGGGCTACATACGAACAAATCCAGAAATGGGTTCAGGAGAAATACGGATTCCATGTTACACATCTGAATATCGCCCAGGTAAAGAGGAAACACGGGATCATCGAACGGGAGAATTATAACAAACCGAAATCAGATGAAAGCAGGCAGCCAGGATGCCGGGAGGAAAAGATCAAAGCGATTGAAGAGGCACTGAAGGCGTTTCAAATGATAAAAGATATTTCTCCATCTTTGCATTAAGAATGATTCTTTGGAGGGTGCTGTTGGAGGAGATGAAATATGATTACAGAGTATACCAAAGTCAGAACCCTCGTATCAAAAGAAGGTTATCCTGCGGGTACGATTGGCGTTGTGGTTAGTATTTACACTAATGGACCTGCATGTGAAGTTGAATTATGGGATGAGAAAGAATGTCCGGTAAATGTCGTCACTTATCTATTAAGCGAAGTTGAAGCAATTCAGGATAATCAAGAGCTTATAACTATGACCTTTGGAGACTTTACGGAATTTGCCATTTCATGTTCCTTTTATGATTCATGCCATGATACAGAACTTTCGGTTTTCGTAAAAGGGAATAACATTCTGGCATTTGAGAGAAATGGTAAGCTTTTAACGACACGCTGGGACCTTGATGACCTGGTTCTTTGGCTGAAGGGATTTATAGGAAAACTGGAAGAAGATCCTTATCCTGTGGATGTTGAAGGCGACTATGCTGCGGAAAAAGGCCTTAAAGCGCATGAGTTTGACAGTGATAATGATGAAGAATTCGATGCATATTATGACAGGCTTTATGAATGGAATCTCCGTCACAGATGGCATCCTGCTTCCGCCGGAGCTATTCTTGCGGATGTGTATTTTCAGCTGATTGGGGACAGTATCGAGGTTTCCTGGAATAATACGGATGCGGAAGAAGAGGTGACATTTAGGAATCTTTTAGGAGGCGCTCGTGTCGGCAGAAAGTTGTTTGTGTCTGCGGTTGATTCATTTATTCAGGCATATACCAGACATTGGGAGAATGTTTGCACTAATAAAAATTTTTCGGGGCAGTCGCAGACAACCTGCTCAAATTTTTGATAAAGGTGTAGTATGGAAAACATGGAATGGCATGACAGCGAGAATATAGATCAGATATTTAAGATCTTTGTTGACGGAAGACCTGAGTATCCGGTAGTATGTCCGGATTGTGGTGAAAAAAGCGGACATAAAGACTCCCGCGGCGGACCAGCAAGTTCGGAGATTCAATCTCCGAGAAGCTGACTATTCCGTATAGGACCGTGACAGAATGGGAATGCGACAACCGGTATGCCCCGGAATACGTACTGCGCTTGTTGGAGTTTCTTGGCTTATGGGAGACCTTGCATAATCCGGACTTTAAACCCGTCGAATTCGACGGGTTTAGGAAGGAAGCCGGCCTACATGCTTTCACCATGTCCCCTTCAAAATGGATTGAAAGCGTAAATGCGATCGGTATCACAACAAAGGCCGGCCGCTATGGCGGTACATACGCTCATTCCGATATTGCACTTGAATTCGCGTCGTGGATCTCCGCAGAATTCAAGCTTTATATCGTAAAAGATTACCAGCGGATCAAGCATGACGAAAACAGCCGCCTGTCTCTGAACTGGAATTTGAATCGTGAAGTCGCGAAGCTGAACTATCGTATCCATACGGATGCCATTAAGGAAAATCTGATTCCTCCGGATCTTACGCCGGAACAGATTTCCTATAAATATGCCAATGAAGCCGATATGCTGAATGTCGCGTTGTTTGGCAAGACGGCGAAGCAGTGGCGGGATGAGAACCCTGATAAAAAAGGCAATATCAGGGATGACGCGAACTTGAACCAACTGCTGGTTCTTGCAAACATGGAAAGCTATAACGCTATTCTGATAGAACAGGGTAAGCCGATGTCTGAACGGTTGTTGCTTCTTAGAGACCTTGCAATAAGACAGATGAGCACTTTGACCAGGATCAGCACAGAGAACTTGCCGATGCTTCCAGGAAATAAATCAGAGATTGAGAAAGATGATTAAGAAGAGCAAAATAGTGGCAGGTTTTTAAGGTCATCCGGATGGATGGCTTTTTTCTTTATCAGATGATATGCCGAAAAGGAATAGTATGATATTCGTTATAACCATTAGCGAGAATCTACATAACACTATACAATAAAAAATGTAAAGACAATACATCACGTTAAACATGAGGATAGACCATGGATAAGGAACATTTAAGACAATGCCTTTTCGACGCAGGATGCCGGGATGAAATCGCAGAGTGCATTTTAAGAGAGTTTGAGTCGGGAAATCTGAATGATACGCTGAAACTTATGAAAAAAGAAAGATGCCGGGCGATGGATGAATATCATGAAAGCGGAAGAAAAGTAGACTGCATGGACTTCGTCCTTAGAAACATTAACAATGAAATAAACAAAAATAACGGAGGGATTTAATGATGATCAGAAAAGAAGAATTGAACCTTGTAACTGAGTGGGATAAGACATTTCCTAAGAGCGAGAAGGTAGAGCATAGCAAAGTGACATTTGTAAACCGCTATGGAATCACTCTTGCAGCCGATATGTACGTGCCTAAAAATGCCGAAGGAAAGCTACCTGCTATTGCAGTGTCCGGGCCTTTCGGAGCAGTAAAAGAGCAGTGCTCAGGTCTATATGCTCAGACAATGGCTGAAAGAGGATTTCTTACCATAGCGTTCGATCCTTCCTTTACAGGTGAGAGTGGCGGAAATGTGAGATTTATGGCTTCGCCTGATATCAATACTGAGGATTTCATGGCGGCTGTTGACTTTCTTTCCCTGAATGAGAAGGTGGATCCTGACAAAATAGGTATTATCGGAATCTGCGGATGGGGCGGAATGGCAATCAATACGGCTGCACTTGATACCAGAATCAAGGCTACAGCAGCAATGACCATGTATGACATGACAAGAGTAGGGGTGAAGGGTTACTTTGATTCAGAAGACAGCGAGGAAGCCCGTTACAAGCAGAGGGCAGCCATGTGCGCGCAGAGACTTGAAGACTTAAAAGCCGGTGAATACAAACGTGCAGGCGGTGTTGTAGATCCTCTTCCTGAAGAGGCGCCTTTCTTTGTAAAGGACTACCACGACTATTACAAGACAGCCCGCGGATATCATGCAAGAAGCCTCAATTCCAATGATGGCTGGAATGTGATCGGATGCGAGTCATTTGTAAACCAGCCGATCCTTAAATACAGTAACGAGATCAGAAGTGCGGTTCTTTTAGTACATGGTGAGAAGGCTCATTCATGCTATTTTTCAAAGGATGCATATGCAGATATGGTCAAAGACAGCAAATATGCAGATAATAAGGAACTCATGATCATCCCGGATGCTGTCCATACGGATCTTTATGATGGCGGAGACAAGGATTACATTCCGTTTGACAAGCTTCAGAGTTTTTATGAGCAGTATCTGAAGTAAGGTAGGGTGTTATGAGTAAGGTGAAAGCTGTTTCGACCAGTCTTCGGACAAAGAGCAATTCTGATATCCTTGCGGATCAGCTGATTGCAGGTGCTAAGGATGCCGGGCGAGAGGTTGAGCATATCAGCCTTAAGGGAAAGAAGATCGGTTTTTGTGTCGGCTGTCTTGCCTGCCAGAGTTCGCAGCAGTGCATTCTAAGGGACGATTCCATAGAGATAGCAGAGAAGGTAAAGAATGCTGATACCCTTGTATTTGTTACGCCAATATATTATTACGAGATGAGCGGACAGATGAAGACGCTCCTTGACAGGCTGAATCCGCTTTATCCATCAGATTATAAGTTCCGTAAGGTCTATATGCTTTCCACAGCGGCTGAGGACGAGGAGTTTGTACCGGAGAGAGCAGTACGCGGACTTCAAGGCTGGGTGGATTGCTTTGAAAAAGCGGAGTTTGCCGGTTCTCTGTTCTGTGGAGGAATCTCAGATCCTGGAGAGGCAGATGGAAAGGATACAGAGAAGAATGAAGCATATCAGTTTGGAAGAGCCATGGAATAAAGTAAGAAAAATAGGTGTCATCTTAGTTGCATTCGTGATGCTGATGTCTGTAACTTCGTGCGGACAGACTGAGACTGCAAAGGAATCAACGACTGAATCGCAGGAAACAGAATCTGTTGCAATAACTGCCTCAGAGAATGCGGAAGCTGTGGATAAAGGAAGTGTAGAACCTACAGAAACTGAGAACGATGAAATGGAGAGCGTTCAGGACACTCAATCAAATCAGGAGGCCGAGACGATGGTTTTAACAATCAATGGAGAACAGGTATCCGTCGAATGGGAAGATAATGAATCGGTGGAAGCACTTAAGAATCTGGTTATGACAGAGCCGCTATCTATCCGGATGTCCATGTACGGAGACTTTGAACAGGTCGGCTCCATAGGAACGAGCCTTCCAAGGAACGATGTACAGACTACGACAGAAGCCGGAGACATAGTTCTCTATTCCGGCAATCAGATTGTTGTCTTTTACGGTTCTAATTCCTGGGCGTATACAAGGCTTGGAAAGGTGACGGATAAATCGAAGGGTGAAATGACAGAGCTTCTCGGAAAAGGTGATGTGACTGCTACATTTATGATTGGTAAGTGAACCTGTGAGTGTCCGGAAGAGGCAATGAGCAGTGAAAAAATCGTTAAGAATGAAGTTAAGGCAAGCCGCAAGACGGAAAAGAAAAACGGCTATTGATTAACAAACGAACGTTAGGTAAAATAGACTGTGTAAATCATCATTACTGCTATTAATGAAGATTTAGACTACCGGTCAGATCGGAGACGGCTGACCGGTTTTCTTTACGACATAAGACTTACGATCGGTAGGACGCTAAGGGGATCAACGATGAAAAAGAAAATTGAATTGGAACTGCCGCCAGTAGCGAAAACGAAAGGATGATTTTATGGTATTTAAGAAAAACAGCCTTGTGTTGACTATGGTATTTTTAATTGGTTGTTTTTTGTGTGCTTGCGGGAATAAGGATAGTGTTACGGGCGAATCCCTTTCGGAAAGTACGGAAGAAGTATCTGTCATAGAGAAAGCAAAAACCGGTGAGAAAGAGGCTGCCAAGCAGTGGGAAAAGGGCTATGACCTTCCTGTAGATGAACTGGAAATGGACGAAGCTGAGGATGACTGCAACGCGATGATGGATTATATTTATGAAATCTACAACGAAGCAGATAAAGGAACTTCATCCAATGTAGTTTTAAGTGATGAGGTGATTTTTGAATTACAGAAAAAGTTGATAGAGACAGGATATCCGGTTGCTACATTGGTGACATACTCAAATCTGGGGAATTATAAAAGCATGGATTCTTTCCTTGAAAATTGCACAGCCGGGAAAATCGGTTCTGTGGTGATGTACGTTATCCATGATGATGGTGGTATAGGCAGAGAGAAATTTTGTTTTGATGGCACAGATATGTATGTCATAAGTTCAAGATGCGTATGGAATAAGAATGGTAAGCCGAATATGACCTATACATCGCACACCAGAATAAAGACATGGAAATATACGGATAAAGGGTGGTTCTGCTATGAGTTATGCGTGCCGGAACCACCGGAGGTCACTGAAATCATGGATGGAAGCTGTCTGATCAGAGTGAAACCAATGACAGAAGAACAACGAGAAATGTCTGAAAGATGCGTTCAGGGTCTTGGATATCAGGGGCAGAATCTTTTGTGTTCCAACTGGAATGCGGAAAATATGAGTGAATTGGATTACAACGGATTGTTTGAATATCTGTATGGAATGAAATACGGAGAAAAGTTTCATTCTGAAGATTATCCGAATGGCATTCCTAAAGAAGAGTTCGAAAGCCTGATCATGGAGTATCTTCCTGTAACAAAAGAACAGATACGAGAGTATGCAGCATATGATGAAGAAAACCAGACATATCGTTGGGCGCGTCTCGGATGTTTCAATTATGTACCTACTTACTTTGGAACTTCACTGCCGGAGGTTGTCAACATCAAAGAAAATGAAGATGGGACAATCACATTAACAGTTGAGGCGGTCTGTGCCATGGTCATTTGCGATGACGCGGTCATAACCCATGAACTTACGGTGCGGTTTGCAGAAGATGGCAGTTTCAAGTATTTAGGGAATGAAATATTAAACGACGGAATTATGCATATACCGGACTACCAATACCGTATTAAAGAATGATTCGATGAGTACAGGATTGTAAGATTGCGTAAGCACAGAACAATACATAATCGCCTTTTGGAGTTTTAAACATTTGATGTTTTCGGATGGCAAGATGTAAAGGAACCTTGACATAGATGAGAGCATGTGATATTTTAAAAATGTAAAGGAAACTTGTCATAAATGAGCCGGGGGTGATGATTTGGAAAACCGTGTAGAAAAGCTGCGCAAAGAGCGCGGCTTGAATCAGGAGGAATTTGCCAAGGCAATTCGTGTTTCCAGACAGACGGTCAGCTCTATTGAAAACGGCAAGTATAACCCATCGCTTGAACTGGCATTCACGATAGCCGATTTCTTCGGTAAATCGATCGAAGAGATTTTTATTCATAAAGGAGGTGCCGGAGATGAAAAAGAGTTATCTGATTAAGGGTATAGTATCTGCGCTCGCAGGTATTGCTTTCATATTAGCTGCTTATTTCACAGAGAGTGTATTTGACGGGCTTCTGTGGGGTTTTGCCGGGGCGACTATAGCACCCGGAATCGGAATGCTTATTATGTACTTTTACTGGTCATTGCCGGAGCATGCAGATCGTTATCGTGAAATACAGGCGCAGGAGGACATCAACACTCACGACGAACTGAATGAAAAGCTGCGCGACCGATCCGGAAGAATAGTATATATTATCGAACAGTGGGTATTCTGTGTTTCACTGATAGCATTTTCCGTTATTGGAAAAGCTGGAGTGATTACAGACCATAAGATCATCGTGATATATTTATTCGCGTTACTTCTCTTCCATATTATTATAGGTAATGCTGTGTATCTTTTGCTCCGAAAAAGATACTGCTGATGGGAAGTGAGCTCGCGAAGATTGAGACAACGCAGAAGATGAGGTACAGATGCTTGAAAAAGATAAATAATTCCGCTTATAAAGAATATATAGATGCGGCGAAAGAATGCACTGCTAACCGTGTTTATCCGCTGTCGATCACTAACGGCATTCAGACAGGAGATATATATACGGATGGCATGGGGGGTGTGCTTTTCTGGCACTATTGCGGCTTTGCGTACATTTCAGGGGCTTTGAATCCGGGATTTCTGGAAGAAATCTATCATGAGTTTCTTGTGTCTGATACGGATCGAAGATTTTTACTGATTACGGACTCGCTTTTCATCACCGACTATTATAAGAATAGAGATCTATTACAGCTGGATAGAAGGGTTGAGTATGATCACATCCGGTTACCTGAGAAGCCGCCGGTTCTCGATGATCGGTTCATAACAGAACGAATAACGATAGATAATATTGGGAGTATACAGGGAAGAATTGTTCCGTCATTTTCCTGGCAAAGCTCCGATGCATTTCTTAAGCGCGGGTTCGGCTTTTTAGTTAAGAAGGACAGTGAGTTTTCAGCCGTAGCATTTTCAAGTGCGGTCAGCCCTGAAGAAGTGGATATTGGCGTTGAGACATCTGAAGCCTATAGACGTAATGGACTGGCATCATATCTTGCAGGCAGGATGTGCGAAGAGGTTATCGCGCAGGGTAAGAAACCGGTGTGGGCACATGCAGAGACAAATGAAGGCTCTCGGAAAACGGCACTCAGCGCCGGATTTAGACCGGGCAAGATAAACACGGTTATTCGTAAATTAAGGCGAATGGCTTGATAAAGGTTTTCGGAAAAGGAGAAGCTGCAAGGACAGATATTTGATTAATTATTTTAGAATAATAGATACCGCTGATGGAAATAATCCTGTCAGCGGTCTTTTTTATTCTTCATCGCGCAGTACTTGTGACGTAAGTCTATGACACATATTCTATTTTTCACCAAAAGAAGAAAAACGTATTTCAAAATAGTTGACACGATGTCAGCAAAGATATATAATGCAATCAGTGACACGATGTCAACCGCTGCTTTTCCGGAAGGCAGAAAGGAGAATTCATGTTTAAAGGAACCCCCGAGCTGATCGCGCAGAGGAGGGAAGAAATCATCAGCGCCTGCGAAAAACTCTATCAGACAATGAGTTTCAAGGAGATTACGCTGAAAGAGATCGGCAATGAGACTTCGTTCTCCCGGCCCGCGATCTATAACTACTTTCATACAAGAGAAGAGATATTTCTCGCCTTGTATGAACTGGAATATAAACGCTGGAATGAGGATCTAGAAAAAATACTGGAAGAGGAAACTCCGCTTACAAGAGTCCAGGTGGCGGAAAAGATAGCCCGTTCTCTTGAAAAACGAGAGCAGCTGCTGAAACTCCTGTCTATGAATAATTACGACATGGAAGCGAACAGCAGGCCGGAGCTGCTGATAACTTTCAAGGCGGCATACGGAAGGTCTATGACAAACATTCGCAGTATTCTGACCAGGTTCTGTCCGGAGCTCAGCAAAGAAGAACAGGAAATCTTCATTTACGTGTTCTACCCGTTTATGTTCGGAATCTATCCGTATACCGAGGTTACGGAAAAGCAGGAGACGGCAATGAGGGACGCACAAGTGGATTTTACCCGGCATTCGATCTATGAGATTACTTATAACTGCCTGATCAGGCTGTTGGACCAATAATGAAAAGGAGATAATAATATGGCTAAGAAAATATTGGTTGCCGTTTACTCGGCAAGCGGCGTAACAAAACGAGTAGGTGAAGAGATCGCCAAAATCTGCGGTGGGGACTTTTTTGAGATTGTCCCGAAGGAAATATACACATCGGATGATCTGAATTGGATGAACAAGAATAGCCGCAGCAGTGTGGAAATGAACGACCCGTCTGCAAGACCAGAGATCAACGGAAAAGTGGAAGATATGGATTCCTATGACACCGTAATTATCGGTTTCCCGATCTGGTGGGGCATCGCGCCGCGCATTATTGAGACTTTCCTGGAAAGCTATGACTTCAGCGGCAAGACGATCATTCCTTTCTGTACTTCGGGCGGCAGCGGCGTCGGTCGAAGCGACAGCGCCCTGCATAAGAACGTCAGCGCTGACGTAAAGTGGGCTAAGGGCGTACAGATCAACCGACCGCGTGACAACGAGATACGTAAGTGGCTGGACAAGGTACTGTAAACAATTACAGGAGGAAACATACTGAAATATACTAAACTTGGCAACTCAGATTTGAATGTATCTCGTATCTGCATGGGGTGCATGGGCTTCGGCGATGCAGGCAGAGGCCAGCACAGCTGGACCATCGATGAGGAGCATTCCCGGGAGATTATCAAACATGGTCTGGATCTCGGCGTAAATTTCTACGACACGGCCATCGCCTACCAAAGCGGCACCAGTGAGCAGTATGTCGGCAGGGCGCTCCGGGATTTTGCAAAGCGCGATGACGTGGTCGTTGCAACTAAGTTCCTTCCCCGGACTCCCGAAGAGATTGAAGCCGGTATCACCGGTCAGCAGCACATCGAAAATATGATCAATACGAGCCTGAAAAATCTCGGTATGGACTATGTAGATCTTTACATTTATCACATGTGGGACTGGAACACGCCGATTGAAGATATAATGGACGGATTAAACCGGATTGTCAGGGCAGGTAAAACCAGATACATCGGTATCTCAAACTGCTTTGCATGGCAGATCGCCAAGGCAAACGCTATCGCGGAGAAAGAAGGATTTGCGAAGTTCGTATCTGTTCAAGGTCATTACAATCTGATTTTCCGTGAGGAAGAGCGGGAGATGGTGCCGTACTGCAGTGAGGAAAATATTGCCTTAACGCCGTACAGCGCTCTGGCAGGCGGCAGGCTTGCCAGACTTCCCGGTGAAGGCGGCACAAAGAGGGCGAATGAAGATACTTATGCAAAGTTCAAATATGACGCGACAGCGCAGCAGGACAATGTGATTATTTCCCGCGTGGCAGAGCTGGCCGAAAAGCATGGCGTATCCATGACGGAGGTATCTCTTGCGTGGCTTTTGACCAAGGTGACGTCCCCGGTAGTCGGAGCGACGAAGTTCCACCATATTGAAGGGGCTGTGAAAGCCACGAACCTTGTGCTGAGCGAGGAAGAACTTGCCTGGCTCGAAGAACGCTACGTACCTCATGCGCTTGCCGGTGTAATGGCGCAAAACAAACCGGTAAATTCAAAGGAAAAACATGTCTGGTCCACGGGAGACCAGAAGATAGGAGAAGAACAATGAGCAAAAAGATTGTACAGACTGCAGGCAGAAATCAGCTCGGAGATTTTGCACCGATGTTCGCGCATCTGAACGACGATGTGCTCTTCGGTGAAGTATGGAACGAGGAAGCTATCAATGTAAAAACAAAATGCATCATTACCGTTGTCTCTCTGATGGCGTCCGGAATCACAGATTCTTCCCTGACTTATCATCTGCAGAACGCCAAGGCCAATGGCGTCACGAAAGAAGAGATCGCCGCTATCATTACACATGCCACTATGTATGTGGGCTGGCCCAAGGGCTGGGCGGTGTTCCGACTGGCAAAGGAAGTATGGAACGAAGAAACTCCGGAACTGACAGAGAAAGATAAGTATCAGAATACGATTTTCTTCCCGATCGGGGAACCGAATCCTTACGGAAAGTTCTTTGTCGGACAGAGTTATCTGGAACCGGTTTCAACGAATCAGGTCCCTATGTATAATGTGACCTTTGAACCGGGCTGCCGCAACAACTGGCATATCCACCATGCGAAGAGCGACGGCGGACAGATGTTGATCTGTGTCGGTGGCCGCGGATATTATCAGGAATGGGGCAAGGATGCGGTAGAGATGACGCCGGGTAAGATAGTCAATATTCCTGCGGATGTCAAGCACTGGCATGGCGCTGCACCGGACTCCTGGTTCTCGCATCTGGCTATCGAAGTGCCGGGAGAAGAGGCGGGCACCGAGTGGCTGGAAGCCGTTTCGAATGAAGACTACGGCAAATTGAAATGAGCTATACCACCCCGGGGAATGCTGCGGAACACCGGCTATGACAAAGCGCAGTCGATATCCACGGGAATCATACCGGCTTGGAAAGTCTCTGCGAACAGGAAGCATATCGGCCCGGAAAGTTTCTGTGAGCGATGCACCATGATATGAATAATGAAAATAAAGAGACAGATGTGATACATCCCTTCGATGCGGGCTATATGAGCTTGTATCGGGGAATTTTTTCTTTATCGCGCAATACATGTGACGTAAGTCTATGATACGCGCGCAAGGTGACACTCGTCTTTATCGCGCAATACTTGTATTTGTCGGATAGCAATGATAATGTATAGCTAAAGTCTGTATCCCGGACTGACAGAACAGAAAAAAGAAAGAAAATCCAAGTATCATTTGATTTTAAGGAGGATAACGCTTATGAAAAAGAGAGTTTTAATTTTTATGACAGCTTTAGTCATGGTGTTCGGAATCAGTGCATGCGGCACGACGGAGCAAGCGGCTGTGGAGGAAGAGAATGTAACAATAGAGGATTCTGAATCCGAGCCGGAGGTCGATGGAAGGGCTTATGGGTATGCGGGATCTGATCCTGTTGAGGCTGCGGTTTACAAATATTTGGCCGAAGAAGTGAGCAAAGACTATGACGATGCGGAAGTCCACATCCCTACGGTGAATATTGTTCACATAGACTTTACCCCCAAGGATGAAATTCTGGTTTACGGAGATTTCTGGATCGAGAACTATAATGTTGAAGGCGATAAGCTGAAGTGCGTCTCCGGCGGACATTATCCGGGTATGATGCAGGTAAGTAAAGACTATGTCGTGACCGATTTTAAACAGGCCTCAGACGGTGAGGACTTTGATTCCAGTGCGAAGGAAATATTCGGTGACCATTACGATGACTTCATGAAGATATACAGCGACAGCGACCTTCGCAATGAGTTGAGAAAGGTCACTGTAACAGACTATGTTAATCTGAACGGTCTTTCGGTAACTAAATTCCAGGATGAAGGATGGGATCCCGTAGAAATCTATCATTAAGGCTCAGGTGTTTTATTATGGATGAACGATTGAAAAAGCAGCTGGAGTTTTCTCTGGAAATCGATAAAGAGAAGAACATTTTCAGGCAGACACATCTTTCAGGGCACGGCCGCAATGAAAATGATGCCGAACACGCTTGGCACATGGCAATCATGGCGTATCTGCTTCGGGAGTATGCAAATGAAAAAGTGGATATTGCCAAAGTTATGCTTATGTGTCTGATTCACGATATTGTGGAAATTGACGCCGGCGACACCTACGCTTATGATACGGAAGCCCTTAAGACGCAGAAGGCGAGAGAAGACGCTGCTAAAGAGCGCATTTTCTCTCTGCTCCCCGAAGATCAGAAAGCAGAGTTGATTTCTCTTTTTGATGAGTTCGAGGAGAATCGATCTCCGGAATCAAAGTATGCGCATGCCATGGATAACCTTCAGCCTCTGATTTTGAATAACAGCAATGGCGGTGGCGACTGGAGGGAACACGGGGTGACGGCCCGCACAGTATATGGTCGGCAGGAGAAGACCCGGTTTGGTTCGGAAAAGCTTTATGAGGTCACAGACCAACTCATACAGGATAACATAAGGAAGGGGAATCTTCCGGAGTAGAGTCTGCGAATAGCAGGGGAAGGTAAGCCCATGGGTGCTTTGGTACCGTATGGTGGCGGAAGATCATTGAGAAAATCGGGACAGGCAGGCGTGGCAGGTTGAACGGTATAGACAGGCAGGAGACAGTGGTTATGGCAAAATACGAAGCACAGTATACGGTAGATGTGAACGGCGTAACTCTCCATTACGCTAAGGTCGGGGAGGGGCGTCCGATTGTTCTGATACACGGAAATGCTGAAGATCATAATTTGTTTGAGACGGAAATAGGTCAGCTCGCAGATGCCGGATATCTGGTCTATGCGCCGGATTCCAGAGGACACGGCGCAAATAAGCCGCTCAGCGAGTATCATTTTCATGACATGGCAGAAGACATGTACCTCTTCATCCGGGCGATGGGACTGGAAAAGCCGGCGCTTTACGGACACAGCGACGGCGGCATTATCGCTCTTATGCTGGAAATAATGCATCCCGGGACGCTCGGAATTATGGCGATCAGCGGAACCAATCTCACTCCGGAAGGAATAGTCCCTTCCTTTTTGGAGGAGTACACCGAGATTTACCGGAAGAATCCGGATCCTCTCGTCAAGCTGATGCTGACCGAACCGCACATCGATCCGGCGGATCTGCGTAACATCAGGATTCCTGTGCTTGTAACGGTGGGCGAAGACGATCTTATTCTCAGAGAAGAGACAGATCGTATCGTCGCGAACCTACCGGAAGCTGAGCTTATCGTTGTTCCTGGAGCAGATCACGGCAGCTATATCGTCGGCAATGAAATCATGGGGGATATGCTGATCCGGTTTTTGCGAGAACATGAATGAAGCAGACTGGGATCCGCCGGAGCATTTGCGGAAAAGAAAAGTACTGCGCATTCGGTGGAAGCCGTTCTGGCAGGGACAGTATTCCTGTGATAAAATATCTGTATGGAACTATTCAACGTGATAAGATGACAAGGAGATTATGACATGAATACAACAATCAAAGGCGAAAATTGTGGCTATTGCCAGGGTGGGGAACTGCTCGCAAAGTTCGGCATCAAGATTTGTGAACTGGATGTCAGCCAGCTGATCCTCTTTAAGGAGCAGAGCAAGCGCGGACGCTGCATCGTTGCTTACCAGGATCACGTGAGCGAGATCGTCGATATCAGTGACGAGCAGAGAAACAGGTTCTTTGCCGATGTGAACAAAGCGGCAAAGGCGATCCATAAGGTATTCCATCCGGATAAGCTCAATTACGGAGCTTACGGTGACACCGGCTGCCACCTTCATATGCATCTTGTTCCCAAGTATAAGGATGGGGATGAATGGGGAGGAGTCTTCCAGATGAATCCGGATAAAGTATATCTGACAGATGCAGAATACGAAGAGATGATACAGCAGATCAAGGATGCGCTGGAATAATCAGCAGTGAGAATTGGATTAGCGGGGCTGCCGCATAAGTCGGAGCACGGACCAAATAGGAGTGGCATATAGCACACTGTAAGGTCGGCTCCTGCTTATGCGACAGCCCCGCTTTATGATTTTTTGATGCAGATGTGCGCTGTCGAAGGCACTTACGCGCCGCGCCTGTCTTGGAAAGAACGCCGAGGCGTTCTTGAATATTACGCGAAAGACCAATAAGAAAATGACTCAGCTCTCAGAAGGTCGACTTGTCGTCTCAGAATTGAGAACCTCCTGCATGTGGGCGAAGATTTTTTCTTTCCTGCTGATTTCCGCGGCACGCGCGAGTATCTTTTCAGCCCAGTCATCATCCTGTGCGTCCAGCTGGTAGACATTGAAACCGTAAGCCTTTCCGTAATTTACTACGACAATTTCGTCATCGACATGCAGTGAGATACCATAGTGGGACGGAAGCTTCTGAGGCAGGGATTCTGTTCGATCGCGCTGGACCTCCGCGAGGTGGCGCTGGGCGTTGATGATTCCGTCTAACTTCACGCCGTAATGTTTAAAAAGACCTCGTATGTACCCTTGGGAACGATATGAGGATGTGTAGATCCACACTTCGTATCCTCTTTTCTGCAACTCTGAAATCAATAACGGAGTGCCGAGACGCAGACGTTCCCTGAAAATCAGGTTGAAAGGGAACCTGAGCGGCGGCTCTGTTTTGTGATCGACCGGCGATACGAAAAGCACTTCATCCAAATCGAAGGACACACGCATTTTCCATTCCGGCGGCTTTTTTTTGGTGGCCATAAAATCTCCTTTGTTTCAAAATCTTAAGAAGCTGTCTATGAACGATTTCTCAGCTTTAAATCGAAAGCTTAGTTACTCAAACTTCCCACCTCATACATTAAATTCAGTCGCAATCATTAAAAATGCAATCGGAGGGCGTCGTCGAGCGGCCGGTACTTTAAAAATTCTAGCTTTAGCGAAGAATTTTTATTAGTACCGTTGCCAGCGAGACCGAGCGAGAGCGTCCCGACGATGCATTTTTTATGATGAGACTGTCAGAGAACTGAAAGTGGGAAGTTTAGTTAGTTAAGCATCTGTCACTTTTCCGGATTTAATAATTTCTCTCACATAGTCTACAGAAGCAGAGGCCCACTTTTCATCCTGCGGCAGTTCATAGCTGTCAAAGTCTTTTGTTTTGGAGTTGACCCACATCAGTCTCTCGTTATCGATATGAACCACGGTGTTATACTTTTTGCGGAAGGTATCCTTGATAGCCGGGGTGAACTGAGTGCGGTTCATACCGGTTATTACGCCGTCAATTTTAGCTTTGTGCATTTTGAACGTCATTTTGACAAATTGCGGCGTGTAATAACTTCCTGTGTAGACCCATATATCAAATCCCATTTCCTGCAGGGCTGAGATCAAAAGAGCTGCATTCTTGCGGACGGGCATGGTGAAAATCTTGTTAGCCGGAAAACGAAGACTTTCGACCTCGAAGGTGTCACCGTTTCCGATGAGAACTTCATCGAGATCGAAGGAGACACATCTGGTACTGTTCAGTTTCTTCATTGTGGTCAAGATATCCGCCTCGTGCGTCGGATTTACGATATGAATCGGAATGTATTTCATGTTCAGTCTCTTGACAGCGAGCCAGCGGTGATGACCGTTCAGAATCATATATCCGCCGGTAGAAATCTTTTCCACGATGAGCGGCTCGATTTTAGGTACCTTGCTGTATTTGTCATAGGCCACGATGCTGTCGACATAATTGCCGACAATCTCATAGTTGGGACCTATTTCCGGATTGGTGAATTCGTCATCGGGATTGGGGTGCAGTTTTGAAACAGGAGCTTTCTCAATTAACATTCTTTCCAGAAAGGATGCCTTGACAGGGCGTGCCAGACTGGAATAGTCCTTCATTGCATCCAGAATCTCTTTTTGAAAATCATGTGTGACAACTGCCATTTAAATACCTCCGGTCTTTTGTGATATCTGTTTCATCAGGAGGGCGCTCATTTCCTACGCATACCTGATTCAATGAGGGGTTCATCTGAAAAATGCGTCATTGTCAGGCTTTCAGAGACGGTTCCTCGTGTTCGACGTTTGTCCATTTTTTGTCCCAGACCTGTCGGATTTCTTTTATTTTATCGCTGCGAAGCATGTAGATCCCGGCCACACAAAGCCCAAGTGACAAAATGGTATCAAAAATATTGTCAAAACTAATGCTGCCGGTAATGATTCCGTTTTCAGCAACGTCTGAAGCCATACCGATAGCAGCGATATCGTGCAGAGCATGCGCGATCATCACAGGCACTATGGATCCGCAGCGCATGTAGTTCGCTGCCATGAAAACGCCTAAGAATCCCGCATCAAATACCTGGAAGATTGTTCTGAGCGGATTAGCTCCGGCGGCTGCATTTATTGCATGAATCAATCCGAACGCGATGCCGGATACGATGGCAGCCTGCAGGAATTTATCTTTCTTTCTCCATTGTCTGAGCAAAGTGGTGATTATCAGTCCCCGGAAACAAAATTCTTCCATCACTCCGGCGATGACAGAAGTTTCGATGATGCTGCCGCTCATATGAAATGCCAGAGTCTCTCTCTTGAAAATGAAAGTATATACTAAATTGATAGCCCAGTATGCCACAAACGGAAGAAGCAGGATAAAGCCTTCGGATAGATTGCCGTTCAGCATTCCGGAGAATTCCGGACTGAACCATTTTTTATAGAGCAGTAAAAATATACCTGTGAAGACGAACAAACCGATCAGGCCGAAAATCCAGTCGAATGCAGCAAGTGATCCCGCAGCAATAGGTGCCTTAAATATGAAAGGCCCTATCGGGATCAATACAAAGCCCAGCAGTGACAATAATACAGATGCGAGTACAGGTTTACCGGTGACAAAACGATGCATTGTTCGTTTACTTTTTTTATTTTCCATGGTGTATAGACTTCCTTCCGTTGTGCTGTGTTTTTAATTTCCAACTGTGTTTCCTGTGTTTCTGTGGTATTTAGTATAGTATAGCACATAATATAACATGAGGAGGATATCTCCTTTTTGTTCTGACTGTCTTTCGTAATTTATATTCTTTCGGGCGTGTGGTACAATCTTTATATGATTACGGCGCCAAAAGTCGAGTAAACTCAATGTCAGATTTATACTTTTGAAGCTGAATATTTATAGTATAAACACTTGTCTCTGGTGGGGAAATCCGGGTCGAAATATGGAAAAACCAAATTGGAAAGAATTGAAAAGATTTCACGAACTGCTCCTGGAACTGGAACGGGTATTTTCAGCTGTTCTGACTGATGAGACTCGACAGGAACAGGAGGTGCGAGATGCATTTGCAATGTCTTTAAGGGCAAATGCCGGTCGTTCCCTCGCGCAGATCCCTGTCGATAAGCTGAGAAAATCGAGGGCCGGTATTCGCACGGCAGCACTCAAAGATGCCGGGTTCGTGACCCTTTCGGATCTGGCAAATGCCTCGGACGCACAGATCTGCATCGTTGACGGCGTCGGCGAAAAACAGGTATCGTCCATACGGAATATTATTGCCGAGTTCATGAATAATATTCTGGATTATACTTCTGTGAGAATCGATCCGGATGACGATTCCGGGGAGAATAATAATCTTATATGTGCTGTCTCACGGTACAGAATGGGACAGAAGATCCGGTCATCGGCAGCGCCTGTTTGGCAGGATCTGCATTCTTTTGTAGCAGATATTGAGAATGCGCTTGTCATAAAGAACGGTTTTCGCTGGGTCTTCTCCGGAAGAAAAGCCAAAGAGAGCACTGTATGGGCATATAATGAAATGAAAAGTTTCTTTCTCTCCGACCGATATGCGGAGATAAAAGAACTTACGAAGATGTATCAGCAGGCCTCTGAGATCGGAATTATCGATGCCAGGGTGGATTTTTCCCACAATGCTGCCGAGTTCTATGCCATCCTTGAAAAACTGAACGGAAGAAAGATTTCGAAGTCTCTGATTTACAGCAGTATTCCGGAGCAGCTGGCGGCGGAGATCGATGATGTAAGACTTGAACTTAACTCTTTTCGGGGAAATCTTCGCGCTTATCAGGAATTCGGAACAAAGTACATACTGCATCAGGGACGTGTGCTTCTCGGCGACGAAATGGGGCTCGGAAAGACGATTCAGGCAATCGCGGCAATGGTCCATATATCTGCAGGGTCTCCCGACGGGAGATTTCTCGTTGTCTGTCCTGCGGGGGTGCTGGTGAACTGGTGCAGAGAAATAAAAAAGTTCAGTGCTCTTCCGGTTCATCTGCTGCACGGATCGTTTCTTGAGGATTCATTTGAAAACTGGAGGCAGGGAGCTGGCTGTGCTGTCACCAATTATGAGTCGATGGGCAAGATTATTGACCGGATCGATGAGCTCATGCATCTTGATATGTTGATTGTTGACGAGGCACACTATATTAAGAATCCTGACGCCAAGAGGACTGAGTATATTCGAAGACTTGAAAATGAAAGCACCCGAATCCTGCTCATGACCGGAACACCCGTCGAGAACCGGGTCAGTGAGATGTGCGCTCTGATTGATTTTATCAGACCGGATATGGCAAAAGAGGTGAGGGAAAAAGCATACATGTCCGCGGCTCCGGAATTCCGGGAGATGCTGGCACCTGTTTATCTGCGCCGTCAGAGGGATATGGTCCTTGATGAACTGCCTCCGATTGAGGAGATACAGGAGTGGTGCAGTCTTGAACCGGCGGATCTTGCAGCCTATGCAGCCTGCGTCGCGGAAAAGAACTTTACTGCTATGCGGCGAGTGGGCTTTCACCTTGATGACGCGTCCGTTACTTGCAAGGGAAAGAGACTCGCGGAACTCTGTGAGGAAGCGAAGGCGGAAGGCAGAAAGGTCATTGTCTATTCGTTTTTCCGTGAAACGATCAGTAAGGTTTCCGACCTTCTGAAAGAAGAGTGTGCCGGAGTCATAACCGGGAGCACCGATACAATAGAAAGACAGAAAATCATCGACCGATTCAGCGGACAGGAAACCAAGGCAGAGTCGGTATCTATGGAAGCCGGCAGCAGTGAAAGAGCGAATGGGACAGACGGGAGGAATGTGCTCATTTGCCAGATACAGGCCGGAGGAACGGGACTTAATATTCAGGCGGCAAGTATTGTTATATTCTGTGAACCTCAGATCAAACCATCATTGACCAATCAGGCTATAGCCCGGGTGTACCGGATGGGACAGGTGAGAAATGTTCTTGTCTATCATCTTCTGTGTGAAAATACAGTTGACGAAGCTATGATCAGGCTGCTGGAAGAAAAACAAAAGGAGTTCGATCTTTATGCAGACGAGTCTGCCATGGCGGATGCGACGGAAGGGCTTTTTGACAGAGAGTGGATCAGACAGTATATAGAAGAAGAAAACAGGAAGTATCTGCCGGCTGTGGCGGATCCGCTTAAGATTACATCCAAAGAAGATAAGAGTTGACACATGCCGATCCATGCAGCGACCGGCAAAAGATAGATGACGCATAAAGAGATATAGTTAAGAAAAACATAACGGAGGAAGATATGCAGGAGATTACGAAGATAGTTATTACCGGAGGACCCTGTGCCGGAAAGACAACAGCTATGAATTGGATCCGTAATTCTTTCGCCAGAAAGGGATATACTGTCCTTTTTGTGCCGGAAACAGCGACTGAATTGATCAGCGGCGGCGTAGCGCCGTGGACTTGCGGGACAAATTATGAATATCAGGTCTGCCAGATGGCTCTTCAGCGGTTCAAGGAGGAGACGTTTCAGAAGGCAGCGCGGACCATGCCGCAGGAGAAGATACTTATCGTCTGCGACCGTGCCGAGTTCGACAACAAAGCCTATATGACAGAGGGGGAATTTGTAAAAATCCTAGATAAGATGGGGTTTACAGAAGAGCAGATGTATGCTGAGTATGATGCTGTGTTTCATTTGGTGACTGCAGCAAACGGCGCCGAGGAGTTTTATACGCTTGCCAACAATGCTGCCAGATATGAGACGGTCGAGCAGGCCATTGCCCTGGACGATACTCTCATTCGCTGTTGGTCAGGACATCCCCATTTTTCTGTGATCGGCAACAATATGGGGTTCGAGGAAAAGATGCGAACCCTCATAACAGAGATTTCGAATTTTCTCGGGGAAAAGGAGCCGAGAGCTACCAAGCGTAAGTTCCTGATTGCTTTCCCGAATGTGGATATTCTGGAAACTATGGAAAACTGCCACAAGGTGGAAGTTGTCAGGACTTATTTGAAATCCGAGAAGAATGAAGAGATTCGTATACGAAAGAGAGGGATAGGTGACTATTATACATACTCCCTTCATCTAAGGACAATGGCGCAAAACGGAGAAATCGTTGAAACCGAGAGCCAGTTGACAACTGATGAATACGAAGTGCTGCTGAAGCAGGCAGACCCGCATATGCGTGAAATTCGCAAGACAAGATATTGCTTCACCTATAATGATCTTTACTGTGAGCTGGATCTGTATTCATTGTGGAGGCATCAGGCAATCGTGGAAGTGGAGACCAATTCCGGAACAGGACGCATCCAGTTCCCTGACTTTGTGAAAGTCCAGCAGGAGCTGACCGGTCTCGCGGAGTTCAAAAATGCTGCGCTCGCAAAAAAATAAAAGAAAAATAAAATAATACTTGCAAAAGGAAAGTCTGGGTGGTATTATACTTTTCGCGCCTCAAATGAGGACAGCAAAACAACTTCAAAGGAAATCAAAAAGTTAAAATAATTCTTGACAGAATAAAGAACATTTGGTATCCTATAAAAGTTGCGGCGCAAGAAACAAAAAAGCGTCGAAGAGAACATTGATAACTGAACAGCGTAACACATCAAGACTCGAAAATTCTTTACAGTTTCGTAAAACGGAACAAACCAAAAACAGTAATGTAAGGAAACGGGACAGAAACTAACTTTTTAGTCAGTTTAGGAGCTGTCCGGAAATGA
>JAFRGQ010000026.1 GCA_017433725.1 Lachnospiraceae bacterium
AACAGATGGAGGGAGCAGCTGATCTGTCAGTCGATCTCAAATGTGATGTAGGTGTGGGATCGAACTGGTATGAAGCACACTAGGGATGGAATCCATGTTTGTTTTGGGCATAACAGGCGGAATAGGAAGCGGTAAGAGTGAGGTGACCGGTTATTTCCGGGATTATCTTGACGCTTCTGTCTGCCTTGCTGATGGCATCGGAGCAAAACTTCAGGCGAAGGACGGCCCTGCATACGCTCCGATTGTCAGTGCTTTCGGAAAAGATATTCTATGTGAGAACGGGTGTCTGGACCGCAAAAAACTGGCATCTGTTGTTTTTAATGATGCGGAACAGCTTAAGATATTGGATGATATCGTCCATCCGCTGGTTGAAAACTATATTCAGAATGAAATGGCGAGATCGCGCACAGAGGGAAAGAAGATCTTTGTTGTGGAATCAGCTATTCTGATTGAAGTGGGATACAAGCAGTTTTGCGATGAAGTATGGTTTGTCAAAGCACCGAAACGTATACGGATTAAACGGTTGAAAGAAACGAGGGACATGACTGAGTCACAGGCGCTAGCTGTCATGAGCAGGCAGTTGTCCGATGAAGAATATGAAAAGAAATGCGACTATACGATTAAAAATAATGCTGATTTAGAGACGCTCTTCAAGCGGATTGAGAAACGTCTTCGTGAGCTTAACCTTCTGGAGGATTGAGTATTTGATGGAATTGTGCAGCATTGCCAGCGGGAGCAGCGGAAACTGCATCTATGTGGGCGGAGAACATACCAGGCTCTTAATAGACACGGGTCTGAGCAAAAAAAGAATACTGAACGGACTTGTCGGAATCGATGTCGGTCCTGATGACTTGGACGGCATTCTGATCACACATGAACACGCCGATCATGTTTCCGGCTTAGGTGTGATGGCACGTGCCCTGCATCTGCCGATTTACGGAACACGCGGAACCATAAGAGGCATCAGGAATATGTCTTCACTCGGCGAGATCGATGAAAGTCTGTTCCATGAGATTTCTGCCGATGTTGACTTTCAAGTCGGAGACCTCACGGTGCACCCGTTTCATATTTCTCATGATGCCAATGATCCCGTGGCCTACCGCGTTACCGATGGCAACAGAACCGTAGCTGTCGCAACGGACATGGGCACGTATGATGCCTATACAGTTCGCAATCTGCAGAACGTGAACGGCTTGCTTCTCGAGTCGAATCATGATATCAGAATGCTGGAAGTAGGACCTTATCCCTATCCGTTAAAAGCGCGTGTAGCAGGTGATTACGGACATCTGTCGAACGAATGGTCCGGAAGGCTGCTCTGCGAGATTCTGAATGATGACATCAAACAGATTTTTCTGGGTCATTTGAGCGAGCAGAACAATATGGAAGAGCTTGCCTATGAGACCGTCAAGCTTGAAATAACGCTCGGCGACAATCCGTACCGCGGGGAGGAACTGCCTATTTCAGTTGCCTCACGGTATAAGCCGACCGTCAAAGTGACTGTTTAGAGGACAGGAAAAATTATGAAATGATTCTCTTGACATCAAATCTATATCGTAGTAAACTACAGTTCGTACCGAAGAGGTATGTGCGATAGTAGTACAGTTGGTAGTACGCCACCTTGCCAAGGTGGAGGTCGCGAGTTCGAGTCTCGTCTGTCGCTCTTTCTCAGATAGCTCCCGAGTCTACGGACTTA
>JAFRGQ010000027.1 GCA_017433725.1 Lachnospiraceae bacterium
AGTTGACGGAAGATGGAAAGATTGAATCTCCATGCTGGCCGCGATATTGTTCAATTCGGAAAAACCAAAAGTGGTTTGAATAAAGGGGCAATAAATGTGCCCCCTTATTCAAACCACCTTCGGTTCTTTCCTTAGTAATTAATCGGAATTATCCAAAATCTATACGCAGTTTAGATCAAATTATCCAAACCGGATGAAACTTGGTGGTAAAGAAGAGGAGAACATTATTGCAGAGTTCCTAAAGCATACAGAAATATTATTTGATGATCAGTAAGAAGGGGGATAATATGAGCTTTGGATTTTCATATATCGGGCTGATATGGCTGATTTTGCTGTTTGTTCCTAATATTATATGGACTAAGAATAAGCCGCAGGATTATGAAAAATATGCAACAAACGAGAATAAACTGTTGCTTGCGCTGGAGAGAGCCGGGCAGTTTATGGTAACGCCTGTGGCACTATTTTTTTCCGATTTTAACTATAAGGGATGGAATTTCTGGGTAGTTGTACTCGTTGCTTCATTCCTGTGCATGATTCTCTATGAGATATTCTGGATCCGGTATTTTAAGAGTGCAAAGACCATGAAGGACTTCTACAGGGGACTTCTTGGAATCCCGGTTGCAGGTGCGACACTTCCTGTCGTTTCGTTTTTCCTGCTCGGAATATATGGCGGAAATATCCTGATGATCATTGGGGCCGTAATACTTGGAGCAGGCCATATAGGAATTCATCTTCAGCACCGAAAAGAAGTATACGGATCTAAGACGAAGAAAAAGCTGCCGGTGCGGATCGTTTTCGGAATATTGAAAACCGTAGCGATATTGGTCACGGTGATCGTATTTGGCGCGTTCACATTCTTTATAGCGGGAAGGAACAAAAACCAGCTTAAGCATTTTATCCGGTATAAGGATGGAGTAAACGAACAGATATATGTCAAACTGACGGATCAGGAGGAATATATCACTATCACCGGAGAAAATGTTAACAACCCGGTGATCATCTCGCTTCATGGCGGACCGGGAGCGCCGACGACATTCATCGATTATTGCTGGCAGGATTTTCTGACTGATGATTACACGTTGGTTTGTTGGGATGAGAGGGGATGTGGCAGATCCTATTACCGCAATGCCGCTGTCGATCCGGACAATAAGACGTTAAGCTTTGAGTCCCAGCTGGCAGATCTGGATGCTCTTGTCGACTATCTGTGTGAAAGGTTTTCGCAGGATCAGGTGATCATCATGGGGCATTCATACGGAACGATGCTCGGAAGCAGGTATGCACTGGCTCATCCTGAGAAGGTGACTGCTTATATAGGTATAGGACAGTGTGTTAACGAGACGGATTATGCCGGTGAGAAATACTCATATGAGGATGCGCTTGCGATAGCACGAGCAAACGGTGACGATACGACTGAAATGGAAGCCTCCTATGAGAAGTTTATGACGGATATGAGCATAGCGAATCTGTTGGAGCTCAGAGCCAAGGTTGAACCGTATCATCCGCAGGCTGTAACGAAAGATATCTCAACCATGGCGGCCCTTACAAGCCCTATCGCCGGAGTTGATGATATGCGATGGTATTTTCTGCAGATGGATGCTTTGACAGGAGATACGAGATATGAAGAACTGGTAGAGAAACCGCTTGCCGGATATATGATGGGCTTTAATGCGCTCGAAACGGGCGATGCATACAGGATGCCGGTAATGCTTATTTCAGGTTCATGCGACTGGATCTGTCCGGTTGGACTTGTCGAGGACTATATGGATGTGATAACGGCCCCTGAGAAAGAATTGAAGCTGATCGAGGGTTGCGGCCATTCTCCGCAGGGTCAGCTGCCGGAAGAATTCTGTCAGGAAGTGAAATCGTTTCTTGGTAAGTAAAATTCCGGGATAACTGTTATAACGACTTGGGGCTTATGTGTATTGCTCTTATACTTGGGGTGGATTGGTGTTTCTGCATGATACAGCCTGATTAGTTACTGCGGATAAAAGGGGCATCCGGAGCTACCTTTTACTGATATAATACTCGGTTGAAGAGCAAATCCACGAGAACTCTCACTGCATTGTTCCGGCAGTTGTTGGTACATCGGTGAACCTGTTCCCGGGAGAAAGGTATGAAGTACTGGGATTGAAATTTTTTATTCACTTAAGGAGGTGTGATTATGAGCATTTGCAGCAGTCGGGAAAGAAACCTGTGGGCACAATTTGACGCATTGCAACTTGGTAGCGGCTGGGATGAAGCCGATATTGTAAAACCACAGATCCTGGTTGAAGATGTATTCGGAGACAGTCACCCCGGTAGCGTTCATCTCAACCAGTTATCGGAACAGATTTGTCGGGGAATTTACGAACAGGGCGGAGCACCGGGCAGATTTCATACAACGGATTTGTGTGACGGATGCGCCCAGGGACATGACGGAATGAATGTTATTTTGGCCAGTCGGGAAACGATCTGTGATATGGTCGAACTTCATGCCGGTTTCGTGCCTTGGGACGGTATGGTGCTGTGCTCGTCATGTGATAAATCCATACCGGCACACTTAAAAGCGATTGCCAGAGTCAATATTCCTTCTGTGTTCGTTCCGGGAGGAAGCATGCGCCCGGGTCCAAACCAGACGACATCTCTGGTTGCCGGATCAATTTCTCTGAGGCAGAAGCAGAAGGACGGTATTACTCCGGAAGAAATACGGGATTATAAACTTACTGGGTGTCCGTCAGCCGGAGCCTGCACATTTTTGGGAACTGCTTCCACGATGCAGTGTATGGCGGAAGCACTCGGACTGGCTCTTCCGGGAAGCGCACTTGTTCCTGCTACCATGAGAGACATTCTTGCCTATGCAAGAAAAGCAGGCCGCGTGATCATGTCTCTTGCCAAAAAGAAGCTTCTTCCATCCGATATTCTGACAGAAGCGGCTTTTCGGAATGCAATCGTGGTACACAGTGCCATCGGAGGTTCAACAAACGCTACGATCCACCTGCCGTCAATAGCCCGGGAATTGGGAATTACACTGGCACCGGAACTCTTTGATGAGATCAATCATAAGATTCCGCATATCGGTAACATTCATCCCAGCGGAGAGCATCTCACAGAATCTTTCTGGTTTGCGGGAGGAGTTCCTGCTGTTCAGTGGGCGCTCAGGGATTATCTTGATCTTGACGTTGTTACGGTCACCGGTCATACATTGGGTGAGAACCTGGAGGAGATATCAAAGAGCGGTTTCTTCAGGCGTAATGAAGGATATCTTAACAACTATGGGCTGAAAAAAGAGCAGGTCATTATACCGGTAGAGGAAGCAGCGGAGAAGGGATCTATTGCCATTTTAAAAGGAAATCTGGCACCGGAGGGGGCAGTTGTAAAATACTCAGCCTGTGCAAAAGATATGCGCAGTCTGTGCGGAACCGCACGTGTCTATGACAGCGAGGAGGATGCGCATAAGGCGGTCGTTGACGGGGAAATCCATCCGGGTGAGATTCTTGTCATCCGATATGAAGGTCCCAGAGGCAGCGGAATGCCGGAGATGCTCATGACTACGGAAGCCATTGTATGCGACCATAAGCTGAATGGGAAAGTCTCTCTTGTAACAGACGGACGTTTTTCGGGTGCAACTCGCGGGGCTGCGATCGGACATGTAAGTCCTGAAGCGGCAGCGGGAGGTCCTTTGGCCTATATCCGTACCGGCGATATCATTTCTTATGATATCGAAGCACGCACTCTCAATATTACGGGAATAGACGGAGAGGAGATGGATGAACAGGAAATTCAGAAAAAACTGGAGGAGCGCAGAAAAACCTGGGAGCTGAAAAAGCCGCCGGTCAGAAAAGGTGTATTAAAGAGATATACGGAACATGCACTTTCCGCGATGCAGGGGGCAGGATACTGAGAAACGACAGTATGTGCGGTCCGCTTCGAGAAGACTGTGTATCCTACTGTGATTATCACAGAGAGTGTATTTTTCCTTGTGTAACAGACATGACAAGAAGCATTCCGGGTTTTTTCCCCGGAATGCTTTTTTGTCATCATGTATAGATAGGAGATGATTAATTATTCTTTGTATTTAGCGTCCAATTCTGCCTTGTAAGCACTGATTTTCGCAACTGCTGCTATAAAAGCGGACATTTTTGAAATTTATATTGACGCGATGTCAGGAAATGGGTATAATCCACATTGACATGAAGTCAGAATAAAAACACTGGAGGACTGCTATGCCAAAGGGATCACCGGAAAGAACTGCCGCAAGACAGGAAGAGATTATAAGTGCCTGCGAGAAACTGTACCAGACCATGAGCTTTAAGGACATCACACTTAAAGAAATCGGAAACGAGACATCTTTTTCAAGACCGACTATATATAACTATTATCAGACAAAAGAGGAGATATTCCTGGCTCTTTTCGAAAGGGAGTATATTCGCTGGAATGAAGAATTACAGTCTATTCTTCTGGATAATGAAAAGCTTTCAAAAGAACAGATCGCAGAGAAACTGGCGACATCCATTGCAAACAGGAAGCAACTTTTAAAACTTCTTGCCATGAACAATTACGATATGGAGGCGAACAGCAGACCTGAGCTGTTGACATCGTTCAAGATAGCTTATGGCGAGTCCATGAAGAATGTATGCAAGATTCTTACAAAATTCTGTCCGGAGAAATCGGTTCAGGAGATTCAGGATTTTATATATGTATTCTTCCCGTTCATGTTTGGCATATATCCTTACACAGCAGTAACGGATAAGCAGAGAGAAGCCATGAAGCAGGCAGATGTAGACTATGTTTATCAGTCTGTTTTTGAGATAACAAATAATTGTCTGTTGAAGCTTTTATGAAGTGCAGCAGAAAAACTTTAACAGCTGTATTTACAGCGAGCGGTAGAACAAAAAAGATTGGAGAAGTACTCGAAATGAAGAAAAAGATATCAATACTGGCGGCAGTTTTACTCGCTCTTGGACTTACTGCCTGTGGAAATAACGAAAGTCAGGCGTCGAATGACACGACGCAGACGATGCAGGCTGAGAGCTCTCAGGAAGCAGAAACTGTGAATGATTCAGAAGAGACAATAAGTCAGCCCGAGACTTCTGATACTGTTTCAAACACACCGGATGTGGCTGCGGAAGATACGTCTTCGGAAGAAGCAGACAACACTCAGCAAAACGGCGGGATCCTTGTGGTATATTTCTCTGCAACCGGAACCACTAAGGGTGTTGCGGAAAAGATTGCAGCTATCACTGGTGCAGATACATATGAGATCAAAGCTGCACAGGAGTATACGGAAGCAGATCTTAACTGGAATGATTCTGACAGCCGTTCAACCAGGGAACAGAATGACTCATCTGTAAGACCGGAGATTGGAAGTGAGGCTGTATCACTTGACGGATATACAACAATTTATATCGGATATCCGATCTGGTGGGGAGAAGAGCCGCGTATCATGGATACATTTGTGGAGAGTTACAGCTTTGACGGAATAACCATGATTCCCTTCTGTACCTCAAGCAGCAGCGGAATAGGCAGAAGCGGTCAGAACCTTGCGGACAATGCCGGAAGCGGAACCTGGCTTGACGGACAGCGCTTTGGAGTCGGTGCCTCGGAGGATGAAATCAGATCCTGGATAGAAGGCTTGCAGTAAAGAAAGAGTGAGCGTCTTGTCCGTTACATTGACTTCGAAGACAAGGGAATGGTTCTGGGATATGGCTGTGGGACACCCTCAATGACAAGAAGAAATATACACATGAAAGAAGCGTATGAACTGGGAAAAATTTGAGAAGGTTCTTGTAAATCTGTAATAAAAACTGAAAAAGAACGTTTTATACGAAGGGATATTTTCCAAAAAACAGGGAAAATATCTCTTTTTTTATTCCTATTTTTTCCCGGAACTTTCTTGAAATCCTCCGGATATTGTTTATAATATTATTAGTTATATCTAACCAACTGTATCAGCAAGGCACCTCTCGTTGATAAATGGCATAACGACATCCGGAAAGATGGTCTTTATCTATTCGTTGGGTTAACCAAAATATGGTAGGTACGGTAGGATTCCGGGGTGTGAAAGACTCGGTAAATCATGGTTCAAGAATGAGGCCTGAGGTAAAGAGAAAAAGGCTGTAGGAAATTTTTTTTGTCCATAGGTTAGCGAATTCTAACTTACCGGTCAAAATAAGCGGAAGAAAGTGAGACAACATGATAGTTCTTCAATTAATTCTGTTCTGTGCACTGTTCACTCTGATGGTAAAGATCGCAGTGGGAAACAATGCATTGAACGGCCTGTACTTTTACCCGAAGCCGGTACAGGAGCGGGCTTTCGAAATAGGTCTTACGAATCCGGAAACTGTGGCGAGGAAAAGAAAACGGTTCATGATCCCGTTCTTTCTGGTAATGCTGGCTGCCCTGGTACTGATTATTGGCCTATGGAACGGTATAAAGACTTTCCGGTCTGCGTATTTACAGGCACTGTTGTTCCTTGAGGTCATGAATTGGTATGACGGCATTGTGATTGATAAGGTATGGGTAGGATACAGTAAGTTCTGGCTCTTGCCCGGTTGTGAGGACATTCCTTATGTGCAAACCTGGAACCAGATGTTGAAAAAACGAGGAATTCTGACACTGATCTGGGTAATCGGTGCAGCAATCGTTGCCGGGATCGTAGTACTTGTGTTTCAAAAGCATTCATAGTGAGCGGAAAGGAAGGTGAAAGATGGGACTGTTTAAGAGTTTTGTATCCCAGACAAGGAAACCGGAAGGCTTTCTGGGAAAGATGATGTTGAGCGGAATGAACTCCGGGCATGCAATGTTGGCGGATTGGGGATTTTCACTCCTGCCGAAAATAACTCCGTCAAAAGCTCTTGACCTTGGCTGCGGCGGAGGACGGAATGCCGGGGAACTGCTGAAAAAATACCCGGATATATACGTGACGGCGATTGATTATTCCGATCTTTCCGTGTCGAAGGCAAGAGAATATAACCGGGACATGATCGCCTCTGGGCGATGCACGGTGCAGCAGGGGGATGTTTCGGATCTCCATCTGCCGGAAGAAAACTATGACCTTGCCACCGCGTTTGAGACGATTTATTTCTGGCCGGGTCTGGAAAAGTGCTTCAGGCAGGTGGCAAAAGTGGTAAAGCCTGGCGGATATTTCCTGATTTGCAATGAATCTGACGGTAAGGATGCAACAGGGCTGAAGTTCGAAAAGATCATTGACGGAATGAAATGCCATACCGCAGAAGAGATAGAGTCTGCGTTAAAGAATGCCGGTTTTTCCAAAGTCAAATCAGTCCACCATAAATCAAAACCGTGGATCACAGTAATCGCAAGGAAGTGAGGCGGGAAGATATCAGCACAATAAAGGAGGAGAGAAATGAAGCATACAGTTACTGACTTGCCGGGTAGCTATGGTCTTTCCGGAAACTCTGATGAAGAAATCATCACAGCCGACTATATCCGAAGCGGTCAGGCAGATCTCGTCTGTATTCTGGTAGATGCCTCCCAGTTGGAATGGAGTGTGCAGTGCACTGATCCTGGCCTGCATAGTGTACCACATTGCGGCACTGTTCATGTAAGCCTGTCCCGGGCAAGTACATAATAACTCCGCAAGTATGTAAAAAGTAAGTCAGGAACCCTGATGCTTTGCACACCGGGTTCTTGATTTGTTTATGCAATATTATGCTGTAGCGTTTCCTCACGCAGGTCGTCTAAGAATTCATCAGAAATTTCATAGGTGGACTGTCCGAGTTTTCTGGCCTTTCTACGTGCCTGATGGATATTTTTTTGCCCGCAAGTCAGTACTTCTCCGGTTGCATCGTCTATGATTTCGTAGCAATGACTGTCAGAATCAGTGTGGATATAACCGCCGTTGACACTTTCAAGGACTTCATTTGCAATCTTAATAGTTTTCATATCTGTCATTTTTTATCTCTCGACTCTAAAGTCACGAAAATTTTGTGTCAGAGATTAAACACTCAGATGGATCCTCGTAGCATTCATGCCCAATGAGCGGTCAAATTCTATTTTCGAAGCGACCTTGTTCAAAACAGCCGCGTTGTCAAATACACAGTGCGGCTTCATATACATCGTAGAACAACAGCAGAAAAAAGAGTAAAAACAATAAATATATGATAAAATAATGTAGGACAGGATTGTGGGAATGCGTTAGCTCGGAACAATTCGTAATCGGCTTTCAGCGACCTAATCATGTGGTAATTAGGTTCCAAAAAAGGAACCAAAAGCCGGAACGTTTATATCTCAGTTTAAAGGAGAGTATTATGAGGAAGATGATAATCGGTTTCATCGGCAACGGCAAAGGAATCAACAGATACCATATCCCTTTCATCCGCACTCGCCGGGACAAATTCATAATTAAGACCATTTATTCACGGCATCCTTCCGATGCATGGGAAAAGATACCGGGTGCCAATTATGTATATAATATTGATGAGCTCCTGCAAGACCCCGAAATTGAACTGATCGTTGTATCTACTCCCTCACCTTCCCATTATGAGATGACAAAGCAGGTCATTCTTGCAGGCAAGAACGTGGTCTGCGACAAACCATTCTGCGAGACAAGGGCGCAGGCGAAAGAGCTTTTTGCGTTGGGACGGGAAAAAGGTGTTATGGTACAGTGCTATCAGAACAGGCGATTTGACAGCGATTTTCTGACTACGCAGAAGGTAATCGAATCCGGTAAGATTGGTGATTTACTGGAAGTTGAGATGAGTTTTGACTATTATCGGCCGGAAGTTCCCGAAAATACAGAGCATTTTGACGTAATCACATCATTTCTATACGGCCATGCCTGCCATACTCTTGATCAGGTCATTTCCTATTTCGGAAAACCCGACCGAGTGCATTACGATGTGCGCCAGCTTCTTGGAGAGGATCGTCTCAATGACTATTTTGATATTGACCTGTATTACGGCGTGACGAAAGTGTCCGTAAAATCCTCTTACTTCCGGATAAAAGAAAGACCCAGTTTCATCGCTTACGGCACGCGCGGCATGTTCGTAAAAGCGGGTAAAGACAAACAGGAAACACATTTAAAGCTTTTCTACATGCCTTATGACCACAAGGATTTCGGAATTGATCTGCCGGAGGATTACGGTATTCTGACATATTATGATAAAGATGGCGTATACCACGAAGAGAAAGTCGTCTCAGAAAACGGAGATTATGCCCGTTATTACGATGCCGTGTATGAAACTATAGTGAACGGGGCTCCGCAGCTGGTAACGCCGGAGCAGACACTTCTTCAGTTATCTATGTTGGAGGAAGGCATTAAAAACTGTAAATAATCAGGGGAATGCTTTACCTGATTCGGGATCAGCACGGCTTCATCGCACTTGCCGCAAGCAGTGCAGCTTCCGGCTCCATGTTACAGGCGAGCCGATAAAAGTGAACACTTTCGCTCAGCTTCCGGATGAGTTCCATTGTCTTTCTTACATAATCGGCTTCGGTCGGCAGGTATGTCTGCTGAAATAATTTTGTATAAGCCTCGAGAAACGAAATCTCTTCAATGGAGTTTTCCACTCCGCGCTCCAGAAGGCATATTGCGCGAAGCGGCACCATCACATTGGTATTCATGCGCTCCTTTCCCGACCAGGGCGTACCGCAGGCTTTACAGTACCCTTCCCTGACGCGAATGAGCGGTTTATCACCGTTCACAACGTATGAATCCGGTATGTTCTCGAGCCAAAGCTTTATGTGAGTTGTCTTACCGGTGCCGGAGGGAGCCGTGAACAGGTAGGCATCTCCGCATGTAGCGACCACTGAGCCGTGCATCAGGAATGTATCATATTTCAGCATCCCTACGGCAATCTTCCGGTAAACTGCCAGTGTTTCCAGATAGGAGTCAGGATAGAGGACCGGATGCATATATTTACTCATATCCTCCCGGATTGATTTCATGCGTTCGAATTCTATGTCTTCCGGTGAGACCGCGACAGTAAAGTCCGGTGAACCGTCATTTGTCAGGTATTCACTGCATAAGCTGTAGACCTCATCGTAGAGACTGTTTATCTCGACGCATCTGCCGGCCAGAGTGATCATAAATTGCATAATACGTTTTTACCCCACATTGCACAATTACGTGAAAATTTCAAGTGCGCCTCGTCGTTCTAGCCGCGACATGCTCGGCCCGAATGCGCTTTTCACTGTATGTCTCAGCGGATCCGTTTCGAAACGCGCCGAAGGATCCTCTTCGTAAGGTGTTTCATTCTCAAAATGAAGAAACGCAGGTGATACGGCGCGCACCACAGCCTCACGTAAGCTTTATACCTGAAATCTGAATTTTTAATCAACTTCCCATCCCGCGAAACGCCGGTCAAAACGCCCAAAATATTCCTGCGCTCTACGAGTTCCCCGGTTACGCAGTTGTCGCCTACAATCCAATACCGCCCATCCGGCATGATTTTCAGGATGCGGTGAAGGACATAAGCTCCCCTGCCTTTCACACCCGGCCTTCGAAAAAGGACTGCGTCAAGAGGCCGGTACACTTCGGCTTTTTCAATAACCATCACATCACGGTCCTGACGGAGGAGAGGGAGCATGCTGACTCCGACGTTGGTGTAGGCGAGCTTTCCGCTGCGTTCTAATTCTTCCTCGAATGTAGTATACATAGTGTTTAACTTTCTTGTTTTATAAAGATTCTGTCGGATCATCTGAATAAAAAGACGACGGAGAGGCCCGCGGAAGACACAGACTGGGCGTCTCTCTACCGTCTCGCCAAGACCCATGAGGTAATCGGAATTGTCTATGTGCAATGCAGAGACTTCATACCGGCGGAGCAAAGAGCACTTTTTGAGCGCGGATACAGCGCAGAGCTTTTTTACTACACGAATCGTGTTAAAGAAACGGAACGGATTCGCAGGGGGTTTCGGGAGTCAGGCGTTCAGTTTTACACCGTTAAAGGGCTTGATGTAGCCCGGTTTTATCCGATGCCGCCGCTTCGGACCATGGGGGACAGCGACTTTGTTGTTTCGGATATGCCTGCCGCGATACATGTCATGCGAAAGCTCGGATTCGAAGGGAGGCAGGCAGAGGATGTGCATGAGTGGTCCTGCGACAGAAACGGACTCCACTTTGAGCTGCACGATCTTCTGATTAGGAGCGACGATAAGGCGACAAAGAAACAGATCCGGTTTTTCAGAGATCTTATGCCGTATGTGAAAGATGATGTTCTGGACTGGAACTATCATTATCTGTTCATTTTGGCGCATTTACGGAAGCATTTTCTGTTCAGCGGAGTCGGAATTCGACAGTTCATGGATATTGCTGTGCTGCTTCAATACGGTCCGGAATTCAACTGGCAATGGATAGAGCAGAGGCTGGCTGAACTGAAGATGAGAAAATTTGCACACGCCTGCTACTGCCTGATTGAATTTTGGTTCGGAATAGAGCCTCCCGTGCATTGCGAAAGGCTGGCGGACATGGATGAACTGACAGAGAAAATTGTCCACAACGGAGTTTTCGGTTTTGCGGATGCAGACAATAAAAGAAATTGGACCAGAAATTTTCTGGTTATGGGTAGAAGACCCCGTTGGTTCAATCGAATTGTTCTCCTGCTATATTACTTCTTCCCAAATTATGATATTATGGTCAATTATCCGGGGTGTGGTTTTCTGGGGAAACATAAATATCTGATGCCACTTGCATGGATCGTGAGATTCGCGTATCTGCTTCGGCGCGGTGACTTAAAAAAGGCGAAGAATACGATTAAGGGAGGGCTCATATCGAGACGTGATTTAAAGAAGCATACTGAGCGAATCAGAAAAATGGGGTTGTGAGTTAGTGGAACATTGTGAGAGAGATGTCTTGATAGGGCATCTCTCTTTTGCATTCAGAAATGAAACTTTCGAACTTACGGACACGCTCAAGGAAGAGGAGAATATGGCTTGTCAATGCCCTGCCGAATGTGAATTAATGCAGGTGAGTCGGTATTAATATGGTATAATACCTAATATCTATCGGAGCCTCTTCGCGAACGATATAATCGTAATTTGCTCTTCCGGAATCAGGCGACCATGCTTGCATGGTCATCTGACCCGCCAATCAAAGTTTGAATGTTTGCTTTCATACTTCGGTGCATAAACGTCGAGGCGTTCTTGAATGGGATAATACCTGCCGTCAGTCGCGTTCACCATATAGATGGAGGAGTGTACTATGAGCGATTTACATACAACAGTCAGTACAGACAGCACGGTCTCTATCTATGGCGACGCCCGCCCTGAACTGGAACAGACGATGCGAATGCTGTTTGAGGAAATAGAGAAGATTCGAAGTGAGATGGCGACAGAGCTCGGAATGGACCCCATTGAACATCTGCTGGGAAGAATCAAATCGGAAGACAGTATGCGTGAAAAATGCAGGCGAAAAGGTCTTCCCGAGACAACGGAATCGGCGCTCGAGAAGATTCACGACGCGATCGGGCTGCGAGTGGTCTGCGCGTTTATTGACGACGTCTATACAATCCGTGACCGGCTGCTGGCTCTGCCTCATATTCGTCTGGTTAAGGAAAAGGATTATATTCGCCACGCCAAGCCGAACGGATACCGCAGCTTTCACATGATTATTCTTGTTGACGAGAAGATATTCGCGGAGATTCAGCTGCGCACTATTTCCATGGATACATGGGCAGCTCTGGTACACCACCTCAAATATAAAAAAGAGATCGGTGCCAATACCGCTCTCATCTCAGAAGAATTGAAGCGCTGCGCAGATGAATTGGCTTCCACGGATTCATCTATGCAGACTTTGAGGGATATGATTCGTGAGTTGCGATGATACCGGGGCGTATTTAAGAACAGAATTGAAATTGCATATATGAGGATTTTATTGTGAAAATATTAATTGCCGAAGACACCGCCGATCTCAACCGCGTAGTGACTGCGATGCTTGAGAAATTCGGATATGATGTGGATAGTGTATATGACGGCGAAGCCGCTCTGGAACAGATCGATCGCAGCGGTTATGATGCTGTGATCCTTGATATTATGATGCCCAAGATGGATGGCATTACTGCCCTCAAAAACATGCGCAGCCGGGGAATCAATATTCCGGTTCTTATGCTGACGGCCAAAGCGGAAATTGATGACCGGGTCGCCGGTCTTGACGCAGGTGCCGACGACTACCTTCCCAAGCCGTTTGCTATGAAGGAACTTCTCGCGCGCGTTAACGCTATGACGAGAAGAAAGACGAAATACTCCGGTTCCGTCGTGAGTTATGCAGACTTTACGCTCAATACAGAGACACTCGAACTCTCAGCCGTGAACAGTGTACGTCTCTCCATGAAGGAGAGCGAGCTTCTGAGCCTGCTTATACAGCATAGCGGGAAGGAACTGCCGACGGACTTTATCTTGGAACACGTATGGAGGACGGACGATTCAGCTGACAGTAATACGGTCTACCTTTATGTCAGGTATCTTCAGAGAAAGCTTGAGGGAGTCGGTGCTGCGGCACAAATCACAGGTAAGATAGGCGGGGCGTACATGCTTACGGCAAAATAGAGCAGCAGACATTCGGTTTGGAAGATGTCAGCTAACGCTGACCCGAATCCCGCGCCAAGTCTCGCGAGCGAGACTTGAAATCCCCGCAGACAGGATCATGATTTATGACAGAACGTGAAATCAAACGAATACGGAACAGATTTATAACGGTAGCTACGCTGACGCTTTTCGGCGTCATGTTGCTTATGGGAGGCTTTATATACCTTTTCGGCGTCATCACAGTTCGCAATGAGACTTATCAGATTATGAAATATATTGCGGAAAATGATGGGAATCTGCCGGAACCGACAGAGCAGCAGAGCATTACCGGAAGCAGCGGAGACACACACGGAAGCACTTTAGATTCGCAGGACGAGTTCGACAGCTCTTTTTCGGAGACAATTGACTGGAGCTTCGGGAGCATCTTTGGCATCGGAAACTTCTTTGGCGAGACTCCGGAATATTACTATACGGTCCGGTATTTTGCCGTTCTTTTTGATGAGAACGAGCGTGTCACGAATATCAAGACGAGCCATATTGCCAACATTGACAATGAAGAGGCTGAAAGATATGCATTGGCCGCGCTGGACAGATTCCGTAAGTTCGGAAAGTACGGGAGATATTATTATTACCGTGCGGGCAGAGAGAAGGGCGGCGCGATCGTAATTTATCTGGATCGCACGGAGCAGCTGAGTCTGATGCGCCGTATTCTGCTCTCGGCGCTGAGCAGTCTGGGTTTCGGAATGTGTCTGTCTTTCGTCATAATACCTCTGTTTTCTCAAAGCATCGTGCACACGGAAGTAGAGAATATGGAGAAGCAGAAACAGTTTATTACAAATGCCAGCCATGAGCTAAAAACCCCGCTGGCGGTGATCAAAGCCAATACGGAGCTTCAGGAAATGATGGACGGCGAGACGGAGTGGACGCAGTCGACGCTTAGGCAGGTGGACCGTATGAGCGGCTTGATCGCCAATCTTTTACAGATTGCGCGCGCGCAGGAAAAGTCAGACGGCGAACTGTCGCAGGTCGACATCGCAGCTACTATATCGGAAACGGCGGATACTTTTATCCCCGTTGCCGAAAGCGAGGGTAAGAGGCTTGAAAAGAAGATACCCGATTCTCTTGTGATAAGGTCCAATGACAGCAGTATAAGGCAGCTTACAACGCTTCTTATTGACAATGCCATTAAGTATTGCGACGACGGCGGGACTATCCTGGTCGGTCTGGAGCAAAGCAGGCGGGGGGCGGTCCTCACTGTTTCCAACGACTATGCGGAAGGCGCAAGCGTGGATTATTCGCGTTTTTTTGAAAGATTTTACAGACAGGATCAGGCGCGTACCATATCGGCTGAGACTGCATCGGAAAAAGCAGCGGACGGATCCCAAAAGAGTACTGACAGGAACGGATATGGGATAGGTCTCTCCATTGCGGAATCACTGGTCAAGTCGCTGAAAGGGAATATTGATGTTTCCTGGAATGATGGCCGGATCCGGTTTACCTGCAGATTTTCCCATTGACAGAGATTTCACATTCTTCACATTCGGAGAGTAGCAGCAGTTTTTCGGAAGTCTGCATTCTCCGTCTGCAACCGGCTGATTGCAGTGACAAAGTATGGTATTATGTAAGTGTTTATTACTAATATAGATATGACATGTGTGGAAACTTGATACTTAACGGCTTTCACGGCGCCTCCTGGCGGGCTGTGAAAAGCGATAGCTTTCATTTTAAGGAGGTATTTTATGGATTGGGTTGTCGTTGTTGATGATGATGTTACCAATCTCAAAATGGCAGGGCGTATTCTCAGCAAGCACGATATGCGTGTGACGGCTTTGAAGTCCGGTACGGCCCTTATTGAGTATATCAAAACCAACAAACCGGATCTGATTCTTCTGGATATCATGATGCCGGGACTCGATGGATTTGAGACTCTCAGGAGATTAAAGGAACAGATGCCTCGTTCCGAAGAAATCCCTGTGATTTTCCTGACAGCTGATGAAAATCAGGAGTCCGAAACGCGGGGGCTGGCTCTCGGAGCTATGGACTTCATTAAAAAACCTTTTGTCCCGGAAGTCCTGGTTCTCCGTGTCCGGCATACGATAGAGCTGGTGAGGCTTCAGCGCAATCTGGAGCGGGAAAATGAGCGCATCCGCTCCGAACTCGCAATGGCTTCCCGCATACAGGCGGCCATGCTGCCGGGCATTTTTCCCGCCTTTCCGGAACGGGAGGAAATCGACGTCTATGCCAGTATGGATCCGGTCAGGCGTGTCGGCGGCGATTTCTATGATTTCTTCTTTATTGATAATAATCGGTTGTGTCTTCTCATAGCAGATGTCTCCGACAAAGGAATTCCTGCGGCACTTTTTATGATGGCGTCCAAGATCATGTTGGCGGACAATGCGAAGAGCGGCAAGTCTCCGGCTCAGATTCTTCAGGATACAAATGAAGCCATCTGTTCCAATAATCCGGAAGGAATGTTCGTGACGGTATGGCTCGGGATTCTGGATATATCCACAGGTCATCTTACGACTGCAAATGCAGGGCATGAGTATCCGGCACTTTTGCGTGCAGACGGACACTTTGAACTTATCAGAGACAGACACGGGTTGGTCATCGGCGGTATTCCCGGAATTCAATATTATGATTGCCATGTGGAGATGAAGCCGGGCTCAAAAATATTCGTATATACGGATGGCGTGCCGGAAGCAACGAACGCCGGGAAGGAGTTTTTCGGGACAGAACGCATGCTGCAGGCGTTGAACGCCCATAAGGACGGCACTCCGAAGCAGATCCTGCAAGGTATGCGGAAAGCTGTGATTGATTTTGCTCAGGATACGGAACAGTTCGATGATATGACCATGCTGTGTCTGGAATATATGCCTAAGGAGCGTTAACCATGGAGCAACGGAAACCAAAAAAGGATTATTTTGAAACGCATCATCTCCTCATCTTAGGCTGTTACTCTGTTTTTGCTGTTTTGCTTATCGGTGAAGCCCTGCTCCTTAACTGGGAATTGTGGGCTCTGATTCTGATTGCTGTATCGGTAGGCGTCTGCTGGACTTTGCATATCCGACAGACACTTTCAGAACATACAAGGATATGGGTCTATGCCATTCTTATGATGGTGTCGACTTTCTTCTATGGGACTCACGTTACGAGTACCTATGATCTCGGACTGCTGATGACGGTCCTGATATTGATCTTTGTTTCAACGGGTATGCCGGGATTGATCACATTAGGCCAGTGTACGTATTATCTGGCGATGCTGTATGACCTGATTACCATGTACCGCATGGGTGAGCGCTTTGACAGTCTGCTGATTACCAGGACGATACTTCATCTTGTCATTATCAGCGTCATATGTCTCATTGCCAGAAATATTATCAGACAGTGGGTCGGCATTATGGACAAGTCTGAAGAAGAAAAACAGGTGATGTTGGAGGCTGCGGACAGACTGAATGATTTTCTCGCAAATATTTCCCACGAGATCCGCACGCCTGTTAATGCCGTAATAGGACTTACAAGAATATGTATCGATAAGGTCAAAGACAGAGAAACGAAGAAAGACCTTATGTCTGTCATGGAGGCAGGCCAGAAAATCGGAGACCAGATCAGCGATATTCTGGATTACTCCGAGGTGGATATGGGATCCCTCGCGGTAAACGAAGAGGATTATATGATCACATCCCTGCTGAATGATATTGTGGCGGAGCTCTCTCCGCTCAAAAGGCAGGATCTGGAACTGGTCATAGATGTGGATCCACGCATTCCGGCCACCATGCGTTCTGATGTTTCGAAGCTGAAGAAGATAATCCGTCATCTGATAGACAACGCTCTAAAGTATACGGATGAGGGCGGCGTGTATGTACATTTCTCGCCTGAGGAACGGGAGTACGGAATTAATCTGCTTATCGAAGTCACGGATACCGGAATCGGGATGACCGACGTGGAGCTGGAAAAGGTATTTGAACGCTTTTATCAGGCGGATTCGGGAAGAGCCCGGGCGGCGAACGGCCTGGGATTAGGTCTTTCCATTGTGAAGGGCTTTACCAGAAGCCTGAACGGTTTTCTGAAGATAGACAGCGAGCCGGGGGTAGGAACGACGATCCGCGTCAGCATCCCCCAGAAAGTCGTCGGTAATGAGTATTGCATGAGCATTCAGGATCCGGGCAGACTGAGCCTTGGAGCGTATCTCCATCTTGAAAAATACAGGAATCCTCATGTCAGAGAATTCTACAATGCCATGGTTAAAGATCTGGTGTTGGGACTTAAAGTGAAAATGCAGCGCGCGGACAATATGGCAGGGTTCAAAAAACTGGCGCAGGCTACCCGGTTCACGCATGTCTTCGTGGGACAGCAGGAATATGAGGAAGATCCGGAGTTCATGAATGAACTTGCAAAGTCGGTGATGGTAGCCGTCGTATGTGACGCCTCGTTCGAGATACCCGAAGATTTGGGAGTCAGGCTTATGAGAAAGCCGTTCTACTGTGTTCCGGTTATCTCATTTGTAAACACGAACCGAACGGATTTAGGAAAAACGAAGGAAAAGCTTTATACCAGAGGCGTAAGAGCACTTGTGGTAGACGATGAGAATATGAATCTTCTTGTGGCAAAGCAGATATTTTCCGGCTATGGCATGAAGGTCAGTACGGCATCATCCGGACCGGAAGCGATCGAGTATGTACGGAACAATGAGGTGGATCTCATTTTCATGGATCATATGATGCCGGGCATGGACGGAGTGGAAGCCATGAAGCGCATTCGCGCTGTGTATGCCAAGGAGAAAAAGGAAGTGCCGATCGTAGCCCTTACGGCCAATACTGTCAGTACGGCAAATGAGATGTTCCTGCGGGAGGGATTCGACGCTTTCCTTGCAAAGCCCATTGTGATCACGGAACTTGAGAGAACGATGAGAAAAGTTCTGCCGAAATCGCTTCTCACGTTGGAGAAAGCGGGTTCCGAAAGGGAAGTCAGTTCTCAGGCTTTCGAGCAGGCACATGAAAGTTCTTCGGCAGGTGCCGGCATGATATCCGGAGACGATGCTTCTTACCGGAACGGCAGCTCCGAAAGCACAGACAGTATTGCCGAATCTCTGCAGAATAACAGCCGGGAGACCTCCTGGGAAGAAAAGCTTACGCAGATCGAATCGCTCGGAGTGGATACTACGGTCGGTTTGATGTATTGTCAGAATGATAATGACTTTTATCAGGAGCTTCTGCTGCAGTATGCAAGCGAGGCGGATGGCAAAATCAGGAATGCTTCGATGGATCTGGAAGAAGGGGATTTTAAGAACTATGAGATCCTTGTGCACGCAGTGAAGAGCACTTCGAAAATGATCGGGGCTACTCACCTGTCCGAAGCGGCTTTTGTATTGGAGAAGGCCGCAAAGGATGAAGACGGGGAGACGATCCGTCAGGGACATGAGAGCGCGATGAAGGAGTATCGGCACATCGCGGACGGTATACTGACGACTTTCGGGAAGAAGACCGATGCAAAGTCAGAGGAGGATGAAGAAATCCTGGAGTTTTTCCCTGAAGGTGGTCCGGACGACGAGATTCTGGAGTTTTTCCCCGAGGAAGAGCCGAGTGACGAGGTTATGGAGTTTTTCCCCGAGGGAGAAGCAGACGACGAAGTTCTGGAATTTGCGCCCGAGGGAGAAGCAGACGACGAAGTCCTGGAATTTGCCCCTGAGGGAGAGTCGGACGACGATATTGTGGAATTCTATCCGGAAGGAAGTGAACATCCATGAATAAAATGATAGATTTTATATTCCGCCAGAAGAAAAACCCGAATTGTGAAGCCCTGATAAAGGACGGCGTGTATGACGCCCTCCGGGTGTCTCTCATAGTCACTCCTCTTTTCATAGCAGCGATCACGTCGACGTTTCTTAAGACCTTCTTTTGGACGGAATCTAATATAAAATTCGCTCTTGCGCAGAACTATCAGTTTTACTATGCCTGCGTCATAGTCTGTGAAGTCCTTTACGGAATTCTTCTGCTTTACATTCGTAAAAATTATGATGAGAGATACCGCCTGCTGCCGCGCATCAATGTGTTCATGATGGTGATGCTGCTGTGGTATGCAATCAATGTATGCAGACTGGATTATACCTCATATGACTACAGGGTGAATCCGACACTTTTTATGGTCGTGTCAATGTGCGTTCCGTTTACACTTTATCTTGATGTGAGACTTTATCTGCTCATTACGGTGATTTCGGATTGTATCTTTGCCCGCCTGTATTTTATTGAAGGACCATATGCGGCATATAACAGAAGCAGTTTCGAATATTTCGGCTTTTTTATCGGTACGCAGCTTCTTCTCGGCGTGATTGTCTACTATTACAAATACAACGCGAAACAGAACATTCTTGAGCAGGAAGCACAGAAAGAAGAGATTCGAAAATTAAATCAGGCACAGAACAGGTTCTTTTCTAACATGAGTCATGAAATTCGGACGCCGATCAACACGATCATAGGTCTGAACGAGATGATTCTTCGGCAGAACGCCTCGCCGGAAATCAATGAGGATGCCGAAAATATCCAGGCAGCCAGCAAGATGCTTCTCCATCTGATCAATGATATTCTGGATATGTCAAAATTTGAAACGGGTCAGATGGAACTCACGCCGGCACCTTACCGCACCGGGGATATGCTTTCCGACATCGTAGGTATGCTGTGGATACGCGCAAAGGAGAAGAATCTCGAGTTTTCTGTAGATGTATCGCCGGACCTTCCGTCGGAACTGCTCGGAGACGACATGCGTATCAAGCAGGTCCTGATTAATGTCCTGAATAATGCTATTAAATACACGAACGAGGGTTCCGTACGCCTGCAGATTCAGTGTGAGAGGAACGACTCCGGAGTCGCGCTGGTCTCCTATGCCATAAGCGATACAGGCATGGGTATCAAAACGGAGAGTATCCCCTATCTGTTTACGGCCTTTAAACGCGTCGATATGGATAAGAACAAATATATCGAGGGTACTGGGCTCGGTCTCTCCATCGTCAAGCAATTTGTCGATCTTATGGGTGGAAAGATCACGGTCAACAGCGTGTATACGAAAGGATCCACTTTTATAATCGAGATTCCTCAGAAAATCGTTGTGGATGAGCCGTTGGGTGAGATTGATGTGCTGAACAGAAAGCGGGCTCGGGAGGAGCATATTTATGTGCAGTCTTTTGAAGCTCCGGATGCAAAGGTGCTCGTTGTGGACGACACGTCGGCCAACCTCATGGTCGTGTCGAAGCTTCTCAGGGATACGCAGGTCAAACTGGAGCTGGTTTCCTCCGGAAAGGAAGCCCTGGATAAGACGCAGGAAGATTTCTACCATGTCATTCTGATGGATCACAAGATGCCGGGTATGGACGGAATCGAGTGCATGCACGCCATAAGGGCGCAGGTGGGTGGTAAATGTCAGGAGTCAAAGATCATAGCTCTGACGGCAAACGCCGGAAGCGACACGAAAGAAATGTATTTCAGGGAAGGCTTTGATGGATATCTGATGAAGCCTGTAACAGGTGAAGAACTGGAAAATACAGTGTATCATGCTCTCCCGAAAGACATCGTGACGGTGACCGGAACAGCGCAGGAACTTGCAGAAGAGAGTACTGCATGGGTAAGGGAACATAAGAAGAAAAAGCGAATCAAGGTGACGACCGACAGTGTTGCGGATATTCCGGCAGAATTCGTCGAGCAGTATGACATTGCACTGATTCCGCATATGGTGAAAACCGGTTACGGACTTTTCAAAGACGGTCTGGAAATAGAAACGGCCGGTCTTATATCATATATGGAAGAAACGAATGCGGTCGCGGAAACGCTTTCTCCTTCCGTGGAAGATTACAGCGATTTCTTCTCAAAGCAGCTTGACGAGGCCAACAACATCATTCACATATCCATATCCAGCCAGATCCTCAATACCGGTTATCCGGCAGCTCAGAAGGCAGCTGCTGATTTCGGGAATGTGACGGTAATAGATTCCGGGCATCTGTCGAGCGGCCAGGGCATCATGGCCGTCGTGGCAGCCCGTCTGGCAGAGGAGGGAAAGGATGTCGAGAGTATTGCGGCAGAAATGGAAGAGATGAAGCGGCATGTACACACAAGCTTTATTGTGGATTCGCTTGATTACCTGGCCAGACAGAAATATATCTCCGCGCGCGGCGGTTATCTGGCAGACGCGTTCATGGCCCATCCGGTGCTTGCTCTGAGAAAAGGAAAAATGGCTTTGAGCAGATTCTATTTCGGTTCCAGAGAACGAGCCTGGAAGAAGTATATAGCATCCGCGCTCCGGGTACCGGGAACGATCAGCAACCGGATTGTGTTCATCACATATGCCGGCATGTCGACAAAAGAACTGGATAAGGTAAAGGAGTTGGTCGAGGCAAAGGTGAAGTTTGATAGGATTTATATTCAGAAAGCCTCTCCCGCAATTGCGGCAAGCTGCGGACCGGGGACATTCGGCCTGCTGTTCTTTACAGAGTGAGAGAAGGACTTGAGAAGTAATTCTCGAACTTTTATTATAGTTTTTTCATATAGGGAGACTGCCTTGAAGATGTGTAGTATATACGGTAATGTATAGTTATCTAATACTTCCCACATGAAATATGTGAACAGTCTCATCATAAAAAATGCATCGTCGGGACGCTGCACAGCATAAGTTCGATCACGGAAATTGAAGATTTCCTATCTCACCGGTTGAGTGAAGTGTTTTGCGGAGTACTGGATGATGATTCGGGTAGGAAGTGATGTGCAGAGCGGCATAGCAGCAGATCGTACTGTCAGAAAGAGAGGTGTACCATGAAATCACTATTAATAAAAGACACCACAAAAGAAGAACGTGAAGAGATCATTCGCAGCTCCATGGATTGCGGCGGGGGATGTGAGAACTGCTCCTCCTGCTGGCTTGGTGGCGGCTCACCCTGGGACATTTATCAGGACTATATTGACGGTAAGCGTGAGATCAGAGAGATCAACGCAGTGTATATGGAAGAGTACCGTCAGGGCAGAAAGATTCTTTGAGGGGTGATGTTATGAACGAAGCGCCGAAGATATCCGACTCGACGGTCGAGGAACGAAGAGAATACATCAGGAAAAGATACCCGTGTATAGCCGACTGCGATATGTGTGGGCTCTGCAAAGTGTTTCATGGCATGGATGCGGAACGGGCCTACGATGACTACATCATGGGAAAGCGAACGTTCATGGATGTATCTGCAGATTACAGACGCTGATTATCCATAAACAAAAGCTTTCGGATAGCATCGGGAAAATGTGTTGCAGATTACCTGTTCATTATGTGCTGCTTGTTCTTTTGCTACAATCGTCACGTGAATACTACATCATAAATTTAATTGGGGTTGACGCATTAGGCAGTGCCGAAACAATATAGTACAGACATTTTAAATGATGACTGCAATATATTGTGGCTTCGCTTTTGATATGCGACAACCTCTTTTTATGTCTGTAAAATCAAGGTATAATGATTCTGGATAAACATGTTCCGCATGGGAGTTTATCTGAGAAATAGTAAAGAGGAAGAAGTATGAGTAACAACACAGAAGAAAAAAAGAACTTTAAGCCGTATGTGCCGGCAAATGAAAATCCGCCTGAGTTCACTGTGACCTCCACGGTAATGGGAATCCTGCTGGCCATAGTATTCGGAGCCGCAAATGCATATCTCGGGCTCCGAGTCGGTATGACGGTATCCGCGTCGATACCGGCTGCGGTCATCTCTATGGGAGTGATCCGCGTACTTATGAAAAAAGACTCAGTACTGGAGAGCAACATGGTTCAGACTATCGGCTCTGCGGGCGAGTCGCTGGCAGCCGGCGTTATCTTTACCATGCCGGTTCTGTTTCTGTGGTCGGCGGAAGGCGTAGCCGATGCGCCCAGCCTTGTCATGATATCCTTCATCGCACTTTGCGGAGGCGTTCTCGGAGTGCTCTTCATGATTCCCCTCAGAAATGCGCTGATCGTAAAGGAGCACGGTGTTCTGCCGTACCCGGAGGGAACGGCCTGCGCGGAAGTGCTTCTGGCGGGGGAAGAAGGCGGCGAAGGTGCGAAACAGGTATTTGCAGGCATGGGTATTTCAGCGATATGCAAGTTCCTGGTCGACGGACTGAAGCTGGTCCCCGGTGTGGTTACAGCGCCTATTCGAGCCCTGCGGACGGAGTTCTCTGCGGAAGTATATCCTGCTCTCATAGGCGTAGGCTATATCTGCGGTCCGAAGATCTCTTCCTATATGTTCGCGGGCGGTATACTCGGCTGGTTCGTCCTGATACCTGCCATCATTTTGTTCGGCAGTGAGACAACACTTTATCCGGGAACGGAGACGATCGCGAAGATGTATGAGGCCGGTGGAGCGTCTGCTATCTGGAGCAGCTATATACGCTATATCGGTTCAGGTATGGTGGCAGCGGGCGGTATCTTCAGCCTGATCAAATCTATGCCGCTCATCTTTTCGACATTTGTGGATGCTCTGAAAGGAATTCGGGCTTCAAAGGACGGAGAGGGCAACCGCACAGAGATAGATCTTGACATGAGATTTGTTCTTGCCGGTATAGCAATTATCGTACTCCTGCTCTGGCTGGTTCCGCAGGTCCCGGTTTCCCTTCCGGGAGCAATTCTGGTCGTTGTGTTCGGATTTTTCTTTGGGGCGGTATCTTCGCGTATTGTCGGACTGGTCGGCAGCAGCAACAGCCCGGTCTCCGGTATGACAATCGCCACTCTGCTTTTTGCAACATTTATCTTGAAAATGACAGGAGATACGGGAATGCACGGGATGATCGGTGCAATCACGATCGGATCGGTCATCTGTATTGTCGCCGCTATGGCGGGTGATACATCACAGGATCTCAAGACGGGATTTTTATTGGGCGCTACCCCTATCAGGCAGCAGGTCGGAGAGCTGATAGGAGCTTTGGCTTCAGCGATTGCTATCGGAGGCGTGCTGGTGCTTCTCAACAATGCATGGGGCTTTGGAACAAAAGAACTTGCTGCGCCGCAGGCAACGCTCATGAAGATGATCGTGGAGGGCGTTATGAACGGAAATCTTCCCTGGCCACTCATATTTATCGGCGTGTTCATTGCTGTCGTGATCGAAATCATGGGAATGCCGGTGCTGCCTGTTGCAATCGGACTTTATCTGCCGCTGGAGCTCTCTTCAACCATCATGATCGGCGGTCTTATCAGATGGATCGCAGACCGTTTAGCCGGTAACAAGGAACAGGATAACGGTGCAGGCGGTGGAATTCTGTTCTGCTCCGGTATGATAGCCGGGGAGGGTATCGTAGGTATTCTTCTGGCAATTCTGGCGGTTCTGGGCGTTACAGATGCTCTGGATATGTCATCCGCGATAAATGGCGGAATCATCGGCAGTCTGCTGGTGCTTGCTGTCATGGTGGGCTGTGTATTCTGGTTCTCGCGTAAGGCGAAGAAATCCTGAAAGAGCAGGAGATTCGCGTCAAAAGAAGAAGAAATCCTGAAGGTGAAACAGGGTTCGTCAAAGGGAGAAGAAATCCTGAAAGAATAATAAAATCCGGCATAAGGAGAAACAATATGAAGAGAGTAGACACATTTCCTACCCATCAGCTTGGAGATCTTCAGTATCGCGCCGGCCAGGTCCTTCCGTTTGGGGCGACCATTATGTATGGCGGCATCAATTTCAGCATCTTTTCGGATGAAGCTACGAGCTGCACTCTGGTACTTTATCATCACAGTCAGGAGGAGCCGTTTGCAGAAATTCCTTTTCCGGAGGATTTCCGTATAGGAAATGTTTACACAATGCTGGTGTACGGTCTGAATCCGGAGACTGTTGAGTACGGATATAGATTTGACGGAGTCTATAAACCTCAGCAGGGTTACCGCTATGACAGGTCTAAAGTAGTGCTCGATCCCTATGCGAAATCTGTCTCCGGACGGACGATCTGGGGAAAGAAACCAAAGCAGGATAAGGGATTTATTCACAGAGGGCAGATCATATATGAAGACTATGACTGGCAGTCGGTCAGATCACCGGGTATCTCTTTAGAGGATCTGGTGATTTACGAGATGCATGTGCGGTCCTTTACGAGGCAGAAGGACAGCGGCGTCCGTCATCCGGGAACCTATGCGGGTCTTTCGGAGAAGATTCCCTACCTGAAAGAGCTCGGGGTGAACTGTGTGGAGCTCATGCCGGTATTTGAATTCGACGAATTCGAGAATCCCAGAAAATGGGAAGGAAAAGACCTGGTCAATTACTGGGGATACTCCACGGTATGCTTCTTTGCCCCGAAAGCAGGCTATGCGTCATCCGCTTATTTCGGAATGGAAGCGGATGAACTGAAAAATATGATACGACTGCTCCATCAGAACGGTATAGAGGTCATTCTCGACGTAGTGTTCAACCATACGGCGGAAGGAAATGAGAAAGGACCTGTCATATCGTTCAGGGGTATTGATAACCGGACGTATTATCTGCTGAAGCCGGACGGTGGCTATTACAATTTCAGCGGATGCGGAAATACCATGAACTGCAATCACGCGGTCGTCCGGTCTATGATCCTGGACTGTCTCAGGTATTGGGTATCCATGTTCCACATTGACGGATTCCGATTCGATCTTGCGTCTATCCTGACAAGAGATGAGAGCGGCGCTCCGATGGTGACGCCGCCTCTTCTGGAGTCTATAGCCCGCGATCCGGTCCTCGGCGACTGTAAACTGATAGCGGAAGCCTGGGATGCGGACGGTCTCTACCAGGTCGGCAGCTTTCCGTCATGGAACCGCTGGTCTGAGTGGAACGGACGCTATCGGGACTGTCTCCGCCGCTTTATAAAAGGGGACGCTGCTATGGCGCCCGAGATTCTCCATAGAATAAGCGGATCTCCTGACCTGTACAGGGACAGGGGTCCGGGTGCCTCTATCAATTTTGTAACATGCCATGACGGGTTCACGCTCTATGACCTTGTTTCCTACAATGAGAAGCATAATGAGGCAAACGGCGAGGATAACCGTGACGGAAGCAATGATAATCACAGCTGGAACTGCGGCGTCGAGGGCGAGACTACTGATCCGGAGATTGCGTCACTTCGCATGCGTCAGATGAAAAATATGCTGACGATCCTGATGATGAGCAGGGGCATTCCCATGATCCTGTCCGGGGATGAGTTTGCAAATACCCAGTTCGGCAATAACAATGCTTACTGTCAGGACAATGAGATCTCATGGTTGGATTGGAGTAAACTGGAAGAGAATCAGGATTTATTCGAATACACAAAGCACCTGATTGCGTTCCGTAAGAGCCATCCTGTTCTTCGCGCACCGTCCTTTGATACCGGCTATAACGAGACCGGTTATCCGGAGCTCACGTTCCATGGGTTAATGCCATGGGAATATGATCCTGACAGCCACAGCCTGACGATTGCTTGTCTCTTTGTGGAGGATCACCTGAAGTACAAGACGGACAGCGATGCGTTTATTTATCTCACTATAAATGCACATTGGGAGGACCATGTATATCGCCTGCCGATTATTCCGGAGGGATACAGATGGAAGATTGAACTTGCTTCTTCCGATAACCGCGAGTTCAGGGAGGAACTCGGAGAGCTCAACGTTCCGGCACGATCTGTGGTCTTGCTGGTTGCTGCGCCGGAGACATAAGATAATAGTTTGGAGCTGTTTCATCCTTCCCGCTCGAGCAAGTTCGGTGTCAGAATGATACTTTTGGCACTGTAATCATATCATCGTAATTTATCAGCACCCCATGGGCAGGCGCCTGGCGCATTGCACGTGGGGTGCTGATTAATTATTTACTCAAACTTCCCTCATGAAATATCCGAGCTGTCTTACCATTAGATAATGCATCGTCGGGACGCTTCCCTCGGTCTCGCCACTGAATTTAATGTAATGATATTGGTTACAACCGTTGACATTACAACCTGCTTGCTATATGATGATGTGTATAGCAAAAGAGTGTTTAGTGAAATTCTTTAGCGTGTCCGGTTGAATTTTCAAGATGGGAGCAAATTATGAAAGCAATTGTAATATATGAAGCCGGCGGTCCTGAAAAGCTGATTTATACGGATGTCCCGACTCCGGAAACAAAACCCGGCTGGTCGCTCGTCAGGGTAATCGGTCGCGGTGTCAATCACTCGGAGATATTCACCAGAGAGGGGCAGTCACCCTCGGTATCATTTCCGAGGATACTGGGCATAGAGTGTGTCGGAGTAATCGCCGAGAGTACAGATCCTGTCAGGCTTCCGGAAGGATGTAAAGTTATATCTGTCATGGGAGAGATGGGCCGGGCATTTGACGGAGGATACGCCGAATACGCCCTGCTTCCGAATAACCAGATTTATCCTGTCAGTTCGGATCTGCCATGGGAAATTCTGGCAGCTGTCCCCGAGACCTATTACACGGCGTTCGGTTCCATGAAAAATCTGAAACTGCGCGGAGGAGAAAGGATTCTTGTGCGCGGAGGGACAAGCGGAGTCGGAATAGCTTTTTTGAGATTGGTCAAAGCCGGTTTTCCGGATGCAATTGTGACCGGGACAACAAGAAACCTGAATAAAAAGCAGCAGCTTTTGGATGCCGGATTTGATGCGGTTATAGCGGATACAAACAATGAATTGCAGACAGATGAGCGGTATGACCGAATACTTGATTTGATCGGACCGGCTGCGCTCAGAGATACATTTTCCCACACAGCTCCGGAAGGAATTGTATGCGTGACAGGACTTCTCGGCGGCAAATGGACTCTCGACGATTTTGATCCGCTTGAAGACATGCCTGTAGACGGATATCTGACATCTTTTCATTCCGGAAACGTAAATGAAGTGAAGATGCAGGAAATGCTGGACTACGTAAAAATCCACTCTGTAGATGTGAAGCCTGAGAAGGTTTTTCGGCTTTCGGAAATGCGGGAAGCACACGAATATCTTGGGAGCAGCCGGAGTTTCGGAAAAGTGGTCGTAATGTCAGATAATGGAGGTTAAAGTGCAGATTTCGAGCAGATTTACTATCGCGTTACATATATTCGCAGCTATGGATGTCTTCGGGAAGAATTATAAGATCACAAGTGACTTTCTTGCGGGAAGCATTCAGGTCAACACTGTAATCATAAGAAACATAATGTCGCAGCTTCGGAATGCGGGACTTATTAAGGTGTCCAGAGGAATAGGGGGAGCCGAGCTCGCCAAAGAACCCGAGGAGATCAGCTTTTATGATATATACGTGGCGGTTGAGTCAATCGAGGATGGGAAGCTGTTCAGGTTCCATAAGAATCCGAACCCCGAATGTCCGGTAGGAAGGAATATTCATCTCCTGCTTGACGATATGCTAGATGATATTCAGGACGCTATGGAGAGAGAGATGAAACGATTTACCGTTGCGGATCTTAACGGAGGTATAGAAGACCTGATCGGTTCGGAGACGGAGACGACGGAGAATCAGGCTGACGCAGGTTCAGAGCTGCCGAAGAGTATGGATGTAGTGAAGGAAACAACAGAGTCACATAGCCGTGCAAAGGCAGAAATATAAGAGCGATTAATCGGTACAAAAACGAAGGAGTAAAGAAATGGGAACGGCAGCCGAATATTTGCAAATGCTACGAGACATAAAAGACACCTCTATGGCCACTGTAGGTGCAGATGGTACACCGCGGTTACGCATCATCGATACAATGCTTGTAGAAGATGAAAAACTGTATTTTCTCACCGCGAGAGGTAAGGATTTTTACAGGGAACTCATGGCGGGAGACCATGTCGCAATCACCGGGCTTAACAGTAAATGGGAGACCGTCAGGGTTCAGGGAAAAATCAAAAATATCGGACATGAATATTTGGATCGTATTTTTGAGGAGAATCCGTCCATGAACAGTGTATATCCCGGAGAGACAAGAGAAATACTGGAGGTTTTCTGCTTGTACGAGGGCGAAGGAGAGTATTTCTGTCTTGCACAGGAGCCGATTGAGCGTGAACAGTTCAGTTTTGGAGGAGAGAAAATAACACAAAAAGGGTTCTTTATAACGGAGGAGTGTATCGGATGTGGAACTTGCGAGGCCTCATGTCCTCAGAATTGTATTGAGGAAGGTTCGCCTTTTGTGATCAGACAGAATAACTGTCTGCACTGCGGCAGATGTTTTGAGAACTGCCCGGTTTCGGCAATTATAAGGAAAGGTAACGAATGATCGCTGATATTGCAAATTATATTTCAACACATTCTGCTCAGCTTGCTACGCAGATCACAGCACATATAGGCATCAGCCTTTTTGCGCTCATTGTGGCAACGGCTATCGGAGTTCCCTGCGGATATCTCGCATCAAAGTCATCAAGGAGTGAAGTTATTGTCACTGCGCCGTTCGAGATGCTGAGAGTCGTGCCGTCACTTGCTTTCCTGATTATTCTGATTCCGATCATGGGGATAGGCATCCTGCCTGCGGTGACGGCTCTTACGATTCTGGCCATCCCGCCCGTGCTTCTTAATACTTCGGTCGGGTTTCGGTCGATTCCCGATTTTATGGTCGAGTCGGCCAGGGGAATCGGTATGACGGAGAGGGAGTTGCTCTATAAAGTGAGAATCCCGGGAGCTCTGCCCATGATGCTGGCGGGGATTAGGACAGCTCTTGTCGAGGTAATCGCAAGTACTACTCTTGCCGCAAAAATAGGCGGAGGCGGTCTGGGGGAGATTATTTTCACAGGCCTCGGCCTGAACAGAACGGATCTGCTTGTTTTGGGAGGCTTACTTGTTGCGGCTTTATCTCTTCTGTCAGGGGTGATATTTGACGCAATTACGAGAAAACTTCTGAGATACAAATATGTGTGATGAGGAGGACATTATGAAAAAAGCAATAAGGAAAATGTTAGCATTAACGCTCACCGCAGTTACAACATTGGGTCTTACCGGCTGCGGCGGTTCCACTGCGTCTGTCGGTGAAACAAAATCAGTCGTAGTCGGATCAAAGGATTTTACGGAAAATGAGATTATCGCCGAAATATATGCCCTGGCTCTCGAAGACGCCGGATTCAAGGTAGACCGAAAGATGAACATAGCAGGATCTGTCGTCCATACCAGTATTACAAGCAATGAAATAGATATTTATCCGGAATATACGGGAACAGGGCTTATTACGATTCTGGGAATGGATGCTATGACAGATCAGGACGAGGTCTACCGGACTGTAAAAGATGCATATAACGAGCAGTTCGATATAACATGGCTTGATTATGCTGAGGCCAATGACGGTCAGGGATTGTTCATAAGCAGGAAGGCAAGCGACGAGTACGGTATCACGAATATATCGCAGCTTCAGGCAAATGCCGATAAACTCAGGTTCTGTTCACAGGGCGAGTTCGATGAGAGAGAGGACGGTATTCCGGGCCTTACAAAACTTTATGGAGATTTCAACTGGAAATCATCCAGAATCTATGATAACGGTCTCAAATGGGAAGTCATAGAGAATGACGAAGCGGACTGCGCTCCTGCCTATACTACTGAGGCAAGACTCACGGAGACGGATAAATTTGTCCTTCTGGAAGATGACAAAGGCATGTGGCCTCCCTACAATCTTGCACCGATCGTGAGGAACGAGGTCCTTAAGCAATATCCTGAGATTGAGGAGATATTGAATACAGTTTCCGCAACGCTCGACACTGAGACGGTGACGCAGCTGAATGCGAAGGTGGATATCGAAGGCGAGGAGTATGAGGACGTTGCGGCGGAGTATTTTGAGAGCATTAAGGATTGAAAATTTAAAGTACCGGCCGCCAGGCGAGGCCGCTCCGATTGCATTTTTAAATCGACTGTATTGTAGATATGAAGTGGAAAATTTGACTAATTCTAAAACAGTGATGAACAGACGAGTCACAGAATGTAGAACCAGTAAATGACATGGTGTAAGAAGACTTGGAGAACACAGAATGCCGGTTATTCAATATATAGATGTATGCAAGAAATTCGCGGGAAGCAGCAGATATGCAGTTGACCGCGTCAGCGCTGAAATAGAAAGCGGAGAGTTCATAACGATTCTCGGCTCTTCCGGTTGCGGCAAGACGACGCTTCTGAAGCTGACTAACAGGCTGTATGACCCTGACAGCGGAAAGATTATCGTTGAGGGCGAGGATATTTCAAATGTCGATCCTGTGGAGCTACGGCGTCGGCTCGGATACGTGATTCAGCAGGTGGGATTGTTTCCCCATATGACAATAAAGGAAAATATTACAGTTATTCCGAGTCTCATGAAGTGGGATAAACGAAGGATGGATGAGAGAGCAGATGAGCTTTTAGAGCTTGTCGGTCTTGAGCCGTCAGAGTTCAGGAATCGATATCCGCACCAGCTTTCCGGCGGTCAGCAGCAGAGAATAGGACTCGCAAGAGCTCTTGTGCTGGATCCGGATATTATGCTGCTCGATGAACCGTTCGGAGCTATTGATGCCATCACGCGTCTGAATCTCCAGAACGAGCTGATGCGTATACACGGGGGTCTCGGGAAGACCTTTCTGTTTGTCACACATGATATTAACGAGGCTTTCAAACTGGGCAACCGTGTCATGGTCATGAACGAAGGCAGGCTTCTTCAATTTGATGAACCGCATGAGATTGTGAGACATCCGGCGGATGCATTTGTACAATCTCTTATTGCATCCGCGCGGAGTCAGGAACGATTTTGGAAAGGAACAGTATAACCGAATTCACAGATTGCATCCGCGCGGAGTCAGGAACAATTCTGGCAGGGAACAGTATAACCGAACTCACAGACTGTATACGCACGTAGTCAGGAACGTTTTTGGAAAGGATAATTATGATTGAATATCTCAGGAGACATCCGGAGAAAGTAGCAGGACCGCTGGTAGAGCATATAGAACTTGTGCTGATCACACTTGCTGTTTCTCTTGCAATAGCATCTCTTCTCACACTGCTTGCCATGCGGTCAGGGAAGGTGTCCGATGTACTGAACAATATTTTCTCGGTTGTATATTCTATCCCTTCGCTTGCTCTTTTCGCCCTGCTGATCCCGGTGACCGGACTCGGCAGAACATCCGCGATCATTGTATTGACTTTATATAATCAGTACATCCTGCTTAAGAGTTTCACTACAGGACTTCGGGAGGTGGATCCGGTAATCTGTGAGGCAGCGGAGGGAATCGGCATGACAGATATGCAGATCTTGACGAAAATCAGGATTCCGCTTGCCCGCAAAGCGATATTTGCGGGAATCCGTCTTGCAGTGGTCTCGACAATCGGGATCGGGACAATTGCCGCATCTATCAATGCCGGGGGTCTCGGTACTCTGCTTTTTGAGGGGCTAAGAACAATCAACACACCCAAGATATTATGGGGAAGCGTCTTATCGGCAGGCTTGGCGCTGCTGCTTAACAGAGTGTTGAAGATGGTGGAGAACCGGCTGTAGGTGCGCCGGTTACTTTTCAACTGGTCAGGACTTCAATCCCGAAGCTGCCGAGTTCTGCAGTAATTTTCTCATCCATATTCCGGTCTGTGATGACAATTTTCACCTGGTCTTTTAAGTTGAGCGGCACCGTGCCGTGTTTGGTAAACTTGTCGGATTCCGTCAGTACGATAACACGGTCCGCCTGCCTCGCCATATCGCGTACCGCCTGGGCTCGCATCTGGTCCTGATTGGTGAAGCCTGCCCGCGCGGACCATCCGTCCACGCCGATAAAGAATTGGTCCACCCAGAAATTCTCCGCACACTGGCGGACCATCGGACCGACCATGACCTGAGCATCCGGTTGGTAGATACCGCCGAGCAGAATAATCTGGAAGTCGGAGGAATGGCGGATATAGTCGGCAATGAACGCACTGTTGGTGATGACTGTCAGCCCGCTGCGGAGCTCTGCGAGCGTTGCGGCAAGAAGGGCGCAGCAGCTGCCGCTCTCAATCATAATAGAATCTCCGTCTTTTACGAGTTCTGCCGCACGTATTGCGATCTGTCGCTTCTCTTCGTAGTGGTAGGCAAGCCGTCCTTTGATGTCATCTGTTCCGGACAGAACGGCAAAGCCGTGTTCTCTGGTGATAAGTCCCTGAGACTCCATGGCGTCTAAATCTTTTCGTACCGTAACTTGTGACACGCCCAGATGTTGTGAGAGCTCTGCAACTTCAAGTTTCTTTTTTCTGACCAGCAGATCCAGGATCTGGCTGGTACGGTCTTCTTTTCTTCTCATGTGACAGCCCCCTCTATGGTATTCGCCAAAGCGTTTTCATCTGCATTTTCATCAGATTGTATCTTTTGATAAGGAAAGTATAGCATAAATGCTTTCATTTTTTTCTATAATAATTTCGAACATAAGCTTTGTTGCCGATGAGCAAGCTCATCGAGAAAAGTTTATAATCGACTATTAGCGTCTTAATCAGGATATATTCAGCTTGTTATTACATGAATCCTTGTATATAATGTATATACGGTGTTAACGTAATGCTAAAAGCTCATTTAAGTAAGCATGGATTTGTTCGGCATAAAATAAGATAACGGGAAAATATGAGCTGAATGAATCAGCAGTTCCTGAGACAGGCAGCTTATATCAACAGTACCGGCGGAAAACAGGTCTCTATGAAGGAGGTTTATGAAGTGACCAGTCAGTCTAGTGTAAAACCGTGGGGAAATAGTCAGGGTATCCGTCTGAGCAAAAGTGTTCTTGAAGAAGCAGGTATACAAGTAAATGACACGGTACAGATCGAAGTAAGAGAAAATACGATTATCCTGAAAAAGATCTTTAAGCATCGTACATTTGAGGAGAGACTTGCGGAATACGATGGTAAAATAGATGTTCAGAGCTTCGAATGGGGGGAGCCCGCAGGAAGGGAGATATTATAATGCAAGATTTTTCGCAGGGCGATATAATTAAAATCAATGGCTTCCGGAGTTCCTTTCTGATTGTCAGCAAAAATGCTTTTATCCGTGCAGTGAATATGTTTCATGTATGCCCGCTGCTCTCAGGTGTTCAGGAAGGACCCCTTCATATTCATGTTACAGGAGTCTGCGATACGGAGGGGGTTGTCATCTGTGAACAGGTCAAACTGATAGATCCTGCTGCCCGCGGCTGTAAACGAATAGACCGGCTGCCTTATGGTATGCTTATGAATATTTCGGATGCGCTGCAGGGAATCTTCGAATATGATTAATCAAGAATATAAAAGTAAAAGGAGTTGTTACACATGAGAAAAAGAACGACACAAATGAAGTACGCACTCTGCATACTCCTGATTCTGGCAATGCTCGCTGGATGCAGGAATTCTGCTGCCACGGGCGTCACGAGCGGGGATTCCTCCGCATCTGTAGAGGCAGATGTAACCGGCGCCGATTCCTCCAAAGCGGCGGATGCGGAAAGCGCCGTGGATTCAAAGTCGGAGTCGAAAATTGAGGCGCAAGCGGAATCTTCGACAGCACTTACGGCGGAGAGTTCGGTATCGGAAGCACCGGACGCATCAGCCACCGAGTCAGCTGCGGACGAATCCGGCAGGGATCAGTCAGAAGACACTCGGGAAGACGAGTCTCCATATACTCTCAGGCAGGTCGTCGTTCTGAGCCGTCACAACATACGATCCCCAATGTCCGGAGAGGGTTCGCTCTTAGGTTCCGCAACCCCTCATGAGTGGTTCAAATGGACGTCCGCAACAAGCCAGCTCTCCCTTAAGGGTGGTATTCTGGAGACGACCATGGGTCAGTATTTCCGCAAATGGCTTGAAAATGAAGGTCTTATCCCCGAGAACTATCAGCCGGAAAACGGAGAAGTCCGTTTTTATGCAAATGCAAAGCAGCGCACACAGGCGACAGCCCGTTATTTTGCCACGGGTATGCTGCCGGTTGCGGATATCGATATTGAGCGTCAGGGCGAATTTGACACGATGGATGAAGTCTTCACACCGAAGATTCATTTCTTAAATGAGAGATTCGAAGAGGATGCAATGAAGCAGATTGCTGAAAAGGGCGGGGAAGCCGGTATGAAGGGTCTCGACGCAGATCTTGAGGACTCCTATGAGCTCCTTGCCGAAGTTCTCGATCTTAAGGATTCTGACGCCTATAAGAGCGGTGAACTCACTGGCTTTACAACAGGAGATACGGAAGTGAAGCTGGAGGTCGACGCTGAACCTTCTATGACGGGATCTCTTAAGACCGCGACGTCATTCAGCGATGCTCTGGTTCTGCAGTATTATGAGGAGCCGGATGCACTTAAGGCTGCGTTCGGCCATGAACTTACCTGGGAAGAATGGCTGAAAATCGCTGAGATCAAAGATATTTATCAGGATGTGCTGTTCACGTCGCCGCTCGTCGCTGCCAATGTCGCACAGCCGCTTCTTCAGGAGATAAAAGGTGAGCTGACAAGCGACGAACATCTCTTCACATTCCTGTGCGGTCACGATTCCAACATCGGAAGTGTGCTGCCGGCTATGGGAGTGAAGGAGTACAGCCTTCCGGATACTCTTGAGCGGGTGACGCCGATCGGTGGAAAGCTGGTATTTGAAGTTTATGAAGATGCTGACGGGAAGCAGTTCTGCAAGATCAGTCTGATGTATCAGACGACTGAACAGATCCGCAACATGGAGCAGCTCTCCCTTGAGAATCCGCCGGCTAAGTACGAACTGGAATTTGAAGGTATTGAGGCAAATACGGACGGTTACTATGCTCTTACCGATATCATAAACCGCATCCAGGATGCGCTTGACCTCTACGATGAGTATGCGGAGGATGAGGCGCTGGCACCGGCGGCATGAAGAGGCAGGTTTTCTATGAAATCGCAGTCTCGAGTGAGACTTTACGCGGAACTTAATGCAGCGTAAGCTGAGATAATTCAAATAAAAAAAGGCGGGATCAAGTCCCGTCTTTTTGCTTGCTCATTATTCAGCTGCCGCTTCATCTTCCGTATAGCAGCTCATCATGGAAGCTTCATAGCGCTCACACATACCGCTGCTCTACGATCTCATTCCACTCTTCCTCGGAGACATTCTCGTCATCCTCGGATACGATGATGTCATCTTCGGATACTGTGGTGTCATCCTCAGATACAGTGGCGTTTTCTTCATTCGCAGCACCTACATTTTCATCCACATTGTGAGACTTCATGGACTCCTCATAGCGCTCGCGCATACGCTGATCGGCGATTTTGTTCCACTCTTCCTCGGACATTTCTATCTCGGATTTAACAGTATTCTCAGTTTTCTTTTCACCGGCTGTTTTCAGAGCAGTCTTCTGGAGTGTTGCCTCTTCTTTCTTTGGCTCAGCTGTTATCAGAACGCAATCTGCACACTTTTCGGCTTTTGCAGCTGCCTTATGATTTTCAGTTTTGGATTTGACAGCTTTCTGTGTGTTCTGCTTCTTTTCGCTTGCCTTAGCAGCGGTCTTCTGTGTCTTTGCTTTCTTATCCGCAGCCTTTGCAGAAGTCTTATCTGTTTTTGTGTCAGCTGCTTTTTTATCGGAGGAGACGTTTTTCGCATTCTCCCTGACAGCAACATCTTCAGATTCGGAAGCCATATTGGCTGCATTCTGCTCAGCTGCGACTACGTTATTCGAAACCATGTTCTTTGCGACATGATTTGAATAAATGAAGCCTGCACCGATGCCGGTTGCGAGAGATGCTGTGAGTACGAGTGCGATAATAACGTTACGTTTCATTGCTGAGTTCCTCCGTCTGAAGTATGAATACTTTATCGTTTTATGACGAGCTGTGATAGTCTGTCATGTGTGAAGTTTTGGTTCTTTCTTTACCTACGATAGGTTATACGTGCCGGCAGCAGCGAGTGGCTAATAATATTTCACGAAAACTTCACATTTTGTGTATAATAGATTTTAAGAGTGTAAATGAACCATTCTGAAAGGACCTGAACGCATGTCACACTTCGGACGCTTTTACCTTGATAAAGAAAAGGACATCATAGTAGATCTGGATCGAACGGACGATGTTTTATCCTATGTTCTTCGCACGCCAAATCACAGGACCGGAAACCTGATTACGAACTTTGCGGGACTGTGCAGGCTGCCGATTTCATACGACGAAAGCGGACTCAAGATCATCACCGGTACGATTCCGTGCTATATCGACGGAGAAAATCGCATGGTCTACATTCTCCGTTTTGCAAATACCAAGGTCGCGAATATCTATCCGGACGGCACCATTGAACGAAAAGCCTATATTCCCGCGATCGCAAAGACTCTGATGAGCCAGACCAAGGAGTATAATCTGGATGCAAATGCATCACTGGTCAAGACCTATATCCGCTCGGAAGTGAAATTCCACTCTGATCTCCACACCCATCGAAGCGCGAATCTGAGCCCCGATATCCTGATTGCCCTCGGTATCGCGCACCAGTTGCGGTATCCGTATTATTATGTAAAGAAGCTGGGTCTTCGTCTGACTGCGCGGCAACGGAAGGAAATTGACGAGCAGCGCGCAAAAGTCGCGGAGATGTATCGTGATTCCGAGCTTGAGGGAAAGTATCTTGAGAGAAAGATTGATGACAATACGGAGATTAATTTTGCAGACCTGATTCTCGGCGGGCTCGAGAACAGTGCCTACAATATACCGCATATCCGTGCTTCCCTTGCCGTTATGAAGGACGGTCAGGCCGTATTTACCAATCTTGAAAAAGTATATATCTACAGATATGTATTTACCAAAGGCACGCAGGCGAAGCAGCAGATCAGCATCGACCCGGCGGGTATCGATTTGATTCCGGACGAAGATATTGTGCGTGCGCTCCATCAGATGCAGAAGGATCGGGAACATCCTGCATTTGCCTCCAATACCCTCTATCAGGATAAGCTTTTGTGGGTCGCGCGAAGCTATCAGCATGTCGGAGTGACATATGCGGAGATCTCTGATACGGCGCTTGTCAAAAAGACGGATGCGGCAGCCGTGCTCAGAGAGATTCATGAGGTCATGCCGGCCGTTACGGAAGAGACAGGCGTCACACTCCGATTCCTGGCGGCTCTGCGCCGGATCCCGCTCACGATCATCAAGGATCAGATCATACGCGGCAACTATTTTCAGGAGAACCTTGAGGTGCTGAAAGCGGTCGCCGTCGACCCGTATGTGGCAGGTTGTGACTTTGTCGGAGAGGAGATTAATGATATCCGGGAACTCATGCCGGTCATAAGGGCAGTTGTGGAGATCGCGAAAGATATACCGTCCTTTGTCGTGCGTATACATGCCGGTGAAAATGACTCTCTTCCCGACAACGTCCTGAACAGCATTCTGTCGGTTGAAAAGGCGCTCGGTCCGGGGCAGAAGTTCCCGCATATGCGTGTGGGACACGGGCTTTACACGGCAAAACTGAATACGCCGAAGGGCAGACTGTTACTCGAAAAGCTGAAAGTACATCGGGTAGTGCTGGAGTTCCAGATTACCTCGAATGTGCGTCTCAACAATCTGAGCCAGATGGGGAAACATCCGCTGAAGCAGTATCTCGGTGCAGGCGTTTCCTGCGTGCAGGGAACGGACGGCGGCGCTTTGTACGGAACCGACTCCATTGATGAACAGCTTTCTCTGGAACGCATGCTGAACCTGAGTTTCGAGGACATGCTGAAGATGCGTAAAGTGGAGGATTGCGTTATTTCAGGTTCGCTCCGGGAATTCCGGGAGAAGACAGAGGAATTTAAACGCATCTGTGGTGAGAAGGGACTGATCGATTTTATTAATGAGAGAATAGATGAGCAGGACGGGGCATTCTGTGATGTCACAGCCGGCGACCGCCGCCATGACAGCGCCGAAGAGCTTATGGCACAGATCAGACCGCTTCCGTTAGACCGTATTCCCATTGTGATTGCCGGAGGCAGCTTTAATAACGCTGCTCATGTGACGAGATGCAGGGCGTCGGAGTGTGCGCTGCTTGATGATCTTCTGCGGAAGGCAAATCCCGGAAAAGTGTTCTTTGTGATCGGTCCGTCTATCACAGGCTATGAAAAATATATTCTGCAAAAGAGTAAAGGAAAATTCGACGTATACGCTTTTGTGCCGACGACCATTACGGACGATGAGCTGAAGAGACTGCGCGAAAGCGGAGCCCATATCCGCGTATCCGTCGAGTCCTCCCCTCTCGGCGTCTACAAGAGTTTTGCCTACGAGATTTTTAAACGCAGACAGTCTGTTATCCTGGCTCTTGACGGTAACAGTGCAGCCGCCAATCTGATCCAGGACGCCAAGAACAGCAGGTATAAGAGCAGGACTTTTATCAATGTGAAGGCACCGGCACTCAGGACCAAGGCCGAATCTCTGCAGGGATATATAACTTTCTGGACGGACGGTGACAGCGCATCCGAGATTGTCCGATATGCAAATAATTACTACAGGGCGTTGAAAGATCCGAATGCGCAGATACTCAAAAACTATGCTGTGAAATAAAACATGGCTATAACCATTGATGAAACATGCTCGTTCGAGTTATACATATTTTACAAAACTAAAAATTCTATATACTTACACATTGCACATTATGCACAATAGTGATAGTATTGATTCTGAAAGCGCTTACAAATATATGCGCATATAGGAAATTAGCTGAAAGGAGAAGGTTATGTTCAAAAAGATTCATTGGAGAAGGATGCCGGCGGTTTTGCTTGTCCTGGCCTGCATTTTTGCACTGACAGGATGCGGCGGGGACGGAAGCGGAAAGAGAATCGTCAGAATCGCCCACAGCCAGTCGGAAACTCATCCGCAGCACCTCGGAATGCTGAAATTCGAGGAGTATGTTGAGGGTAAGCTCGGAGACAAATATGATATTCAGATTTTCCCGAACGAGCTCCTCGGCAGCACAGTAAAGGCCATCGAGCTGACCCAGACGGGAGCGATCGATTTCGCTGTAGCGGCGACCGCTAACCTGGAGACATTTGCAGACGTTTACGAAATCTTCAGTCTGCCATACCTGTTTGTCTCCGAGGATGCTTATCACGCTACCATGGAAGACACTGACTATATGGAGAAAGTCTATGAGTCCACGGATGTAGCCGGTTTCCGCTGCGTCACATGGTACAATGCGGGTACCCGCAGCTTTTACGCCACTAAGCCCATCAACACTCCTGCGGACATGAAAGGTATGAAGATCCGAGTTCAGCAGTCTCCGGCTTCCATCGCCCTGGTCAAGGCAATGGGTGCAGCGGCTTCTCCGATGAGCTTCGGTGAAGTTTACACAGCTATTCAGCAGGGCGTTATCGACGGCGCTGAGAACAACGAGCTGGCTCTGACAAATAATAAGCACGGCGAAGTCGCCAAGTATTACAGCTATGACATGCATCAGATGATTCCCGACATGCTCATCGGAAATGTCAACTTCCTGAACAATCTTTCGGAAGAAGAGAGGGCTATCTTCGAGGAGGCGGCACGTCTCTCCACAGAAGTGGAGCTGGAAGAGTGGGACAAGCAGCTCGAGGAAGCCAAGAACATTGCAATGAATGACATGGGCGTTGAATTCATTGATGTCGATATCGAGCCGTTCCGCGAGGCAGCACTGCCCCTTCATGACGAAATGCTCGAAAGGAACCCCGCGATTCATGATCTTTACGACCACATACAGGAGATCAACAAGCAATATGGGGAGGGTAAATAAAAAATGAAGACACTCAAGAAAATTCGCCACATAGTGGATTTGATTCTGACAAATGTCTGCTGCGTCATTTTTGCGGCTATGGTCGTGATCGGTACTTATCAGATCGTGACCCGTTACTTCTTTAACCGTCCGAGTACCGTATCGGAAGAACTTCTGACTTACTCGTTCACGTGGATGGCGCTCCTGATTTCCGCTTACGTTTTCGGCAAGCGCGACCATATGCGCATGTCCTTCCTGATAGACAAAGTCGAAGGGAAGCCCCGCATGATCCTTGAAGTCATTATTGAGATCCTGTGCGTGGCATTTGCCTTTATCGTTCTCCTGATGGGCGGCGTTGCGATTCGTTCCCTGACCATGACTCAGAAGACCGCTTCTTTGGGCGTTCACATGGGAACGATCTATACGGTCGTGCCGGTCACCGGAGCCCTGATCATCTTCTATGGAATCCTGAACATTATTGACCTGGTAACCGGTCAGACAGAAGGCTCTCAGAGAGAAGCCAAAGAATAATACGGGGGTAAGAACATGAGTATTGCAGTATCATCCGGTCTGATTATCCTGATCTCGCTCGCCATCATGCTCATAGCAGGCGTGCCGATCGCCGTCGCACTCGGCATATCGTCTATCGCGGCGATCCTGCCGATTCTGAATACGACCTCGGCTGTCCTTACGGGCGCACAGCGTATCTTCGGCGGTATTTCCGTTTTCTCCCTGCTGGCGATTCCGTTCTTCATCCTCGCCGGCAACCTTATGAACAAGGGCGGTATTGCTATCCGTCTGATCAATCTGGCCAAGCTCCTGACCGGCGGCGTTCCGGGATCCCTTGCTCAGACAAACACCGTTGCAAATATGCTTTTCGGTTCCATCTCCGGTTCCGGCACCGCTGCCGCTTCCGCCATGGGCTCTATCATCGGCCCGATCGAGAAGGAGGAAGGTTATGATCCGAGTTTTTCAGCAGCGGCAAATATCGCCACGGCTCCCACAGGTCTTCTGATTCCGCCCAGCAATGTCATGATCACGTTCTCTCTCGTTTCCGGTGGAACGTCCGTAGCGGCCCTCTTTATGGCCGGTTACATCCCGGGTTTCCTCTGGGGTCTTGCCTGCATGATTGTCATTTTCTTTATGGCGAAGAAGAGAGGCTATGTTATTAAGCAGAAGTTTTCCGGAAAGGAAGCTCTTCAGGTCGTCCTTCAGGCGCTCCCGTGCCTCCTGCTGATCGTTATCGTTATCGGCGGTATCATCACCGGCGTATTCACCGCAACGGAAGGTTCTGTCGTCGCGGTCGTCTACAGCATGATCCTGTCCCTGTTCTTCTACCGCTCCATCAAGCCAAGCGAGCTTCCGAAGATCTTTCTTGAGAGCGCGGAGATGACGGGTATCATCATTTTCCTGATCGGCTGTTCCAGCATCATGTCCTGGGTCATGGCGTTTACAAATATCCCGGCGGCTGTCTCAGCGGCTCTGCTCTCGCTGACAAGTAACAAATACGTCATCCTTCTGATCATCAACCTCCTGCTGCTGATTGTTGGAACATTCATGGACATGACTCCGGCCTGCCTGATTTTTACGCCGATCTTCCTTCCGATCTGCAACTCGTTGGGCGTTGACACCGTTCACTTCGGTATCTTCATGATCTTTAATCTCTGCATCGGAACAATCACACCGCCTGTCGGCACGACTCTTTTTGTCGGCGTCCGTGTGGGAGGGGTCAAGATCGAATCGGTCATCGGCTATCTGATACCGTTCTTCGTCGCGATATTCCTGGTGCTTCTGCTCGTCACCTACATACCGTTCTTCTCGTTGTGGCTGCCGAGTCTCTTGGGATATGTGTGATAAGCCGGGCGTAGGCACGGAACGATCCGGAAGCAATTTTTGATGAGTGAATCGTAACATGAAATTAAGTCATACAAAGAATATGAAATCACTTGGGACCGCCGCAGTTCTTGCGGCGTCCCTTTGTTTTTCGACCGGCGGTCTTCTCATGAAGATCATCCCGTGGAATCCGCTCGCCATAAACGGCGTGCGAAATGTGATTGCTGCTGTTGTGATCGGTCTCTACATCTTAGCGTTGCACCATAAGCTCAAGTTCAATTTCACGGTGCTCGTCGGCGCCATCAGCATGGCGGGTGTTACGACCTTATTCTCAATTGCGAATAAGCTTACAACTGCAGGCAACACAATTATTCTGCAGTACACCGCACCCATCTGGATCGTGATCCTCCTGTTCCTGATTTTCGGAAAGAAGCCGGACAGAACGGCACTGATTTCGATTTTTATCGTTCTGACAGGTATCCTGTGCTTCTTCTTCGATGGCCTCTCCACGGGCAAATGGCTCGGAGACCTTTGCGCCCTCATGTCAGGCATTTTCTATGCGGGGGTCTTTATGCTGAACAGCTTTGAGAAGGGAGATGCACTGTCATCGGTCTTTTTCGGTCAGATAGCATGCGGCGTGTTCCTGTCTCCGCTTGCTATTCATGAGACGGATTTTTCGGCGCCGGTCCTTATCTCCGTGTTCCTGCTCGGAGCAGTACAGGTGGGGCTTGCCTACATCTTTTTTACATTCGGCATAAAATACACGGACCCGGTGACAGCCTCCATCATCAACGCGCTGGAGCCGATATTGAATCCGATACTTGTCGCGGTTTTTTACGGGGAGATGCTGGGAAGGATTTCGATCGTCGGAGCGGTGATCGTGCTGTGCGGGATCCTGTACTATAATTTGAGGAAGAGAAGAAAAAAATAGTTTCAAGAACGCCGAGGCGTTCCTGAAACTATTTTTCTTTTATGCTGCTTCTCGACATTTGCGCTTCATCACAATACCTGCACCTGCAAGCATCGTCAGGATACAGCCGAGAAGATAGATGCGATTAGTGCCGGGACCGCCTGTTGAGGGGAGCGGATTGCCCTGAGCATTTTTCACCTCGATAGTCGAGTTATTGTCTTTGAGCTCTACTCCGGTATATGTTTCCGGGGTGCCGTCTACATTGGTAAGCGCGACTGTTCCGTTAGAAACACTGAAGTAGATGTCTCTCGTCAGTATCAGGTAGCCCGGAGGAGGATCTGTCTCTGTGAGCTTATATATGCCGTTGGCCATTCCGGTAAAGGTCATCTCTGTTATGTCTGACAAGTCTATCAGACCCTGTTCCAACCCATAGTTCGTGACTTCATTAAAGCTTCCTTCATCGTCCTTTTTATACAGCACAAATTTTGCTCCGGGTATTGCATTTCCCTCTTCATCTGTTTTACGGATTGTAATGCCAAGGGGCGTATTCTCAATGTTGATCTGATATGAAACAGTACCGGGAACGGAAGTATCTTTGACCAGCCAGTTCGCATATCCGGAGTTATGAATTACTACGGATCCGTCCCTGCCAATTGTAAAACACAGATCTTCTGCCAGCTTCTTATAGCCGCTTGGAGCTGCTTTTTCCCTTAGATAATATGTACCTGTCCCGACGCTCATCGTCAGATCCTCGAGAATGCCTTCGTCATTCGACACAAGATCATCATAGCCGGTCTTCGGGTTATAAGCCGGACGCACGTTTCCTTCACTGTCTTTGACTTGATCATACAGCGCAAAATGAACATCGCTCAACGGAACCCTCGTGTCTCCGTTAAAGCCTACCTTCACTACTTTCAGTTCCTGTACGGTGCGGTTCTTAACGGTGATGCGCGCCATGGCCGTTTCCGTCGCCTGAGTGGTCGTATAAAAGCCATCCGGTCCGTTCAGCACAATATAGTAAGTAGTGGTTCCCGATGTCACAGTCAGATCATAGTTGCTCGGTGCCGTTGTCGTCACTGTGATAGTGATCGGCTCATCCAGCGCCACATAGCCAGACGGAGTTCTAATTTCGTTCAGGGTGAATGTACCTTCGTTCAGATAGGCAGTTGTCACCAGACCCTTGCTGTCGGAAGTGTAGGAAGCATGTCCAACATCGTTTCCGTCGGAATCTTTAAGCGTGAATTGTGCACCGGACAGATAAGTGTCCCCGCTCCAATCCGTCTTATAAATCTGAATACCCGGTCTGGAGTTTTTCACCGTATCCGTGCGGATGTTTGCGTTTTGCCCGGTGGATTCGCCGGGAGTATAGTTAACGGTATAATTTTCAGTTCGTTCGGTTCCGCTGACACTGATGCTGTCGCCTTCTTCTTTGCGCGTGATGCCGGTATAGCTTGTCACAACGCCGTTCGCATCCACAACAGGATCCGTCACTTCCACTTCACGAACAATGAATTTGTCAAATGTTTTTGGCTCGCCGTTTATTTTCAGATCCTGGAAAAACCAATAGACTTCCGTCTCACCGGTATTCAGCCTGCGTACAGTTCCGTCTATTAGGTCTCCGAGAGTGCCGTCATCATTGGCCAGGTAGACTGCCAGATAGATCGGATCGTGGATCATAAAGTCTTTATCCGTCCATTCTTTTTCTGCTGTCAAGCCCCAGCCTTGCTGGTTACGGACCTCGATCTTAGGCGATTCGGTTTTGTCGGCGATGGTATCGCTGATCGGTTCCGCCGTAATCGTGTTACCATCCAGTGCATGCCGCCCGTAAATATCGTTTTCGGTATAATAGACTACCGCTCCTTCAGACAGATCTGTGCGGACATAACCGTCACTGTCCCTGCGTGTGTAGCCTTTCGGAATCTCCCGGTCCGGCTCATCTAACTTATATTTGGTGCCGACGATCAGATCCCGTACTTCGACCGTATAACCGGCGGGAATTTTTGAGATAGCCCCGTACATTGACGTGGTGAATGTTCCTGCTTGCTGATCGGCTTCACTCAGGGCCTTAAAGGCTTCAAATGTATTAACACCCAGTGAGATAAATTTACTACTTGTTTTATCCCATTTACAATAGTTATCATCCGGTCCTTTGACATAATAAGTGTACATATCTGCCGGGAGAAGATTTTCCTGTTCCGCAAACTCATTGCCGAGATATAGTCTGTATGTAAATGTATCTTTGATCTGTGCAGCCTGTTCATCTGTAAGGCGTTCGCCGTTCGTATCGTAAAGCACCTTCTCGAACGATACTGTACGCATGACCTCGGGAGGGACCTCGTTTGTGTACTCTATATTCGGACGATCCTCTGTCGTATCATAGCTGATGCCAAAATCAGATCGTGTAGTCCCTTCATATGTTGTAGTATGATCAGGCAGTGTTTCCTCTCCGACAGGCGGTGTCCAACCATCAGTGTTATTGTGTGGTTTTCCAAAAATTTCATTTTGAACGCCGTTGATGAGGACATGCTCATATACTGCAGTATCCACTCCGCATTCGACGATTTTGTACCGGTAAGTATTTTCGGGGAAGTTGATCACTGCTGTCTCACCCGCTTTGAGCAGGAATACATTGTTGTATGTTATACCTCCTATTGTCATGGTTTCCTTATAAGGAATCAGCTTTTTTGTTCCCTTATATACAGCATATACCTTTCCGGTCAGATTTGTGTTCGTCGTCGGCTGTGACAGAAGAACAGGTTCGTGATAATCGGTTATGATACGATGATTATTCTCGTCAAGCACGTATGTACCATCTTCATTCTGCAGGAATTCAGCTGTCTGATACCAGATCTGATAAGGGTACTGAATCAGCTTGTTCGATGTATTGTCAATACCTTTGAGCTTTTTTGACAATTCAACTGTTCCGGGCTTTACAGAAGCCAGATTAAAACGCATTTTCAAGTTCGATGCGCCCGCACCGCGCTCCATGTAGAACATCTTCATCTCATGAGTGGTGTAATCACTAAAAACATGGACAGTTTCCCCATTCACAATTTTCGTCACAAAGAGCTCGTCGACTTTGTTTTCATCCAACCCGCGTGCGCGGTAATTACTTTTGAAGACTTCATAAAGCGATGTTGTAGTGCCATTGCAGATTACTTCGCCTGTTCTGAAGTTCACAGAACCGCCAATGGCGCTGTGAACGCCACCCAGATCCAGCACCAGTTCGCCGTCAACGTAGAACCAGAAGTCATCGTCGCCGGTAAACTCGAAGATGATGTCGTGTCCCCAGTTGTCTACGCCATCAGGTGTCTGAGTGAATACGGCGGAAAGCTCCATGCCGTAGTAATAGTCGGCATCATTTTGCGGAATCGACTACAGTGGCTCTCCCTTGCGCGGGTCTGTGTCCGGAAGCTCATTGCCTCTAATATCGCGAAGATTTCTGATTATATTGCCATTAGAATCATGGGCGTATCCGGTTTCGGCGCTGATATCATTATAGGGCATGAACTGGCCATGAACTCTGGTATTACTTGTAGCATTTCCAATCGCGCCAAGCTGATTGTAGACGGTAAAATTCCCGGCATCCTCTCCGTCTAAATAATTATAATGAGCGAAGTTCTGAGTACTGTCGTATTGGAAATAACCGCTTTCATTATAGACGCTCTGGATGAACAGGTGATTGGCAGGTGTCATATTGTTAAAGAGTCCTGACATACTGCTTCCTTCTTTTTCGGTATGTGCTGTGACTATCGGATACCCGTTTATCAGATTGGTAGAAACCAGTCCTGTCTCCGCTTCATATGCGTGAGCTGCATCCCATGCACGAGCACCGAAATAAGATGTCTGTACGGAATCACGACCGCCTGTTATCTTATTATTGAAATCAATCATCTTGATTCGGATGCCGAACTCGTCGTTATCAACTGTCTCTACAGTCGTAGGAGGATCTGCTTCTTCAACAGGAGGTGTTATCACCGCAAAATGGAAATCGGAGGCTTCATTGAGCAGGCAGGTAACAACTCGTAGGGAACCATCCTCATTTTGTTCTACTTTTAGTCCGGAATAAGCATATGCAGGATCATCCCACGCAACGATGGAGGAGTAGTCAAAACCTTCCCGTCGTCCGTTCAGATTGATACCGATAGGTTGATCAGATATGATACCTTCGGACTGAGGAGCCAGATATGTTCCGGCGTAAGCAGTGTTCTCCAATTCATAGTAGTAGCTCGGAGTGCCGTCAGGATTGGTATACTCCGTGAACTCCCAGAGAGCTGAATTGACCTGATTGCCTACCCAGTTAATTTGATCGCCGCTGTCATAGACTCGAATAAGAGAACCGTCATGATCAACGGCGTAAAATTCATATTTCTTGGTCGTTTCATTCCAAACACGGGTATAAATCACGACCTTGGTCTTCTCCGGTCTGTAAACTGGATTTCCTTCATCGTCTATCAGAATATCACCGTTATCATCCTTTTCCGTCGCGCTGAGAATATCGTCACTGGCGCTGATCTTGCGTGCAGAATATTCAACAAAGTCGTCATCCGTCAAAGTGGATTTTTCAACCAGATTCAGCCAGGTGGTCTCGTTGTTGTTATTTGCCGCATTAAAGTTATTTGAGGAGCTCCCCGTATAATTTAGCGAATAGTTGCCGACTGAAAAATGCCATTTGCCGCTGTTTTCATCCGTTCCGGGCGTGGCTTTGATTTCGGAAGCATTTTCCAAATTATCGACCAGAGTAACATTGCCGTTCCGGATGTGCAGATATTTTTCCTCTCCATCTACTGTAGTCTTAATATAGTACTTGTCTTCACCGGCGGATACAAACGTCCACTCCTGAATATCGCTGTTCCCGGCAACCAGAAGGATTCCGTTGTTGTCGAGCACGTCATTGCGAATGAGCATATCGACGCCGGCAAGGCGGTTCTGATTACTTCCTGTATTTGCAGACATGGCAGCTGCCGTAGCGGAATTGTCATTATAGGCGATGCCGAAGGTCTTGCCGTCAAGTTCATAAGGGTCGTTCACCGCGTCGGCATAATAACTGAGCGTTACTATTGCAGTGTTGCCATCACTTTTATTGTTAAAACCGACGAATGCGCCCTTGCCAGGATCTTTATTATTCTGGTTCCACCAGTACTCTGTGTTATTTACCTTTGCAGATATGTAATAGCTATTGCTATTACCGTTCTTTTCGACAGTAAAAGCCGTTCCTTCCGACTCGTCGGTAACAAACGTTAAACCGCCACGCGCATTGTTGGCGCTGACCCTGGTCATCTTTAAGTAATTTTTTGTATCGCCTTCTCCCTTGGTATAAATCTTAAATGTATCTGTTCCTTCTTGCCTGACAAAATAAAACTTTTCAACAAGTTCCTCCGGGACATAATCATATGTGGTCGATGTTCCGACTAAACCGTCTCTGTCATTGTTTCCTGTCACACCATGAATCAATTCGCCTGTGAGATAATAATTCTTATAGCTTACATAAAATCCGTTGCTGCCGAGCTCTTCGATCTCGTCGAGCGAACTCGCTACATTCCACCCGGCAGGTACAACATGTACCGGCTCCGGCGCATCCACGATCGTATACACGCTGAAACTCTCGGCCCGGAAATCGACCACAGACCCATTTTCACCGGCTTCAGTGCTGCTTTGAACGGTTTCTACTTCCGCTGATTCATCCGGGAAATGGACTACATTCAGACAATCACTGTTGCTGTCCGCCAGCTCAATTGTCACATCGACACTGCTTCCCTCAGCAGGCTGGTACTTGATATTGTAGTCATCCCTGTCCACAATGCTGATATCGAACACCCGGATATATTCCGTTGTCCCTTCTTCTATACCAAGTGCATATTCTGTGTCCGCCACATATTCCTCGTAGCTCTTTCCGTACACAGAGTATCCGTCTGTGATTTCTTCAACGGAGAGTTCTGCTGTCTCGGGGAATCCGGAACCTTCCTCGCAGGTTACTGTAACTTTATAGTTCTGCCCGTCGCTTGCCAGCACAGTCTTTTCAAGCACTGTTTCAATAAATGCATATACAGAAAAACCGGTCGTCTCGAAACGGATACTTTCCGCATCGGCCGTTGTATCCATGACATCCGCCTGCTCTCCGAAATGCACGATGCTAAGAGCTTCGTTCTCGACCGCTTCGTCTTCCAGGCTGAGGGACACGTCCACGATGCTGCCCTCTGCCGGCTGAATTTCCTCTCCGGTGGAATCGATGATTGAGATATTAAAGAAACGGGCATACTTAATAGAAGCTACGTCGCAGCCTAATGCGTCTGCAGCCTCTGCAAGGTATCGATCATATTCAGTTTCCGTGTCAGATGCTTCTGCGTCCTGACAAATCTCCGTCGTTACAAGTTCTGCTCCCTGCGGGATTTCTGCGTCTTCCCCATAGGAGACAGATACACGGAGTGTGTTTCCGTCCTGTGTGTCATATTCATTGAAGAGAGGAGAGTAGTCCTCTGCACTATATTCGATAGTTTCTGAAGCAATGTCGCTTGAAATCAGGTCTTCAGTGCCGTCATTGACTGAATCATCCGCGTCACCATTGACCGGATCGTGCGCACCATCTGTAGAGAGTTCATCAATGCCGTTTGCATCTGTACTTTCAGGAACATTTGTGTCCTGATCGTCAATAATACCTGAGTCTGAATCTTGGACATTGTCCGGGGCTGAAGTGTCATAGCCATCCGGAAGAAAAACATCATCGGTGCCGAGGATTATACCGGCTTCATTCTCTGCGACCTGCTGTTCCAATGTGATGGCCGGTAGAATGAGAGCGTATGTGGTGACGAATACAACTACACAAGACAGGAAAAATAAGACTTTCTTCCACTTTTTCCACTTGATGGCAAACTGCAGAAGCGTCATTAAGTCCTTGTGCATGTGCTTCATAGGTGCCTCGTGTTTTATATTTTAAAAGCCGAATTATATAGTTATTAAATCAATTAAAACATTATAGTGTGTATAATATATGACCGTAAAGGAAAAAAATTATGTATATGTTCATAAGTAATTATAAACGTTTTGTTATATACAAAAAAGAAGTATTTTGCAAGTTTCTTTGCAAAATAGCACCATTCAAAATAGTGTCTTGAATAAAAAATCGGGATTGGTACGATGGCCAATCCCGAAACTATTATTGTTGTTGGTATATCGGTAGATTACTGTAATTATTGCCGGTTTACCTTCCGCTGAGGTTCACGCGGCATATCTTCTTATCAGTAATACTACTCCTGCGATACCTGTGAGCATGATGCCAAGGAGATAGAGCAGGTTGGTACCGGGACCTCCTGTATTCGGGAGGCAGACGCCGGAATCGTTTTTTATTGTTACAATCCAGCCGAGCTCCGGGTTATTTACATCAATAAGGTGTGCATCTGCAAAGGGGCTCTCTTCTCCGCCGACAGTTACATTTGCCAGGACTTGTCCTGTAGTTTGATCAGTGGTCAAAACGATCGTAACATCCCCGCTCAATTGGTTATATCCTGCCGGTGTGGAATCTTCTCTGATTGTGTAGGTTCCGAGTGGAACGGCATTATCTTCGACGATGAGAGCCTCTTCAGCTCCCGGCTCTCCGGTAATAACTGTTGTAACAGGGCCATTCTTGATTAATCCTCCGCTGACTTCACTAAATTGAGCGCCGGCCAGAGCTTTCTTAGCCTGATCCGTCTTGACAACTTTTAGCGGAGTGGTCTTTATCGTATTAACCACAGTAATAGTATATGCGCCTTCTGCATCAACGGTATCACTTATTGCCACCTTATCAGCATCATCTCCGGTAACTGTGATTCCCGTTGCCGATACCGTGACCAGGACATCTTCGGACAGTCCGTAATAGTCATTTAACGGTACTGTTTCAGATAGTCTATACGGTGTGTCGCTTGTATAAAGAGTTACGATATCTGTATACCCGTCAGAATCCGTAGACAGAGACCGGTCATTTAGTGTGAACCCGACGTTACTTAGCGGAACCGCCGGCATGGAGTTATCGGTCTTGTAAATCTTTACTTTCTTTGCCTGAGGTGTATTTGTTACGGTAATGGTCGTATTACCTTTTATCTTGAATGCTCCACTGGCATCGGTTTCTTCGTTGACTGTTACAGGATTCTCAAGTTCTGTACCGGCGTCATCTGTTGTTCTTATCGCGCTAAATACAGCGTCATAACCCTCAGCATTTTCCGATACGGTAACAACTGTTCCATAGGGTACATCCACCGAGAGCTCCTGTGAAGCGTCATGCGCCAGATTGACACTGCCGGGCTGCAGAGTGTCGTTATCAAAGGAATACCCGATGGCAAATACATCACTCGTTTCAGTATCCAGGACAACTTTCTTGATTGTTACTTTGTATGTATTCTTTTCCCACACAGCGTACATATCGTGATAGCTAAGTTTTTCATCCGCTGCGACATGGGTAACAACCTTGCCATTATCATCACTGGTTGAATCATTCAGCTTGAACTGACCACTCTCGTATTTTAAATACAAATCATCTTCTGTCAGGTCTAACACTTTTCCTGTAGGAGGAGTTCCTTCTTCACTTTCTGACGTAGTTCTGGGAATTCTTGCCCAGCCGAGGAATGTAAAGCCTTCACGAGTCGGAGGTTCTTTAATTATCTGTGCTACATTGACTAAAAAGTTTTCATCCTGGCGTGAGGATTCGTGTCTTTCGGCGTTATCTGCTGAATAATTGTCAAACCACCAAATATGCGTCTGTGCACCGTCTCCGGGTTGTCCGTATTCTGCACGCAGCTGCATTGTATACCTGTACTCAGTCGTTCCTGTGATAGCCTCTTTATGTGCGTACTCTTCTTTGACAGAGAACTGTTGACCCGGATGTACTGTAAATTCGGTATCTACATACCTGCCTTCGGCTTCATCCCAGGTTTGGATTACCCAGTGCTTAAAGTACAAGCCATCAGGAGGAGTACAAGCTGCCTGTGCCGAAGCATCTGCCTGATCCGGATAGGTAGCCTGGTCTACCGGAGCATTGCTGCCGACATTGCCCTGTCCATCGTCAGCCGTATAGACTATGTTAATGCCGGCTCCCTCAAGAATCTTACGCCATTTGGCGTACAGATCCAGTTTTCTGGTAATCCAGGGACGATCGCTATCTGCGTTTACACCTTCACTACCTGCTATAACATTTCCCCATTTATCAAGTTCTGTATCCTCTGTCCTGTCATATGGAGTTGTGACCGTCTCATCATTCAGCACGGTATCTGAATTATAGAGATATTGACTGCTCAAACTCGGATCCGTATACCAGCCGACAAATTCATACCCGCTGTTTTCACGTGTTCCGGTAGGTGTGCTGACCTTTCCTCCGTAAGAGACACGGAAACTGGTACTCACATTATCAGAGCCCCATTGCAGGCTCGGATCCGTACCGGCATTCGGATGCAGGAAGACGCGATATTGCACCTGGCGCCACTTAGCATAGACTTTGATACCGCCTATCGGCATTGTAGTCCAGGTATACGGAATCGAACAGGATTCATCCAGATACCATCCCTCAAAAATATAGCCTTCTTCACCTGAGGGAAGTTCAGGTACATATTCCTTATCTGTATCAGGAATAGCAGCCCCATGAGCAATCGAATCACTCTCATGGAGGAGTTGGGTCGCGCGGTTCTGGATAATATCGTCATTACCGCTTACATAGCTTCCGTCAAAGTATCTGATTTTAAAAGCCTTCCTGTCATATATATAATTAAGATGATAAAGAGTCGGATTGTTTCCGGTAGTCCAATGTTCGCCCTGCCAGACCGTCCCCGAAGTGTTTTGTCCCAATCTGGTGATAAAATCATATCCCTCATACTTCGGCTCATTCTGGTTGGCGTCAGTTGTATTACTGGAGCGGACCGAAAGAACTGTCTCTTCATAGTAGGTCTTACCGTTATGTGTATGCAATGTTTTTCCGGTATAGTCTTCGCCTTCGACTGTTTCAAACCAGATATGGTATCTCCAGTTATAATAGCTTCCCGGGAAACGGATAATAACATAGTTGCCGTTTGCATTGTTTGTAGCGCCGAGAATATTCTCATCCATGACTGTAATCAGTCCTTTAACCGTGCCGCTTCCCGAATTTGTCGGATTAGGCTTCAGTTTTGTTCCGACCATCATAACGTAACTGACAGCCTCGCGGCCGTTAGCCCCTGTAATCTTGTCGTAGGTCGGCCACTTTGAACTGATGTTTTCTCCGTAATAGGCCGACATGACAAAATAGTAATAGGTTCTTCCGCCGACTGTTTCCGATTGAATCGTTTCTCCCGTTACACTGGGGTGCTGCGATTGGTTGGAATGCCAGGTGACAAGACTGTCTAAACTCGAACCTGAACCCGAGTTATTGGCATAGTCATAACGATTGTTCTGAGAGCCGTTTCTGTAGAGGTAAAATTTGAAATTATATAATATCCTGTCATAGTGCAGATTTAAAACGGCATCGCCCTCCGGCGTAATTGTAATTTGCTGATTTTTATCGGAATCTATTAACGAAAAACCTGTGTAGTAGCCGTTTCCTGCTCCGATACCTGTCACATAATCTTCATCCCCGTTATCGACAACCGTATAAGGAATATTCTGACCCACCACGCCATTATTATTTACATAAGATCCCAACACCTCATAGGCTGTTCTTTCCGTATTCTGTCCCCAGAGAATAACGGTATAGGGAGCCCTTGTATTGGGAATCCAGCTCGCATAAAGCGTTGTCTTTTGATTTAGCTCGTTGCCGAATGTAAACCTGCCTGTCGTCACAGAAGGATTAGCCCCATGGGCGTCTGCATGCTCTTTGGTATCATACCATCCGCCGAAAGTATACCCGTTTCTCATCATGTCCGAATTTGAACACGGAGGGGCAGTTACTTCATCGGACTTTACGAACTGCGGTGCGTTATAAGTTCCGCCTTTGCCGTTCTCATCAAAAACAAGCCAATTACCTGCCGGGGCATTGACCGTAAAACTGATGTCACCGTTTATTGAAATACTGTTACCGTTCGTATAGATTCGGTCACTCGGAATCGCAGACGTAACATTATTTTCGGAACCCGCATCAAGTTCCCATCCTTCAAAGTTGTGGACATCATCCTTTGGGGTATACGCCATATTGATAGTACGACTAACGTCATCAGTACCATATTCACTCGACTTCACCGGAACCGCATCCATCCCTAAAACGGTTCCGTCTTCATCTTTATATGTAATGGTATAAAGCTTGCAGATCGCCGCATCAAATCTGTGTATTGTCTCACCCTCTGTAATATCCTGACTTACCGCCCACTCGCGAATCTGTTCGATGGTCATGGCATCGTCAATATCAGCAGTGGTATAGTTACCGTCTGTATCAAGAATCCATCCGGCAAAAACCTCACCTGCTCCAAGCACCCCTACGCCGGGATCATTTATGATATCTTCTACGTATTGCTTGTATGGATCACGTTCATTATCTCCAAGAAGTTCGTCACCGTTTTTTACATACATGGAAGCAATCAGGTTTCCTTTACTATAGAATTCCAGCTTCATACGTGCGTTAATTTCCGTGCTTCCGTCTACAACAGCGTACACACTAAAACTATCTGCTTCAAAAGTTACGGCTTGTCCTGCATCAACAGTTTCGGTAGTATTCTCAACTCTTTCTCCTTCTTCACTGCCGTCTGAAAAGTGAACTATATTAAGATCATCCCCGTCCTCTGCATCAGACAGCTCAATCTTTACTTCAACAGTCTTCCCTTCTGCCGGCTGATACTTAATACTTGGATCGTCTCTATCAACGAGCTTAATGTCAAACAGACGGATGTATTCCGCACTTCCTTCCTCCAGACCAAGTGCGTTTTCAGTGTATGTTACATATTCTTCATAGCTTATACCGTACACAGAGGATTCTTCTGTAAGCTCGGAAACAACTAGCTCAGCGTTATTCGGAATGCCGGTATCGCCATCAAAAGTCGCGGAAATCTTATAATTATTCCCGTCACTTGCAAGCACGGTTTTTTCAATCATTGTCTCAACAAATGCATATACGGAAAAACCTGTCGTTTCAAAACGGATTCCCTCAGAATCAACAGTAGTCTTTATGACATCCGCCTGCTCTCCGAAATGCACGATGTGCAGAGCCTCATTCTTCACGGCTTCATCTTCCAAACTGATGGATACGCGGGCAACACTTCCCTTTGAAGGCTGGATTTCCTCTCCGGCGGGATCCAAAATCGAAATATCAAAAAAACGGGCATACTTAATAGAAGCTACGTCGCATTGTAATGCTTCTGCAGCCATGGAAAGATATCGGTCATATTCAGTTTCTGCATCAGGTGCTTCTGCTTCCGTATCAGATGTCCCGACTTCCGTATCGGAAACCTCAACTTCCGTATCAGAAATCTCAGCTTGAATGACAGAAGCCTCATTTCCTGTATCAGAGACCTTATCTACTGTATCAGAAGTCTCATCTCCTGTACCAGAGGTTTCATCTCCTGTATCAGAAGCCTCATTTCCTGTATCAGAGACCTCGTCTCCGTTATCAGAGGTTTTATCCCCTGTATCAGAAGCCTCCGTGCCCGTGTCAGAATCAATTTCCGTGTTGAGCCTCTCAGGTTCTCGGCATATCTCCGATACTATAAGCTCCGCTCCCTGTGGGATTTCTGCATCTTCACCGTAGGATACAGATATTCGGAGCGTGTTTCCGTCTTGTGTGTCGTATTCATTGATGAGAGGAGAGCAGTCTTCTGTGTTCTGAATGTCAATTATGCCTTCGTCTGAATCTATGACATTGTCCGAAGCGGAAATGTCATAGCCCTCCGAAAGATAACTGACATCAGTGTCGAGAGTTAAACCGGCTTCATTTTCTGCGGCCTGCTGTTCCAATGTGATGGCCGGGAGAATGAGGGCGTAGGTGGTGACGAATACGACTATACACGACAGGAAAAATAATACTTTCTGCCATTTCTTCCACTTGATGGCAAACTGCAGAAGCGTCCTCAAATCTTTACGCTTGTGCCTCATACTTACCTCTTGTTGTTCTATTATGCTTACTGCCAATTCTGCTGCGATGCTAATCAGGGATTTGGTGCAGAATCCTGTCAGCTGACGCAGACATTAAGTTCCGAGTCATGTCTCGCAAGCGGGACTTAAATATGTAGTCTGCTTAAAAGGCTAAATTTTTGCTTGATATATATGTTAAGTTATTATATTATATAACGTTTATGTCAGTAAATAAAAAATGCGAATATATATTTATGAAATATATATTCGCAAAGGAAATAAAGCTCATATTTAGTTATTAACTGGCCGAAATTATCTCTGTTCCAGCCCCGTACCCCAGCCTTTAATCAGCCCTCGCCGGAGCAGAATAAAGTATGTAAGCTCCGTTATGCAGCAGGTCACCCAGCCAACCGGATAGCCGAGTCCGACCACATACGGATTATAAGCAATGCGGCTTCCGATGAAGAGGTAAATCTGTCGGATCACGACAAAGCAGGCAATCATACAGATCATAGGAGCCTGTGACTCGCCCCTCCCGCGGAGCGCACCGGCCAGGACGTGGTTCACTGCGTTAAAGAGCAGGAAATATGTGTTCATCCGAAGGAAAAGAACGCCGTAGTAGATGACCTCCTCATCCCTGGTGAACAGCGCGGTGGCATCGGGAGCGAGCACCACGAGAATCGTTGCTATGACTGCAGTAACGCCGACGGAAATCTGGAGAGCGCGAATCGTGCCCTCGTCTGCGCGATCCGATTTTTCGGCGCCAACGTTCTGGCTGACAAATGTCGTCGCTGCCTGACTCAACGAATTGATCGGCAAGAATATAAAGGAGTCGAGCTTGTTATAAGCGCCCCATCCGGCCATACAGCCGGAGCCGAACCCGTTGATGTAAGACTGGACAAATACATTGGACACCGACGTGATCATAGATTGGATTCCGGCCGGAAGACCGATCTGAAGGATGAATTTTAGAATCGGAAGATCGATCCGCAGATCCTGCCAGACCAGCTTGTAGATGTCGTCTGTTCTGGTCAGAAGGACCAGGACCATAAAGGCGGAGAGGAATTGTGAGAGGATTGTTGCAAATGCCGCTCCCGCGATCCCCGCTTTGAATACAATGACAAATACCAGGTCGAGCACGGTATTTAAAATGCTCGTGAAAATCAGAAAGTAGAGAGGCCTTTTGGTGTCACCGACGGCTCGCAAAATGCCGCTGCCCATGTTATAGATAAGGAGGCCGAGAGCTCCCGAAAAATAGATTTCAAGATAGACTTTGGCCTGCGGGAATACATCATCCGGGGTCTGCATCAGGCGAAGCATGATAGGTACGAAAAAAAAGCCTGCAAATGTAAAGAAGATGCCGAACAGAATCGTCACCGCGATCGCGGTCTCGACGGCCTTGTGAAGATCTTCCAGCCTTTTCGCACCGAAATATTGGCTGATCACAACACCTCCGCCGACTGCGAAGCCGTTGAAAAAGAAGATCATGATATTGACGATCATCGTGGTTGAGCTGATCGCGGCGAGAGCCTGCTTGCCGACGAAGTTTCCGACGACGATGGAGTCGACCGTGTTATACAGCATCTGAAAGACATTGCCGAGGAGAAGCGGTATGGAAAAAGCGATCAGGTGACCGGTGATGGAGCCGGTCGTCATGTCGCGGACGGTAGATTTATTCTGTGAGGTCATTCCCGGGCCGGTCCTTTCCTGTCCTTTTCGTGAGACAGACATTTGCGTAGAGCGGAGCAATTCTATGATATATTTGCAGTTTGCGTGAGAAACAGTTTTTTCTGAGCATGATAACAGTATAGCATAATCGTTGGGGCTGTAGAGAGATATAATGACATCAAAGACTTCAACTACACTAACGCAGAACAGAAGTCAGAAAACAGACTTTGACAAATTTTGATCGGTCTTTGGTTTCATGAAGCAAATCGATTGATTCAATATGTTTAAAAAGTTTCATTTCAGGTAAATTGGTCCGTTTTACATTGCATAAACAGAGTTTTACTATATAATCAGTTTTATGCAACCTAAATGGCGAAATGAGGAATTCTGAAAAGAAATGGGGAGGGAATTATGGAATTTACAATGATTGAAACAGGGTGGCTGTCAATACTGCCTCCGATTATAGCAATTGCTCTTGCGCTGCTCACAAAAGAAGTTTATTCTTCTCTTTTTATCGGCGTTTTTTCCGGTATGCTGATTTATGCATTTGCCACGGGGGGAACGATCGTGTCGGCATCGGCGATGGCATTTGACATGATGAGCTCAAAGATTTCGGATAACTCATACATGATTATTTTCCTGGCTCTTCTCTGGGCTGTGGTCATGCTGGTAGATAAGTCGGGCGGCAGCAGAGCCTACGGACGGTGGGCTGAAAAGAGATTGAAGAGCAGGCGCTCTGCGGCGTTTTTCACATCCCTGCTTGGCATCCTGATATTTATTGATGATGGCTTCAACTGCCTCACAGTCGGAACGGTCATGAGGCCGATCACGGACAGATTCCGCATTTCCAGGGAGAAGCTTGCTTATATTATCGATGCGACGGCGGCTCCGGTGTGTATTATTGCACCGGTGTCCAGTTGGGCTGTCGCGGTAGCCAGTGAGGTGAGTGAGACGGATGGTTTTAACATTTTCCTTAAAATCATTCCTTACAATTTTTATGCGCTTCTGACGATCATCATGGTGTTTTTCATATGTTTTACCGGAAAGGATTTCGGGCCGATGAAGGCAGCGGAGGAGAGGATGCTCTCGGAAGGACCGGAGAAGCAGTCGGAAGCGGACTGGACGGAGTCCAAAGGGCAGGTCATTGATCTGGTCCTGCCGATTGTAGTGCTGATTATCTGCGCTATATGCGGTATGGCTTACGTCGGCGGATTCTTTGAGGGCGTCAGCTTTTCGGAGGCGATAGGATATAATCCGACGGCGGGGCTGTCGCTGGGGGCATTTGCGGGACTTGTCACGGCTTTTGTGCTGTATATTCCGCGCGGACTGATGACCCCGAAGGAATTCATTAAGTGTATCGTAGACGGTATCGGAAGTATTGTTCCGCCGATGCTGATCCTGATTCTTTCCTGGAGCCTGGGCGGTGTGTGCCGCCAGCTGATCGGAACGGGCGTCTTTATTTCGGGCTTTGTCAGCACATCGAATCTGCCGATGGCGCTGCTTCCGGTCCTGATTTTTGTGATCGCGGCTCTCATGAGTTTTTCCATGGGTACTTCCTGGGGCACGTTCGGCATGCTGATCCCGATCGTCACGATGATTTGTGAGACGGACGTGGCAGCGGCTCTGCTGCTTCCGGCGCTCGGGGCAACGCTCGCGGGTTCCGTTTACGGAGACCACTGTTCTCCGATTTCGGATACGACGATTCTGGCTTCGACGGGTGCGGACTGTATGCATATTCGCCATGTTGAGACTCAGCTTCCTTACGCGACGCTGGTCGCTGTCGTGTGCGCGGTGGGATACCTGATTGCGGGATTTACGCTGACGCCGTGGATCGGTCTTGCACTGTCGATCGCTTTGCTTGTCGGGACGGTTGTGTTCCTGAACGGAAAGACAGGAAAGGCTTAAAAGTAGCCACTGAGATATAAGAAAGAGACTGTCGCATTAAGACGTGCCACCACTGTATATGGCAGACGTTAATTGAAAATATCTGCCATATACAGTGGTGATACCGTCAGGTGCGACAGTCTCCTCTTTTTTGTCTTTATTTAGCCGAATAAATTCTTGAAAAAGTTCTTTATTCCAGTACCTATCTTTTCGAAAATATTCGGTTCCGACTTCTGTTCCGGTGCCTTATTCTTTATCTCTTCCGTGGTTTTTTATCTTTTGCTGCCTTCGCTGCCTCTTCTGCCTTTATTGCCTCTTCTTTTTCCTTATTTGCAGATTCCTCTGTACGGAACACTATGTTCAGTCCGTCATTGTACTTTTTATTTCCTTCATCGCAGTCTTTATATTTCTTAGTCGCTTCCTTTGCACCGTTTGCATTTATATCAAAGCCTTTGTAGCTTTCACTTTTGTAGGAAGTTTGCATTACAGGTCTGCGGCCCATAAGCACAGTTCTTTTTACTGGATCTGTTTTACAAGACTCAAGAGTCGACAGATATATGCTTCTATTTTCATTGTCGAGTTCACTCATGTCGAAGCCGACTATCTCAAGATACTTCTTCACTCCTTCAGCCTATAAATTTACAGGTGCTTTATATAATGTGTTTATATATTCTTTATTCACGATCTTTGCATATCATCATTCCGCCTGTTCTGCCGGAATTTTGATTTTACAAGCAATTGTATATACGTGAAGTATCATATAAAGTAACAATAATCGTAGCACTTTCGTAAAATGTCTAAGCTGAAGTCCTGTGAAAAACAGTAAAATCGGTCAAAAACGACCGCAGGTGGACAGTGCGTATGAATGAAGGCCATTCGCGGCTTCGTAAAATGACGAACCGAAATTACATGCCGCTCGCCCCATAGTTCGCAAGCACACGCGCCGACGGATCATCTACATCACAGCCCTCCCACTCTCTGTTGGGCATCCAGAAATCAACTACCATCTCCGCCTGGCCGGGATAATACTTCTCAAATATCTCGCGATACAGCAGTGACTCCTTCGTAAAGGGTCTTGCGTAGCCATATATAGCGCACCGCGACTCAAACTCCTCGTCCGAATAGCAGCTCTCCGCATATTCCTTCAGATAGTCAACCATAGAATGGCCTACCGCATCCGAAAATGCCGCCTTCTCTCGCCACAGTATATCCTCCGGAAGATAATCCAATCCCTCGAATGCGTGGCGGAGCAGGTACTTGCCCTTTCCGTAAGTGTTGAGCTTGATTTCCGGGTCGAGGCTCATCACGTATTTGACAAAATCCAGGTCTCCGAACGGCACGCGTGCTTCCAGAGAGTTGACCGAGATGCAGCGGTCCGCGCGGAGCACGTCGTACATGTGAATCTCCCGGATACGCTTGGCCGCTTCCTGCTGGAAGGCTTCCGCCGAGGGGGCAAAATCCGTATACTTGTAGCCGAACAGCTCGTCAGAAATCTCTCCGGTGAGAATGACCCGGATATCAGAGGTCTCGTGAATAGCCTTGCAGACCAGATACATGCCCATGCTTGCACGGATTGTCGTTATATCGTAGGTTCCGAGAAGCTCGATGAGTGTTTCCAGAGTAGATATGACCTCGTCAGGCGTCATATAGACCTCCGTGTGATCAGCGCCGATGAAATCGGCGACCTCCCGTGCATACTTGAGGTCAATGGCGTCCTCGCGCATACCGATGGCGTATGTCCGAATCGGCTGATCGCATTCCCGAGCCGCTATGGCGCAGACGAGGGATGAATCCAGACCTCCCGAGAGAAGGAAGCCGACTTTGGAGTCGGATACGAGGCGCTTCTTTACGCCTTCTATCAGCTTGTCCCGGATCATCATGCTTGCGGTCTCCGGACCATCATGGCATATGGTATCTACGCCGGAGGGATCTGCGTAACGGTGGAATTTCCCATCTTTGTAATAATGTCCGGGAGGGAAGGGCATGATGCATTGTGCGAGTTCCACCAGGTTTTTCGGTTCGCTGGCGAAGAGGATCATGCCCTTTTTATCATAGCAGTAATAGAGCGGCCGGATGCCGACCGGGTCGCGGGCTGCGATATACTCACCCGTCTGACCGTCATAAAGTACGCAGGCGAATTCCGCATCCAGCATTGCGAACATATCCGTCCCGTACTCGCGGTACATAGGCAGAATGATCTCACAGTCGCTGTCGCTTGCAAATGTATACCCCTTTTCTCTCAGCTCGTCCCTCATGACTTCGAATCCGTAAAGCTCTCCGTTGCAGACAACATAACTTCCGTTCAGTTCAAAGGGCTGCATACCTGAGGGCGTAAGTCCCATGATGGACAGACGGCGGAAACCCAGAAGGCCGTTGCCGGTATCGACGATCCGGCAGTCGTCGGGTCCTCTGGAAATCGTGCGTTCAAATCCTTTTTTGAATTTCTGCAGGTCGTAATCCGCGCTGCAATAAGCCATTATCGAACACATAGCATTACCTCCTGTAATCACAGAGGCTGCCGCATTAAACAGGTCCACCTCTATATATGACAGACATTTGCAAATAACATCTGCCATATATAGTGACGGTACGCCTTAATGCGACAGCCCTTCTTTTCTCTCGTTCTCGAGATGTGGTTCGGGATTTGGGTCAACGTCAGCAGACATAGTTCCGGAAAGTAACTACGGAATCAGAGTCTTTGTCAGCAGAAATAATTCCGACTCAACCCTGTGCATTCCCACAGTAGGAGAATCACTTCACCCCGAATAACAGCTCGCCGTATGTCGGGTACGGCCAGTAGCTTCTCGCCGTGAGCTGCTCCGCCTTGTCACATGGCGCGCGAAGCTCGTCCATCACAGGAAGCAGCAGGTCGCGGACCATAGCGGACTCCTCGATAATATCCGCCGCATCCTTGACCTTCAGAAGAGCTGCCTCGAGCTCGTCTGTTTTTATTTCGATTTCATCAATCAGGCCGGAAAGTGTCTCGATCAGTCCTGTCTCGTAACCGCACTTCAGGCTCGGGACGACCGCCTTTTTGGCTGCGGCTGCCTGCGCCAGCTCAGAAGCATAACTCTCGATCGCAGGTGCGATCTGTGTTCTGGCCATCCGGACCATAGTGTGGGCTTCGATATCCACGCTCTTGCAGTAGTTCTCAAGCATGATATCGCGGCGGGAGTGCAGCTCATCAATCGAGAATACGCCCAGTGAGGTGAGCATCTTTACATTTTTCTCATCGAGAAGGTGTGGCATACAGTCCGCTGTTGTCCGATAGTTCAGGAGACCGCGCTCTTCCGTCGCTTCCTTTATCCAGGCGTCATCATAACCGTTGCCGTTGAAGATGATTCTCTTGTGGTCACGGATCGTCTTCTTGATCATTTCGTGCAGGGCTTCCTCAAAGTTTTCGGCATTCTCGAGTCTGTCGGCATAGATTCTCAAGCTTTCGGCGACCGCACTGTTCAGCATGATGTTGGTGCAGGCGATGCTGTTGGAGGAACCGAGCATACGGAACTCGAATTTGTTTCCTGTGAATGCAAACGGTGAAGTTCTGTTGCGGTCCGTCGTATCTCTGTTAAATCTGGGCAGGACATCGACGCCGAGCTTCATCTTGATCTTCTTTGTGCCCTCATATGGCGTGTCGGAGTCGATTGCCTCGAGAACGGCATTCAGCTCATCACCGAGGAAGATGGAGATGACTGCGGGCGGAGCTTCATTTGCACCGAGACGGTGGTCGTTGCCCGCTGTCGCGACTGCCAGACGGAGCAGATCCTGATAATCGTCGACAGCCTTGATGACGGCGCAGAGGAAGAGCAGGAACTGGGCATTTTCATACGGCGTTGCTCCCGGTGAGAGCAGGTTTACGCCGGTGTCGGTCGCGATGGACCAGTTGTTGTGCTTGCCGCTGCCGTTCACGCCCGCGAACGGTTTCTCGTGGAGCAGACACACAAGGCCGTGTCTTGCTGCGACCTTCTGCATGATCTCCATGGTCAGCTGGTTGTGATCCGTAGCGATATTTGTCGTTGTATAAATCGGAGCAAGCTCGTGCTGGGCAGGTGCTACCTCGTTGTGCTCTGTCTTGGCGAGAATGCCGAGCTTCCAGAGCTCATCGTTCAGATCCTCCATGAAGGCAGCTACGCCGGGCTTGATCACGCCGAAATAATGGTCGTCAAGCTGCTGACCTTTGGGAGGCTGTGCACCGAACAATGTGCGGCCGGTGTATTTGAGGTCCGGACGCTGCTCATACATCTCTGCCGGAATCAGGAAATATTCCTGCTCGGGGCCGACGGAGGAGACGACCCGTTTTGCCGAGTCATTGCCGAAAAGATGCAGAATTCTGAGAGCCTGCTTGCTGAGAACTTCCATGGAGCGAAGCAACGGAGTCTTCTTATCCAGCGCATGTCCGCCGTAGGAGCAGAATGCCGTGGGGATGCAGAGCGTCCTGCCTTTGATGAAGGCGTAGGAGGTCGGATCCCAGGCTGTATATCCTCTCGCCTCGAATGTAGCGCGGAGTCCGCCCGAGGGGAAGGAGGAGGCGTCTGGTTCGCCCTTGATCAGTTCCTTGCCGGAAAATTCCATGATGACGCTGCCGTCCGGGGACGGGGAGATAAAGCTGTCATGCTTCTCGGCGGTGATGCCGGTGAGCGGTTGGAACCAGTGTGTAAAATGTGTTGCGCCATGCTCAACGGCCCAGTCTTTCATGGCCTGGGCGACGGCATTGGCAACGCTGATGTCGAGGCGGCTTCCCTCGTCGATCGTTTTTCTCAATGAGGCGTAGACGTCTGCGGACAGGGTGGCCCGCATGACGCGGTCATCGAAGACCATGCTTCCGAAGTATTCCGGTACCGTATTATTCATAATTTTATCTCCTCTCTTTCTTTTTATTCTTGCCGCGCCCTGCACGGTGAGAAGCACCTCTCGTACTTCGCGGCTTCAGAGATTAAAAAAGACAAAGGCACCTTTCGTGCTGACACGAAAGACGCCTTTGCCTTCCACCGTAAATAGGGCTTCGTTTATCGGGAGATATAGTCAGGAGGTTTTGTGACCATCGCCCGATAACAGCGAAAGGGCGTCTTTGAGTTGAGGTTCCTCAAAGACGCCCTTGCCTTATGCTTGCGGATTTTACAGCATGAGTTTGTGTATGTCAACTGTAAATATATAGAAAAATTGTATTTTGTGAGGTACAAAAATTGCCCGGGTGATATTCGACAGCGCCTCCGGCGTGACTGATCGTGAGCAGCATGCGGAAAATCGGTTGCGTACTTTAGCGCGGTAAATTTTATGTTGACAATTCTGAATAAACAGATTAACATTTCCTGAAAGAAGCAACGGAGCTTCATGGTGTCAGGGGACATCGTGGCCTTCGTCGCTTCTTTTTTTTATTCTTCATCGCGCAATACTCGCGACGTGAGTCTATGATACACGCGCAAAGTGAAATTTGGCTTCATCGCGAGTACAATCTCGCGATATTGAGTACGATAAGGGAGGATGACGCATATGATAAGCAGACTTTCATACGACAGAGAACACGACGCATGCGGAATCGGAGCTGTCGTCAAGATAGATGGCATCCCCGAACACTCCGTCATGGATGACGCTCTGTCTATCGTTGAAAAACTCGAGCACAGGGCAGGCAAGGACGCGAGCGGTACTGTGGGTGACGGTGTCGGAATCATGCTCCAGATCTCCCATGCTTTCTTTTCATTTGCTGCCAAAGAAGCGGGAATAGAACTCGGCGAGGCCGGAGAATACGGCGTCGGCATGTTCTTTTTGCCGCAGGAGGGGCTCAGGCGGACATTTGCCAGAAGACTCTTCGAAGTTATCTCCGACAAAGCAGGAATTTCGGTCATAGGATGGAGAGAAGTGCCCATTCATCCCGAGATTCTGGGTGACAGGGCGCGCGACTGCATGCCGTCCATCTGGCAGTGTTTTCTCAGAAAACCCGAAACGATAGCGAAGGGTATTGATTTCGACAGAAGACTGTATGTGGTCCGCCGCGAATTCGAGCAGAGTTCCGAGGACACCTACATCTGTTCCCTGTCGTCGCGCACAATCGTCTATAAGGGAATGTTCCTGGTCGGACAGCTCCGCAGATTCTATGAGGATCTTCAGAGCCCGGATTACGCAACGGCCATCGCGCTGGTCCACTCGAGATTTTCCACAAACACGCTGCCCAGCTGGGAAAGGGCGCATCCATATCGTTTCATAGCCCACAACGGGGAAATCAACACGATCCGCGGCAACACGGACCGCATGCTTGCCCGCGAGGAGACAATGCATTCAGCTCTGCTTACCGCGGACAGGGATAAGATTTATCCGGTCATATCGGCAAGCGGATCCGATTCCGCCATGCTCGACAACACGCTCGAATTTCTTTATATGAACGGTATGGATCTTCCGCTCGCCATGATGACTCTGATTCCGGAACCTTGGAAGAATAACCGCTTTATGAGTGAATCCAGAAAGGATTTCTATCATTACTACGCTACCATGATGGAGCCTTGGGACGGACCGGCAGCCATCCTGTTCACAGACGGGGAGATGTTCGGAGCAACTCTCGACCGAAACGGACTTCGGCCGTCGAGATACTATGTCACGGATGACAATCGTCTGATCCTCTCATCGGAGGTCGGCGTGCTCGACATTGCCCCGGAGCATATCGTGGAGAAATCGAGACTCACGCCCGGAAGAATGCTGCTCGTTGATACGGTCCGTAAGAAAATTGTATCCGATGAGGAAAGCAAGGAATTCTACGCCACGTCACATCCCTACGGGGAATGGCTCGACTCGAATTTAATACATCTGGAGGACCTTACGATACCGAACCGCCAGGTGGAAGTCCACACGCAGGAAGAGCGTGATCGGCTCTATAAGGTTTTCGGATATGGCTATGAGGAGGTCAAATCCTATATCTCAGAAGCGGCCGAAAATGGCGCCGAACCCACCGTTTCCATGGGCCACGACGTACCGATCGCATCGCTCTCCGACAACTATCCGCTGATGTACCGATTCTTCCAACAGCAATTTGCCCAGGTCACAAACCCGCCGATCGATTCCCTTCGGGAGAAAATCGTCACGGATACGACGGTTTATATCGGATCTGACGGAGACCTGCTCCGCCCGCGAAGCGATAACTGCTCGGTGCTCGAGGTCAACAATCCGATTCTGACGGGCGTTGACATATTGAAGATCCGTTCGATGAAGCATCGCGGGTTCAGCACGGAGACCGTGTCACTCCTCTATTATAAGCACACATCGCTCTCCCGGGCGGTCGAGCATCTCTATCTGTCTGTCGACCGGGCTGTATCGAACGGTGCAAATATCATCATCCTCTCAGACCGCGGCGTCGATGAAAATCACGTTCCGATTCCGGCACTTCTGGCGGTATCGGCTGTAGAACAGCACCTTGTACACACCAGAAAGAGGACTGCGGTATCCATAATCCTCGAGAGCGCGGAGGTCAGAGACGTACATCAGACCGCCTGCATCCTCGGCTTCGGTGCACGGGCCATCAATCCGTATCTGGCTCATGAATGTATAGGAGAACTGATTTCGTTAGGACTTCTGGACAAGGATCAGCACACGGCAATCATGGATTACAACAAAGCCTTGCTTGGCGGCGTTGTGAAGATTGCAGCCAAGATGGGTATTTCGACAATTCAGTCCTATCAGTCCGCGAGAATATTTGAGGCGATCGGACTGTCCGACGAAGTCATCGACAAATATTTTACCGGCGTGGTCAGCCGTGTCGGAGGCATCGGAATAAAAGAGCTCGAGGCCGGGATTGCTTACCGGCATGACAGGGCGTTCGATCCTATGGGACTTCCGGTGGATCCGGTCCTTGACAGCACAGGCTTCCACAATCTGCGGAGCGGTCCCGGAAAGGAAGACCATCTTTACAGCCCGAAGACGATCGTGCTGCTTCAGCAGGCTGTTCGAACAGGAAATTATGACAAATTCAGGGAGTACACATCCCTTGTAGATGATGCAAATCACCCGCACACTCTCCGCGGACTGCTTGAATTTGTTCCTGCACATGAGCCGGTCAGCATCGATCAGGTCGAACCCGCATCCGAAATCGTAAAGCGTTTTCAGGTGGGGGCTATGAGCTACGGTTCCCTCTCACAGGAAGCCCATGAGACGATTGCTGTTGCCATGAACCGTCTCGGCGGACGTTCCAATACCGGTGAGGGCGGCGAAGCCCGGGAACGTTTCGGGACCGACAGGAACAGCGCCGTCAAGCAGGTCGCTTCCGGACGCTTCGGCGTGACGGAGGAATATCTCCTCAGCGCGAAGGAAATCCAGATCAAGATGGCGCAGGGCGCAAAACCCGGCGAAGGCGGAAACCTTCCTGCCAAGAAGGTCTATCCGTGGGTCGCGAAGACAAGATGTTCTACCCCCGGCGTTCAGCTGATTTCACCGCCGCCGCACCATGATATTTATTCCATCGAGGACCTGGCTCAGCTTATTTATGATCTGAAAAATGCAAACAGAGCCGCCCGAATCTCCGTCAAGCTTGTCTCCGAGGCAGGCGTCGGCACGATCGCATCGGGCGTTGCCAAGGCGGGCGCACAGGTCGTTCTGATTTCAGGATACGATGGCGGCACGGGAGCCGCTCCCTACAGTTCCGTTCACAACGCGGGTCTTCCGTGGGAGCTCGGCGTTGCGGAGACACATCAGTCACTGATTGAGAGCGGTCTGCGCTCGAGAGTCAGGATCGAGACGGACGGAAAACTTATGACAGGCAGGGATGTAGCCATCGCAGCGCTTCTGGGAGCGGAGGAGTTCGGATTTGCAACGGCTCCGCTGGTATCGCTCGGATGCATGATGATGCGCGTCTGCTCGAAAGATACCTGCCCGGTCGGAATCGCGACGCAGAATAAAAAGCTGAGGTCGAGATTTGCGGGGAAACCGGAGCATGTGATGAACTTCATGACATTTGTGGCCATGCAGCTCCGGGAAATCATGGCTGAACTAGGATTTAAGACTGTGGATGAAATGGTCGGAAGAACTGACTGCCTCCGGAAGCGTGACAGTTTTGAGCAGGAACATGCGCAGACGGTTTCATTTGCGGAAATCCTGAAAAAGGGATTCGCCGATGCGGAGGACAACCGCTTTGATCCGAAGAGAAGCTATGATTTCGGGCTCGAAAAGACGCTCGATATGCGCTGCCTGCTGCCGTGGCTTAAGGAGCGTGAAAATGCCGGCTCCGCACAAATCTCGGTCGAGGTAAGCTCCACGGACAGAACGTTCGGAACGATTCTGGGATCGGAAATAGTCAGAAGATACGGTAGCGGATGTGCGGATCTTCCAGAGGACAGATTTCTTATTAACTGCACCGGAGGCGGCGGACAGTCATTCGGAGCTTTCATTCCGCACGGTCTGACGATCCGGCTCGAAGGCGATGCAAATGACGGCTTCGGAAAAGGTCTCTCCGGCGGGACGCTGATCGTTAAGCCGCCGAAGGGCAGCCGGTTCAAGGCTTCCGAGAATATTATTGTCGGAAATGTCGCGCTGTACGGGGCTACATCCGGGAAAGCCTATATATGCGGCGTCGCGGGCGAGCGTTTCTGCGTCAGAAATTCCGGCGCAACTGCCGTCGCGGAAGGCTGCGGTGACCATGGTCTCGAATATATGACAGGCGGAAGAGCCGTGATTCTGGGCAGCACCGGCAAGAACTTTGCCGCGGGCATGAGCGGGGGAATTGCTTACGTGCTGGATCGGAATCACAGCCTGTATCGCCGGGTGAATAAGGACATGGTCGAGCTTGAGGAGCTCAGGGACAAATATGATATCGCGGAGCTCAAGGAGATACTCACGGATTATGTGAGGGCTACGGATTCCGGGCTCGGGAAGGAGATTCTCGCGCATTTTGAGGAGGAGATCGCGTGCTTTAAGAAGGTCGTGCCGAGGGATTATCAGAGGATGATTCGGATGATCGGGAAGTATGAGGAGCAGGGGATTTCGAGGGAGAATGCGGAGCTCGAGGCTTTTAGGGAGTTGACGAGTGTTTCGGTGTGATAGATGGGTAGGTGAAGATATGGGAAAACAAACTGGTTTTCTGGAGTACGAGAGAGTCGAAAACAATGAAGTCCCGGCACGGGAGAGAATCCGGGGATATGAAGAATTTCACACATATTTGTCCGCCCCTGCCAGAAAGGAACAGGGGGCGAGATGCATGAACTGCGGCGTCCCGTTCTGCCAGTCGGCGATGCAGCTCTCCGGCATGGTCGTCGGCTGCCCGCTGCACAATCTGATTCCGGAGTGGAACGACTGCATCTACAGAGGACAGGACTCGCACGCGCTGGTAAGGCTCCTAAAGACGAATCGGTTCCCGGAGTTCACCGGAAGGGTGTGTCCCGCGCTGTGCGAAAAAGCATGCATTTGCGGACAATATGATGACCCGGTCACAGTGAAGGACAATGAGCTGTATCTTATCGAGAACGGATATAAGAAGGGCTGGATGAAGAGCAGCTTCCCCGCCCGGGAGAGCGGAAGGAAGGTGGCTGTCGTAGGAAGCGGTCCGTCCGGATTGTCCTGTGCGGATGCGCTGAGAAGACGCGGGCATTCGGTCACCGTTTATGAGCGGGAGGACAGAATCGGCGGACTTCTGATGTACGGTATTCCGAATATGAAGCTCGACAAGAGCGTGATTGCCAGAAGGCAGAAGCTCATGGAGGAGGAAGGCATCGTATTTAAGACTGGGGTCAATATAGGAGGAAAAAAATCCGTTTCCCGCCTCATGAGAGACTTTGATGCCGTCGTTCTGTGCTGCGGTGCGAAGCAGCCGAGACCACTGGCAACGGAAGGTATTGAGGGAACAGAAGGGGTCTATTTTGCGGTCGATTTTCTGAAGGCGGCAACAAGAAATGTCCTCGGAATAGAAACGCTCCCGGAACAGTTCAACGCGAAGGACAGAGATGTTGTCATCGTAGGAGGCGGAGATACCGGGAACGACTGCATCGGAACAGTGATCCGCATGGGCTGCAAGTCAGTGACAGCTCTCGAGATGATGCCGAAACCACCGGCAGAGAGAACGCCGAACAATCCGTGGCCCGAGTGGCCGAAGACTTTGCGGACCGACTACGGTCATCAGGAAGCGATAGAAGTTTTCGGCGGAGATCCGAGGATATTCAGTACGACTGTGAAGCAGGTCCGAAGCACTGAAGGGAAGATATCGGAAATCGAGACAGTTCAAGTCAGATTCGAGGACAGAAAGCTTGTCGAGGTTCTCGGAACCGAGAAGACAATCAAGTGCGATCTGCTGCTGATCGCGGCGGGTTTCATCGGGGCTGAGAGAACCGTTCCCGACTCATTCGGCCTTGAGATGACAGGTCGGGGCGTGGTGGCAACGCCCAAGGACAGGTACTCCACGAACATTCGGGGAGTATTTGCTGCGGGTGACATGAGAAGGGGACAGAGTCTGGTCGTGTGGGCGCTGGCTGAGGGCAGGGCGTGCGCGGCTGAGGTGGATGAGTATCTTATGATGTTGGTGGAATAGGGCTAAACGGAGGAAACATGGCAAAATATGTATTTGTGACCGGAGGCGTCGTCTCCGGACTCGGGAAAGGAATAACAGCGGCATCTCTGGGCAGACTTTTGAAAATGCGCGGTCTCCGCGTCGCCTGCCAAAAACTCGATCCCTACATGAATGTGGATCCGGGAACGATGAGCCCGTTCCAGCATGGAGAAGTCTTCGTGACGGATGACGGTGCGGAGACAGATCTGGATCTCGGGCACTACGAGCGGTTCACCGACGAGAATCTGACGCGCTACTCGAATCTCACGAGCGGCAAAGTCTATTGGAACGTTCTGAATCGTGAGCGCAAGGGTGAATATCTCGGCCAGACGGTCCAGGTCATCCCTCACATCACGGACGAAATCAAGCATTTTATCTATATGGGCGCGCAGAATTCGAACGCCGACGTCCTCATCACCGAAATCGGAGGCACCATCGGTGACATTGAAGGTCAGCCTTTTATCGAAGCAATTCGCCAGATTTCATTGGAACAGGGGCAGAAGAACTGCCTCTTTATCCATGTTACGCTGGTGCCTTACCTGAGCGGGTCCAACGAGCATAAGTCTAAGCCGACACAGCACTCTGTGAAGGAATTGCAGTCGCTCGGCATCCATCCGGATATTATCGTTACCCGCGTGGACAGGCCGCTGGAGCAGAGTATTAAGGACAAGATAGCGCTGTTCTGTAATGTCCAGAAGGACTGTGTCATCGAGAACAATACGATGGACTGTTTATATGAGGCTCCGCTGATGCTGCATAAACACGGGCTGGATACGGTGGTGTGCAGGGGGCTTGGGCTTGACATGGCGGACTGCCGCGAGTCTGACTTGAATGAGGCGGACTGCCACAGATCCGGGATGGAAAGCGGTAATGCACCTTCGGCGAGTGAATATCCTGTGTTTAAGAAAAAAACTGCTCCGGGGACTGAAGGGAAGTCCGGACTATCGGATAAGTCTGCCGATAAGATACCCGGCCTTGTGGAGTGGGAAGCCATGGTCGACCGGATCCATCATCCGGAATACCATACGACGATCGCGATTGTCGGGAAGTACGTCGGACTTCACGACTCATATCTTTCCGTGCGTGAGGCGCTTTACCATGGAGGATATGAGAATTCCGCCGATGTCGAAGTTCTCTGGGTCGATTCGGAGTACCTGACAGAGGAAAATCTTGACTCCGAGCTCCCGCGCGCAGACGGAATCCTGGTTCCCGGCGGGTTCGGTGACCGCGGTATTGAGGGGATGATTTTAGCCTGCAGATATGCGAGGGAGCGGAATATACCGTATTTGGGTATTTGCCTCGGAATGCAGATTTCCGTCATTGAGTATGCAAGGAATGTGTTGGGAATCGCGGATGCGAACAGCCGTGAATTTGCAGAAGTCGGAGCGAACTGCGTTATCGACCTTATGGAAGAGCAGCTGACGGTCATTCGCAAGGGAGGCACTATGCGGCTCGGCGCGTATCCGTGCAAAGTCATGCCCGGGACACTTTTTGAAAAGACCTACGGAGTGCCGGAAATCTCGGAGCGGCACAGACATCGTTTTGAGTACAACAATGAGTATCGCGAGCGGCTGGTTGAGGCCGGTCTGTCTGTATGCGGGACTTCTCCGGACGGGCTGCTTGTCGAGGCGGTCGAGGTTCCCGCCAACAGGTTCCATATCGGCGTGCAGTTCCATCCCGAATTCAAGTCGAGACCGGACAGGGCTCATCCGCTTTTCCGGGAGTTTATTGCGGCATCGCTTGAGAGTTCTCCGACGGGAGGGTATCCGGCAGATAATGATTTCGGAGGCGGTATATGATTTACAGCGGAAGAGCGAGAAAACTGATTATGTCCGACGGGAGCGAGTACTTCGGCCTTGGCTTCGGGGCGGACAGCGGCAGCCGGGTCTGTGAGATTGTATTCAACACTTCTCCGGTCGGGTACCAGGAAATTCTGTCGGACCCTTCATACACAGATCAGTTCGTGGTCATGGCATATCCTCTGATCGGGAACTACGGGATCAATGATGACGATTATGAAACGAGATGCCCGACAATAGGCGGATTCATCGTCAGAGATTACAATGACTGTCCATCCAATTTCAGAAGCAAAGCCTCGCTTTCCCAGGTCATGAAGAACCTTGGGATTCCGGGGATAACGGGACTTGATACGAGGGAAATCGTGCGTAAGATCCGCAGCCAGGGTACGCAGAAAGCTCTCATAGCTGATGCAGAACTGTCTCTTGAGGAGGGCTTGAAAATTCTTGGCGAAACCGTCCTGCCGACCGATGCGGTATCGAGGGTCAGCAGAAACTATCGTGAGAATTATATCGCCATGGATGCAAAGTATCACATTGCGGCGATTGATTTCGGCATGAAGGAAAATATCATCCGGTCCTTCCTGAAATGTGGATGCAGTGTGACGGTCTATCCCTGGAATGTCACGGCGGACGAGGTGATGCGGGACAGACCCGACGGCATATTTCTTTCAAATGGCCCCGGCGACCCGACCGATGTCCCTGAGGCGATAACGCTTGTGAGGAAACTGCGAGGCAAATACCCTATTTTCGGAATCTGTCTCGGTCATCAGATCATCTCGCTTGCCTGCGACGCAAAGACTTACAAATTGAAATTCGGTCATCGCGGCGGCAATCATCCTGTCAAGGATCTTGCGACCGGAAAAATCCGGATCACTTCCCAGAATCACTCCTATGCGGTGGATGAGAGTACGCTTGCGGGCACCGGACTGACCGTTACCCACAGGAATATTCTCGACGGCACGGTGGAGGGAGTGAGGTGCGAGAGCGACAGAATCTTCAGCGTGCAGTATCATCCGGAGAGTGCGCCGGGACCTCATGACAGTATGTATTTGTTTGAGGAGTTTTTGAAGTTGATGGAGAAGTGATGGCGATAAGTCTAACAATACAGTTAACAGCAAACGAGGAAAGAACATCATGCCGAAAAGAACCGACATCCACAAAATCCTGGTCATAGGCTCCGGCCCGATTATCATCGGGCAGGCCGCCGAGTTCGATTACGCGGGCACGCAAGCCTGCCTCGCGCTCAAAGAAGAGGGGTATGAAGTCATCCTGTGCAATTCCAACCCCGCCACTATCATGACGGACAAGTCTGTCGCAGACCGGGTATATATGGAACCGCTTAACCTCGAGTATGTTGCGCGAATCATCCGCCGCGAGAGACCCGACGCGATTCTCCCCGGCATCGGCGGTCAGACAGGTCTCAACCTTGCCATGCAGCTTGAGAAGAAAGGCATCCTCGCCGAATGCAGATGTGAACTTCTCGGAACGGATTCCGCGAGTATAGAGATGGCTGAGGACCGTGAAGAGTTCAAGGCACTTTGCGAGAGGCTCGGCGAGCCGGTACTCCCTTCCATCGTGGTCCGAAGCATGGAAGAAGGCCGTGCTGCCGCGCAGGAAATCGGTTATCCGGTCGTCCTTCGCCCGGCCTTCACGCTGGGCGGAACCGGCGGTGGATTTGCCGACAGTCAGGCGGAGCTTGAGGAGCTGCTGAAAGCCGGGCTCGAACTTTCCCCGGTTAGTGAGGTACTCGTCGAAAAGAGTGTCAAGGGCTATAAGGAAATCGAGTATGAGGTGATCCGCGACGCAAATGACACCGCCATCACCGTCTGTAACATGGAAAATCTGGATCCCGTCGGTATTCACACCGGCGATTCCATCGTCGTGTGTCCCTCGCAGACGCTGACGGACAAGGAATATCATATGTTGCGCGACAGTGCGCTGAAGATAATCCGTGCCCTCAAGGTGGAAGGAGGCTGCAATGTCCAGTTCGCGCTCGACCCGAAATCGTTCCAATACTATCTGATTGAGGTCAATCCCAGGGTCTCCCGTTCTTCCGCGCTCGCATCCAAAGCGTCCGGTTATCCGATTGCACGCGTATCCGCCAAAATCAGTGTGGGTCTCACCTTGGAAGAGATCCCTCTTGCAAATACTCCCGCCTGTTTCGAACCCGCTCTCGACTATATTGTCACGAAGATGCCGAGGTTCCCATTTGACAAATTCACGGATGCCGACCAGTCCCTCGGAACGCAGATGAAAGCCACCGGCGAGACCATGAGCGTCGGGAGATGCTTTGAGGAGAGTCTGCTCAAGGCGGTGAGGTCGCTGGAGAGTGGGGCGGTGCATTTGCATCTTGAAAAATATGATGAGGCGTCGGAAGACGAGCTTTGGGAAGATATCCTGAAAGGCTCCGGAGACCGTATTTACGCAATCGCGGAGATGATACGCAGAAGCTGCCGTGATAAGAAAACCGCTTTGCGGACTGTGTCGAGTGATAGTTACGGCGGAAATGATAAAAATGACGGACATGATGTAGTCTTCCGGGATAGCGGATTACAGGCAGCCGGAAGCGCTTGCAGCAGTAAACCGGGAGAAGCAGAGGCTGCTTCCTGCATAGAAAATATCGCCCTGCGCACCGGCATCGACCGCTTCTTCCTCGATAAGATCGCAAATATCATCGAAGCGGAAAATATCCTGAGCTCTCACAAATATGACTGCAACGCGCTTTTTAAAGCTAAGCAAATGGGCTTCTCCGATGCCGCTATCGCCGGACTTTGGGGGGTATCCGAGGAGGAGATATTTGAGATTCGCAGGAGAGAGGGAATTTTCCCCGTTTATAAGATGATTGACACCTGCGCCTCCGAGTTCGAGAGTTATGTCCCGTATTTTTATTCGACGTATGAGGATGAAAACGAATCCATCGTCTCCGACAAACCCAAGGTCATCGTGCTCGGTGCCGGTCCGATTCGAATCGGGCAGGGCGTAGAGTTCGACTACTCAACCGTGCATGCCGTCCAGACCATCAAGAATGCCGGCTATGAAGCCATCGTAATCAACAATAATCCGGAGACCGTCTCGACCGACTACACGACCTCGGACAAGCTTTACTTTGAGCCGCTTTGCGTCGAGGATGTCATGAATATCATCGAACTTGAAAAACCGGAAGGCGTGATTGCTACACTGGGAGGTCAGACTGCTGTCAACCTTGCGGAGCCGCTCGAGAGACGGGGCGTAAAGCTGATCGGGACCGATTGCGAGGCAATCAGGAGAGCCGAGGACAGAGACTGCTTTGAGAAGCTCCTCGAAGATCTTAATATTCCGGAGCCGAAGGGATGTGCCGTAACCGATATCGAGGAGGGAGTCAAAGCGGCGGCTTCAATCGGATACCCGGTTCTTGTCAGACCGAGCTTCGTGCTTGGAGGCAGGGCTATGCAGATCGTTTCCAAGGAGAAGGATTTAAGACATTATTTGCGGACAGCTGTCGAAATCGATGAGGATAAGCCGGTTCTCGTTGACCGCTATATCAGCGGAAAGGAACTCGAGGTCGACGCGATCTGTGACGGGACGGATGTGTTCATCCCGGGTATTATGGAGCTCGTGGAGAGGACGGGAATTCATTCGGGAGATTCCATCAGCGTCTATCCGACTTTCAGCGTCTCGCAAAAGGTGCAGGATACTATCAGAGATTATACGAGAAGATTGGGACTTGGCATCGGCATCAAAGGGCTTTTTAATATCCAGTTCATCGTGGATCAGAATGAAGAGGTCTATATCATAGAGGTGAATCCGAGATCTTCCAGAACGGTTCCGTTCCTTTCGAAGGCGACCGGGTTCCCGCTGCCGGATATTGCGACAAGGGTCAGTCTGGGCATTTCCTTGAGAGAGCAGGGGATAGTCAGTACACAAGAGGGGCTTGTGCAGACGAAAGGAATGTGGTTTGTGAAGGTGCCGGTATTTTCATTTTCAAAATTATCCGGAATGGACGCGTACCTCTCGCCTGAGATGAAGTCCACGGGTGAAGCCATAGGATATGATGAGAGACTGCACCGCGCCATGTATAAAGCGCTCGTGGCGGCAGGAATCAACATTCAGAATTACGGGACCGTCATATTTACACTTGCGGACGAGGACAAGGAGGAGGCACTTCCGCTCGCAAAGCGGTTCTATGATCTGGGTTTCAATCTCGAGGCGACGACTATGACTGCGGAATATATGAGGGATCACGGAGTCAGAGTCAGGCTACGCAGGAAGCTGAGCGAGGGGAGTACGGAGATTCTGGATTCCATTCGTGCAGGCTATGTTAGTTATGTGGTAAACACGCGTGCTATTTTGTCCGGGGTTCACTACGAGGATGGGGTGGCTATCAGAAAATGTGCGAGTGAGCACAGGGTTACGATGTTTACGTCTCTTGATACTGTGCGTGTGCTGCTTGATGTGTTGGAGGAGATGACGATAGGGGTGAGTCCGATTTAATCTCTGACGCAGAATTCTCGTGACTTTAGAGCGTCGTGAGATGAATGCGCAAAATGAAACTTGTCTCTGACGTGGGATACAAACTCTCGTCAGAGATTAAAAGTCTCCGCTACACAATGCTCCACTGGAGCATTGTTACGTATGCTTAGGCACGGCGGATTGAAGCTGCGCATTAAGGAAGGTGCTTTGCACCATGCATGGCGCGGTAAGAACGCTTAGGAGTCTCTGAAAAATTGACGGGATAGTATACTTATGATATACTTTATATTCCACAGAGATGTGGAAAAGTGTCCGAAAGGGCACAGGAGGGATACACGAAAGCGTAGAGCGGTTGGCCATCATTCTCCGAAAGGGGGTGATGCTTATGCCTATTACTCTGACATTCCATGTGTTTGGATATACCATCACAGTGAGAATCAAGACGAAAAGCGACAACCGCCACTCGGGCAAGTGACGGTTGTTTAAATAAGTTTAAACACTAAATCTTACTCGAGGCCAACCGCTTTTCGCTGTGTCCCTCTTTCATTTATCATTATATTGATAAAAATAAGTTCCGTCAAGATGTCGGGAAAGACAAACCGCCTTCAGATTCTCAGTCTTTTTCGCTCGACGATATAGTATAATACTCTTAAGTTCAATTCTCGCTCACGAGACTTATCATGGACTCGAAGACGCTCGTGGATCTAAATCGGAGACAAAAACTATGAAAATGAAGACAGTGCAAATAATCACAGCTATACTCTGTGCGACACTTCTTATCGGTTGCGCAGGTGCAGCGGAACCCAAGGCGGAAGAGGAGAGGACGGATGTCATGGAGAGAGACAATTTTGCGGAAACGGATTCGTTGAAAACGGATATAATGGAAAAAGAAACGGCTGAAACAAAAAACGATGCAACTGAATCGGAAGCGGAGGGGGCTGACGCAACTGCTTCAACTGCAGAAGAATCAGCTTCAGTAACCCAAAATAAGACCGGGCAAAAGGATAGCTCCGCAGTTCAGGGCTCTGCTATGTCCGCATCCGGCGAAGCCTTCATGAAACTCAAAGAAATCAAAGTGACGGACATTCAGCCGCTCCGCATCGGACAGGTCGAAGATGCAGACGCCGCCACAGGCATGACCGTCCTTATTTCCGAAAACGGCATGCGGGCCGGACTCGATGTGCGCGGAGGCGGACCTGCGTCCAGAGACAGCCAGATGCTGAATCCCCTGATGTCTATGCAGCAGATACACTCCATCGTCCTTTCAGGCGGCAGTGCATTCGGCCTGGGTGCGGCAAATGGCGTCATGGATTATCTGGAAGAACACGACATCGGCTTCGACACCGGCGTCGCGAAGGTGCCTCTCGTGGTGCAGTCGGATATATATGATCTCACTGTAGGCGCAGCGGATGTGCGTCCGGATAGTCAGATGGGATATGAGGCAGCGAAAGCGGCATTTGAAAATCCGAACTACAAGGACGGCAACTACGGGGCAGGATGCGGTGCCTCTGTCGGAAAGATCACCGGCATGGAAAGAGCCATGAAGACGGGCGTCGGCAGCTATGCCGTTCAGGTTGGCGATCTGCAGATCGGAGCGATTGTGGTCGTCAACGCCCTGGGTGATATCTACGACTGGAAGACCGGGAACCAGATAGCCGGCCTTCTCAGCGAGGACAAAACGAAGCTCGCGAGCACAATGGAATCCATGAGCGCTTCGATTGAAGCAGTCGATAACAAGTTCACCGGAAATACGACTATTGCGGTGATTATTACAAATGCAAATTTCAACAAATCTCAGCTCTGCAAAATCGCCGGGATGGGACATGACGGATATGCAAGATCCATCAACCCGGTACACACCTCCGCGGACGGTGACAGCATCTACGCGGTCTCTGTCGGTGATGTGAGTGCAGACCAGGATCTGGTCGGTTCTCTCGGCGCGGAGGTGCTGAGTGAGGCAATCATCCGTGCGGTGACGTCAGCCGACAGTGCGTATGGGCTGCCGTCGGCGGCGGAGCTTGGTTTCGTGGCAAAATAAGTCAGTAGTGGAAAGCGCCTTGGCGTCGCGCATGTCGCGTGAACGCTGAGGCGTTTTTCACTTATCGAACATGAACGCATACCGTTCTCTGATCTCGCCGAAATCTATCACACACTCATCGTTGAAAATGCCAACCGGAACTGATGCGGAAAATGGATAGGTTTTCACCGTCATATCGCCGTCGGGATATTCTTCTGTCGGAGGTGTAAATAGTATTTTCGTAACCGTTTCTGTATCAGGATTTACCATCCAGTACTCACGTACCCCGGCATTCTGATATTTTTTTGTCTTGATCAGAATGTCTTTCATTTTCGTGGATGGTGATAATACTTCGACCACGAAATCCGGAGCACCGTAAATTCTTGCTCGATTGATTTTTGAATGATCGCATACCACGCATACGTCCGGCTGGACCATGGTCTTGTTGTCCTTATCAAGCTGGACGTCAACGGGAGAAATAAAAGGGATACAAGTTCCTTTTTTCCGCAATAGAAACTCCCGCAGAATTGCATATATTTCTCCACCGATGAGCTGATGCGGCGTAGTGGGAGCGCTCATATCATATATGACGCCGTCAATTAACTCCACGCGCTGGTCGTCCGGCAGTGCAAGGTAGTCGTCAATGGTGTAAGTGCCCTGACGGGGATAGCGCTGCTTAGGATTTGTCTGCGCAGCATAAGCAGCTCCGGCTTCCCGGACCATGTCCGGTGAGGATTCGGTTTGCTGATCATAGAGTGTTTCTTTTGGAAAAACGGATGCAAGCGCCTCGATAGTCTGATATCGCGGCGCTTTTGTGGTTCCGCCGAGTACCTTCTGGACTGTTGCGAGCGGCAGGCCGGATTTTTCGGCCATCTGGAGATTGGTATACCCATACTCTTTCTTTTTTTGTCGGATTTCTTCAAGATTCATGGCAGATCCTCGCTTAAAATATTGCTTCAACTTACCATTATCGTTCCTTTTTCGGCAATCTCTTGCCCTTTTGACCGTATTGAAATCGTAAACGGATTTGCTGTATATTGATATAATACCATATATGGAATTGGGAGTCAAGGAAAATGGAATTATCTGTGCATTTATGAGCTGCTTTTAACGTATTTGAGCGATATTCTTTTTCCGGGCCCCCGAGCAGCCGCTTCGGGGGCTTTATAGTGCAAAAATTTGCATAAAATCCCGAAAAAACTACGACTTAATGAAATGAATTGCGAGCTGTATTTGTTTTATTGACGCGGAATATTGCATGTGGTATAACTAAACCATCGAAAGCAAACGTTTGCAAAACCTTTCAACCGAAAACCTTATAAAACTACTGAGAGATGACAGAAAAGCTAATAATGCAGCAGAGCTAATAAGGCATCAAAGAAACATCATTAAAAAGGCAGGATTTGAATTCAGATCCGGCAAAGCGCAGAGAAAAACAAATAAGCAAAGGAGAAAAAATCATGGCAAAAGTTAAGAATTTCAAGACAATCTTCCCGGCAGTTTCCGTTCCGCTGAATGATGATTATTCAATC
>JAFRGQ010000002.1 GCA_017433725.1 Lachnospiraceae bacterium
AGAGAATCTGCATTATGAACTTCGAGCGCAGTTCTTCTATGTAAAGCAGGATAACAGCTATATGATATGGTTTTCATTCGCGGCAGCGAATAACCCTAATTGAAAAGATGCTCAAGACAGCTGCGTGATTTATCGGGATCATGCAGCTGTCCTATTAGGATCAGACATGAAGAAATGATTCATCTATATGTTGAAGCTTGACAATCTTGCCTATATATTGTAGTATATAATAACTGAATCTGTTGTTGGATCATTTCAGGAGGCATACAATGATAGACACAAAGATGGGCGTAATGGAGAGTAAATTCGCGGATATCGTCTGGGAGCGAGAGCCGATTTCTTCATCGGAACTTGTGCGGATTGCTGCGGAGACCTTCGGCTGGGCACGGACAACAACGCATACGGTCATCAAGCGCTTGTGCGATAAGGAGATCTTTGTCAACGATAAAGGGACGGTATCGGCTCTGGTTACGAAGGATGAATTCTTCTCACTGCAGAGCAGGAACTATGTTGAACGTTCGTTCGCAGGGTCTCTTCCGAGTTTTATTGCTGCGTTTACAAATGGAAGGAAACTTACTGCCAAGGAGGCCGAGGAGATCCGGCGGATGATCGACGAAGCCGAGGAAGACGGAAAATGAACGGCCTTTCCGCCGCATTCGGGAGATTCTTCCTGTATGTGGTAAACGCAAGTATCGCGGCAAGCTGGTTGATTCTTGTGGTTCTGGCAATCCGATTCTGTATGAAGCATTGGATGAAACGTGTTCCTAAGTGGACACTTCTTTTGCTATGGGCAATTGTAGGAATTCGGCTGCTCCTTCCGATTTCCTTTAGAACGGAGATTAGTCTGCTGCCTAGTGCAGAAACTCTTCCGGTCGAGACGATTTACAATGAAAATCCAGAAATCTCAAATAATCCGGTATATTTACGACTGGATAGCGGTGTCGCGGTGATCGACAGAACTGTTCCCACCCAGAAAGTGGCTTCCGGGTATGTATTTAGGGATAGAATTACGTTCGCCGGCCTTGTCTGGATTATAGGAATGATGCTGATTTTACTGTATATGCACCTTGCGAGCCTAAAACTGAAACGGAATCTGCGCGATACTATACCAGTAGGAGAAGGGATTCTGGAGAGTGACGAGGTGAGCACTCCCTTTATCCTGGGGGTTATCAGGCCATGTATATATCTGCCCTCCGATCTGACGGAACCGGACAGGTCCTATGTCCTTGCTCATGAAGCAGCGCATCTGCGCCGAAGGGACCATATCTGGAAACTGATCAGCTATCTGATCCGAATGATCCACTGGCTTAATCCGTTGGTATGGCTGAGTTATACACTCTTTCAGAGAGATCTGGAACTTGCCTGTGACGAAGCGGTGGTTAAAAGCATGGGGTTTGATGATAAAAAAGCCTATTCCAAGGCGCTGCTTGATTGCGGCATTTATCGGCAGAAGTTGTTCGCGCATCCGTTGGCATTCGGCGAAATCGGCGTGAGAGAACGGGTTGACAATGTGCTGCATTACCGGAAGCCGGCA
>JAFRGQ010000028.1 GCA_017433725.1 Lachnospiraceae bacterium
CATCAGTTACTGCTTCCTGATTAGGTCATGTCTATATTTACTATTCAAAAGCCCCTTGAGGGTTTGTTTGCCATGCTCTCTTTACGGTATCTAACCGCCTGCCTCTTTTTTCAAACTTTTTTCCTTTCATCGTTGTGCAATTCAAGCATTACAAGTAGGCAGTCCTATCTACAGTATAACGCTTCCTTGCCGGAAATTCATCCCCACAAACAAATTCAAGAACGTCTCGGCGTTCTTGCCGCGACGTGCGCAGCGCGTAAGCGCCTTCCACTGCGCGCGTATCATAGACTCACGTCACAAGTATTGCGCGATGAAGAATAAAAACCACTATATATAAATGACCGTTCTGTGTCATTCATAGATAGTGGTTTTTTTATCTATATCAACTACGAGATCCACACTGCTTTATTCCTGTCTGTGGAATTCTCATAGATTATTTGATTTATATATCTATCGTAAACTATTTGCTTCGCGTTGCCTTATTCCCGGCTGCGAACGCTCATAGACTGTTTAATTTATATATCTATCGTAAACTATTTGCTCCGCGTTGCCTTATTCCAGGCCGCGAAAGGCTTATAGATTGTTTAATTTATATATCTATTTTAAATTATTGATTCCGCGTCGCCTTATTCCAGGCCGCGAAAGAATCATAGGTTATTTTTTTATTTATTACGCTTTAAAGGCATTGTCCAGTGCCGGACTCCATTGGCAGTATAGCGTATCTGTGTTTGCCGCGTAGGCTACGATTCCTGTAAAGACGGCGATTACTGCCAAAGCGATTACGATTTCCATGTCGGCTCCTCTGCTCCGTTTTGTCTTACATGCTTTTATACGACTCCAGTGAGCAGAGGGCCAGTTTTTTGTCAAATTTAAAATTAATTCTTAACCTCTGTTAACATCGGTTTCTGTATCTTAAGATATTCCCTCACACAGCCCGCAGACAGCCATAATAAGCGCCGCGCAAGATGTATACGGAACACGGACGTTTTATTACTCCTCCCCATATTTATGGAGAATCTCATCGCCCGCCACATACGACGCATCGACCTTCTTCCCGGACTCCCTGTCAAACACGACGACATTAAGGCCCGGTCCCTGCAGATTATAATTGTTCAGATCCACTATGATCTGAGATCCGCTTCCCTCTTCCGCTGAGCGGCTCAGAGCCAGTACACTGACGCCGTCGACCTTTTCCTCATAAAGGTCGGAGGTGAGAGAAAAGTCGCTTGTCTCATATACCACATTTCCCCGGTCAATGACTGCGATGTAGGCGTGATCACCGGCGGCGGAGTCGACATTTGCAAGCCCCAACGCTTTCAGCGACGCCTTCACCGTATCGGTCATGGACGGCGTGGTATCACCGGAAGCCACAAATACATAGAGGTAGTTATCTGTGTCATATGTCTCGAGCATCCGCGCAAAATAGGAGGCTGTCCGGTTGTCCGTCGCCAGCGACTGACGTGCCCGGAAATGAAGATAACTCTCATAGTCCTTTTCGAGGAATTCATAGCCCTGTTCTTCCCGTCTGTCCGGCAGGTCACACAGACCCTTCAGCTCTTTTCCGAGGACAGCTGAAAATTTTTCGGCACCGCTCAGATTAAGATGCATCCCGTCGAGCGTATCCGTCGTGCAGTCAAGACCGAGCGAGGTGGTCTTATCGATGAGGTTGAGGCAGGAGAGGTGGTGTGCATTTGCAAATCTCTCCACCGCATAGCTCTCATTAATTCTCTGCGGGTACAGATTGTCTGTCAGAAGCCCCGGTCCGAACACAGGAAGGGTCAGGAACACAAGCTTTGTGCCGGTCTCTTCGCAGAGCTGCACGGTCTTCTCCATATACTCGGTGACAATTTCCGGAAGTTCGTAAGCCGTATCCGGCGCCACCGGCTCAAAGTATCCGGAGTCTCTCCCCTGCGCAAGGATCCAGGAACCGTACGCCGCCCCGGAATCCTCATGAACCACTTCCTCTTCCGTCAGATTTGTCCAGCGGGAGTGATATTCGTACCACGGGAACAGGAAGCGGGTCAAATCATCTTCCTCCTTCCCGACGCCGCGAATCATCTCGTATCTTGATTTTGAGAAAAACGGCATGTTATCCGTTATATAGTGGAGATCCTCCGTTCCCTCATAGGTCGTCTGATAATCGCCCATCCCGACCTCAAGGACGACCATCTTCGGGTGCTGGCGCTCGATCGCATCCTTCAGTACATAGTAGGAAAGTGCTGCCGTCTGATCGCCAGTCCCGAGGTTATAGGAGGAGATGCCGTATTCATTGTAGAGCGTCATGGGGAAGACGCCCTGTTTGATTTTGGATGTTCCGAGGAACAGGACGTCGAAGCGGTCCTTGTCCTTCCGATAGAAGTCTCTTGGGAGTACATAGTTCCCGTCATCAGGCGTGAAGGCACGGAAAAAGAACCCGGCCGTGAGGGCAAGGATGATCAGGAATAATATGTATGTGACAATACGCTTCGCGATACTTTTCATAGGTCTTATTCTTCTTCATCGCGCAGTACTCGTGACGTGAATCTATAATACGCGCGCAACGTGATACTCGTCTTCTTACTCGTTTTTACTCATTCTGAAGTCTGTCGATCAGCTCGCACATAGCGTCGACCGTATTGAAATTCTCCGGCACAAGGTCAGTGGCCTTCACCTTGATATCGAACTCGTCGTTGATCTCGCTGACGATAGAGATGATATCGAAAGAGCCGAGGATCTTGTCGTCGATAAGAGCTTCCTCTCCCTCAAAGTCAACATCCGGTCTGGTCTCCTCAAGAATCTCCAGAAGTACGCTTTTGATTTCGTCCATTGTTTTTCTCCTTTTCGTGTAGTTAAAGTAGTTAAATCTTTCCGCCTGCCTCTTCATGGCAAGCGTGAATCGAAATTATTGCTTAAGCCGGCGTCGCCGGACTTATGCTGAGCACCGTCCCGGTATAGCAAAATTTCGATGAGTACTCAACATGAATCTATCTCTGACATGAGGTACAGACCAGTGTCAGAACTGCTGATACATAAACGCCCCGACATCAAATCCCGGACCGTAAACGCCGAAAATCATTATCGCCCAGATTGCTGCAAGTACAACAATCCATCGGAACACGACCTGCTGGTCAGCGATCACATCGCGGATCCGGACGCCGCGCTCATTTACGACATCAACCGCGATCTGCAAAATAATCGCCAGCATGAGAATCGAAAATTCCCTCTCCGACACGCCGAGCTTAAAAACAGATCCGTCGGTCAACACCCATGGGTTGAAAGTCGAAAACGTCTTTTTCAGCATCTGCACTGCGACGACCGTGTTTGGCGTGCAGTCGAAGTAACGTCCGATCGTGACCAGAAATGTCGTCCTGAACATGCTGAAGGCTTTCCATCCCGCAGACTTTCCGTTTATATGGAAAATTGCGCGCATTCTCTCATACACCCGCTCAAGCAGAGTATGACTCGATACCAGAGTGGCGTGGTATATACCGAAGATCACGTAGCGCCAGCTGGCTCCGTGCCAGATACCTACAAGGACAAATACTATGAACGACGCCAGTGTCGTCGGTATGACTTTGCCGACATAGGGTCCGAGAGTCTTTTTGAGGTTCTTCTGCATTTTTGCGAACGGCTTTGACAAGGCCAGCGGATAGAACACATAATCCTTCATCCAGTTGCCGAGCGTCATATGCCACCTCGTCCAGAACTCGGACACGTCAAGCGCCATATACGGCTGGCGGAAATTCTCGGCGAGATGCACCCCGAAGAGCTCGGAAACGCCGATGACGATGTCGATACCGCCCGCAAAGTCGCCGTACATCTGAATTCCGTAAAACAGCACGCCGAGGAAAACAGTGATGCCGCTGTAAGACTTCGCATCATACTGCGTAATGATCTCCTGAACGATGATCGCGCATCTCTCCGCTATGACCATTTTCTTAAAATAGCCCCACAGCATGCGGTAGATGCCGGTCCGGAAGTTCCTTTCATTGAAAGAGCGCTCCGCGTAGAGATCCGGCGCAAGTGTATCGTGACGGTTGATAGGTCCCTGGATAATCTGCGGGAACCATGATGCAAACAGCGCGAACTGAAAGATGTTTCTGTCTGCGTCATATTTTTCATTATAGACATCGATGAGATATCCTGTCGTCTGGAATGTGTAAAACGAAATTCCGAGCGGCAAAATGAAACTGACTACCGGAATCTGCACCGGCACATGCAGGCGGGACAGAAGTCCGTCCACATTGACGGTGAAGAAATTGGCATATTTCAGCACGATCAACATGCCTAAGTTTATGAGGAGGGAAAGAAGAAAGATCTTGTGCCGTTTGTCCCGTGCCTTTGCGCGGATGGCCTTCTTTTCGTTCCTCGTTAACGGGTGTTCGGAATTTTTTATCGTCTGACGGGTCTTCTCGGTGATGCGCTGCATGGTGAGCGCGCCGTAGAAGGTATTTGCGATCGTGATGACAATGAAGATGCCGGCCTTCAGACCGCCGGAGATGTAATAAAAGAGAATGCTGAATAAAAGCAGGAGCATCCACTGATATTTGCGGGGGACAAGGTAATAGAGAAGAACGGCAATGCCTACGAACGCTATAAAATTAAGAGAAAATACCGCCATGACACCACCTGTAAAAGTTCTTCGTTTTTTTGATAACCTAACAATCAAGAACGCCTCGGCGTTCTTGCCGCGCCGCGCATGGTGCGAAGCACCTTCCTTAATGCGCGGCTGCGATCCGCCAAAGGCTTTTAATCTCTGACGCGTCAGAGATTAATCCCAAGTATAGGGCAATGTAATTTACTTGTCAAACAAAACACAGCACAGAACAAAGAGTCGCTTTGCGACTCTTTGCGCGCTGGTGCGCGCAAGCGTCAGCTTGCATCTTCACCTGCGCACCAGTCGCATCCTCGCGGAGCGTTTTTATGTCATAGGGAACGAAGTTTCCTATGACATAAAAAAAGAGGCTGCCGGGCAGCCCCTTTCCACACGGTCCGCTTCTTGTCTAGAATACTTCCAGTGACTCACAGCTGATATCTATACATTCCCTGTAACCCCAATATGGATTCCTGTACACACAGCACCCGAACATCAGAGAATTCACCCTCAGCTATTTGGTAGCCTGATATATCGAACAGCGTCTCATCAACATCTGTATCTATAGCCTGGATCGTGTAAACTGACTCAATAGCTTTTTAAGTCAGCTCAATGACAGACACCCTCTTAATTTAGTAAGTGAGCAGCTCGTCATCCTTACTGATATTTTAACAGAATCGTGATATACTGTCAGTGTTGGCACACTTTTTCTCATTGAGTAAAATTGTGCCAAGAGCTGACGCTCATCTACCTGTCCGACCCGGCACGAGCATAAGCCGCACGTAGAAACCGGCTTTACTGATGGTGATCCGCACGGACACATCTGCCCGGGCAGGAAAATGATCCGGATGCAGCTCCCGACTAAACATAACACGGATACATCTGCCCCGGCAGGAGAATGATCCGGATGCAGCTCCCGGCTAAACATAAGGAGACACATAATGCTCTCAGACAGAATCACCTCCCTCTTCCACATCCTGCAGTGCACCAACACGGACATAGCCCGCTTCGCCGGATGTTCCCCCTCCAATATCTCCCGCCTGAAGAGCGGTACAAGAGAACTCGGTCCCGAAAGCCGCAGCGTTCAGCGTCTGGCGGAAGGTATATATCGATATGCAGACTATGAAAATATGCTGTCTGTCCTCGGAGAATTATGCGGTACAGACGAAACCTGTTTTGAATCCATGCTTCCGGCAATTCTCGCATGGCTGTATGCGAAAAGCGATTTCACTACGCCGCACTTTGTCAGGCCAAAGAGTAAAATAGCCAGAGAAAACCGGCGGCGCAACTTCGGCGAGAGACTTGACCGGGTCATGAATCTTCTGGAACTCTCCAACACACAGGTCGCCTCCGCTTTAAACGTGGACGTTTCGCTTGTCAGCCGGTATCGGAGCGGCATTTATCATCCCAACAGGAATGAACGCATTAAGGAAAAGCTGTCAGAGAGGCTGCTGTTATATGCAGAGAGAACCGGCTCCACCGGAGAACTGGCAAAACTGTGCGGTGCTGACCCGGCACGGCTGAACGCAGAGATAATAGCCGACTGGCTATATGATACGGAAAAAGAACGGGCGTCTGAGATGGCAGAAACCTTTTTTCAGTCGATCGATACCTTCTCACCGGGACAAAATCAATCCCCCACGGGCTCTGTGCTGCCGCCCGTCACGGAACTGAAGCGGTACTGGGGAACCACCGGTCTTCGGGCGGCTGTCATAAGGTTTCTTGCAAATTGTATTCGGGAAGGCGGAGAAATGCTTCTCTATTCAGATGAGCCGATGGAATGGATGACGGGATCGAATGAGTATTTTACCGTATGGACATCCCTCATGAAGGAATGTGTCAGGAATGAAGTCCGAATAAGAATCATTCATAATGTTGACAGGATAGGAACGGAGATGATATTTGCCATCAAAGCATGGTTTCCCTTATATGCTTCCGGTATGATAGAACCCTACATATTTCAGACGGTAAAGAATCCGCGATTTTGTCATACTATATTCATCCAGCCCGGCCATGAGGCCATTCTCGGAGCTTTCCCGGCAGGCGTCGGGGAGAAGAGATGGTATGACTATATCACGGACAAAAACAGACTGGAGGCTATGGAAGGAAGCTTTCATGCGATGCTTTCCGACTCTTCTCCGTTCCTGAAAACATATTCTGCCGAAAAATCAGATGATTTCTGGAAAGTCTGCATGAAGTACAGATCAAAAAAATGGATCTCCATTCTCTCCGGTCTGTCCATCGGCACGATGCCGGCAGGTCTTCTTGAGCGGATGCTTGACCGTCAGGGAATTACAGGCTCTCTTCGGGAACATATTATGAACATCTATAAAGAGCGCAGGTATCAACTGCGTCACACGCTCGACTCGGGCGCGATAGATGAAATCATATGTCTGCCGGACCTTGAAAATGTTCTGCACGGCGATGTGGTTGTAAATCTTGGCGCTGAAATGATTGAACAAACCCTTTTTTACACATACGTGGATTACGTAGAGCACACAGAAGCGGTCCGGAAATTGGTGAACCGGGAGAAGAATTACCATTTGACACTGCTGCCCGAAGCTCCCTTCCGCGATCTGCAGGTATTCATCCTTCGGGATGCGGTCGCAGTTCTGAAGTGCAGGGAGCCATATACGGCATTTGTCTTTTTCAACGAACAGCTTGCTCAGTCAGTTCAGGAGTATCTCGATTCGCTGATTGAACAGTATGCGACGGATCGTTTCACGGTGAATCAGTTTTTGAAGGAGATGCTTACGCTATAGAAGCCCCCGCCGAACCCGAGAAGAAACCGACAAGGCGCACCCGCAAAAGTGCACACAGATCCGCTTCGTAATTTGCTCACCCAGGATCAGGCGACCATGCTTGCATGGTCATGCTGATCCGGATTCTTCGCCGGGCTTCGTGAATGAGATAGGAGGATGATCTGTCAGATCATCCTCCTATCTCATTCATCGTCGCACGCTCTGTCACATCCTCCACACTCTCGAAACAGTGCGCGCGAGGCTTGGCATATATGGCAGATTCCATGGTCTCTATCAGATGCCGTCTTTTCTCATTCTCCGCTCCATTTGCCCGGAGAATCTCGCGCAGGTCTGCGCCCGTGTTATAGCAGAGACATCCTTTCAGGAAGCCCGTGGATGTGAGGCGTATGCGGTTGCATTTGTCACAGAACTTTCCGTGGATGGCGCTGATCAGGCCGATGCTGCCCTGATATCCGGGGATATGATAATAAACCGCGGGACCGAAGCCGTGCATAGCCTTATCCGCCGTAAGATCCGGGTAGCGCTCTCTGAACTGTTCAAGCATCTTCGTGTGGCTGTATACCGGAAAATCTTTTCCGTGACCGATGGGCATCATCTCAATAAAGCGGACGTCAATCGGCCTGTCCTTAGCCAGATCAATCATATTCCATATCGCTTCCTCTCCGAGATTCAGTGATACGGCGTTGATTTTCGTTCGGATTCCCGAAGCGCAGGCCGCGTCGATCGCGGCAAGGACCACATCAAGCCGGTCAAAGCCTGTGATCTTGCGGAACGTGTCTCTGTCCGTGCTGTCGAGGCTGATGTTCACGGCATCCAGGCCGGCTTTTAGCAATGCCGGCAGATGCTCCTTTAAGAGGATTCCGTTTGTAGTCATGGTGACCTGCTCGATTCCCTCAATGTTCTTCAGCATTTGGACCAGGGTCGGCAGACTCCGGCGCAGCAGGGGTTCGCCGCCGGTCAGTTTCACGTGGCGTATACCGAGTTCCGCTCCGACGCCAACGACCTGAACGATCTCCTCGAATGTCAGGAGTTCACTCATGCTTGTGAGGTGAATGTCCTCCGGCATGCAGTATGTGCATCTCAGGTTGCATCGGTCCGTAACCGAGATGCGTATGTAATCTATGTTTCGTTGGTATTGATCGCGCACGTTAACTCACCATCCCTTCCCGAACCCGCAGTTCGGGAAAGTACAAACCTTACAATTCAGACAGAGCCCGCCCTGCCCGAGTGTCGAAAGCTCGCCGGCTGTGATCTCATCATCCGCCATGACCCTCGGCAGCACCAGATCGAATATCGTTCGCTTCGCGTACATCACACAGCCCGGAAGCCCCATAATGACCACCGTCCGGGGATTCGGTCCCTCTTTCACCTCGTAATATGCAAGGAGGAACATGGCTCCCGGCAGGACCGGCGCACCGTATGTGACAATTCTCGCACCTGTATTTTTGATAGCCAGCGGAGTCCGGTCGTCCGGATCCACGCTCATGCCGCCGGTGCAGCAGACGATATCCGCCCCCTGCTCTATCATGCGCAGGATAGCCTCCGTGACTTTCTTATCATCGTCATTCCAGATCTCGTGAGCAATCACTTCGGCGTCATACTCTTCGAATTTCCCTTCGATCACCGGGGTGAAGGTATCCTGAATTCTTCCGTAGAAAACCTCGTTCCCGGTGGTCACGATGCCGACCTTCTTTTTCTGAAACGGCAGGAGTTTCAGGATCGGCTCTCCTCCGGTCGCCTTTTTGGCGGCAGCCTTGGCCGCCATCATTTTATCTTCTTCAATGACCAGCGGAATGATCCGCGTACCTGCCAGCTTATCACCTTTTTTAACGGGACAGTTGCCGTGGCGGGAGGCAATCATCATTTGCCCGAATCCATTGACCGCGCGCATACCGGCCTCATTGACCTTCAACAGTCCGTCGCATGCGGCAGAGAGTTCAATCTTGCCTTCCTTGACGCCGGATTTATCCATATGATCGCCGATGCACATGCTGACGAGAACCTCGGCGGCATCATTTTCGTGCATCATCCCCTCTTCCTTCTCCCACACATAGAGCTCGTCCTTCCCGACACTGAGCAGGACAGGAATGTCTTCCCTTGTCACGATGTGACCTTTTCTGAAGACAGCATCCTTGGTTACCCCCCTGATAATCTGTGTGATATCATGACAGAGCACTGCGCCTTCCGCGTCGACTGTTTTAATTAACTTCATTTTGCCACTCCTTGAGAATATGATACTTCCCGATTCTGTCCGTTGATGACTATTATACACAACAATTCTGCCGTAAGCGAGAAAAAGCTCAAACTTCCCGCTTCGCACAATCATAAAGTCATAATCAGAAAAATGTTCTCGAAACGGCTTCGCTGAACGGTCGGTACTTTAATTAATAACTCAAACTTCCCACTTCATATCTGCAATACAGTCGATATCATTAAAAATGCAAACGGAGGGCGTCGTCGAGCGGCCGGTACTTGAATTTTTCAAGCTAACAGCGCCGAAAAATTCTTAGTACCGCTGCCAGCGAGACCGAGCGGGAGCGTCCCGACGATGCATTTTTAAATGATGAGACTTACAAAGAACTGCAAGTGGGAAGTTTTAGTTAATAATAAAAGAAAAACCGGCTATACTCTGCAAATCCTGTCTTTGCAGCTATAGCCGGTTCTCTTTATAGAAAAGGGTTATTTAATGAACTTTACTTCCTTACAGATCTTCTCGATCTCCTCGTCCTTGCGCTTATTGTACTCGACTTTCTTCTCCTCGAAGTAGTTGCGTCCCTGTGCGTCGATGGATACGATCAGAGGACCGAATTCCTTGACTCTGCAGTTCCAGAGTGTCTCCGGCATTCCGAGATCTCTCCACTCCGCTCTCTCGATCTCCTCGACTGCGACCGCTGCCACAACAGCGTTACCGGCCGGAATAACCACATGGATGCATCCGAAGTCCTTACATGCAGCGGCAGTCTGCTCTTTCATACCGCCCTTGCCGACGATAACGCGAACGCCGGTCGTTTTTACGAACTCATACTCGAACTTTTCCATACGCATGGAAGTTGTCGGACCTACAGAAACCATCTCGAACTTGTCATTCTCAAGCGGGCGAATAATCGGGCCTGCATGAAGAATCGCATTGTTGCGTACGTCTACCGGAATCTCTCTTCCTTCTTCCACAACACGGCGATGTGCCACGTCACGGCAGGTCGTCAGGCTTCCGGAGAGATAGATAATATCGCCAATCTTGATATCAGCAAGGTCTTCAGCAGAGATAGGTGTTACCAGAATTTTCTTTCCATTTTCATATTTAACCATTATAATTCCACCCCCGAATGTGTTGTGATTTCATAGTTAAGGTCTGCGTCAAAGATGATGTGTCCGCGTCTGTGGCTCCAGCAGCCGACATTGACAGCGACGCCGATTGCGGACGGGTGACGGGCCGTGTTCTCGATGTTGACACCCATGACGGAGTACTTTCCGCCCATACCCTGCGGACCGAGGCCGATGGCATTGATGCCGTCCTCAAGGAGCTTCTCCATCTTGGCGGCTCTCTCGTTCTCATTGTGGGAACCGATCGGACGCATCAGGGCTTTCTTTGAAAGAAGCGCAGCAGTCTCGACAGATGTTGCGACGCCTACGCCGACAAGGAGTGGCGGACATGCGTTCAGACCATAGGATGTCATGCGGTCCATGACAAATTTCGTCACGCCCTCATATCCTTCGCCCGGCATCAGAACGGTTGCGCAGCCCGGAAGTGTGCATCCGCCGCCGGCCATGTAGGTGTAGATCTCGCATTTGTCGGAGTGCGGAACGATATCCCACCATACGGTCGGGGTGCCTTTACCGACGTTCTTGCCTGTATTGTACTCATCAAATGTCTCAACAGAGTTATGTCTCAGCGGAGTCTCAAATGTAGCCTTGACAACCGCCTCTTTCAGAAGCGCTTCCAGATCGTCGATGAGCGGGAACTTGGTGCCGCATTTTACCCAGAACTGCAGTACGCCTGTATCCTGGCAGGACGGGCGGTCCAGCTTGACGGCCAGTTCCTGGTTGCGGAACATAGTGTCATAGATAACTTTGGGCATGGGATCAGTTTCCTTCTCCCGGAGTTCCGAGAGCTTGGCGATAACGTCGTCCGGCAGCTTCTTTCCGGTGAATCCAACAAACTTGGCGATCATGTCGGTCATTTTCCTGACCTGTTCTTCATGTGTCATAACATTTCCTCCAGTTATAAAATCTATTTTTAGCTTCCTTTTTAAAAACTTGTTGATGGGTTACTGAAAATGCATCTGCTCTCAGTTTTCTTCTAAGAGGCTGTGCGTATTTTTGTAAGTTTACGGATAGAACGGGAACAGTATCGGCAGCAGCACCATGCAGATCACGAACGAGATCAGAATGAGCGGAAGGCCGGATACCACATAGTCCTTGAACTTGAAACCGCCGAGGCCTACGACCATCGTGTTGGCCGGCATACCGATCGGTGTTGCATAAGCACAGGAGCAAGCGATAACTGTTGCAATAATCATGGATCTCGGGTCCGCACCGAGGCTTGCTGCAAGTGAGCTTGCGATCGGGACCATGAGAGCCGTTGTCGCTGTATTTGACATAAAGTTCGTCAGCGCACATCCTACGATGAAAATGACGAGGAGAAGGATCATCGGGTTCGGGTTTGTGCCAAGGAAACCTACGATCGTGTCCGCAATCAGAGCACCGGCTCCGGTGGAATCCAGTGCAGTTGCCAGAGCGAGTGAACCGCCGAAGAGCAGGACGACCTTAAGATCGATGGATTTCAGGGCTTCCTTCTCATTGATGACGCCTGTCAGTACCAAGATACATGCTGCGATGCAGGCTGTTACCTGAAGCTTGATACCGATCTGATCCTCGAAAATCATAGCAAGGATGCAGATGATCAGGATTGCCAGGGATACATACTGTTTCCACTTCGGAACATCGTCGAAATTTCTGCTTTCCGTGACCTGCTCAAGCTCACGTCCTCTTGTATCAGGAAGGAATCTGTAACCGATGAATGCCATGTAGACGATACCGGCGATGAGCATCGGAACGCCTACCGGTGCGTACATGAAGAAGCTTGTTGGCTCTCCCATCTCCTGAAGAGCATTGACGCCCATGAGGTTGCCCGGTGCTCCGATGATGGAAAGATTTCCGCCGAGGGCTGCCGCAAAAACCAGCGGCATGAGAAGGCGGCTTCTCGAGTAACCGGATTCATCTGCGATACCGCATACGACCGGGATCAGAACCGCCGCGGTTCCCGTGTTGGAGAGGAAGCCGGACATGATGCCTACGATTGTCATGACGGCTATGATCAGTATCCTTTCGGACTTGGCAAATTTAGTAACAATACCGCCGATCTTGTTCGCCATTCCGGTTTCGAACAGCGCCTGACCGACTACGAACATGCCTACGCAGAGGATTACGTTACTGTTAATGTACCCTGCAAATGTCTGCTGCACATCCAGAACTCCGGTAAGATTAAGGCCGAGGGCTACGATCGTAGCCGTAAGTCCCAGCGGGATTTTTTCAAGGATAAAGCTTATAATGGCAAACGCCAGAAAAAGCAATGTGATGGTTGTCTGTGACATCAGGTATATCCCCCTTTTCTATATGAGCTTTCAGCATTATGTTATTTCAATACTTCTTATTCATACTTCTCTGACGGTGGCCACCTGTCTTTGTTGTGTCTTTATTGTAATCCCTGGTTCTCCAAAAAACAATTTAATAGAAAATTCGTATGCATAAAAAATTTTTATGGACTTGTCTGCACTTGCGGAGTAGAATCTTAATATATTCCAAATGTCCCGCATACTGCTGACGAACAGTCTTTTCGTATTCAAGAACGCCTCGGCGTTCTTGCCGCGACGTGCGTGTCGCGTTAGCGCCTTCCACTGCGCACGTTTGCTTTGAAGGATTAGGGGAAGACATGTTCATACCGAGGTGAAAATATGACACTTGCTCAGCTCCGTTATTTCTGCACCGCTGCCCGCTATCACAGCATCACACAGGCAGCCAAATCTCTTTATGTCACACAGCCGACAATTTCCATAGCGATCCGCGAGCTCGAAAAAGAGTTCTCGCTGACACTATTCAACCACTCGGGAAGCCATCTGTCCCTGACGGAAGAGGGGGAAGTCTTCTATAATAAGGTATCTGCCATTCTGGCGGACTGCGAGGACCTGCAGGCCAACTATACGGCGTCCAATGCATCAAAAGCGATCGTCCGCCTCGGAATTCCGCCCATGCTCAGCACGCTGTTCTTCCCGGAGCTTCTGGACCGCTTTCACGAGGTACATCCCGATGTGTGGCTGGAACTGCAGGAGTTCGGTTCGATCCGTGCCTGCGACCTTGTGCAGAACGATGTGCTGGATATAGCGCTCATCAACATGGAAATCCCCAATGTAGACAAGTTCCATACCAGACAGCTGGCCTCTGAACCCCTTTACTACTGCGTCTGCAGCGGTCATCACTATGAACATGAGCCGGAAATCCGTATTGAGATGCTCGACGGCGAATCTCTGATACTTTATAACCAGGACTCGGTTCAAAATAGAATTCTTCAGGCGCAGTTCTCCGCGCTGGACATACACCCGCATGTCATCATGCGCAGCAGTCAGATACCGACGATCCTGAAGTTCATGCGGCAGGGGCGCTGCGGCTGTTTCCTGTATAAGGACATGATTCCGCTGTTTCCCGAGATCATCGGTATTCCCCTGAAACCCGAAATACGCACAAAGGCCGGTCTTGTATGGCGCAGGGGACGCTATCTGAACAGCGGGATGCAGAAATTCCTCGACTTCTGCAGGGAGAGTTATGAGTTGGGTGCGCTGACGCAATAGAGCTGCCGCACCTTCAAACTCCTCAGATACTCCTTCTGCTCCTGCGTTATCCTGTAACTCTCGACAGCCTTCTGAATCGTTTTATTATGCGTCCATGGCTCAAGCCGCCTCTCCTCAATATACGGCAGCACCGCCTCGTACTGCTTGGCCAGCGCCGTCGCAAAATACCAGGCAATCATCATCCTGATATAATACTCCTCCGACTGCACCTCCGCCACCATCTCCGGATATGCCGGATCGAAATCCTCATCCAGATAATGTTGCATCAGCATGCCGACAGCGAATCGGACCGTGTACGTGTGCTCCGACCGGATCCACTCTTTGATGGAATCAAGGAGCTCCGGCTTGTGCTTCTTAAACACTTTCGGCGACATCTGGTCGCACGTGGCCCAGTTGTCCACGAAGGGTAGAAATCTTTCCACCTCCTGTACACATCTGCCGTAGTCTTTGAGCTCGGATATGACAAATGCATGCACCTGGTTCTCATCAAAGAACTCATGCGGCAAATTCTCAAGGAATTCTCCTATGTCCTCCCGCTTTGCCATCTGCTTTGCAATCTTTCGAAGGTCCGGCGTCCTTACGCCGATCATTTTCTCCGGTTCCATACCCGGGATCAGTTTGACCTGAAAATCACGGTATTTCAGGTCCTGATGGTCATACAGTTTTTCTCTGATTTCCTCATTTATCATCGCTTTTTCCTTATATCTTTATCTGCGTATTCTGAATCGTATACAATTATACTGCATTCGCACACCTTGCCGAAAGTTCTTCCATCAGATTGACAAAAAAGAGCCGTCACAATAAAGTGTCACCACTATATATGGCAGATGCTGTATGCAAATGTCTGCCATATATAGTGGCGCACTGTCTAATGTGACAGCTCATATTTTCAAGAACACCTCAGCGTATTTGACACGACATGCACGGCGCTAAGGCGCCTTCCTATGCGCATGTCTGCAATCCTCCTGAGGCTTTTATTCAGCTTTATTTCCGTATCTCTCCTGCATATACGCATCCATGTTATCCGCGATCTGCTTGGAAACGGCGACCGCCGCAACGACCGTCTTGGCACCTGTCACGACGTCACCGGATGCAAATACGCCCTCCATCGTCGTCTCGCCGTGTTCATCTGTCTGCAGTCTGCCGCGCTCATTCAGATGGAGCGCATGGTCACGGTTGACCAGCTGGCTGCGCGGCACCTGTGAAATTGAGATTATGATGCTGTCCGCCTCAATCAGCGCTTCGGTGGAGTGATCTTCCACTTTTTCGCCGGTCTCCGGATCTTCGACCATATTGCAGAAGATTGCTCCCTCGTCCACTATGCGAACGATCTGCTTGCGATACTCGAAATGCACGCCGTCGAGCTGTGCATAATCAAATTCATGCTTCGACGCTGCAACCTCATCACCGCGAACATAGACTGTAACGTCGCGGGAACCGTGGCGGATCGCCGTGCGGGCTACGTCCATAGCGGCGTTGCCGGCACCGATGATCGCTACCCTGTCGCCGAGCTCATACACATCCGGATTATTGAGATAATTGATCGCATAGAATACATGACCGAACGTCTCGCCCGGAACGCCGAGCTTGCGCGGTTTCCATGCGCCGGTTCCGACGAAGACACTGCGGTAGCCGTCATCCAGCAGATCCTGTATGCTTGTAGATCCGCCGAGAGCAAAGTTCGGGCGGAACAGAATGCCCATATCGCGCATTCTGCGATAGTAACGGTCCAGTATGGACTTGGGCAGACGGAATTCCGGGATACCGTAGCGGAGGATTCCTCCGATTTTTTCACGGCCTTCAAATACCGTGACCTTGTATCCACGTCTCGCCAGAATAATGGCAATCGTGATACCGGCAGGGCCTGCACCGATAACGCCGACTTTCATGCCGTTCGACGGAGCACAGCTCAGGTCAAGTCTCTCAAAACAGGAGTCGGAGATATAATTTTCAATAGATGAAAAATGTACCGGCTCTCCTTTCTTCCCTCTGATGCAGTGACCTTCGCACTGTCCTTCATGATTGCATACAAGCGAGCAGATGACGGACAGCGGATTGTTCTCGAACAGGATCTCAGCGGCCTCCATCGTCTTGTTCTCTTTGAACAGGCGAATGACCTCCGGGATATTTGTCTGAATCGGGCATCCCTGCATGCGGCAGAGCGGCTTCTTGCACTGGAGACAACGGTTGGCTTCATTTAATACATGTACAGGCATAGTTCTTCCTCCTTCAGCATATATGACTATTGACCTGGTTAAACACTTATATTTTGATCCGGCCACTCGCAGAAAACGTTAAGAGCGGCTTTCGCTGCATTTGTCTAATTCTGCTGAATGCGGAGATCAGACCGTTGATGCAGAATTTATAAGACACATCTCACTTTGATGTTCCCTGAGATGTATTTACAATGATGATTCCCGCGCTGACCAACAGCAGCGCAAAGAGACCTGTCAGCGAAAATGCCTCCCGTCCCTCTCCGAGGAACAGCGCCGAGAGCAGCACGCCCATCACGGGGTTAATAAATCCGAGAATCGATACCCGGCTCACAGGGTTGTACTTGAGCAGGACTCCCCAGAGTGTGTACGCACCGGCGGAAATGAATCCCATGTAAATCAGATTCAGAATGCATCCCGTGCTGTAAAATGTAAGATTGCCTCCCATGACAGCCCCGATTGCAAAAAGTATGGCGCCGCCGATCAGGAACTGATAACCGCTGAGTACTACCGGACTCTCGTCTTTCGAAAATATCTTGATCAGGCATCCCGAAGCCGCATAGAAGAAGTCGGCTGCAAACATCGCACCCTCGCCGGCAAGAGTCACCGCACCACCGGACATCAGTGCTTTGCCGCCTCCCATAATGAGGAGAATGCCGGCGAAACCGACGAGACAGCCGATGAGCTTTTTCAGGGTCATTTTCTCAAAGTGAAAGATGTAAACGGCGAACAGGATAGCGATAAAATTGCCCGAGGCGTTGATGATCGAGCCGCGTACACCCGATGTATGTGCCAGAGCCATGAAGAAGAAGTAATACTGTCCTACCGTTTGGAACATCGACAGAATGGTAACATTCTTCCATGATGTTTTCCTGGGGAGCAGAAATTTTCTTGCTATTATTGAACCGAACAGGATCGTCATGCACCCGGCAATCATAAAGCGGGCGCCAGCCAGCATGATGCGGGAAGCAGTGTCGTCCGGACCTATTCGGAAGAGTTCATATGCGATTTTAATTGCAGGTGAGGCACTGCCCCACAGAACGCAGCAGAAGATTGCTGTGAGCAGGGTGACCGGGAACCATGACCAGATGACCCGGGTCTGTTGCTGTACTTCTTTGACAGCCATGAAAAAACCTCCTTGCGCTTATGAAAGCGCTTACATTTTACATAATAGTACCTTTTTCTGCATCCTGCAAGACCTAAGTCTGTACTTTTTTGAGAGCATTATACCTATGGGACATTCGCTGAAGGCATCGTACAATGATATATCTTATCGGCCGTATTTTTGATTATCGGGGTCACGAAGCAGTTCCGGCAATTTATCTTTCAGAAGCCTTTCATTTCATATATAATAAAGAATAGTTACTTCAAATCTTCACACGTACACACTAGGAGAATTATTATGAGAAAACGCATACTATCACTGTTTTGCGCCGGCGCCCTCCTCTTCACCGCATGCGGTCAATCCGCAGCGACAACTCAGACGGCCGCGGAAAGCACAGCAGCCGGAGCAACTGAAGTCACAACGGAGTCTGTAGAAAGCACCGCCGACGTCTCCGGCAATACCGCAGACACCTCAAGCAATACCGGAGACACCTCAGACAATACTGCCGGCAAAGAAGACGTTATTCCCTACTGGACAGAAGACTCAGAAGGCATGAAATCTATTGTATCCTATGTCTCGGAAGTCACGAATGAATCCTCCGATTCTTTTGTCCCCGTATCCGACCGCATAGTCGTTTTCGACTTCGATGGAACACTCTACGGCGAACTTTACCCGACCTACTTTGACGAATGCCTCATGCTTCACCGCGTCTTGCACGATGACACCTACGAAGCTCCGGCAGAAGTCAAAGAGTACGCCCAGGCTTCCGAGGAAGCTTATCAGAAGGGACTTCCGCAGCCTGAAACCTCTCTCTCGACCTCGGCGATCACAGCCGAAGCCTTCAAAGGCATGACTGTTGAAGAGTACCGCGACTATATCCGTGATTTCATGAGTGAACCGGCATTCGGTTTCGAAGGTATGACCTACGGCGAAGGCTTCTATCTTCCGATGGTCTCCTTAGTCGAATATCTCGCTGACCATGACTTTAAGGTCTTCATCAGCAGCGGTTCCGAGAGAGCCTGCGTCCGCGAGCTGACCGAGGGCGTTCTGGACAAATGGGTCCCCTCCGATCAGGTCATCGGCAGCACATTCTCACTCGAAGCAACCGGTCAGGGTGATGAGGATGGACGCAAATACTCCCTGAAAGCCGACGACAAAGTCGTTATGAAAGGAAGTCTTGTCACAAAGAATCAGAAGACAAATAAAGTCTTCTCCATCCTCGATGAAATCGGCAAATCCCCGATTCTCGTGTTCGGCAACAGCTCCGGCGATCTGGCTATGGCGCAGTACACCGTGACAAACGGAGGAAAAGGCTATATGCTCCTCTGCGATGATACAGATCGTGACTACGGAAATCTTGAGACCGCTGAGAAATTCGCTAAGGAATGTGCAGAAATCGGTCTCGAGACCGTTTCCATGAAGAATGACTTCACAACCATCTACAAAGAAGATGCTGTGAAGGTACCGGTAACACCGGCAGACACATCTTCTGCAGATGCAGCCGGATCCGAGACGGAGAGTGTCGCGGAATCTGTGGTTGAATCCGCTGTTGAAAGCCTGGCAGAGTCTGCTGCCGAATCTGCAGAAGAAGCGCTTGCTCCGGCGGCATAAAGTAAAACACATTCTTGTGCAGACGTCATAAGGCAGAACATGTTTGCACCGACGATATAGACAAAACACACTTACACCGGCGGCATAGACAGAACACGTTTACACCGACGGCATAGACAGAACACGTTTACACCGGTGGCATAGACAGAACACGTTTACACCGGCGACATAGACAGAACACGTTTACACCGACGGCATTTATAGAAATTTTTCGATACAAATTAACTACATCATCCGATTTATCTCATGCAACACTTTACAAAAGTTTCACTACTTGTAACGAGAGTCTGAAGCAACAAAGATAACAGTTGAGCTTCTAAGAAAGGAAATGCCATGAAAATAGTTTTAATGGAGCCCCTGGGCGTAGCTCCCGAAATCATTGAACGTCTTGCTGACAAACTGAGAGACGACGGTCACACATTCACAGCCTACGATTCCTTCACCACCGACACAGATGAACTGATCCGCCGCGCGGACGACGCCGACATCCTCATAATTGCCAACCACCCGCTGCCGGGACAGGTCATTCAGGCTGATAAGAACCTGAAATTCATCTCCGTAGCGTTCGTCGGAATCGATCACGTCGACACCGACGCCTGCAAAGAGAAAAATGTAGGAATCTCCAACACAGGCGGCTACTGTGATGACGCCGTCGCAGAGCTCACAGTCGGTCTCACACTGGACTGCCTCCGCAACATTACGGAATGCAACGCCGCTGTACAGGCAGGGCTCGGAAAAGGCACACTTGCCGGCAACGAGCTTGCAGGGCGCACGGTCGGAATCATCGGAACCGGTGCGATCGGCTGCAGAACCGCAGAGATTTTTAAAGCTTTCCGTTGCCGCGTAATAGGCTACAACAGAAGTGTCAGACCGCGCGCGAAAGAGCTCGGCATTGAATTGATGCCTCTGGATGAAGTAATGAAGCAGGCGGATATCATTTCCATCCATACTCCGCTCACACCCGACACCCGCGGTCTGATCGGCGAAAAAGAGATTAGCCAGATGAAGCAGGGCGCGATCCTGATCAACACGGCAAGAGGTCCCGTTGTGGATGATCAGGCGCTTGCAGAAGCGCTGAAAGCAGGCAAGATCAAAGCCGGCATTGATGTCTATGAGAAGGATCCGCCGCTGCCGGCAGGTCACCCGCTTCTTGGCGTGCCGAATCTTGTGTGCACGCCGCATGTCGGATTTGACACGAGAGAGTCGATTGATCGGCGGGCGGAGATGGCATTTGAGAATGTGTATGCGTATTTGGCAGGAAAGCCGATTCGTACGATGCTGTGATTTCTTTGCCGGCTGCTTTCTTTTACGGAAGCAGCCGGCTTTTTTGCTCTCGCTTCCGTAATCCTTGGCTTGGTTTCTCTGCCGCCTGCTCTCTTTTACGGAAGTACTCGTCCTTTTTGCTTACACTTCCGTAATCCTTGGCTTGGTTTCTCTGCCGCCTGCTCTCTTTTACG
>JAFRGQ010000029.1 GCA_017433725.1 Lachnospiraceae bacterium
CCATGAGGTGACAGGTCTTACAGACGGCACGTACACTCTGACAGAGGAGAGCGCACCGAAGGGTTATAAGGTCGCAGAGTCTATCACATTTACAATTAAGGACGGCAAGCTGGTCGAGGACGAGAACGCCAAGGACGGCATAGTCACGATGAAGGACGAGCAGAAGAAGACGGATGTTCAGATCAGCAAGGTCGATGCAGGCGCTGGCAATGAGCTTAAAGGCGCAACGCTGACCCTCACGAAGGAAGGTCAGGAAGAGGCTGTTGACAGCTGGACTTCCGACGGAACGGTTCACACGGTAGCAGGGCTCACGGACGGCGTTTACACACTCGTTGAGGAGAGCGCTCCGAACGGCTACAAGAAAGCAGAATCTATAACATTCACAATTGAGGACGGTAAGCTGGTAGAAGATGCAAATGTCAAGGACGGCATCGTCACGATGGCAGACGAGCAGTACAGCGGCGGCGTATCCATCAGCAAGGAAGTGCTTGGACAGGGCAAAGAACTGGCAGGCGCGGTTCTGGAAGTAAAACAGATCGCTGATGCAGAAGGCACGGCAGTCAGCAAGGAAATTGCAAGCTGGAAAACTGACGGAACACAGAAGGAACTCACAGATCTTGAGGACGGTACATACGTCCTGACAGAGATGAGCGCTCCTGAAGGCTACGTGGTAGCCGAGAGCATAGAGTTCACGATCAAGAACGGCAAGCTGGTTGAAGGCGAGAATGCTCAGGGCGGCGTTGTAACGATGCAGGATGCCCTGAAGAAGACAGACGTCAAGATCAGCAAGGTCGATGCGGGAGCCGGCAATGAACTGATCGGCGCTGCACTTACCGTAACAAGAGTCGCCGATATCGACGGCAATGAAGTGAGCGACGTGATCGAGAGCTGGACATCGAACGGCAGCGTCCATGAGGTGGCAGGTCTTACAGACGGCACATACACACTTGTTGAGGAGAGCGCACCGGACGGCTATAAGGTCGCAGAGTCCATCACATTTGTCATCAAGAACGGCAAGCTGGTCGAAGACAAGAACGCCAAGGACGGCATCGTCACAATGAAGGACGAGCTGATGAAGACGGACGTTCAGATCAGCAAGGTCGATGCAGGACAGGGCAATGAGCTCGTCGGAGCTGCATTGATCCTTACGAAAGAAGGCCAGGATGAAACAGTCGACAAGTGGAAGTCCGACGGCAGCATCCACGTAGTGGAAGGTCTGACGGACGGTACATATACTCTGACAGAGCTGAGTGCCCCGGACGGCTATCAGAAGGCGGAGTCGATTACATTTGTCATCAAGGACGGCAAGCTGGTCGAAGACAAGAACGTTATTAATGGCGTTGTTACAATGCAGGATAAGCAGTACACCGGCGGCGTATCTGTCAGCAAGCAGGCGCTTGGCCAGGGTACGGAGCTTGCAGGTGCATCTCTCACGGTGACAAAGAAGGGTGAGACAGAGGCAATCGAGAGCTGGACATCCGACGGAACACTGCACGAGATCGCAGATCTTGAGGACGGCACATATGTCCTGACAGAGACAAGCGCTCCGGAAGGCTACGAAGTAGCGGAGAGTATTGAGTTCACATTGAAGGACGGCAAGCTGGTCGAGAGCAGCTATGCTAAGGACGGCGTCGTTACAATGAAGGATGCGCTGAAGACCACTGATGTCAAGATCAGCAAGGTTGACGCAGGTGCCGGAGCAGAGCTTAAGGGTGCTACACTCACAGTTACAAGGATTGCAGATATCAATGGCAATGAGGCAAACGATCTGATCGAGAGCTGGACGTCCAATGGCACCGCTCATGAGGTGGCAGGTCTTACGGACGGCACATACAGACTCGTCGAGGAAAGTGCGCCAAACGGCTATAAGGTAGCGGAATCCATCACATTTACAATTAAAGACGGCAAGCTGGTCGAAGACGCGAACGCTAAGGACGGCATCGTTACAATGAAGGACGAGCTGTTCCGGACAGATGTCAAGGTCAGCAAGGTCGATGCAGGAGCCGGCAATGAACTGATCGGTGCAAAGCTTACTGTTGAACGAATTGCAGATGCAGCAGGTACAGAGGTCATCGAGACAGTCGAGAGCTGGACATCGGATGGAACTGTACATGAAGTAAACGGCCTGACGGATGGTACTTATACTCTGACAGAGTCGAGCGCTCCGGCAGGGTACGAGATTGCTGAGTCCATTATATTTGTAATCAAGAACGGCAAGCTGGTCGAAGATGCAAACGCCGAGGACGGCATCGTCACAATGAAGGACAGCCAGAAGAAGACGGATGTTAAGATCAGTAAGATTGATGCAGGTGCCGGAAATGAACTTGCAGGCGCTACACTGACCCTCACGAAGGAAGGTCAGGATGAGGCAGTTGACAGCTGGATCTCTGACGGCAGTATCCATGTAGTATCCGGTATTACAGACGGCATTTACACACTCGTTGAGGAGAGCGCACCGGACGGCTATAAGAAAGCTGAATCTATCACATTTACCGTTAAGGATGGCATGCTGGTTTCTGCCGGCAATGATGCGATCGTTGATGGCGTAGTTGTGATGGCAGACGAGCAGTACAGCGGCGGCGTATCCATCAGCAAGGAAGTGCTTGGACAGGGCAAGGAACTGGCAGGCGCGGACCTTACAGTAACAAAGATTGCAGATGCGTCCGGAAATGAAGTCAGCGAACTTATTGACAGCTGGACAACGGATGGCAAGCAGCATGAAATCGCTGATCTTGCAGACGGTAAGTATGTCCTGACAGAGACAAGTGCTCCGGAAGGCTATGAAGTAGCAGAAAGCATTGAGTTCACAATTAAGGACGGCAAGCTGGTAGACGGCGAGGATGCTTCGAGCGGCGTTGTTACAATGCAGGATGCGATGAAGAAGACAGACGTCAAGATCAGCAAGACAGATGCAGGTCAGGGCGGAGAGCTCATCGGCGCTATGCTCATGGTGACGCGAGTTATGGACATCGCAGGTGACGAAGTCAATGACCTGATTGAGAGCTGGACATCTGACGGCACAGTACATGAGATCACAGGCCTTACGGACGGCACATATACTCTTGTTGAGGAAAGTGCACCGAACGGATATAAGGTCGCTGAATCCATCACATTTACAATTAAGGACGGCAGGCTGGTCGAAGACGAGAACGCCAAGGACGGCGTCGTCACAATGAAGGACGAGCAGAAGAAGACCGACGTTCAGATCAGCAAGGTCGATGCAGGAGCCGGCAATGAGTTGGCAGGCGCAACGCTTACAGTGACAAGAATCGCTGATGCAGCAGGTACTGAGGTCAGCGAGGCGGTTGACAGCTGGATCTCTGATGGCAGCATTCACACAGTAGCGGGACTTACGGACGGCACCTACACTCTTACAGAGGAAAGTGCACCGGATGGCTACAAGGTTGCTGAATCTATTACATTTGTAATTAAAGACGGCAAGCTTGTCGAGGAAGGAAACGATGCTATCGTTGACGGCGTAGTCAAGATGGCGGATGCGCAGTATAAGACAGACGTTCAGATCAGCAAGGTCGATATCGGCGCAGGAACAGAGCTGGCGGGTGCAGAGCTTACAGTGACAAGAAGCGCAGATGCTTCCGGTAAGGAAGTCGATGAGGTAGTTGAGAGCTGGACATCTGACGGCAGCATCCATACAGTAGCAGGCCTTACAGACGGCACATATATTCTGACAGAAGAGAGTGCGCCGGACGGCTACAAGAAAGCAGAATCTATTACATTTACAATTAAAGATGGCAAGCTGGTCGAGGAAGGCAATGATGCGATCGTTGACGGCATCGTCAAGATGGCAGATGAGCAGTACAAGGGCGGCGTATCCATCAGCAAGGTAGCGCTCGGACAGGGTACAGAACTGGCAGGTGCGGACCTTACAGTAACGAAGGTTGCTGATGCAGCAGGCACAGAAGTCAGCGAAATTGTTGAGAGCTGGACAACGGACGGCACGCAGCATGACATTGCAGATCTTGCAGACGGCAAGTATGTCCTGACAGAGACAAGTGCTCCGGAAGGCTACGAAGTAGCAGAGAGCATTGAGTTCACAATTAAGGAAGGCAAGCTGGTAGACGGCGAGAATGCTTCGAGCGGCGTAGTTACGATGCAGGATGCTCTGAAGAAGACGAACGTCAAGGTCAGCAAGGTCGATGCAGGAGCCGGTAGTGAACTGGTCGGTGCCGAATTGACAGTCACAAGAATAGTGAATATTGCAGGCGAGGAAGTCAGCGAGGTGATTGAAAGCTGGACATCCGATGGCAGTGTTCATGAAATAGAAGGCCTCACGGATGGCACATATACTCTTGTCGAGGCGAGCGCACCGTACGGCTATGAGGTAGCTGAGTCTATTACATTTGTAATCAAAGACGGCAAGCTGGCAGAGGATGAAAATGCTGCCGACGGCGTCGTCACGATGAAGGATGAGCTGTACAGGACAGACGTCCAGATCAGCAAGGTCGATGCAGGTCAGGGCAATGAGCTGGCAGGCGCAACACTGACCATCACCAAGGAAGGTCAGGACGAGGCAGTTGCAAGCTGGATCTCCGACGGAACTGTTCACACGGTGGCAGGTCTCACGGATGGCACATATACTCTTGTTGAGGAAAGTGCGCCGGACGGCTACAAGAAGGCAGAATCTATTACATTTACAATTAAGGACGGCAAGCTGGTAGAAGATGCGAACGTCAAGGACGGCATCGTCACAATGGCGGATGAGCAGTACAAGGGCGGCGTATCTATCAGTAAGCAGGTACTTGGCCAGGGCAATGAGCTGGCAGGTGCGGACCTTACAGTAACAAGGATTGCAGATGCATCCGGCAACGAAGTCAATGAACTTGTTGACAGCTGGAAGACAGACGGCATGCAGCATGAGATTGCGGATCTTACAGACGGTACGTATGTACTGACAGAGATCAGCGCACCGGAAGGCTATGAAGTAGCAGAGAGCATTGTTTTCGCAATCATCGAAGGCAAGCTGTTCGAAGGTGAGAACGCTCAGGGCGGTGTTGTCACAATGCAGGATGCAATGAAGAAGACAGATGTCAAGATCAGCAAGACAGATGCAGGCCAGGGCAATGAACTTGCAGGTGCAACACTCACGGTAACCCGTGTAGCTGATATTGCCGGTAACGAGGTCAATGACCTGATTGAGAGCTGGACATCTGATGGCACAATACACGAGATTGCAGGCCTTACAGACGGTACATACACTCTTATCGAGGAAAGTGCACCGAACGGATATAAGGTGGCTGAATCCATCACATTTACAATTAAGGACGGCAAGCTGGCAGAAGACGAGAATGTTAAGGACGGCGTCGTCACAATGAAGGACGAGCAGTTCAAGACGGACGTTAAGGTCAGCAAGGTGGATGCAGGTCAGGGCAATGAACTGACAGGCGCAAACCTTACGGTAACAAAGATTGCGGATGCAGCAGGCGCTGAGGTCAGCGAGAACGTTGCGAGCTGGACATCTGACGGCAAGGTACACGATATCGCAGGTCTCACAGACGGCACATATACTCTCACAGAGGAGTCTGCGCCGGAAGGATATAATGTCGCTGAGTCGATTACCTTTGTCATCAAGGACGGTAAACTGGTCGAGGATGCAAATGTCAAGGACGGCGTCGTCACAATGAAGGACGAGCAGAAGAAGACGGATGTACAGATCAGCAAGGTCGATGCAGGTCAGGGCAATGAACTGGCAGGCGCAACACTGACCATTACCAAGGAAGGACAGGATGAGGTAGTTGCAAGCTGGAACTCCGACGGAACTGTTCACACGGTGGCAGGTCTCACGGACGGCACATATACTCTCGTTGAGGAAAGTGCACCGGACGGATACAAGAAAGCTGAATCCATCACATTTACAATCAAGGACGGCAAGCTGGTCGAAGACGAGAACGCAAAGAATGGCGTCGTCACAATGAAGGACGAGCTGTACAAGGGCGGCGTATCCATCAGTAAGCAGGTACTTGGACAGGGCAATGAACTTGAAGGTGCAGAACTTACTGTAAGAAAGATCGCAGATGCAAGCGGCAAGGAGGTTGATAAGAAGGTCGATAGCTGGACATCAGACGGCACGCAGCATGAGATTGCAGATCTTGAAGACGGCAGATATGTCCTGACAGAGACAAGCGCACCGGAAGGCTACGAAGTAGCTGAGAGTATCGAGTTCACAATCAAGAACGGCAAGTTGGTCGAAGGCGAAAATGCTGAGGACGGCGTCGTAACAATGCTGGATGCATTGAAGAAGACAGACGTTAAGATCAGCAAGGTCGATGCAGGAGCGGGCAATGAACTGCAGGGTGCTGAATTGACAGTTACCAGAATCGCAAATATTGCCGGCCAGGAAGTCAATGAGGTAGTCGAGAGCTGGACATCGGATGGCATAGTTCATACAGTGGCCGGACTTACGGATGGCACATATACTCTGACAGAGGAGACTGCACCGGATGGTTACAAGAAGGCTGAGTCAATAACATTTGTCATCAAGGACGGTAAGCTGGTCGAGGATGCAAACGCCAAGGACGGCATCGTCACGATGAAGGACGAACGTATCAAGGTTAACGTTAAGATCATTCTCTTTGATAAGAGAACAGGAAAAACGGTCAAAGGCGTGAGAATGATTGTTCGGAAGAGTGACAATGAAGTTGTCGATGAATGGGAGACCGAGGATAAAGAGCATGAAATCAAGGAGCTCATACTTGGCGAGACGTATACGCTCGAAGAGAAAGTTCCGGCAGGATATGAGGCTGTAGATTCCCTGAAGTTCAGAGTGGATAAGGATGGCAACATTCTTAGACTCAATGAGGATGGTTCTACTTCACCGCTCGGTGAGGACGGAATATTCCCGGTCAATATTACTGCTTCAGAAATCAACTTCAAGGTCAACAAAGTAGACGCCGGAACCGGTGAAGAAGTTGAAGGCGCTGATCTTGCAGTTGTTGAAAGCGGTCAGGACGGTAAGGAGACTGTTCTCGAGAGATGGACATCGAAGAAAGGCGAGACGCATGACTTTGGCAGCAAGCTTGAACACGGTAAGAAGTACTTACTCCGTGAGGTGACTGCTCCGGAAGGCTACGGTAAGCTGACAACGGATATTGCATTCTCTGTAAACGAAGACGGAACAATCCAGACAGAGCTTGCAACGACCAAGGATGCGGACGGAAACATCGTATATCTGGTCGAGAATACCAAAATATCAGTCAAGATTTCCAAGGTAGATATCGCAAGCGGTGCGGAACTTGAAGGTGCGAAGATCCGGATACTTGATAAGGACGGACAGGTCATCGATGAGTGGACATCCACGAAGGCGGTCCATGTGGTAACCGGTCTTAAGCCGGGTGAAACATATACTCTGAGTGAAACCGTTGCACCGACGGGCTATGCTCTTACAGCGGATACAAAGTTTGTTCTGAAAGAAGACGGCAGCATCGATACGACTAAGACGACGACAGCCGTTAAGGATGGCGTGCTGCTCGTTCAGGACAAGATGATTAGTGTCAAGGTAAGGAAGCAGGATACGGACGGAAACCTGTTAGGCGGTGCGAAACTTAAGATTTCTTATCGCAATAATAAGGAAGTCAAGGGTGCAAACTGGACGACAGAGGCAGGTAAGGAGCATACTATTACCGGACTTACTGCAGGATCCTATTACCTGTATGAAGACCAGGCACCGGCCGGTTATCTGAGAGCGGCGAGAATCGCATTTGACATCGATAAGTATGGCAACATCATCAGAGATGGCAAAATCGTTTCAGTAATCGTCATGACAGACCAGAAGATTACTGGCGGCAATTCTGAAAACAAGACAACAATTACACAGAGACCCGCGAGCTCGACGTCTGTATCTACCAAGAGCACAACGGGCACAACGACAAAGGCTAAGGCTAACGCTAAGACTACCGGAGCCAAGACAGGCGATAATTCACCGATTATGCTGTACATCATTCTGCTTGTAGCAGCAGGTGCGGTCATTGTGGTGATCAAACGCCGGAGTCAGTCCAACAAATAATGATTAAGGCTTTGCGCTTACGGGCAAAGCGGTAGCTGATTGAAGGGGCTGCTGCATGGAGTCCTGCACAACGAAGACAGTCGGAATATGCATAGAATACCGGCACTTCGTTGGGCAGAGCTTCGTGCGGCAGCTCCTTTTTGAATGGAATCTTTCTATTCGCTGATTGTTCTGGAGTCATACCTTATGAGCGTGAGCTGAAATAGTAGTAAATATGTGGATTTTAAGGTAAGATAAAAGAGTAGATGTATAATCAACTGTAGATTTCCAGTATATAGTAAGTGAACAGTCTTTCACATCAAATGCATCGACAGAGCGCTTACGATGGTACTTTAGATAGGAATCGGGGCTTTGTAATCAACTGTAAACGTTATGAAAGGAGTCGCACATGATGAAAACCGCTGTTATCGGAGTAGGAAATATGGGCAGCAAGTACGCCAGTCTCATTCAAAACGGTCAGATACCGGGGCTGGAACTCGCCGCAGTCACGCGGGTGCGCGACCCGTACCGCAAGTTAATATCTGAGGAAGTGCCTGTCTTTGAATCTGCCGATGCTCTTTTTGATGCTGTTGAAAGAGGCAATCTGGCACTTGATGCCGTCGTCATTGCAACGCCACACTATTCGCATGAGGAGATCGCAATCCGGGCTTTCCGGAACGGATTGCACGTGCTGTCTGACAAGCCATCCGGCGTTTACAGCCGGCAAGCCCGCCTTATGGAGGAAGCTGCGGACGAAGCCGGTACGACTTTCGGGATGGTCTTTAATCAGCGGACACTGCCTGTCTATCAGCTTCTCCGCGAGATCGTCACAAGCGGCCGGTACGGCGGGCTGAAACGTGTGAATTGGATTGTTACTGACTGGTATCGCCCGAATAAGTATTACTCGTCGAGTTCGTGGCACGCAACCTGGGCAAAAGACGGTGGCGGTGTCCTTCTCAATCAGTGTCCGCACAATCTTGACCTGATGCAGTGGATTTGCGGTATGCCTGCCAGGGTTCAGGGCTTCTGTATTGAAGGACATTTTCACGACATTGAGGTCGAGGATGATGTTACGATGTACATGGAGTGGGAAAATGGCGCCACCGGAACCTTCATCTCCTGCACCGGCGAAGCTCCGGGCGTGAATCGGTTGGAGATCTCTCTCGATGAGGCCCTGCTTGTCTGCGAGAACGGGAAAATGCGAATCGGAGAGCTCACAGAGGAGCTTGGCATGAAAGAGGCCGAGTATCGCCGGACATCAACGGATTATTTCAGGAAAATTAACGGGACCTGGTCTGAGATCGTTCCGAAGCAGGAGGAGGATCCTTATGGGGAGGTGCTGAGGGCATTTGCCAATGAATGCCTGGGACGAGGTCAAAGTGTTGCGGATGGAAGAGAGGGGCGGAAGAGCCTGCTTATGTCCAATGCGGCTTACCTGTCTTCCTGGGAACATCGGATGGTCGAGATTCCTGAGATTGGGAGTGAGGCCGAGCGCATATTTGAGGAGAAGTATGAGGGTTGGCTGAGGAAGAAGATGGGGGAGTGATTACGGTAGAAGGAATTAATCTCTGACGCAGAATTCTCGTGACTTTAGTCGTGAGATGAATGCGCAAAATGAAGCTTGTCTCTGACATGGGATACAAACCTGCGTCAGAGATTAAAAGCCTCTGGCGGATCGCAGCCGCGCATTAAGGAAGGTGCTTCGCACCATGCGCGGCGCGGCAAGAACGCCGAGGCGTTCTTGGTTTGCAGTAGTATTTGACGAGCGTCAATTAAAAAGGTATAATCGGGATTAAGAGAATGAAATATTTGACGCACGTAAAAGACAATTGTATGTGGAGCGCTTGATGGAAACAAGGATTATACACGATTTACAGGACCTCACTTATCTGAGGTGGTCTCATATAAGGAGTTCCAGCGGGACAGCGGGAACTTTTCTGAAAAGCAGTTCTACGCTGAACAATAATAAAATATATTACAAGCTTTCCAATTTTGATCCGGCTGTCGGCATCATTGGACATGAATGTATTAATGAGATTATTGTTGACAGACTGCTTACGGCACTCGGGATCCCACATCTTCACTATGAATTAATACATGCGGAAATAGAAATAGAAGGCAGAACATATACTACATATCTGTGCGCTTCCGAAGATTTTAAACAGCGGGGTGAGAGTAAAATTGCCTTGGATGACTATTATCGAACTAATGCTTTTTCCGGAGAGTCTCACTATGATTTCTGTGTGCGAAATGGATGGAGAGAGTATATTGATGCTATGATTGTGGTGGATTTTCTGATTCTTAATCGGGATCGCCATGGAGCTAATATAGAAGTCTTAAGAAATGCGAGAGCTCGGACGTTGAGAATTTCCCCGCTTTTTGATCACGGTTTATCTCTGCTTTATTCATGCTCTACGGAAGAGGCGGCCTCGAAATTTGATGTTCTGAGTGACAGACCCTGTAATAATTTTATCGGGACATTTTCATGCTTCGGCAACCTGAACCTGATAAATGATAAAAAAAGTGTGTTCCCAAATAAGCTGACTTCTTCAGCCCGGGATCATTTATTAGACGGACTTCAGGGTGTCTTGCCGGATATTTATCTCAACAAAATATGGGACATGATTTTTGGAAGGTATTCTATTTATGAAAATTTATGAGATACTGGACCGGGAAAATGAATTATCGATTGGAACCTTAATCTATTATAAGAAGAGCCGAACGTTCATCATAGAATTGCAGGGCTACCTTGATGAGTGGAATGCACCGCTCCTCATGACGAGCTTTGTCAAGAGAGGCATTTTTACCATACCGAGAGATATCAGTCTTATGTGGGTCAGAGAACGTATTATTCCGAGCGGCAGACAGAATATCGGTATGATTTTGAATACTCATAAGCTGAAGGAGTATGATGAAATGACTTTTCTCGAAAAGTCAGGAGGCGTTTGTTCTCAGGACAGTCTTTATATCAGAAAGCTCACGAAGATGCCGGAATATGTCGTCGAGCGAAGTAAAAGAAATCTGAAAGACTGCATTCTGTGTGAAAATCATATCCTGCTTTGCTTTTTTCTTGATGGAAGTGTCAGGAAGGCAGACTTGAATGCATTTTCAGGTAACTATGCACTGGAGGATAGAGACATCGAAAAAATCCTCAGAAATGATCAGCTCTATCGTTCAGGTAAAATTACACCCGGAGGCTATGCAGTTACTTTCAATGATTCAATAGACATAGCATCCTCATCGCTATATAAAAACAGCATAGAAATCCCACTGAAGCTGGATGACTTTTTCTCGTTCGTAAAGAATAATGTGTTAGATACCACGGAAGCGTGTGATTCTCTGCAATGCTCCAGGCAGAATCTTGCATATATGGTTAAAAAAGAGCAGATAGATCCGATCAAAGAAGATGTGAAGGGAAATCTCTACCTCAAAGGAGATGTTCTTGCGGCGGCCTATTAGCTCAGGATTGTGATGTATCCTGAATGAATTCGTAGCAGTTAAGGAGATATATACTATACCTGACGGGAATAAGCGGCAGAAACACGCTAACGGGGAACTATATAATACAGGGAGATACAATCATGGGAGTAACAAATGGAAAGAAATTCAAATTTATCATAATCGGTTCCGGCTGGCGTGCCCTCCACTATGTGCGCATAGCGAAAGCTCTGCCACAGAACTTTGAGCTCTGCGCACTGCTGTGCCGCACGGAAGAGAAAGCGGAAAGATACAGTAAGCAGTATTCCATCCATGCTACAACATCGATCGAGGAATGCGTTTCGATGAAACCCGATTTTGTGGTCGTTTCGGTCAATAAACCTTCTATCGCAAGTGTCAGCATCGAGTGGATGGAACGAGGCTTCCCGGTTCTTTGTGAGACGCCTGTAGCGCAGACGGAAGAGGAGGCTGATAAGATAAGGAGTTTGCTCGAAAGCGGATGTAAGCTGACTGTTGCGGAACAGTATACAAGATATCCGCTGAACCGTGCTCTGCTGAAAGTCATCGAAAAGGGTTTTATAGGAGAGCCGGAATATGCAGTTGTCTCGATTGCACATGAGTATCACGGTGCCAGCCTGATCAGGGCGTTCCTCGGAATCGGACCTGATGTCGGCTACGAGGTCAGAGGGAAGGAGTTTGCATTTGCAACGACCGAGACAAAGAACCGCTATGAGACCTTTACGGATGGGCGTATCGCCATGAAGAAGAGGGCGCTGGCTCTGTTTACCTTCGAGAACGGAAAAGTTGCTGTGTACGATTTCGATTCGGAGCAGTATCACTCGACGATTCGCGGAAATATGCTGAAGGTACAGGGGCAGCGCGGGGAGATTCAGGGAAGACGCGGCGAGGTTCAGGAACTTCGAGGCGAGATTCAGGGCGACACAGTGCGCTATCTGGATGAGACCAACGAGCCGCACCTTGAGCATCTCGAGGTAGAGAGCAGGGTGGTACACCGGGAGTCGGACAATCCCAATATGCGCGAGATTGTCAGGATCATGTTTAACGGTGAATTGGTCTACGAACCGCCGTTCGGGCTTTGCGGACTGTCCGAGGATGAGACAGCGATGGCAACTCTCATGTGGCAGACAGGAGAGTATGTAATAGGAGAGGGAGAGAATCCGTACGGGTTTGAGGAAGCGTATCTTGATGTGAAGATGGGAAATTTTGAATGAATACCGAAGCTGGGGCAGAAAGGCCGATTGCTTCGGTAAAGTAGAGCTCTGAGCAGGAGAAATCAAAAGTGAGAATACCGAAGCTGGGGCAGAAAGGCCGGTTACTTCGGTAAAGTAGATCCCTGAGCAGAAGAAATCAAGAAAGAGAATACCGAAGCAGAGGCAGAAAAGCCGGCTACTTCGGTAGTGTAGAGCCCTGAGCAAGAGAAATCAAAAGCAAGAATACCGAAGTAGGGGCAGAAAAGCCGGTTACTTCGGTAAAGTAGTGCCCTGAGCAGGGAAATCAAAAGCGAGAATACCGAAGCAGGGGCAGAAAAGCCGGCTACTTCGGTAGTGTAGAGCCCTGAGCAGGAGAAATCAAAAAAATCATGCGCAACACCCCAGGTTTTGATAGAATAATAGCAGCGAGACATTGACAACATCAAGTCGGCACACTATCCGCATCGGGAGGGACACATATGCCAATCGGAATCATCATCAATATATCCGCTGTTATCATCGGAGGCATCCTCGGAAGCGTGTTGGGTAAACATCTCAGCACCGATTTCAAGACCAAACTCAGCATGGTATTCGGTGCGTGCTCGATGACTATGGGTATCAGCTCCATCGGACTTATGGAAAATATGCCCGCCGTCATCTTCTCCGTCGTCTTTGGGACCGCGCTCGGTCTCGCGATTCATCTGGGTGACCGCATCAACGACGGCGGCCGCGCAATGCAGAAGCTGATCAGCCGCTTCATCAAAGCTCCGTCAAACGGCCTTTCGGAGAAAGAGTTCACCGATGAGCTTGTCACCGTGATTGTCCTTTTCTGTGCCAGCGGAACCGGTATCTACGGAACAATTGTATCGGGAATGAGCGGGGACAACAGCATTCTCATCTCAAAATCGATACTTGACTTGCCGACGGCGATGATATTTGCGTGTTCTCTCGGAGTGGTGGTTTCGGTCATCGCCCTGCCGCAATTTGTCATATTTATGATTCTGTTCCTTCTCGCCGGCGTGATCTATCCGTTGACGACTCCGGCGATGATCAATGATTTCAAGGCCTGCGGAGGCGTGTTGCTGATCGCGACCGGCTTCCGCATGATCAAGGTGAAAATGTTCCCGATAGCCGATATGATCCCGGCCATGGTGCTTGTCATGCCGGTCAGCTGGTTCTGGGTGAATTATGTGCTGCCTCTGGTGGCGGGGTGAACTCAATGAAAATAGGAATTCTTTCAGACACTCACAACATGCTCCGCCCCGAAGTTCTCGAAGCCCTGCAAGGCTGCGATCTCATCCTTCACGCGGGGGATATCGCAAAGCCGGAGATTTTGGACAAGCTTCGTCAGATCGCTCCTCTTAAGGTCGTTCGCGGCAATAATGATCGCGCCTGGGCGGAAGATCTGCCGATGCAGCTCGCATTTGAGCTTGAGGGCCACCGTTTTTTTATGACGCACAAGAAGCGCGATATTCCGGGCGATGTTGACGCCGACATCGTCATATTCGGACATTCTCACAAGTATGAGACGTTCCGCGACGGACAGATTCTCTTCCTGAACCCGGGCAGCTGCGGTCCGCGCCGTTTTACCCAGCCCATCACGCTGATGCTCATGGAACTGGGAAGCGGGCAGCCGGTTGTGAAGAAAGTCGAGATTGAACATAAAGTAAGGAAAATGAACATTCCGCCCCCCTCCGACCTCAACCTGATTATCATCGGAGCGGTGCGGGATATACAAAAAGGATTGTCGGTCCCGGAAATAGCGGGCAAATATAACATTTCCGAAGACTTCGCCGAACAGATCTGCCGCATGTATCTCACGCACCCGGGCATAGATGCACAGGGTGTGATCAACAAGATGGAGCTTTACTCGCGTGGTTTGTGAGCCATACGCCTTGCGCAGAGAAAATATGTGAACCATACGCCTTGCGCAGTGAAAATATGTGAGCCATACGCCTTGCACAGAGAAAATATGTGAGTCATACGCCTTGCGCAGTGAAAATAAAGCCTGAGGATACCTTGAATGTAAAAACTGAGGTTCATCCCCGAACGACAAAGATAGAGGTATAAAATGAAAAAGAAACTACACATCTCCTACAACGCCCCTGTCGTCCTGACCTTCATACTTATCTGCCTCGTAGTGCTGATCATCGGCATTCTGACAGGTGGGAAGAGCACCCGACTCCTCTTTATGACATACCATTCGTCACTTCTTAACCCGCTTACTTACCTGCGTTTCTTTACGCATGTGTTCGGGCACGTCGACTGGGCGCACTTCATCGGGAACGCGTCGTACATCCTGCTTCTCGGTCCGATGCTTGAAGAAAAATACGGATCAAAAATGCTGATCGAAATCATCTTAGTGACAGCCGTCGTGACCGGAATTATCAATTACCTGTTTTTCTGGAACGTGGGACTTTGCGGTGCGAGCGGAGTGGTATTTGCATTCATCATCATAGCCTCGTTCACCAACTTCAGGGAAGGCGAGATTCCGCTCACATTTATCCTGGTCGCCTGTATATTCATCGGGCAGCAGGTCTATGAAGGTATCGTGATTTCGGATAATATCTCAAACACTGCCCACATCGTAGGTGGTTTGGTCGGCTCGGTCGCGGGATATTTTCTCAATAGGAAAGCGGCCTGGTGATGAAAATGAAACAGGCACCCAGCTTTTGGACAATAAACTTGTATGAAACCCGGCACTCAGCTTTTGGACAATAAATTTGAAAAAAATCGGATGTTCAGCGTTCGATACTTTGCGGGAAACTCGGTCCTCGGAGCATGGACGTGGACTTACATGAAAGCATGAAAGACTGTACATAAAAATGCAAAAAGGACGGTTCTTCAGAAGTGTGGATACGTGATTTGCTCTAAACACATCACGTAATATACCACCTCGAAGAATCGTCCTTGATATATGCTTTATTTATTCTTCATCGCGCAATACTCGTGACGAGAGTCAATGATACGCGCGTAAAATGAAATCTGACTTCATGTTCAAGAATCACGTCGGTCTTCTGTGTTGACTTTGGCCTTGTGACCCACATCAGTTACGCATGTCTGTCGCAGAGTCATGATTCACATTAGTCGTTAATATCAACCTCAGACTCGTAGATCTCTCCTGTAGTTGAATTGATATCGTAGCTGTATTCCGTAGCTCCTACATGGAATTCGATCTCATACTTTGTGACGCCCATATCGTCGTCATAATCCTGATGGATCCGGAGAGCTGAGATAGCATCCTTTGTAAGGCCTGCGTGCTTGAGTGCGATATCAAGAGCCTGATCCTCAGTCACACCCTGGGTCTGGGCAGGTGCTGCCGTGCCGGCTGCCTTTTTGACAAGCAGGTCTCTCTCAGCATAGTCTTCTACATCCATGATGCTCTTCTCGCATTTGAGCACAGCGCCTGTTGTAGCGTCGATATCATATTCGAACTCAGTGTCAGTCCAGAAGAAGTCTACATCGTACTTGGCAATGCCGTCGTCATAATCCAGGGCAGCTTTCTTGAGAACGACATCGCTTTCAGCTAGACCTGCGTTTGTGAAGGCTGCTTTCTTTGCGTCGTCGACGGAAATCTGTGCATTTACGGTTGCTGTCACAGCCTGCTTTGAGGCCTGGGCTGCTGCTGCACCCTGGTTCGTAACTGCGGAAGCTCCTGTAAATACGGATGTTGTTAATGTAAGTGCTGTCAAACCTGCTGCTAAAGAAATACAAAACATGATATTATCCTCCTGCGCTTTTCTTTTTTCTTTTTCTTTTTACATCCGAGATAGCCTGATGAGATAAGATTTCTGCTATTCGGTCACATTATGAAGTTTTTTGTTAACTTATGATATGATAAGGTCGCCAAAAGTTGATTACGGATTATTTTCCACTCAATCAAGCTCGGTGTCAGAATGAAACTTTTGGCACTGTAATCATGTCATTGTGGTTTGGCCTTGAGCCTGTTACTATTTGGTAAGTTCCACGATCAGTCTAAAAACAATAGAGAAGTCTGTACTTGCCTTTTAGTATAATTTCTACATTATGTTATACGCAGGGGTTGTGCGGAGGGCTTATGCTTTTTCGAATTTTCGCATAAAATTTTTTCCTTCATCGCGCAATACTTGTGAATTTTTTCGTGAGACACGAGCGCAAAGTGATACAATTTCAAGAGCCTGATGCTTGCGACTTTAATCGTGAGATCGCATGTACAAGCGCACAGACCTGAAGGTACACAATTACAATACATCTTTCGCTATGATCAAGAAATTTATCGGTGCACGCAGCGGCTTTTATGAGCAGCTTTTTTCGCTGCTCCTGCCTATTGTTTTTCAAAATCTTATAACCTCTGCGGTCAGCATGGCGGACGTGCTTATGCTCGGCCGGGTGAACCAGACAGTCCTCTCGGCATCCTCATTGGCGGGACAGGTGCAGTTCATCTTGAACATCATGTACTTCGGACTCGCCTCGGCGCTGACGATTCTGGCCTCCCAGTACTGGGGGCGTGATGACCGCCCGACCATTGCACGTATATTCGGAATAGGGTTCCTCATTTCCGTGCCGGTGTCCACAGCGGTGAGCGTGATGGCACTCATTTGTCCACATTGGGTCATTTCCATCTGGACAAATGTACCCGAACTCGCCTCTGCCGGAAGCTCCTATCTGAGGTGGGTCGCATTTTCGTATTTCTTTATGGGAATCACGCAGCCGTATCTGTCTGTGATGAAGAGCTGTGAACGCGTGCAAATGACCACCGCCGTCTCCGTCTTCACCCTCTGCCTGAATGTCGTGCTGAATGCGGTGCTGATTTTCGGTCTGTGCGGGTTGCCGCAAATGGGAATTACAGGCGCCGCCCTCGCCACCTCGATCGCTCGCGGCGTGGAACTTTTTATCTGCTTGTGGGATTACGCCCGCCAGAAGGTGTTCCCGAGGGGAATCAGGCTCATGTTCAGCATTCCGAGGGAGCTGGCCGGTGACTTTGGGCGCTACTGCCTTCCGGCTTTTATCAACGACGCGATGTGGGGACTGGCTTTTAACATGAACTCTGTCATCATGGGGCATCTCGGGTCCGACATCGTGGCCGCCAATTCCATCGTGACGGTTGCCAGAGATCTGGTGACGACCGTCGGATTCGGGATAGCGGCAGCGTCGTCTATCATGCTCGGGAAGGAGATCGGATCGGGCAATCTTTCGCTTGCCCGCCATGATGCGTCGTCGTTGCTACGCACAACGGTGGTCGTCGGTGTATTTGAAGGACTGATTCTTCTTGCTATCAGTCCGATTATTCCGATGTTTTTCAAGCTAAGTCCCACAGCTGCCGGTTATCTTCGAGTCATGCTTCCGGTCAATACGGTGTATCAGATGGGGCAGATCGTGAATACGTTGCTGATCGCATCGCTTTTCAGGTGTGGAGGGGACTCAAGCTATGGGATGAAGCTGGATATCCTGTGTATGTGGTGCTTTGCGGTGCCACTTGGGCTTGTCAGTGCATTTGTTTTGAAGCTGCCTCCGCTTGTCGTCTATCTTCTGATGTGCACGGACGAGTTTGCGAAGATGCCATTTGCCCTGAAACATTATTTTGACGGGGAGTGGATAAGGGATTTGACGAGGGAGTTTTGAATTGAGAGTCAGATGCGAAAGGGAGGATAATATATGATTTCGAATAGAGTAATCTGGGCAAGAACCCGCGACGAATTAGTCCGCGTGATAGAAGAACTTGGGTTTCCGGCAGAACTTGGGGAGGCGATAGCGAAGCACCTCGGAAGCCCTAAGGCGATGGAGCGGATGATTGCCTATCTCAATAATGTCAAACCGCAGAGTGAGGAGCTCGTAGTCGATGAGATGCTGGCGATTCGAAGTGAGATCGACGCGTGGAGGGAGAAGAAGGCGAGTCAGCAGGCGAATGCCAGGTATAATGAGATCTTGTACTATGGGCTGGAGGGCGTAGACGAGGAATAGAGTATTTAATCTCTGACGCAGAACTCTCGTGACTTCAGTCGTGAGATGAATGCACAAAGTGAAACTTATCTCTGACGCAGAATTCTCGTGACGTGGGTCTATGATGAATGCGCAAAATGAAAATAGTCTCAGACATGGAATACCAAAAAGAGAAGCTGCCGCAGCAGGCGAGCTTACAATATAGCAGACATTTGCAAATAGCATCTGCGATATATTGTAGCTTCACGCCTTAATGCGGCAGCTTCTTTTTAAAGAATGTATATGGTTATCTTTTATAATGAATCAGATCAGTCGCCTATCTCAGAATCAAACTCGTAGATTTCGCCAGTAGTCATATCGATATCATAATTGTATTCCTGTGCGCCCACATGGAACTCGACATCGTACATGGTAATACCCCTGTCATCATCAAAATCTTTATTTACAAACGAAGAAGTCACATCGCTCTTCGCTACGCCCGCATGGTTCAGTGCGATGTCAAGAGCCTGATCCTCTGTGATGCCTTCTGACTCAGCGCGTGTTGTTGTACCGGCAGTTGTGCCCAGAAGAGCATCCCTCTCTGCGATATCCTCTGCATCCATGATTTCTTTCTCGGATTTCAGAACAGCACCGTTTGCAGCGTCGATATCAAAATTGTATTCGTTATCTCCTGCATAGAAGTCGATTTCATATTTCAGAACTCCGTCATCTGTCTCAAGTTGTGCTTTCTTATAGACGACGTCGCTCTCCTGCAGGCCGGCATTTGCGAGAGCCGCGTTCTTTGCTTCATCGACTGTGATCTGTGCGGCGGTATTTGCAGTTGTATTTTCAGCAACCTTTGCAGCGGTGCTCTGAGTCGGCTGAGACTGAGCCACGGATTCTGTTGCGGCGGGAGCCTGCGTTGCTGTCGGTGCTGCGGACGCCGTCGATGCTGTGGATGACGTCGATTCCGTTGTCTGACGGGCTGCCGGCGCACTGGCGGTTGTCTGGCTGCCGCATCCGGTAAACATGGAAGCGGAGACTGCCAATACTGCAAGACCTGTTACGAAATACATTTTTCTCATGATGAAGATCCTCCTATATTCACTTTTCGATCAACTATTAACATTAGCTGAAAATCATATTTATTTCCTGCTGTTTATACGGTCAGGTGTGGCGGGAGGGCTAAAGAAAATTTGCATTTGCTCTGAAACATTATTTTAACGGGGAGTATATTGGAAACCTGATAAAGGAGTTCTTAATGAAAAGTCATGTAAAAAAGGATGGATCCTGATTATCGGGAACCGTCCCTTTATAGATGTTTGCCGGCTTTTTATAATCGTGATATTCTGTTGTGGAATATCATAGGCTTGTGGGAGTGCGCAAGTACGGAACAATGACCGGCACATTCTCGTGAGTCGATTTTAATCTCTGACGCAGAATTTTCGTGACGTGAGTCTATGATGAATGCGCAAAATGAAACTTATCTCTGACAGGGGATACAAAAATCTCAATTGGAAGGAGCCGTATACAGATGGAAATAAAAACTCTTCGATATTTCCTCGCCGTAGCGCGGGAAGAAAATATGACGAGGGCAGCGGAGAATCTTCATGTAACGCAGCCCACACTCTCAAAGCAGCTGAAGTCCCTGGAGGATGAGCTTGGGAAAAAGCTCTTTGTGCGCCATTCATTTTCGATCAAGCTTACGGATGAGGGCGTGCTTCTGAGAAACCGTGCCGAAGACCTTGTGAGCATGGCGGATAAGATTGAAAGGGAATTTGTCTCCCTCGATGATATCACGGGCGGAGACCTGTACTTTGGATTGGCCGAGTCTTATCAGATCGGTTTTCTAGCCAGGGAGATCAGCAGGTTTAAGGAGAGCTATCCGGGACTGCAGTATCATATCACGAGCGGCGATACAGAGCAGGTCGTTGAGAAGCTGGATAAGGGTCTTCTGGATTTTGTCGTCCTCTGTGAGAAGCCGAATCCGTCAAAGTATGAGGCAATTATGTTTCCGGAGTCAGATGTCTGGGGCGTCGTGATGCCGGAAGATGATCCGCTGACGGAAAAAGAGGTCATTCGGGTGGATGACCTGATCGGGCTGCCGCTGTTCTGTTCAAGACAATCATGGGAAAATGACATTCCGAGGTGGGCGGAGGAGAAAATGGCTCAGTTGCATTTGGAAGGCTCTTTCCGGCTGGCTTACAACGCCTCGATGTTCGCAAAAGAGCATTTGGGTTATCTGCTTACATTTGACAAGCTACTGAATACGACCCCGGGGAGCGGGCTTGCGTTCCGGCCGCTCGAACCGGCGCTGGAGACCCGGCTTTATCTGGTGTGGAAGCGGTATCAGACGTTTTCGCCGATTGCTGAGAGGTTTTTGCAGCGGGTACGGAGGTCTTTTGGGGCACAGGTACAAAATAATAGTGATATCTGATATAATAATTAAGAGTTTCAAGTAGCATTCCTTCTAATCGAAGAAGTCGTTGTCAGAATGATACTTTTAGCACTTGTTATCATGTAATTAAGGAGGAAAAGGAGATATGAAACGAGCTTTGGCGCTGCTGCTGATTGCTTCTATGATAAGCACCAGTACCGTGTATGCTGCCGGCGATCCGGATACATTTTCTGATGTATCGGAATATGTCGGGGAATATGACCAGGGTGAGTATGAAGACACTTCCGGGAATGACGGAGCGGATGACTACTCCTGCGAGGATAACGATACGGATTACGAAGCGGAGTCTTCCGAGGGTAGCCGGGAGTCGGACAGCGACACCGGAGCGGAAGACAGTGACACCGGATATTCCGACAGTGAGGCCGGTTCGTCCGATACGGAAGGTTCAGTCTCCGACAGTGGCTCAGCCGTGGATAGTGAAAATGTGACAGACAGCGGCGAGAGCAGCGGAGAGTCATTTGCAGAATCCGAGACACCTGACACCGCAGACGGAACAGAAGGCAAGTCTGAAACGTCTTCCGAATCGGAGTCACTCAAGGAGGATGCTGCATCTGATACGAAAGAGGTGAAGTCTGAAAATGCGTCTGCTCTGAATGACGGCAACGCTGAAGACTCAAAGTCTTCAGAGGACGTTAAGAATGCGGATGTGACTGATTCAAATAGTGTTGCCGGTGAAAGCTCGTCAGATTCGAACAGCCTCAGCGAAGGCAGCGTGTCAGATAGCGATGAGGACGGAACTGTCGGTAACGGAGCGGAGGATGGAAATAATTCTCCGGCAGCGCAGGACAAAAATGCCTCAAACGGTGTGCTGCCTGTCGTGCCAACCATTATGAAAAATGCAACAGCGGGTGAGAACACGACCACAACGCGCATTGCCATAATGTCAGACATACATTATGTCACAGACCAGCTTATCAGCGAGATAGGGCGGGAGAATCTGAAAAATGCCGCCATGACGGAATTCCGCCTGATGGAGGAAATTGATGCTATATTGAATGCAGCTCTGGAAGAAGCGTCAGCATCCAGTCCGGATGCCCTGCTGATCTGCGGCGATCTTGTGAGCAACGGAGAGCTGCTCGGCGCAAGGGCGCTTGCCGCGAAACTGAAAGCGGCGAAGGAGAAGAGCGGGTTTGCAAATACCGGATTCTATGTAGTGAACGGCAATCACGATATCAACAATTCTTATGCCGTTGATTTCACCGGCGATAAGTCGAAACCTGCAGACCGCGTGCAGCCTTCTGATTTTAAGGAAGTGTTTTCCGGTCTCGGATACGGAGATGACGATCACTGGGCAGGCGGCAGCCACAGCGTATACGTGCCCGTGAGCGATGATCCTTCTGCTGTTACGAACCATGGCGGACTGTCCTACGCGGCGGATATAGCCGACGGTATTACATTGATCGTACTGGATACCGGTATTTACCGCACCGATGAGAACGGGGAGAGCATGTACAACAACGCCCAGAAGACCGCGGGGTATGTGTCCGATGATCTGCTTGCATGGGCGGCAAATCAGGCAAAAGAAGCCAAGGCCAAAGGAAACCTGGTACTTGCTATGTCACATCACGGTCTTCTGCCGCATTACGACACTGATTTGGAAGATCAGGCTGCCTGGTACATGGATTCGTTCAGAGTTCCTAACTGGGAGAAGGTAGCCGATACTCTGGCTGACGCCGGCGTATCTGCGGTGCTCACCGGTCACACCCACGCCAATGACATCGCCACACATGTTTCAAAAAATAATAATGTTCTTTACGATGTGGAAACTGCGGCTCTCTGCGCGTATCCCTGCTTATGGCGCGAATTTGATATCGTGACTTCCGGTGAAGGAGATGAAAAGTCATATACGATTTCCATCGACACCACATATATCAACGACTATCTGGAAGCGGACACCAGCAGCTGGAGTTTCACGATCGGCGGCAGGACCAAGACATTTGATGAGGACTACAACAGCAATCTGCAGGATTATGCCTATGAGAAGAGCGGTATAACCGAGGAAATACTCGATGATATGGCAATGTATATGGTAAAGAATACATTATCGGATATTCTTGCTCATGAGGGCGGTCTCGCCGGTTACCTGAAAGAGCAGCTGAATATTCCCGAAGATAAGAGCCTCGGCCAATACGCGGCTGAATCCATAGGTAACCTTATCAGCGGTTTTACCGGTTTTACGCAGGAAATAAATAATGCACTGTTCAAGGGTTCGATATCAATTGAAAACGCCACCAAGGAAGGTGATGCGAATCCTACCTTAAACATTACGGCAAATCTCAGCGGAAGAACGGAGCAAGGCAAGGCGACTGTTGACATGAGCTATCTTCCTACAGCGGTTGACGAGCTGGCTGTTAAGGCTCAGACAAAGCTTCTTGAAGGCGAATGGCTGAAAAATCCGTATGCCTCGAACCCGCTGTTGGACGACGTCAAGAAGCTGATTCAAAATGCGGTTGTTCCTGCATTTTCAGCGCCGCTCAAGGAGGGCGATCCGGAAAGCACGGCGGTGAAGATGTTCAATGAAGCATGGCAGGCATTTTCTTTAGGCGATGAGGGTCTCGCCGACGATGCGAAGAAAGCGAAATGGGAAGAGGCGCGCGAACTGATCGGCGGGGATACGCTGGCAGGCAAAATAACACAGGGACTCTGGAACGAAGTATTAAAAATGAACACACCCGCCTACTCTGCTTTGTCAGAGCTGTTTTCTCAGCGCATCGTACCTGAGGGTAAAAATGGCATCATCTCGATAACAACAGATAATCCGGGTGACTATCTGCTGCCCGCCATCACCAATTTGCTTGGCCTCAACTCGCTGGATACGCTGTCTTCTATCATTCGCACGGCATCCGCGCTGAATATGGTAGGGCTCGGAAATCCGGTCCCGGCAAGTATAGTCAAACCGCTCACGCAAAAAGTTGTAGAACTTCACAAGGTCATGACAACGGACAACAACATTAAACACGACAATATCTGGGATATCCAAATCGTTCATTTTGATGCAAATGGCGGCAGCGTAAGTCAGACGCACGCCATGACTGTCGAGGATCACAAGCTGGCCGGTCTGCCGACTCCTGATGAGAGAGAGGACTACGTATTTGACGGATGGTTCACAGAGGAGACGGGAGGAGTACAGGTAACTGCTGAGGATGACATGACAGGCATAGGCACGCTGTATGCTCACTGGACATACGTCGGCAAGGAAGAGGAAGAAGAGGAAGAACCGACTCCTGTTGTTCCGGAACCGGTTCAGCCGGAGGAGAAGGAAGAACCCGAGCCGGAGCCGGAGAAAAAGGATGAGAGCGTCAGCCCTGTGATTCCGCCCAAAACAGAGGAAGTTAAGACAGAGAATACCGAATCCGACAGCCGTGAACCGGCAGTGGAATTGGGACTGCATCGCTACTTTGTCTCCCGCAAGGCGTTGCATGACAAGATTTTTAACGTGGAATACAGCGATAACGACCATGCGAAGTTCTGCGAGGCCCTTGTTAAGGCTTTGAAAGAGGGCGAGACGGTCTTCAATATGGGAGAGTGGCTGAGTCTGGATGCCGAGGCTGTGGCAGCGATAGAGGCATGCGATAAGGATGTGACGCTTGAATACGTTGGTCAGGGTATCGGTTTCCGCTTTGTGATTCCGGCGAAAGCGAAGATTTCCCGTTTTGCGGACGAGCATGGCGCGGTGTGCGTGGTATGCCTTGCCGAGTATTATGGGTATGAGAGGATTTGAATAAATGAGACAGAAAGAAAATCTTACGTTATTAGGAAGCAACCACACCGAGTACAAAACGGATTACGATCCGTCACTTCTGGAAACATTTTCCAATAAGCATCCGGACAATGATTATTTCGTGAAGTTCAATTGTCCGGAGTTCACCAGCCTGTGCCCCATCACGGGACAGCCGGATTTCGCCACGATATACATTTCGTATGTGCCGGATAAGCTGATGGTGGAGAGCAAAAGTCTGAAGCTGTATCTGTTCTCTTACAGAAATCACGGAGATTTTCATGAGGACTGCGTCAATAAAATCATGAAGGATCTGATCGCCCTTCTCGACCCTAAGTATATCGAGGTCACGGGGAAGTTCCTCCCGCGCGGAGGGCTTTCCATAGATCCGTATTGTAACTACGGGAAGAGCGGGACGCCGTGGGAGAAGGTCGCGTGGGACAGGCTGACGAAACATGATATGTATCCGGAGAAGATTGATAATAGGTGAAGAGGTTTATGCTATGGATATGAGTAAGTTTCAATGGACTCGGGAGCCGGAAAGTTATAAGGTTTCCGACGGAAAGGTCACTATTACAACGAAGCCTCATACGGATCTTTGGCAGCGGACGTATTATCATTTTCGCAATGATAACGCACCGGTGTTTCAGATGGAGACGGAGGAGCAGTATTTTTCATTTGTCGTGAAGACTTCTTTCGAAGACAGTCATCAACGCTTTGATCAGTGCGGAGTGGTCATGTATCTGGATTCCGAGAACTGGTTGAAGGGCTCTATCGAATATGAGAACGACAGCTTCCAGCATCTCGGATCTGTGGCTACCAACCACGGTTACTCTGACTGGGCAACCACGGAGATTCCTGCGGATATCAAGGCTATGTGGTATCGGTTGAGTCGCCGCCAGGATGATTATTGCATCGAGTGTTCCGAAGATGGTGAGCACTGGAAGCAGATGCGCATCTGCCACATGTACGAGGCTGCGGGGAAGATCCGTTTCGGTATATATGCTTGTTCTCCGGAGGATTCTTCTTTCACGGCGGTCTTTACGGATATGAAGATTACGGAGTGCGCGTGGCTTGCGCATGACGGGCAGCAGCCGGATTGAGAGATTGGGCTGAGAAATAAGATAGAAAAACGGAAGCAGGGCGAGGGGTGCCTGCTTCCGTTTTTTGTGATATAGGGAAAATCAGTCTGCCGGGACGCAATTTAAAGCGGGAAATACCGAAGTAAAAACAAGAATGCCGCTTCGGTAAAATCAGTCAACCGGGGCACATCAGCCAATGTTAGGGCTGACCTGCAAGATACAAAATGACATCCGCAGCGCAAACTGCGTGTCGGGATCATTCAGGTCAAGCCCGCTGACCTCCTCCGCCTTATGCAGCCGGTAGATGACGCTGTTTCGATGAAGATACAGCGCTTCTGCCGTCTTTTTTATACTGCAGCTGTTTTGAATGTATTCCCGCACCGTCTCCAACAACTTGGTCCTGCACTCCTCGTCGTACCGGGCGATGCACAAAACAGCGGGGTGAATGTACCGTGTGATATCTCCTGTTTCCGAAAAATGCTTAAGCATGACGGAAACGCTGAACTCCTCAAATGAAAACACTCGTCTCCCCGAATCTATGCTTTTCCCAGTCGAGAGAGCGTCCTGAGCTTCGCTGAGAGCCTCGCGCAGAAGCTCTATCTTGTGGAAGGGATTGCTGATGCCCACACTGACATTGTATTTCGAAGGAAATAAATCGAGCAAATGCCCTACACTCTCCGCATCCTGAGTGCTGCACACAACAATCGTTGCCTTTCTGTAGGTTATTACATGGCAATCGGGCAGCTCCCTGTGGAATGCCTCGCGGAGAGATTTTCCTTTTATAGACGGAATCTCGGAACTGTCAGGTCTGAAATACAGAAGCTTCATATTCTCCTGAAACTTCATATCTCGGTATGCTTCCGGCAGATTTTCAAGAGGCGTGCCGATGAGCAGATTATAAAGAAAACTCTGATACTCACTTGTTCTGTAAAGAAGTTCGGGTGAATAGGAAAGCAGCGCATACCCGGTGACCGAGCTGAGCATACGCAGCATCTCGGAGTGCTCGGATCGGTAAGTCTGATCCCCTTCTATCAGAAGAAGGGACCCGATCCAGGCGTCCTTGCAGTATACTCTGCATGCCAGTTTGCGATAGGGGGAGGCTGAACAGGTCACTTCAAACGGTGCAATCCCGGGATTGGCCATCTGCACAGATTTCAATTGCTTAACTTCCGTGATGAATTCATAATCGCAATACCCTTTTCTTATATTATCCACCCACAGTTCATCAGTTACCGGGATTCTGGTCGAATGGCTGAGAATCCGGAAATCCCTGTCTATCAGGACTAAAGATGCATTGAAAGTCTGCGATGCCAGATCGATCAGTTCATCTACACTTCGTACTTTGTCGGCAGTATCCATAAGGTAATGCAGGTAATCATTCTCATTTCTCTCTGACAGGATATCCTGAATGCGGTTGAAGACAACGGCAAAGTGTTCTTTCGAAATAACAGCGAAATCCGAGTCAGGGACAGCGGATTCCTGTTCGACCTCCTTCACGCAATCGCAAAGTGAGGCAGATTGTTCATTCGGAATATCAGAGGAATCCGAAGAAAGACCCACGAATTCAGAATCGCCCGAATCTACTGCAAGAATATAATGATTCGGCCGCAAATTCGATTGTCCATCATGACCAAAATACAGAATTGAATCCATATCGGGTTCTGCCTGGTCCGCCCAAAGTCTAACTTTGGATATATCTGTTTTGGATGAAGCGGAAAAAACCCGAATAGGGCAAAAATGGCTTATTTCATTAACAATATCTGAAAAGGTCATATCATTTTCTTCCTTTCTGACACCGCAACAGCTATTTTCAATAAATTCAGATGTTAAGATGCCACTCCGGGCACATCAAGATCAGCGGTAACTCAAAACATTTTTCTTATATCAAGCTTAGTGCATAATGCACAAAATGTCAATTCTGATTCATATATCGCGTCCATGGCGTATTGTTCTTCCCTGATATAAAATATAAGTAGATTACTAACATTTCCGCATTGTTTCGATTTCGGCCTTAAAGAGACATGCGGAAGTTTTAGCAGAATAGTGGCGTTTGTTTAAGATACGAAGCATATGCAGCAAGCAGGCAAATATCCTGTGCGGAGGGAAAAAACAGGCGTCTTCGAAATGTTATACGCAAAGAATGACACGAATTATTCAAATAAGATTCGTGAAGTACAATGTTGCGCAAATATCTAAAAACTACTATGAAGGAGGTTACACCATGTACGAAAAACTTTTTGAGAAGGGGCGTATCGGGAACGTCGAGCTAAAGAACCGTCTCGTTATGACCCCAATGGGAACAAACTTAGCTGAACTTGACGGAACCGTCGGTCCCGCAATGCTTGCCTATTTTGAAGCAAGAGCAAAGGGCGGATGCGGTCTCATCATGCCCGAGATCTGCAAGGTCAATGAGAAGACCGGCGTGGGCATGTTCCGCCAGATCGCCGCTACCAGCGACCGTCACATTCCGTCACTGGCAAAACTCGCAGCAACGGTTCATAAATACGGAAGCAAGATTTTCATTCAGCTTCATCACCCAGGCCGTGAGGGCGTCTCCTCCCTGATCGGCGGACAGCCATGCGTCTCCGCATCGGACCGTATGTGCAATGTGTCCAAGCAGGAGACCCGTCCGATGACACTGGATGAGATCCATGAGCTGGTAGAACAGTTCGGAGATGCGGCACTGCGCTGCAAGAAGGCCGGCATCGACGGAGTGGAGCTTCACTGCGCACACGGCTACCTGCTGCAGCAGTTCCTCTCCCCGTATACCAACAAGAGAACGGATGAATATGGCGGAAGTTTCGAGAACCGTATGAGACTGGTTCTTGAGATCATCGAGGACATTCGCAAAAAGTGCGGCAAGGACTTCGTTCTCGGATGCCGCGTGTCCGTAGATGAATTCCTGAACACAATCGGCGTCACGGAAGATTACATCCATATCGAGGATGGTATCCGTATCGTCAAGACGATGGAAGCAGCAGGTATTGATTTCGTCGACGTCAGCTGCGCGCTCTATGAGACAGGTCTCATGGCGATTGAACCGATTTCCTTCCCGCAGGGCTGGAGAAAAGATTTCATCAAGGCTGTTCGTGACAATGTAAAGATCCCGGTCATCGGCGTTTCCGCTATCCGTGAGCCGGCCGTTGCAGAAGCCTTCCTGGAAGGCGGAGTTGTTGACTTCGTCGGCATGGGCAGAACATGGCTTGCCGATCCGGAATGGGGCATCAAAGTACAGCAGGGCAGAGAGAGCGAGCTGAAGAAATGTATCAACTGCCTCAGATGCTTCGAGACACTGATGAGCCTGAACGCACAGGGACTTCCGCTGGAATGCGCTGTCAATCCGCTCACATGTAATGAAAAGCGCTATGGCGATCTGGAACCGGATACACAGGGACACAAAGTCGTTGTTGTCGGCGGCGGCCCGGGTGGCATGATGGCTGCAGAGACCCTCGCAAAGAGAGGAATCAAGACGGTCCTCATCGACCGTCAGGAAGCTCTCGGCGGCACGGTCAATCTTGCCAAGCTGCCTCCGCTCAAAGAGAGAATGGAGTGGATCGCAGATTACTACAGAGACAGTTTCGGAAAACTCGGCGTTGAGGTACAGCTCGGAAAAGAGGCGACGGCTGAGGATATCATTGCTATGGAGCCGGATGCAGTTATTCTTGCGACCGGATCCAAATCCATCATACCGAAGAGCATTCCGGGCGTAGATGGCGCAAATGTTTACACCATCGAGGAAGTTCTTACCGGCAAGAAGGATATCAGCGGCAAATCCGTCGCCATGATCGGAGCCGGACTTACAGGCCTCGAGACCGGTGAGTTCCTTGGGGCGAAGGGATGTCATGTGACATTTGTCGATATGCTTAAGGCAGCGGGCACAAATGCCTACAAGAACAATGTTCTGGACATCATGACCAGGTTAAGGAAAATGGACATCGCCTGGGCTCTCGGCCATGCCCTCAAAGAAATCACGCCGGATGGCGTAATCGTCGAAAATGTCGATACTCAGGAAGAGAAAAAGATCGAAGCGGAAGCAGTGGTTCTTTCTCTCGGATATCGGGCTGATCAGAGCCTTAAGGCAGCGCTCGAGGAGAAGGGAATTCCGGTCAAGCTGGTCGGCTCCGCAATTAAGGACGGAGTGATCGCACCCGCAACGAGGACAGGCTATGAAGTCGCGGCAGGTCTTTTCAAGGCGCCGAAGCCGAGCTTCGTGCTTAGCGACGATGAGGTGAAGAATTTTGCGAAGATTTCCGATATGCGTGGACAGGAAGGCGTTTATCTCGCATTCCTCACACGTCCGGAGGTAGTGCGTGAGCTTCTGCCTGAGCCGCTTGAGCCATTTTCCGTTCCGGTCGTGACGCTTTCTGTGTGCCATATAAAGGATCCAACATTTGCAGATAACTACTATGAGACGATTCTCGGCATTTACTGTACATATAAGGGACAACTCGGCATGTATCCGATCAGCCTGCTCCTCGGCGGACAGGGCGCGGAGATGGCGACACAGCTCGGACGTGACAATTCTGCGATTCCGAAGAAGCTGGATGCGGAATTTGTCATCAGGAAAAACGGAACGAAGGTTGAAGTAGGCGTAGTGAGAAGAGGAGCTCAGATCGTCAAGATCGAGATGGAGCTGGGCGGCTACAATCATCCGCTTACACACGTTCTGTTCCAGGCACCGGCTCCGGGTAAGAAGACAGCCGGAAGCGGGTATTACTTCCACTTTGACCGCCTGCCGGATGAGAACGGCGTATGGAGATTTACGAATACCTGCCTGATCCGGAACATCGTGAACTATACCTATGACGCATGGACACCGGGCTTCATCACAAAGCTTGAGATCAATTCCAGCAAGGATGATCCGTGGGGATGCGTTCCGGTCGAGACTATCGTCGGCGGTGCGTATGCGGAGAACAATCTGCTGATTACTGCGCTTCAGAAGCTGGAGGATGTGGATGCGGAGAAGCTTATGCCGAAGATCCTGCCGGCGTGGTATGACAAGACGACGTTCATGGAGACGGGACGGAAGTAAGAGCGGAGATTTTGGCGACTTGGTATGATTAGACGTCGTTCACGTAGACGGGACGTAAGTAAAAATGTCTTAAATATGTAGATACGAGGTGGACTAAAATGAAAGAATTTAAGGGTAAAACAGCATTAATAACCGGTGCAGCATATGGCTTCGGCAAAGAATTCGTCAAGCAGGCTGCAATGCGGGGTATGAAGATCGTAGCGGTTGACATCATGGGAGACGAGCTTGCTAAGCTGGAAGATATCGCAAAGGAGTGCGGAGCAGAAGATATCACACTCATTACTGCCGATGTGGGAATCTACGAGGAGACGGAAAAAGTCGTAAATACGGCGCTTGAGAAGTATGGCACAATCGATATTCTTATGAATAATGCGGGCGTTGCAGTACCGGGCAACGGTTATAACCTGCCGCTTCGCGACTGGGAGTGGATCGTCCAGACCAACTTTATGTCTCACGTGTATTTCATGAGACAGGTCATCCCGATCATGATCAAGCAGGGCACACATTGCAACATTATGAACACATGCTCTGTCGCCGGCGTCATCAACTGGATCGGAATGGTTCCGTATTATGCTACCAAGCATGCCGCTGTGGCTCTTGCCGAGAGTATCAACTACGAGCTGCAGGCTATCGGAGCCGATATCGCGATGGGCGTATTCTGCCCGGGCTATGTCCAGACCAATCTTGACCACAGCGAGTGGTATCGTCCGGAACGCTTTAAGGATGATACCGATCCGTACTATCAGAGCGAAGAGTTCAAGAAGGGCCAGGCAGAGGCGAAGCATGTAATCGAGACCGGTCTTCCGATCGAGGGACATGCCGAGCAGGTATGGGAGGCAATCGAAGAGGATCGCTTCTATGTGCTTCCGCATGAGAAGTATGACGGCTTCCTCAAGCTGCAGACGGCAGAGAAGCTCCAGAGAAAGAGCCCGAATCTCAAGGAGGTCATGGCGCTTTTGAAGGGCGGAGCGAATAAGTAAGGGATAGCCTGCTCCGCGAGCGGGGCATGGAAAAATAGTACAACCGGGTCTGAAATAGTACAGCCGGGTATGGCAGGATTTGTATTCAAAATCGGCCATATCCGGCTGTTTTTGCGTAAGGATCGGGCGTTACCGAAGTGAGAGCAAGAATGTCGTTTACTTCGGTAAAATCCGTCAGCCGGGAGTCAATTCAAGACAGATTACGGAAGCAGGAGAAGAAATCTCGATTACTTCCGTAAATGTCGCACCCCAGCGAGAAAAAAGCAAGCCAGATTACGGAAGTAAAAGCAAGAATGCCGATTACTTCCGTAATATTCGTCAGCCGACATTCAACTCAAACCGAAAATTACGGAAGCAGGAGAAGAAATCTCGATTACTTCCGTAAATGTCGCACCCCAGCGAGAAAAAAGCAAGCCAGGATTACGGAAGTAGAAGCAAAAATGGAGATTACTTCCGTAAATGTCGAGCTCCTGCCAGAAAAAGCCGGACAAGATTACGGAAGTAAAAGAAAAAATCCCGTTTACTTCCGTAATTTGCTCCTCCAGGGTCAGGCGACCATGCTTGCATGGTCATCTGACCCGCCAATCAAAGTTTGAAAGTTTACTTTCAAACTTCCACCCCTCCACATCCGGCTCCCATTGATGTTTGCAGGATATAACAAATCAAGGTATACTTTACTATAGAATACTTCGTATTTATACAGTTCTTCAGCAACCACAAACCCCGCACCCGCTCCTCAAAGGAGCGACTCAGCCTTCTCACGCAGAAGGATACAAAGGACAAAGACATGGCAAGACTCTATTTCCGATACGGCGCAATGGGCTCCTCCAAGACCGCCAACGCGCTGATGGTCAGATACAATTACATTGAAAAGAATCAGCATCCGGTCCTGCTGAAACCGCGGACCGACACCAGAGACGGCGAGACCATCGTGAAGTCAAGAATCGGTCTTCAGGCAGAGTGCGTGTTCGTGGATGACTTCCTCGGCGATATGCCAAAGCCGGGAAGCCGCGCCAGGGTCGGACTGGAGAGCCATGACATAGCAGCGGTCATCGTCGATGAAGCGCAATTCCTCACGGAAGAACAGGTCGACATGCTGTCTGACATAGTAGACATATACGATGTTCCCGTGCTTTGCTACGGGCTTCGGACAGACTTCACGGGACACTTTTTTGAGGGAGCCCGCAGACTCATGGAGATTGCGGATGTGATAGAAGAGGTGCCTACTGTATGCTGGTGCGGGCGGCGCGCGCAGTATAACGCGAGAGTGAAAGACGGAATGATTGTACGAACCGGTGAGCAGGTCATGCTCGGGGGAAATGAATCTTACGTGTCCCTGTGCAGAAGACATTTTAAGGAAGGAAAATTGTCGGAGGTTCAGAACTCTATTGCTTTTAAAATGCAGAGGTAGTATTATCTAATTAATGCCATATAATATATAAAATATACAGAAAATTATAGAAAAATATATGAGCTACATGACTTTTAGGTGTATGAATTACAATTGATGGAGGAAATCATATGGGACTGATTGCCGCAATCATCACAGCCATAATCTGTACCGTCGTGTATGTCAGAATGTATAAGAGGGAGCTTCCGGAACCCGCCGGAGTAAAGAGAGCTGCCATTCCGGTCGTATTCGGCGTGCTGGCCGTCATCCTGGTAGCGCCGGTAACCATCATCATATCATTATCGACCAGGAAGCTTTTGGGAACTTCGATTAAAGAATTCTTACCGTCGCCTATTCTGTCAGCCCTTGTTCAGGCTTTTCTGCTGGCCGGTTTTACAGAAGAATTTGTCAAGTTCCTGATGTTTCTGATAACGATAAAGATCGTCAAACCCGGAAATGTCTATGAATATGGTATGTTCTGTGCAGGCATCGGTTGCGGCTTTACAGTTCTTGAGGATCTCTTCTACGGAGCCACCAACCCTATAACAGCAGTGACCCGCTTATTCTTTTTCGCAATGCATATGATGTTCGGACTTCTGATGGGCATACACCTGGGACTCGCCAAATACAGCAAGAGGGAGGGACTCAAGGATGCCGGGAAACATATTTTCCTTGCCTTTTTCCTGCCGGTCCTGTGGCACACCATATTCGACTCAGTGACGACTGTAAATCCCGCATTGAATTCGAATGACGATATTATTCAGATGGTAGGAATTATCGTCGCACTGATCGTCATGGCTATCTCGATCACGCTGCAGTTCGTACTTCTTATACGATTTAAGAAGAAGACGGCAGAATATTGCGGCATGATGGTGACGGATCCTGAACCCGAAGACGTTTACAGAAACGGAGAAGAGAATGGATAAAAAAAGAATATTTTTAATTGTACAATCCACCCTCTGTGTGGTGATTGCCCTGATGCTTGCCATAGCAGCAATCGGTATATACAGGGAAGGCCTGGCCTTGAAAGCGGCCGATCCCCTGAGCTGGATCTATACCCGTGAGAAAGCGGCCGCGGCACTGGTGCCTGTTCTGCCTCTCATAATCCTGAGTCTGATCATGACCATTGTGGGACTTGTTATGGGAATTCGGGATGAAGAAGGACATAAGATTGTGAAGGACACCGAGTGGCTGAGGGATATGACCGCTGACCGGGTAGCTTCTGCGAGTGATGAAATGAAGGCGGAGAGGGCGAAACAGAAGAAAATATTCTATGCCGGCTGGGCTGTATTTGCACTCTCCATGATTCCGATTTTGCTCTATATTGCGAACGGAGACCATTTTCCGAACGGTGATCTGGAGAGTATGTTCCTCTCACTGATCGCCCATATCCTTCCATGGATTGCGATCGGTTTTGCTGCACTGATGATTTCTTCCGTCCTGCAGGAAAAGAGTATGCAGCGTGAGATTGCATTTGCAAAAGAGCAGATCAAATCAGAGAAAGAAAACAATATCAAGCCCGTTGCCAAAAAGAAAGAACAGGACGTGTACAGCAGACTGAAGATCTTTCGTATCGCACTGCTGGTTCTCGCATGCGTGCTGATCGTTGCGGGCGTCTTCAACGGAAGCGCCAACGATGTATTTGGCAAGGCGGTAAATATTTGCACGGAGTGTATCGGCCTTGGATAATAAGAATACAATGAATGCAGGATGGCAGAGTCTCCGTCCATCGAAAAGAAGACTCATTCAGCTTTACAGCGCGTTGCTGCATAACGCGCATCTGAAAGGTTTTATTGTCGGTGAAATTTATCAGGGTAATGCTAAATATGCGTGTGTTCCGGGCTTTAACTGTTATTCCTGCCCCGGAGCGATCGGTGCCTGTCCGCTCGGCGCGCTCCAGAACGCGCTGGCTTCTACCGGACATCGCGCCGGATGGTATATGATGGGTATCATCCTGCTTTTCGGAGTGACGCTGGGACGGACAATATGCGGATGGCTATGCCCGCTGGGCCTCCTGCAGGAGCTTTTGCATAAGATCCCGACGTTCAAACTTAAGAAGAATCGATTGACAAGAGCACTGTCATGGCTGAAATATGTGGTGCTGGCGGTATTTGTTGTGGCGATTCCGCTCTGGTATGGAGTGAAACATGATATTCCGGTACCGGGATTTTGCAAATACATCTGCCCCGCAGGTACCTTCGGCGGCGCGGTCGCACTGCTCTCCAATCCCAACAATACGGGGCTTTTTGGCATGCTGGGCGTTCTCTTTACACGCAAATTCGTGATTTTGACAGTTATCGCTCTGACCTGCATCTTTTGCTATCGCAGCTTCTGCCGTTTTCTCTGTCCTCTTGGAGCTATTTACGGGCTTTTTAATCGGTTCTGTCTTGTTGGCGTGCGGGTCGAAGCAAATCGCTGTAACGGCTGTGGCGCCTGTGTGATGAACTGCGGTATGGATGTGCGGCATGTGGGAGACCACGAATGCATCCATTGCGCGAAGTGTATGAATGTCTGCGCACAGAAAGCTATCTCTCTGAAAGCAGGAAAGGTGGTGCTCAGTGCTCCGGCGGATACGCGGCGCGAAGAGAAACCTTCTAATAACGGAAACAGCGGAAGAATTATTACCGGTGCTATGCTAGCTGTACTCTGTCTGGCTCTCGTGTGGTTCAATTTCCTCGACCCGGCTGTTCGGGCGGAAACGGGAACGCAGGGCGTACAGATCGGAACGGGTGAAGTAAGTACCGGCTATGACCCCGGTATGGAACTCGAGGACTTTACACTGACCTGCCTTGACGGCACAGAATTCCATCTTGCGGATACACGGGGAAAGGTCGTCTTCATAAATCTGTGGGCAACATACTGCGGTCCATGTGTGCATGAGTTGCCGTATTTTAACGAATTGTACAAGGAACACGAAGATGATATAGCCATGCTTGCCGTGCATTCTTCCATCGTGACGGATGACCCGGCAGAGTTCCTGAATGATAAGGGGTGGGAGATACCTTTTGCCGTCGACACGGATGATGACCTGCTTTGGAAAATTGTTAATGGTTCCTCGACCTTGCCTCAGACGATTGTAATGGATAAGGATGGTATCGTTGTTTATAACCAGATAGGGTCCGTGACTCCGGAGATGCTCGAGGCGCTTTATGAGCAGGCAGAGCAGGGGTACTAGAATACGAATACTTCCCGCGCGGAGACTCAATGTGCCGCGGAAGTATGAGTGATATAACATATCGGAAGTCGCGTAGTAATTAACGAAAAAGGTACATAAATGCACCGAATTATGATTATCAGATTCGTGAAGCGGTTCCGATAAGATTGATACAGAGGTACGGAAGCAGCAAATTCACACAGAAATAATTTTTAAGGAGGAAAATATGACACAAATGAAAAAAATCTTTGCTTTATGTCTGGTTCTGATTCTGGCCGCAAGTGCGCTCGCGGGCTGCAGCTCGAAGCCGGGAAAATATGAGATTCTTATAACAGATGAGGCAGGCGACCCTGTCGAGGGAATTACGATACAGTTCTGCTCGGACACTTTGTGCGAAACGCAAAAGACAGACGCGACAGGTATCGCGGCTTTCGAGAAGGAACCGGGCAAGTATACGATTCATGTGCTCAAAGTAACGGAAGGCTATGCGGAGGATGACACGGAGTATGAGGCACCGGAAAAGCCGGGGCATGTAACAATCACTCTTAAGAAGAAATAAGACGGTCGATAAAACTGTGTGAAAGAAGTGGTGGGAGTATGTCACCCCCGTATATTATCGGTGCACTCGAAGCGAATCTGAACTTCAAGTATGGTCTGCGATCCGCCGACAGCGGCACTATGGTCGCAGGATTCACTTTATGGGAGCGGACGCTCATTTTGTAACTACTAGTTGGAAAAACTATGCAATAAAGGAGGTACTACATGTTAACCGGCAGTCTTACTATTTCTGATAAGTATGATTATCTCAGCGACAAATTCGCCAAGGTCTATGCTTTTCTGAGAGAAACTGATCTTGCTGCTCTCCCGGTGGGAACCATCCAGATAGATGGAAATGACATCTATGCCATGGTGCAGAGCTATACCACAATGGGACCGGATGAGTGCAAGTTCGAAAGCCACAGAAATTACTTCGATCTGCAGTATGTCGTGGAAGGAGAGGAGTTATTCGGATATGCCCCGGTATCCACGCTGGAGCCATGCATGGAATATGACCCGAACCGCGATCTGATTTTCTATAATGAGCCGGAGCTCAGCGGAGCGACGATACTGAAGGCGGGCGATTTTGCCATTGTGGCACCTGAGGATGGACATGCTCCGCGCCGGATGACGGCTAACGGACCCTGTCCGATCAAGAAAATCGTGGTAAAGATTAAACTTTGACGGAGATTAAAAAAGGGGGAGTTCACAGACGTGACTCCTCCTTTTATAGTGCGTTGGAAATGTTTTTGTGCCCGAGAGCGATATGCTTCCGTCTGCGATGACAGAGCAGAGTGCCGCATTCATTGAGTCGTAGCGGATAGGTGCAAAGGCTCATCGCCGCAGTGAGGACGGTGAAACCGGAAAATCAAAATATGTATCCGGGAACGGTTCATCTCTCAGCGTAAAATGCCACCATTCACAGTCAATAGGCGCAAATCCCGATTTTTCCATGAGCGACCGGAGCATCATACGATTCTCGTACTGCTCTTCGGTGATGCCTTTGTAATCCGGGTGCGATACCACGCTGAACATGTCAAACGGACTTCCCATATCGACTTCCTTGCCTGTGCGCATGTCGAACAGAGTCAGGTCGACGGTGCTTCCCCGGCTGTGGCTGGACTGACTTGCAATATAGCCTTTGACAAACAGCTCCTGCTTTTCAAGATCGGGATAAAAATAGGGCTTCATCCTCAGATCCAGATCTTCGATCCCCCATAACACAAAGTGTCTGACGGCCCTTGCCGGTCTGTATGTGTCAAAGATTTTGAGACGGTAGCCGAGGACATTTGCTTCATTTGCCACCATTTTGAGCGCTCTTGCAGCTTCCCTTGTCAATAGTGCGCAGGGCTCCTCATACCCGTCTATACGATCACCGATAAAATTGTATGTTGAGTAGTAACGTATCTCCTGAATAATGCCGGGAACATAGTCGGCAAGTAAAACAAAGTCAGATGAGTCCATGGTTACTCTCTTCATGTAATCTAACATGTTGTCTAACTTCATAAAAACCTCCAAACTGAGATATATCAGCTGACGTTGACCTGAAGTCCCGCGTCAGACCTCGTAAGAGGGGCTTGACCTGTGTCAGCCGTAAAATCCCGTAGCCTCGTGAGCGAGGTTTGAATTGTGTCAGCTGTAAAGTCTCACATCCTTGTGAGCTGGACTTGAAACAGGCGTTGTCCCTGAAAAGACTATACCGCACAATTGCGGTTTTGTCTTTAACAAGTTCGCATTAATGCGCGGAGATGCCCTGAAGACCAAGCCTTGACACTAACTACCCTTGAGAATATTATGATTATGACACAAAAAGAAATTCGTCACTGACGGAAATATAGAGGTGTGATATGAAAAGCTATCTTATTAAAGACACTACAAGAGAAGAAAGAGAGCAGATCGTTGCCGACTCTATCGGAAATATTGACGGATCATGCGACGGATGCGCCTCCGGTCTGATCGATATGTATCAGGATTACATTGACGGCATAAAGGAACTGAGAGACATCAACATGGAATTCCGTGCACACTATGTTTCCGGTGACGAAGGCCCGGTCAAGGAGTCTTGCGGCTTTATAATGTAAATAAGAGTGAAGGCGGCTCATATGAGCGGCCGGTGAATAAGCAGACAAAGAGGCTGACGCATCAGGTACCGGCAATATATGGCAGATATGTGTATATCATATGCAATATATTGTCGCTTCACTTGATGTGTCAGCCTCGTAACATTTTAATCTCTGACGCAGAATTCTCGTGACGTGAGTCTATGATGAATGCGCAAAATGATACTTGTCTCTGACGCAGAATTCTCGTGAGATGAATGCACAAAATGAAACTTGTCTCACACAAGCAGCTCCGGTATCAGCTGAATTGTGTGGCGGTCCATCTCCGGATAATCCGGATCGACTCCCGTGACAGCCTGCTCCCGAAGATCAAGCTCCGGAAGCTCCTCCCACGGAATCAGGCACGCGTGTGTTCTGTCATGCCGGTTTTTCCCGATCTTAATATTGGAATAACCTTTTTCTGCTTTTTCGCGCTTGTATAGTTCTGCCCGCGCATTCCACTCCTCTATCGACATCGTCTGATAGCGGTGGGCAAACAAAAATGCGCACCACCTCTCATGCTCTGTCCGGTAGAGCGTCTCCTCCTGCCTTTTCGTAAGCATCAGACCGTTCTTAAGCACATCTTCCTTAGTCTTTCCTACCATATGCAAAAATGCCGGTACAAAATCCGCGGCAGCTTCTGAACTCAGGCGGTTGAAATAATCGCAGGCGATCCAGTTTTCTTCTGCTGTTTTTCCGTTGTTTCCGCAGTAATGCTGATTCAACTCCTTGGCTCTCCGGTCCATAGCCTCTCCGGATACTATGGCCTGGTTGTAAAGAGGCCAGGTCTTTCGCACAATTCCGTCTTCCTCCGTACGAATTTCTGTTACCTCAGATGAACGGCACGACATGAGGTAAGCTTTGGGATTTACCGTATGCAGGATGTTCGCATAGGAATACTCCAGTTCCGAATCTGTCTGCCCGCCCGTAGCAATCACAATGTACCGCAGATCCCCGGCGTGACGACGGAGATAGTCAAATGCTTCTTCGCTCCGTCCATCCTTATCCGAAAATGAAATATCATACTGATGCAGCATGCCCTCGTACATCAATTTGAAGGCACCGCTCTTTGATTTTCCCGCAGGATCAAAAATCATGGCTGAAAAATGACTTCCGGCAAATTGTCCATGCATGACCAGCGCTTTTAAAGCGGCCTGTCCCATGGTTCCGAATCCGACGATCATGACATGGAAATCTTCATTTGCACAGGCATTTTCGTCGAATGTAAGGGTTTTGTACGGAGGACAGTCTGTGATCATAATTCTCGCGGCAAGAGAGGTGTCTTCGAAGACGTGGATATTTTCAAAACCGTAGTGCGTATCGGTGTTCATCAGGGAGGATATGTCAAAATATTCATTTGCACATAGAATCAGACGTGTGCCGGCTGTCGGCACACGGAGATTTTTCATGGATTTGCGGAAGGAACGAGCGTAAGCGATATTTTCCGCGGCGGAATCGCCCACCGCGTAAACGGTGACCTCTCGGCCGGGTCGGCCCATAGCGATTGTCTTCAGGAACGATTCGGTCGCCGAGGAAGCGGCATTGTGAGAGGTATGGACCGCTCTCATATCCCGTATTTTTCCCAGAACTTCACCCGGCATGTTCTTATCACAGATAAAGAGGACTTTTTCCCCCTGGCTGCACAATTCACTTCCGAGATACAGAGTATGGTCGTTCACAAACGGAAACACGTTCAGTTCTCCCCTGCGCAGCATAATCCCTCTGACACGGTTCATAAAACCCGAGCCGAAAGCCGTCATCGCAGCGCTAGCTGTGACGTAGAGGGCGAGAATCTGCGCTATATAAAAGAAGAACTGGATCGGTAGCAATTCAAAAAAGGACAAATTAGACATGTCTTTGAGCGAATCTTTTCCGAGAAACATTCCGATAACGGCAAAAAGCGTCTTGAGAATAGCTATGACTGTGTTTTCTTCATCTATTGAGTAGCCGTACCCATAAAGGAAGAAGCCGAGAAAATTGGCCAATCCGCCGACAAGGATTAAAATTTTCTTAGTTGCCTGCGGCTTAAGAAGCAGATTGGCAATTAATACCAGCATGATCGCACATGGCGCCGACACAACAATAAAGATTTTCATGACGACCTCCCGTAATAGTTACGACGTTCTTAATTCATGGAAAAAGAGGAGTGTCTCTCCACGTAATTCAGCTCCTGCCACATCTGGTTGTACTCATCATAAATGCGTTCATTATCCATATATCCCTGCACGTCGGTCGGGTACATAAGATAATAGTATTCCTCAGCATTTCTTCCCAGTTCGCTGTAACTGGGCAAAACTTTATAATCCTGTGTTTTGCTGTAGCACAGGGAAAACAGCTTGCCTCCGTGTGAGCCTTCGTGAATCTGCCAGGCGTTCCTGCTGCCCTCATGGTAGAAGACAAAATTTTTGTCCTCTTCCATGACCGTAATCTTATTTTTCCAGGATATCGGCATGACAATGACGGGACCGCTGCGGAAAGTATATGTCAGGTTCTCCTCATCTGTTGAGACGGAGTAGATCCACCGTGGATCCGGCGTTGTCTCTGCCGGAGTCTCGACTGTTGAATCCGGTTCTGAAACAGTGCCGGAAGATGTGTCTGTGATTGTCGCGGCAGAACTGTCCGGACTTGCTGTGTTGCTGTCCGGGCTCACTTCACTGCTGTCCGTTGATGTCACCGCGGGAACGGTCTGTTCAGGAGGTTCTTTTGTGGATTTGTTTTGAGATACAGCAAAGAAGATGAGAAGAGCAGCCAGGACGATACCCAGACCGGCTGCGATACGGATGTCCGGCTTTTTCTTTTTAGTCGCTGTAGGTTCTGCATTTTGAGCGTTCGATTCATCGGGAATATCCGTAGCGGGATTGATTTTGCAGGGGTCCATGTAGGAGCAGGACTCTATTTTATCCAGGAAGCGGACCTCATCCGTGAAGTTATAGCGCAGGACGCTCTGCTGGGAAGACAACTGTAATTCCATTCCCGCCGGTATTTCCGTTTTCTCCAGAACAACGGAGAGGAGAGGCTTGCCTTTGGACATGGCATAATTGATCTCTCTTCTGCAGTTGACAGACTCCATGGAGTCATTTGTGATCATAGCCAGGACCATCTCTGCGCGAAGGAGATGATTGGCAATATTTTCCGGCCATTCCGAGCCCGGCTCGATTCCCTCGTCATACCAGATCCGGTAGCCTCTTGCCGCGAGCTTCTCAATCAGGTCGAACACTTCACGGCTGTCTTTATGTGCGTAACTGACAAAAATAAATGGGAGATTTCCTTCGTAAGCAGCAATCATGATTTCACCTGCCTGTACATAGTTTTAGATGGTTTTATTATATCAGAGCGCAATAACGAATGCAATTTAGACGCACAAATCCTATTGACAGAGAAACAGAAGGTAAGGTGCGTAAGATTTATCTGCTATTTTTCCACATTCGCTCTATTGTATTGTATAATACTATAATATGGAATTGTGGGAGTGAATGCTTGAAAATTTAAAGGACCGGCCGCCAGGCGACGCCGCTCCGATTGCATTATTTATGGATTCGACAGCAACTTAGACACGATGTGGGAAGTTTTAGTTATTAATATCAGGAGGAATATATGGAATTAAGAACAGAGATCTTCAGTCAGTTCGACAAGAAATGGGCGCTGCTCACAGCCGGAGATAAGGACAACTTTAATACGATGACAATCAGCTGGGGAGGACTCGGCACTTTGTGGAACAATCCTGTTGCCACAGTGTATGTGAGAGCATCCAGATTTACGCATGAATTTATGGACGCGAATGAGTATTTTTCGATAAGCTTTTATCCGGAGCGATACAGGAGAACACTGGCTGAGCTCGGATCTAAGTCCGGAAGAGATATGGATAAAATGCATGTGCCCGGACTCACACCGGTCACGGCTCACGGAACGGTTTCTTTTGAGGAGGCCGAAGTTACATTAATCTGCCAGAAGCTGTTCAAACAGCAGCTGGACACAGCAAATATGCCGGAGGATGTCGTAAAGGATTTCTATGCGGACCAGGATATGCATGATATGTATATCGGGAAAGTAGTTACGGTTATCTAAGGCGGAAAACCGCAGGGAAGTTGCGCAGCAACCTCTGATAAAAGGCCGATTTATCGGTCGCAATTTAATTATCGGGTTCGCGAAACGGTTCTGATAACATCGTTTATAAAATGAATGGAGGATATAGCAATGATTTATGATTTTACTGTCACTACAGGAAAAGGGGCGCAGCTGAATCTGTCCGACTACAAGGGAAAAGTCATCCTGGTCGTTAACACCGCGACCGGCTGCGGTTTCACGCCGCAATACGCGCCTATCGAGCAGCTGTATAAAGACTATCATGATCAGGGGCTGGAGATTCTCGACATTCCGTGCAACCAGTTCGGAGGTCAGGCTCCCGGTACGGATGATGAGATTCATGAGTTCTGTACGCTGCATTTTAATACCACATTCCCGCAGATGAAGAAAGCGGATGTAAACGGCGAAAATGAACTGCCGCTGTACACTTACCTGAAATCTCAGAAGGGGTTCGAGGGATTCGGACCGCATCCGTACAAAGAGTTGCTGGAGAAAATGTTCGCAGAGGCAGATCCGGATTGGGACAAGAAGCCGGACATCAAGTGGAACTTTACAAAGTTCGTTGTCAATCGTGACGGCGAGGTGGTCGCAAGATTCGAGCCGACGGCGGATATGGCAGAAGTGGAGGCTTGTATAAAAGAGTTGCTGTAAAGAAATAGAAGCTGCAAAAGGGCTGTCGCATTAGACGGAATCACCGCCATATATGGCAGACATATGTAAATAACGTCTGCTTATATAGCGGTGGTACGCCATAATGCGACAGCCCTTTGTTAGACTGTCTTGATCTTATGTCAGCTACGGAAATCACACTAACTTCGATTAGTATCGATATCCGGGCTTATGCTCATTATACAGATTTCTTGCCGTTTTTAAGAATCGCGTCGATCAGATAAATGATACCGCTCTTTCTCTTAACATAGATCTGTTTCTTGCCGCCGTTTACAATTGAAAGCTCGTTGAGGTTCATTTCCTTCATATTTGTATTCTTCATTTTGATTCTCCTGCATAATGATATTTGTTTTACATCGGTGTAGATGTTGTTATTTGTTTTCACCGATGTAGAGCTTGTTATTTGCTTTACCTCTGTTTATACGAAGGTTCCGAAGGAGGGTACAAAACAAAACAAAAAATTTGAAAATAAATCGAAGAAGGTTCGAAATACTGCTAAGAATAAAGCTTTCGCTACACAATGCTTAGGCACGGCGGATCGCAGACATGCGCTGGGGATATGCGCTTACGCGCCACTTGATTCATCCCCGGAATCCGGTGCCGGAACCACAAAGTATTCCCTGCAGCAGAGGACCCCGTCGCTGATCCCTTCGTTTATCGTTTCTTTCGAGACATCTTTGAGGCAGCATATGAGAGTACCGTCTTCGCCGTCATATTGTTTGTCATAGCGGTATATCCAGGCGCCTTCCTTCCAGATTGCTGTTTTTCCGTACTCGTTGAGGAAGATATCCCCGTCGGCGTAATCGCCGATCAGACAGAGACCATATCTGCTTTTTGTTATACTCGGCAGATTAAGGTCCAGAGGAGATATCTCCTCACATTCCGAGACATCTTTTATCTCCGGATAATTCACATATCCGGCAACGCCGCCGTTTAGATAGTTGACATCCGCCGTGAGTTTATAGAATCCGCCGTTTTCCATGGATTCTGCCGCATACGTTTTGATTTCATAGATAGAATCGACAGTATAGACCCGGTCCTCATACATGAAGGCATATATTTTCGCATCGTACTGAGTGTCCTTGAACATCTCATCGGTGGTTCCCGACGTTGACACTTTCGGTTTGCGTCCGCAGCCGCACAGAAGAATAGCGGGAAGGGCCACACACAGAAACATGAGCCGAATTAAATATTTGAATACAGAAGATCCGGTATAAGAAAAACGCTTCATAGATAGAATCCTTTCTGCCTTTGCGTGATGGGCGGAACCTTTACCTGTCCCACTCATATCTGCGCTCACAATCTCCCGGGAGACGATTCAAAATATAGTTCGATACGAACGGGAAGTCTCCTTCCGGAGTGTAAACGCGAATTTTCTTGACCTTTCCCATCAGTTCCAGATACTTTCCTGTGATGATGACTGTTTTTGCTTTATCGTAATCAAAGTATACGGAAGACTTTCCATATCCGTTTTTGACGTATATATCCGACATTTTATAAGTCTCATGAGGATCGTCGGCGCTAAAGGCCAGCCGAAACGTCAGAGCGGTAATCAAAAGGTATACCGCTACGCATCCGACGACAATCCCAAAATGCATCGGGTTCTTGTACATATATGCAAGATACCCGCCGAAGAGCAGCAGAAAAACTGCGATACCGAGGCATGCATATAAGCCCGGCTTTAGGCTTTCCCGGTAGTACTCCGGATCGATGGAACATGTCCAGACGTAGGAATCATCCGGTTCTTTTTTAATATTTGATGAATATTCTTCCATAATTAAACCCTCCGAATACATGATATCAGCAGGTTTTTAAATATACAAGCAGGAATGAAGTTTCCCATGATATGAAAAAAGCTGCCATGTCAGTTAGGTGACATGACAGCGTCTTTAATTAACGAAGTATTCCCGTGTGCAGTTCCTTAGCAGTCTCATCATTAAAGAGGTATTTGCTGCATGAAGCGGGAAGTTTGCAATTAATACTCAGGTACAAGATAAACGTCTGCACTGCTCATACCGAACTGCAGAGCCTCCGCATGTGAATCAAAGAAGATATCCACATGGCCGTACGGCGTTCCGCGATCCTCAACAGTATAAACTTTACCGTTGATGAGGAGCTTCGAGCCAAAATCAATACCGCCCATAGCGACCGTATGCCCTGATGTCGGCATTACGCCGCTGGCAGTAGCATTTCCGGCTGTACCGCAGCAGCTTGCGCAGTTGCAATATGCTGTAAGAGTGAAGTTTCCGAGATACTCAGCAGAAGCGATGGCTTCAGCCTCCCTGGCAGCGGCTTCGGCCTCTGCGGCCTTCCGAGCTTCCTCCGCTTCCTTTTCGGCACCCTCTTCAGCTTTCTTTGCATTTTCCTCAGCCTCTTCTTTGGCTGCTTCGGCGATTTCAACGGCCATATCTATTGTCTTGCCGTCATTTGCACCTTCGGCGAGATCAGCCGCGGCTCTGGCATTTTCTGCATCTTCGACTGCAGCCTCTGCAGCCTCCTCGATTTCTTCACCTTCCGTTTTATCGGCATAACCCTGAGCTTCATCGGCAGCTTCTTCAGCCGCCTCAGCCGCCTCATTGGCTGCTTCGCGTCCCTCATCGAGATCGGGAGCTTCGTCCGAAATTTTCTCTGTTAATGAATCCGTACTATCTTTCTCTTTGTGATTCTCCGAATCCAAATCATACTCAGCTACATATTTTTCCAGGTCATTTACTGCGGTCTTCTCAGTCGCGTCGGCATATACAGGACTTACCGAAACGGCGACGAACATAGATGACGCAAGCAGCATACCTGCCATTTTTCTAACAAACATATCAATTTCTCCTCGTGTAAAAAGTTTTGCAGAAACCTGCAAGTGTCGGATCGCTGCGTATGTAACACGTCTGCTGCGCAGCCGTTAACATTCGCATGTGTCCTCGTATAATCAGTTTTGTAGAAACCTGCAAGTGTCGGATCGCTGCGTATGTAACACGCCTGCTGCGCTGCCGTTAACATATGCATGTTTCCTTTCGACGGCAGATTATAACACCGGGTTTCAAAAAGAAAAGAGTTTTTTCAAATTCTGTTACGATTCTGTAATATTTGAGTAATTTTCGGCTCTTTTCGATTTTCGGAGAAATTGTTTTGTGCGAATTAGATAAATTAAATATATAGATATTGGCTAATTTGGCGAAAAAGTCGACGAAAATTTATTCGTCTCGCAAGACACCTGAAAATTGAATAATTTCGGACCCCTGAAAAATGACGTTTCGAGCTCGATTTTGGCTGAAAATGACGGTTTTTCAAGGTATAAAACGTGCATAACACAGATATATCGGCGGAGTACGAGGGATTTTTGGAAAGAAAAATCAGTACAGCTCCTTTAAAACCAGCACCGTAATCCCCGGATTATCGCCGGGAATTATTCGCTTTACCTTGGGCTCATACCGGTACCAGTCGTAGATCATGGACCGGAGGCTGGTGCCGCGGTTGCAGCCGTGGATCAACTGAAGCTGATAGGTTGCCGGGCCTGCAGCGGCGAGGGCTTTGTCGATGACTTTGATGGCTTCCTCTTGTCTGAGACCGTGGAGATCTATTTTGATGAAGGGTGTGGGCATGGGGGCTCCTTTCATTGGTGGTCTTTTCTTGGATTCTTCTTAATTATAGAGCAAGTGACCGAGTATTGATACTGTGATTAAACTCCCCAGGTATCATTCTTCCCAATAGAGAAAGATCGGTGTCAGTTTCTGTATGCAGTGTATAAATTCAGGAAATGCATATAGATGACTTTACGTTGGATTTATGCGTTTTTCTTGTATAATAGAAATAGTGATTCATTTACCCGACTCAAACATGAAGGGGACAGACTTATGCGCAGAGTTATGATCGGACAGATGTTGCTAATCCTGTGTTGCATTTTCTATATCATCTGGTGGTACCGCGGCTTCCGTCCGAACGTTATTGTAAGAAGAGTAGGCGGAGTGAACGGTATCTTACTGATGATTACGGCGGTACTTGGATTAGCCGGCATTTTCATTAGCATGACGCACATTCCGGCAGTAACGAAACCGAAGATCGATTCAAGCGTAATCGTCTTGGGTGGGATTGTATTATATATAGGCTTGCTTCTGATCACTCGGTTGGTTTTTCGCAGGATCGTGACCACAGAGCTTATCCTGATCGTTGGGTGGACTGTGCTGGAGCTGACGGTGATAAACAGGTTGAATGCAGCCGGGTACCTTTCAGAGGGAAAGTTTTTTGCAATCTGCATCGTGATTGCCATTGCTTTTCTGATCAGCATGGTCTTGTATGTGGCGTATTACCGGATGGAGGAGATGAAGGCTTTCTATGCGGCTATGGTTCCGCTGATAACCGAGTCGGTGGCTATGGCGGTGCTGGTCGGGATGCTGTTATAGTGAAATAATCGGACGAAAAGAGGGATTACAAATGCTTCTGTTCTCAACAATTCTCGAAATCAAAGAATCCGTCACCCCGGAAGATTTCATCCGGCTGGTATTAGAATGGAATGAGACAAGCAAATATGCTGAAAACAGAGTCACCGGAATCGATTGGCATGGTGAGCGTACAGCCCGTTACGGGAACGACAGTCTCTGGCTGCAATTTATCGAATATCCCGAAAAAAACATATTAGCCGTTCGTCATGAGAAAATCAGTGATGATGGTGTGGCATGGGATTCGGATTTCGTGGTAAATTTTGAAAAAAGACGTGTTGCTATCCGGCTGGACCGTACATACAGCGAAGAAGCGCTGGTCATGGACGCGGTCTTTTCGACGCCGCATTTTATATCACTGCTTATAGCACATGAATTTCTTCAGGATGACCGGAATCTTCCGGTATTACGAACTCCCATAAGCATCACGGACGATAATATAGACATGTTGCGAAATATTTTTGAGGAAAAGAAGCAATACAGACTGCCGGTGGTCCTTGTCTCAAAAACAGAAGAGGATACAGATCCCTTAAGTATTACCTGGCTTGCATCCCGATTAAAGGGGGCCGCACATGTACTGGTGGAGGATTCTCGTAATCAGTGTTCCGAGATCCGAAAGCGTTATGTAAAATCCAACAATCCATTCGGCAACGTACGCATTAAATATCCCTCAGAAACAGTCGGGAAGAAGAGCTTCTGTTTTAGAAGCGCCACAGGAAATCCGGAGGTGCGTCTGGAAAAGGTGATTCGCAGTGTGATTCAGTATGGCATTTCTCAGAGGATAGACCGGCTATTTACATGGCAGGGTGTGTATGGAGCCGTACTTAATGAACAGTTGGAGCGCCAGGTTTCCATCCGCATGAGTGCAGAACATGCCAGACAGGCGGCGGAGGATGAAGTTGACAAGGTGTATGAAACCTTTGATGAGGATCTCAGGGAACTGCAGGAAAAGGTCGCTGAGCTGACAAAGGCAAATGAAGCCCTGCAGTATGAAAATCAGGGGCTACGCGCCAAGTATGCCGAATCAGATGCCGCTCCGATCTTATATTTTGGTGATGAGGAGGAATTCTATCAGGGTGAAATCCGCGACATGGTACTCGGAACATTAGATGAGGCTTTGTCTGCTACAGAAAAAGCGACCAGAAAGGCAGATGTTTTGGAGGATATTTTGGAAAATAACCCCTACTATCATTTGAGCGATGAGCGGAAACAAAGAATCAAGGCTTTATTCAAGGGATACAAGAATCTGACCGGTGCCATGAGGCAGGAACTTCAGAGTCTTGGATTTGAAATTACGGAAGCCGGTAAGCATTATAAGATTACTTACGGAGGCGATCAGAGGTACATGGTTACAGTGGGGAAAACCCCCAGTGATAATCGGAGCGGCAGTAATAATGCGGCTTTGATCAGTAAGACGATGCTGTGAAGTAAAAGAGGCGAGTAGAATATTCCCGAAACCTGTTAAGGTAATAGACGGAATCTGTATAGCATTGTTCTTTTTTAGGGTCAATCATTTTTCTCGTGGGATTGACCATGACACACTATAGGTTTGCGATGCCTGCCGCCAGCCTTGACATGAACCTCAGGCAATGCATGAGGACTTTCACCCCGACGGCGAAGAACTCAGGAACAGCCTGCTTTCTC
>JAFRGQ010000030.1 GCA_017433725.1 Lachnospiraceae bacterium
CCGTTGGCCAGTTTGAGCTGTTCATCATCGCACGTGATATCCGCGCCGATCTTCTTCTCTTTCCTGAAGTCTAAAGGCGTTCCCTCTCCTGAGCAGAGTTTGCCGGTCGGAAGACACCCTGCATCGCCCTCGCAGAAGCGATCCGCAAAGACCTGGAGATGATGCTGCAAAATATTATCGCTCCCATCCAGATTGAAATAGCTGTGATTGGTGAGATTGACCGGTGTGTCGGCATCCGTCTGTGCGTCATAGATGATGTGGACTGCGTTGTCCTCCGTCAGCCGGAAAGTCACCTGTACAAGGAGATTGCCCGGATAGGATTCTTCGCCGTCGGGCGACAGCCGTTTGCAGATAATGCAGTCTTCTCCAGCCGTCATGTCCCACATCTTTTTGTCAAATCCCTTAAGACCGCCGTGCAGATGGTTTTCACCGTCATTTTTGACTAGATCATAGTGAGATCCGTTTATCGAAAAGGAGGCACCGCCGATACGGTTGCAGACCCGTCCGATGGTAGCACCCAGATAGCCGCCGTTTTTCTCATATTCGGCCGCGGTTTCATAGCCCAGAACCACGTCGGTCAGGTTGCCTTCGCGGTCGGGGACGCAAATAGACTGTATCGTCGCACCGTAATCAAGCACGGTCAGCGATGCGCCTGCGGTATTTTCCAGTCGGCCGGCCGTGACCTCTGTGCCGTCCGAGAGGGTGCCGAAAGAGAAAAATCTGGGCGACATACTCATTCCTTCCGAAAACGTTTGAGTAGATGAAATAAGTATAAAGCATCCTGCACGCAAAAGCAAGAGCAGAACGCTTGAAAATGAAGAATCATATATGATACATTGTTAAGAGGAAAGGAGACTGTCCCATGGATAAACAGGTTCTGAGAAACATAATCATTAAGTCTTTGCTCAACGGTGTACTTGGCTGGGTTATTTTCGCATTGGTTGTTCGTGTCAATAGAAACGGTATCACGTTCGCACAGGCACTTGCAATTAAAGAAGCCATTCTTCTCGGTATTGCTGCATGTCTGGGCAGCTTCTTTGGTTACTGGAGATTAGAACTAAAGAAAAGAAAGTGACATATAAAAGACCTGCGCTCAAAAAGAGCACAGGTCTTTTTCTTTTGGTGAGAACAGAATCAGCTGTTCAGGTATTCGTTGATATAATTCTCCAGGATATCCGCGGTCTTTTCGGGTCCGAAACGGCTTGAGTTGATACACATGTCGTACAGTCTTGAATCGCCCCATTTACCCTTGCAGTAGTAATTGTGATAAGATTTGTGATTCCATGTGCCGGCGCGGGCGGTATGTCTGGCGTCATACTCGTTCAGACCTTCCCGCTCCATGACCCGTTTGACTTTGTCTTCTTCGTCCGCGAGGATAAAGAAGGCGATCATGCAGTCATAGTCCTCCAGGACTGTCTCAGAGCAGCGGCCGACGATCACAAAAGAGTCCCCATTCGCAGCCTTTTCCCGCAGATAGTCAAACTGCATGCGGGACAGGTTTTCCTCGAGCGTGCTTGTATGGCCCTGAATCGTCCGGTGGATGATCCTGTTGAAGGGCTTGCCGCTGTATTTCATGACCTCGTCGTAGTTGAAATTGCGATTGTCCGCGAAATAGCGCGCGATCGAATCAGCGTCAACTAATTCAAG
>JAFRGQ010000003.1 GCA_017433725.1 Lachnospiraceae bacterium
CTCAGGCAGAAGCGGATAACTAAGCATTGTGGATAACTTCTCAGGCAAGCCATCTGCATGGTGGCTTTATTGTTGTATCCAAAATCAGTTTCATAAATTTTGTTAGATTTCTATTGACTTTTTATTAGCAGGCTTCCGTAACCGGCATTGAAATTGAATGCCGCGAGCTCCGGATTTACGGAGTAACGGGGGTTTTTGCCGCTACTTCGGTAAATTAAGACAAGAACCCTACACTATATAGAAAGGAATATATAGGATGAATACAGATTACAAGCTTCTTATACAACAAGCCGAGGCGCTCGTTCAAGGTGTACCGCACCTCACCGCGAACCTCGCAAACATCTCCGCCCTGCTCTACACCTCCTTAGAGGACATCAACTGGGCAGGCTTCTATTTCACAGAAGGTAACTTGCTGGTTCTCGGTCCTTTCCAGGGAAACCCAGCATGCGTTGAAATCCAATATGGAAAAGGCGTCTGTGGTACAGCTGCTGCCACAGACAGGGCACAGCTTGTGCCTGATGTTCATGCATTCAAGGGGCACATCGCCTGTGACAGTGCCTCCAGCTCGGAAATCGTCATTCCGATACATCAGAACGGAGCGGTCGTTGGAGTCCTTGATATCGACAGCCCGTCACTTGGGCGATTCACGGAGGAAGACTTAGAAGGACTTCAAGAACTTGTTATCATGTTGGAGAAGACTGTTTTTCACTGACTGTTTCTGAGTAGTCAAGCCGGAGAAGACAGTTTTTCATTAACTGCTTCTGCGTAAGATAGCAGAGATCTCCTCGAATTAGTAAAGAATATGATCATGAAAAAAGTAGATGGTAACCGGCAGTTCAGACGGAACCATCTACTTTACTATCTTTAACACTATTCTTCTAACTTCTTATACAGAATATTCTATCCTTCTCTCTTATCTCCGGATATGCAACTATAGAGCTCACTTCTCCTCCACAAATATCCTCGATAGCATCGGTACATCGAATCGGTTGGTAAGAAAAGTTGCATTGTACAGAGGAATAACTCCAGAGATTACTCCGCCACAAATATCCCAGTCAACCGCGGCACGTCAAACCGGCTTGTAAACAAGTCGCACTTACACAGTAGCGCGTAAAAAACATGATAGCCACGTCCTGATAACGACTCATAGTTTCCCTGCCCTTTTGACAGGATTACATCTGCCCCATCAAGAACCGATCGGGCTTTTTCCGGCAGCAGGGAGTAAATCGTCCCGCCGACAGGAGCACCGTTTGACACGATTTTCGCTGCCTGATCCAGACCGACGTAAGCAGCATCCGCCTCCGTAACATCATTGAGGATATTTCCTCCTCTGACCATAGCATAGAACTTCAGCTGCGGGAATCGCAGAGACAGCTGCTCGATGAGGAGCTTGTCGAGCACGATCTCGCCGCAGTTGTCGCACAGAAGAAGAAAGATCTCAGCCCCTGCGCACGCTTGCAGGAAAGATTCATATGTCTTTTTCTCGTCTTCCCGCAGTTCAGTATCCCGGAACAGGCCAAGGAAGGTCTCTGTATCGACATGATTCATTGCTCCGAAGTCGATATAGTTACCTATTCTGGCCATGACCAGCGCTTTGGCAATCGGGTCCGCAGCGTTTTCGATTTCCGCTCGCAGGTTTTCCTCCATCCCGAGAACAAGATCGTTGTAGGTCTTCTTGACCTGGGTGTAATCAGCACCTGCACCGAAAAATTCTTCATGGACCTTGTTGAACAGGTATACCATGTACGGGCTGGTGTCATCCTCACCGCGATTGTCGAGCAATTCCCTTATCCGGGCAAGATACTTCGGATCATCTGCCTTGTTCTTCTGTTTATCATAGAGACATGCTGCGCAGCTGTCATTTATTCTCATGCCTTATTTCCTCATATGTATGCCTTTTATTTTTCTTCGCGCAATACTCGTGACGTTGGTCGTGAGATACGCGCGCAAGGTGACACTTGTCTTCATCGCGCAATACTCGTGACATCGGTCATGAGATACGCGCGCAAGATGATACTCGTCTTCATCGTGAGTATGATCTCATTCTCGATATATGGAGTACTGATTTCTTCTCCCGGACTGATTGCTATCGGTTTTCTGATATTTCCATTGGTCTACAAGTCATACTATTTTCCGGATACATCTGTCGACCTACGAGATAAAGCGAAGGTGTTCCGACGGTGCATTCTCAGCCCTCTCGCAGCTTCTCCTCAATCTCCGCAAGCTTCTCGTCTGTCAAAATGTATTTCTGCCTGAACCAGAAGAACGCCGCAACAAGCCCTATTATCGGCAGGATTGTCATCGTCATACGAAGTCCGGCCTTGGAAGCGAGGGAAACACCGGCAGAAAAGTCCACCGATTGCTGCGCTTCCGTCGTAGCCTCGCTGCTCAGAGCGAATACGGAAAGAGCGATCGAGGCAACCAGAGCTGCAAAGCCGCTCGCCAGCTTGACGACAAATGTCTGCATGGAAAATACAACACTCTCGTCACGCCTGCCTGTCTTCAGCTGGCCGTAATCGACAGTATTTGCAAGGAAAACGGTTGTCAGAACATTCAACATTCCCGCTGCGGCAAATATAAGAAAGCCCGGGATGAAGAGGAGAAATACATTTGACATATTCGTGAAGGAGAGCAGCAGAAGAACTGCATATCCCAGCATTTCCATTGCAAGGCAGATGAAGAAAATGCGGAGGCTCGTCACAAATTTTCTCAGCAACGGGTAAAACAGCATCATTGCCAGAATCTGCACCGCACCGCCGAAGGTGGTGAACAGCGTATAGGAGTTATACCAGCCGCTGCCGCCGAAATCGTATTTGAAGAAATAGATTACAAGGTTCGACGTGATGTACATCGCACTGTTGATGAGGACGATTGCCACAACGACCGCCATTGTCTGGTCGTTTCCGACCAGGGCGCTGAACATCTGCCCGATAGTAGCAGTCTGCATGTCCACGGTGGACTTTTCGCGGATATTTGCACAGGTGAGAGCAATAAACACTACGAATAAAATGGCAATGATTATCGTAAAATATTTGAAGCCAACGCGCTCAAGCATCTGTGCACCCGCGCCGTCTCCGGCAAATTTCACTCCAAGCGCATGGACGCTGATCATCGTAATGATCGTAATAATAGCTGAGCCGACGCCGGCGCAGGAACGGGCAAGAGTAGTGAGGCCTTCGCGCTCGCTACCGCCTTCTGTGAACGCGGGAATCATTGACCAGTAGGGAATGTCCATCATTGTGTAGGTCACGCCCCAGAGGATATAGGTGATTGCCGCATAAGCTACGAGACCGCCGCCGGATAGTGCAGGCGGAGCCGCGAACATCAGGCACAGAACGATAGCGTTGGTGATTGTGCCGATCAGAAGCCAGGGGCGGAATTTTCCCCATCTTGTGCGTGTCTTTGCAACAACGACACCCATGACCGGATCATTGAAGGCGTCAAACACGCGGGCCGCCATGAGAATAATTCCCATAGCTACTGCGCTGACGCCGCAGATATCCTGAAAATAGTAGAGGACATAGCTTGCCGAAAGCATATAGACCATGTCTTTTCCTATTGCGCCGAGTCCATAAGATGCTTTTTCTTTAGCGGTCAGACTTCTCTTGTCGCCCATGATGTATCTCCTTAGTAGTGTATTATCCTGTAACAATATTGTAGTCGCTATTCTATTATAACGGTACATAGTCACAAACTCAAGGAGGGCAGTGTGACAGCCTGGCGGCATCTCAAAGCACATCCCAATGCGAGAAGTTTGAAAGTAAACTTTCAAACTTTGATTGGCGGGTCAGATGACCATACAAGCATGGTCGCCTGACCCTGGAGGAACAAATTACGGAAGCGGGAGCAAAAAGGACGATTACTTCCGTAAAAGAGAGCAGCCGGTAGAGAAACCAAGACAAGGATTACGGAAGCGGGAGCAAAAAAGCCGGCTGCTTCCGTAAAAGAGAGCAGCCGGCAGAGAAACCAAGACAAGGATTACGGAAGTGGGAGCAAAAAGGATGATTACTTCCGTAAATGAGAGCAACCGACAGAGAAATCAAGACAAGGATTACGGAAGCGGGAGCACAAAGGATGATTACTTCCGTAAATGAGAGCAACCGACAAAGAAATCAAGACAAGGATTACGGAAGCGGGAGCAAAAAGGACGAGTACTTCCGTAAAAGAGAGCAGGCGGCAGAGAAACCAAGCCAAGGATTACGGAAG
>JAFRGQ010000031.1 GCA_017433725.1 Lachnospiraceae bacterium
ACATACTGAAGATCGATATCATCCAGAAAATGGTAGGCACGTACCAGAAGTATTTTCTAATTATTTTCATAATATCTTTTTTATCCTTATAAACTCTTATCCTTGCGTGGTGCTCCTGCAAGACTTCCGGCGAAGTTCCGCAGAGTATGGACGAGCTCAAGCAGAAGTGCACAGATCGGGATCATGAGCAGTTCTCTGCTGAAAAAGGAGCTGCGGCTGATTGACACTGTGACGGTCGGCGTGAAACCCATAACGACTTGTTCCGCGATTGCTCCACAGTAGAAAAGCGTGTTCTTTATATCAAGTTCATCTCCGATGCCGATGAAAATCAATAAAGCGGTCACGATGATCGCGAACATTCCGAGGAAGGTCGCTAGCCAATTGGCTGTCGAGTAAAACCCGTATACATCGTTATATACAAATGCATACGCCGGACTCTCCTTCGCGAACAAATATAGTCCGTAATATAACATCGGAAAAGCAGCCGTCAACGTCAGAATGATTCCCCGCCTGCGAACGAGCATGAGCAGAAAAATGATCACAGACAGCACGAGCATCAGGAGATGAATCTCATTCAGACAGGCTCCGAGCGTGTAGGCGGTGCCGAGCAGGAGCTTATCGGTAAACCCGAGAAGTCCGTAATTCGGAAACCAGAACAGCGCTTCTTCCCTGAACCGCACCATATTCCCGGGAGCTGATAGAAAGAAGAAAAATGCGGCTGATGTGAGGAGCCAGAAAAAATATGCATAGCGCGGTATGGAACGTATACAGCCTGTCAGAAATGCGAGCGTGATGAATATTCCGCCGAATACGAAATAAAAGCTTCCGCTTGGCTCAAATCCCGCACAGTAAATCGAGGACAGAGCAAGAAGGAGCATCACAGCCCAGGATGGCTGCTCAGACTTTCCGCGTATGATAAAGGATCTTTTTGAGCTGACTGCAGAGATCTTAGTCACTGCGACAGAAGGCTGTTGCTTCGTTCTGCGTCTTTTGACGAATGTGTCGGAACTGTCCGGGGAGACATCATTCTCAGCATGTGAGGTGACCGGCATAAAAGGCAGAAGAGCATACAACATGGCGGAAAATGCCCAGACATAGAGGACCGAGGCAGTTTTCCAGAAAATCGTCACATCAAGTATCTCCGTCGGCGTCAGTATGTATAACCAGACTGCCATGAACACAAGGACAAGGCTTTCTGCAAGTTTGCCTTCATCTTTGTCGGAGAAGATCCAGAGGCAGGAAAGAACAAGGGAAAATGCAGCCAATATGCCGTTCAAAATATCGACAAGTCCGACTGAGAAGGAGAGCAGTAGGAGAAAAATGCCGTGCGGTATGACCCTTCCGCTCCATGTAATCCAGTATTCCTGCGCCCAGGCCCACAGGTCGTGTCCGTGGGATGTGAATGTGTGCAGAAAAGTGGCGTCATCCATACGCAGTGGCTGCGCGATGTTGGCAGTAAGCGAAATAGCCAGCACGATGGCAAATGCAAGAAGATTTTTCCGGACAAATTTCAGAGGACTTTTCATAGCGCAGGTACCTTCTCTCCCGTGTCGAAAAGGACCCGTGTGCCGTCTTCCCGCTCCGAAATAACAGCGATACTCATGCCTTTCTGGTACGTCAGGCCTTCATGTCCGAGCTTCATAAAACTGAGAATGCCGTATCGCCTTGAAGCACCTTCTGCAATCTCCATATCGGGGTGGGCAAGGGACATATCATCCCTCCCCCTTCCTAGGGTGGGAAGCTGATAGACGAATGTACCGTCTGTCAATGCGAAGGAGGTATTATTGGCAACAGTCACGATGGACCTGCCTGTTCCGTAATTATAGCCTGTGCACAGTGTCCCGTCGTAAGCCCAGCCTGCAATGATCAGGTATTTCCTGTCCTCTGTGAGCGTCACCTCGTCTACAAACGCGCCCATTTTATCGTCACCGGGCAGAAAATCTTCCACATGATACACGTACGCAGCATAATACGCATGCCTGAACAGGAAAAGCGCTGCGAGCGACAGAAGCGCTCCGGCAATGACCGGTATGAAATTGCGATATGGCATCTTCACTTTAATGGTCACGGTTCTTCTCCTTGTGTCCGGGCAAAATTAAGTGTATACTAGATAGCAACAAGAGACTTGATAAAAAAGGAGGCACTTGTATGTTCAAACGCAACAACACGCAGAGAATGCTTGATACGGCGCTCGCAATCTCAGCACTTGTATTTATGCTCGTTCTTGCAGTCATGAGTATGATGGTAAACGGCAGGAAATAATCCCGCCGTTTTTTTATGTCATAGGAAAGCTCGTTCCCAGTGACTGATCTTGTGTCTTCCTTTCGACAATTTCTTCTTCAGATGTCGAACATGATTTTTGTATAGAATCCGTCGCTCATCAGAAGCTCAAAGGCCTTTCCGTAATCCTCCAGCTTAAAGCTGTGCGTCACGATCTCATCAGCAGGAATCTCACCTTCCTGCATGTATCTGATCACATCATTCCAGTCGTTATTTCCGGGTGCGTAACCGGAATTCCATGTTCCGTGAATAGAGAGCTCGTTTCGAAGAATTTTCCAGAAAATCTTCTTATCGAAAGAGACAGTTTCCTCCGGATTTCCGGTAAAAACGATATTACTCCCTTTTCCTGCTGCCGCCAGAGCGTAGTTGCAGGCCTGTGAATTCCCCGCCATCTCAAGGACGACGTCAGACATATCGCCCTCAGTCAGCTGTGCCACCGCTTCCTCGACATCCCAGCCGGTCGCATTAATAACATGGTTGGCGAGCTGGGAGGCATTCTTGACCTTCTCCTTTGAGTGGCCTACAATAATGATTTTGGAGGCGCCGCGGATCCTTGCAATGCAGGCAGCGAGAAGGGCGATCGTTCCGGTTCCGATGATTGTTACAACATCGCCTTGTTTCATTTTAGCCCGCTTTAAGGCATGGCTCGCGACCGTGGCCGGTTCGCAGAGAGCCGCCGTATGATAATCCATATCGTCCGGAAGAATGTTGATGTTGAAGACCGGAACGGCAAGATACTCGGCAAATCCGCCGTCTCGTCGCGATCCGAAATAGTCATAATGCTCACACTGGGCGTACCTGCCCTGACGGCAGGGCTCGCACTGACGGCAGGGCAGCAGCGGGAAAACTGCGACCTTCTTGCCGAGGAGCTCATCTCTTGATCCGGGACCGAGCCCTACGATCTCGCCGGCGATCTCATGACCGGGGATCGTAGGGAAGTGATAGGTCCCGTTTTTAAAAATTCTTGCCTTGTCGCTGCTGCAGATACCGCAGGCGTGAATCCGGACGAGGACCTCTCCGCGCCCCGGAGTCGGCGTATCTACCTCTTTTAATGAGATCTTTCCGATATCTTCAAGTACTAATGCTTTCAAAGAGTTCTAAATCCTCCTTTGTGGTTATTTTAAGATTGCTGCGGCTTCCCTGTACAAGGTGGACTTTCATGCCGTTTGCCACTGCGATCTGAGTGCTTCCGCGAAGTTCCCGCACTCCTTCGGGGCCTGCCTTGATATGCGCGTCATAATATTTGCCGAAAAGAAAGGATTCCGGCGTCTGACCTGCGACGAGCGCATCACGCGGGACCTGCTCGTCGATCGTCTGTCTGTCGTAGCTGAGGTAACAGGTATCGGTGACAGGAAGGTAGGGCATTACGCCGTCCCACTCCGGAAAGCCGGTAAGGGTGTCCGTAATGATTCGATCGGACACACAGGGACGCACCGCATCGTGGATACTCACGACATCGCTGCGTGCAGCGTCAGCTGCCAGCGCAATGAGACCGTTCAGGATAGAAAGCTGCCTTGTATCGCCTGCGGGTGCGAATCCGCGGAACTTTGAAATATTCTCGCGCCTGATCAGCTCTTTCAGATAGTCATACCATTTGGGGTCTGCAACGATGGTGATTGTGTCGGCCAGAGGATGTTTTTCGAATTTTTCAAGACAGTAGGCAATAATAGGTCTGCCGCCGACCTCGATATATTGTTTTGGGAGAGTTCCGAGCTGCATACGGCTTCCGATGCCGCCGGAAACAATTAGTATGTGATTCATCGCTCCTCCAATCTTTTGTAATATGGGCATTATAACAAAAGTCGGCGCGAAAGTCACCATAGCTGTTCATAATGGCGGAGTAAGCACTGACATCCGGATCGGAAGAGTAAAGATTTCGGAGAGAATCGGGCTATACATTTTCGAAGCAATAGGGTATGATACATTGATAAGGTTGTCGAAAGTTGATTACGGATTATACTTTTGGCACTGAACTTGCAAAGTAAAACTACTTTCAGGATTGTGACTGTATTTCCGGTGAAAAACGGGAGTACTGAGCGAAATATTAATGAATTCCTACGGAGCAGAGGAGAAGATATGATAGCTGCAAATAATGTAACCTACCGCGTCGGAAAAAAAGCGCTTTTTGAGGATGTCAATATCAAGTTCACGGAAGGGAACTGCTACGGACTCATCGGTGCAAACGGTGCCGGCAAGTCCACTTTCCTGAAGATTCTGGACGGCCAGCTGGAGACTACATCGGGTACCATCACCATCACACCGGGGAACAGAATTTCTTTCCTCGAACAGGACCATTTTAAATATGATGAGTACGAGGTCCTGGATACGGTCATCATGGGCAACCGCCGTCTTTATGACATCATGAAAGAGAAGGACGCTCTCTACATGAAAGAGGATTTTTCCGATGAGGACGGCATTCATGCTGCCGAGCTGGAAGCTGAATTCGCGGACATGAACGGCTGGGAAGCAGAGTCGGATGCGGAGGCCCTTTTGAACGGACTGGGCATTGAGACTGAACTGCACCATGAGATCATGGGGACGCTTGATGGTCCGGTCAAGGTCACAGTCCTCCTCGCTCAGGCTCTATTCGGAAATCCGGATAGCCTGCTCCTCGATGAGCCGACCAACCACTTGGATCTGAGCGCAATCGAGTGGCTCGAAGAGTTCTTGATCGGTTTTGAAAATACAGTCATCGTCGTATCTCATGACCGCTATTTCCTTAATAAAGTCTGCACACAGACGGCCGACATCGACTTCGGAAAGATCCGCCTGTATGCAGGTAACTATGATTTCTGGTTCGAATCTTCCCAGCTTCTGCAGAAACAGATGAAGGAAGAGAACAGAAAGAAAGAAGAGAAAATCAAGGAACTGCAGGAGTTCATTTCCAGATTCTCGGCAAATGCCTCCAAGTCCAAGCAGGCCACATCCCGTAAGAGAGCCCTGGAGAAGATCCAGCTCGATGCGATGGTACCGACCAGCAGAAAATATCCTTACATCGATTTCCGTCCGAACCGTGAGATCGGAAACGATGTTCTCTTCGTAGAGCACCTCTCGAAGACAATTGACGGAGAGGTCATCTTCAAAGACCTGAACTTTATTATCAACCGCACGGACAAAGTGGCGTTCGTCGGTGGCAACGAGAGGGCAAAGACGGTCCTCTTCGAGATTCTTATGGGAAATATGGAACCGGATGAGGGCTACTACAAATGGGGCATCACGACCAGCCGTGCATACTTCCCGCACGATTACAATGCCGAGTTCGACAATGATCTTACAATCGCTGACTGGTTGACGCAGTATTCCGAGAATAAGGACACAACATATGTCCGCGGTTTCCTCGGACGTATGCTTTTCGCGGGTGAGGACGGAATCAAGCGCGTGCGCGTCCTCTCCGGAGGTGAGAAGGTCAGATGCCTGCTCTCCAAGATGATGATTTCAGGGGCAAATGTACTGATATTCGATGAGCCGACCAATCATCTGGATATGGAGGCGATCACGGCTCTCAACAACGGTATGATCAAGTTCCCGGGCGTGATCATTTTCACATCCCACGACCATCAGATCGTGGAAACGACGGCGAACCGCATTATGGAATTCCTTCCGGACGGAACGCTCATCGACAAGATGGGTACATACGACGAGTATCTGGCTTCTGATGTCATGGCTAAGAAGAGACAGATTTATGTTGCAAGCGAGGATCAGGAAGCTGATGATTGATTAATGTAATAACTCATATTTCCCACGTGGATTATTATGAACAGTCTCATCATAAAAAAATGCATCGTCGGGACGCTTTCGCTCGGTCTCGATATGTTAACACCCGGGTTGTATATTCTGCATACCCGGGTTTTTCTATTTACTTTAAAAACGCTATATATGGGGTTAGCGAATGCAAATTTGCACCGCTTTTAGTACAAATCTTTGTGCACAATTCACAGAAGATTAATAGACAATCATGGGTCTGGGTGTTATAATTTCATTATGCTGGATTAGTATGATTGTGCGCAGTTTCGTGACGGACGTGCACGGACTTGCGGTACAGCACTATGTAACATTTATGTTTTTATCAATTTCTCCAAGGAGGAAACACAGGTATGGATAACAGAAAATGGTTAACCATGGATGGTAACGAAGCAGCCGCTCATGCTTCCTATGCTTTTACGGAAGTCGCTACTATCTTCCCAATCACACCGTCATCCGTTATGCCGGAGCACGTTGATGAGTGGGCAACAGCCGGAAGAAAGAACATCTTCGGCACAGAAGTAAAGGTCACTGAGATGCAGTCCGAAGCCGGTGCTTCAGGCGCATTCCACGGCTCTCTTGCAGCTGGTGCAATGACAACAACATTCACAGCTTCTCAGGGTCTTCTTCTTATGATCCCGAACATTTACAAAGTAGCCGGCGAGCAGCTCCCGGGCGTATTTGACGTATCCGCACGTGCTCTTGCTTCTCACGCACTTTCAATCTTTGGCGATCACTCTGACGTATATGCTTGCCGCCAGGCAGGTGCATGTATGCTCTGCGAGTCTTCCGTACAGGAAGTAATGGACCTTACACCGGTCGCTCATATGGCAGCTCTTGAAGGCAGCCTTCCTTTCATCAATTTCTTTGATGGTTTCCGCACTTCTCATGAAATTCAGAAGATCCGCACATGGGATTATGCAGATCTTGACGAGATGGTAAATCATGACGCGATCAAGAAGTTCCGTGATCACGCTCTGAATCCGAATCATCCGTGCGAGAGAGGCTCTGCACAGAACCCGGATATCTTCTTCCAGGCTCGTGAAGCTTCCAACCCGTACTATGACAAGATGCCGGAAATCGTTCAGATGTACATGGACAAAGTTAACGCCAAGATCGGAACAGACTATAAACTGTTCAACTACTATGGCGCAGAGGATGCCGAGTCCGTCATCATCGCTATGGGTTCCGTTAACGAGACAATCGAAGAGACGATCGATTACCTCAATGCAAGAGGCGCAAAGGTCGGTCTTATCAAAGTCAGACTGTATCGTCCGTTCTGCAACGAAGCACTCATCGCAGCTATCCCGAAGAC
>JAFRGQ010000032.1 GCA_017433725.1 Lachnospiraceae bacterium
GGCCGCTCAGGAGAAGGCAGCTAAGGAAGCAGCTCAGAAGAAAGCAGCCGAGGAGAAGGCAGCTAAGGAAGCAGCTCAGAAGAAAGCAGCCGAGGAGAAGGCAGCTAAGGAAGCAGCTCAGAAGAAAGCAGCCGAGGAAAAGGCAGCTAAGGAAGCAGCCGAGAAGAAAGCCGCTCAGGAAAAGGCAGCTAAGGAAGCAGCCGAGAAGAAGGCAGCTGAGGAGAAGGCAGCTGAGGAGAAGGCAGCAAGAGAACGCGCAGAACAGATCAGAATCTATCAGGATACAAAGACCGGTATGATCACATCTGTCGATGGCAACACAATCAGCGTACGCATCGAAGGCGGTAATGCAACATTTGACATCAGCAATGCGACTGTAAACGGAGCCCTCATGGAAGGTGACAACGTCACAATCATATATGATACAGACGGAACAAATATCTCCCCGCTCTATGTATATGACAATACAACAGATGAGGAGAGACAGGCAAACCTTGACGAGTGGAGAGGCACCGGCGAGCAGCCAGCTCAGGAAACAGTCGAAGTACAGGATGAAGAGAACATCGAGAACGATATTGAAGCAGCTGCTGAAGAGCAGGCTCGTATCGAAGAGGAAATGAGACAGGCAGAGGCAGAGCGCGTAGCAGCAGAGCAGGCAGAGGCAGAGCGTGCAGCAGCTGAAGCAGCTGAGGCAGAGCGTATCGCAGCAGAGCAGGCAGAGGCAGAGCGCATCGCAGCAGAGCAGGCAGAAGCAGAGCGCGTAGCAGCAGAGCAGGCAGAGGCAGAGCGTATCGCAGCAGAGCAGGCAGAGGCAGAGCGCATCGCAGCAGAGCAGGCAGAGGCAGAGCGCATCGCAGCAGAGCAGGCAGAGGCAGAGCGTATCGCAGCTGAGCAGGCAGAGGCAGAGCGCATCGCAGCAGAGCAGGCAGAGGCAGAGCGTATCGCAGCAGAGCAGGCAGAGGCAGAGCGTATCGCAGCTGAGCAGGCAGAAGCAGAGCGTGTAGCAGCTGAAGAAGCAGAGCGCGCAGCAACTGAGGCAGCAAAGGCAGAGGAAACACACTCAGTCTCCGGTACAGTAACAAGCGTGTCCGGTTCTTCCATCACAATCAGCACAGATAACGGTGAGAAGACACTTGATGCATCGGGCGTATCTACAGACGGAATCTCTGAAGGCAGCTACGTAACAGTAGAGTACAGAAATGGCTCAGCCGTTTCTATCAGATAATAAGAATAAGGAAAATGTCGCAGCGAAGGCTGCGGCATTTTTTTTGCGATAGCATCAGTTCTAAGCCAAGACTTGAACACAGCGATGACGTATTGCAACACGATGTGCAGCAGACATCTGCAAATAACATCTGCGCACAGGAAACTACATGTGCTATACTGTTGTAAATATGCACACTTTTGCTGCGGATGGCTTTCATTTCCCACCGCAGATGACGGTACTCAGTCATCATTTTATTACCAAGGAGGACAACATGGGGATTGTTGTAATCGGCTCGATATTCGTAGACATAAAAGGGTATCCGATGGGTGAATTTGTCGCTACAGGACGCAATGTCGGCAGCGTGATTATTAAAGACGGCGGTGTGAGCCGGAATGTAGCTGAGGATATTGCAAATGTTGAGCTCCGCCCCACATTTGTAAGCCTCATTGATGATAGCGGCCAGGGACAGGAGGTCCTTGCCAAGTTGAAGCGTCACAAAATCAATATAGACTATATTCGTGCAGTGCCGGAGGGAATGGGAACGTGGCTTGCTGTATTTGACAATCAGGGCGACGTTGCCGCGTCTATTTCAAGGAGACCGGATCTCTCGGAGATCGATAATATTTTGGATGAGCAAGGAGATGAAATTTTTAAAGACGCGGACAGCATCGTTGTCGAGTTCGATATGGAGAGAGCAACGCTGAAACGCGTTTTCGAACTTGCGAAAAAATATAATAAAGACGTATATGCTGTGGTTTCAAATATGTCGATTGCCATAGCGCGCCGCGACCTTATACGTCAGAATGCGTGTTTTGTGTGCAATCTTCAGGAGGCGGGTATATTCTTTTCTGAAAAATACGATGACTTCAGCGTAGCACAGATGGAGGAGACCCTCGTCGAGAAGGTACGTCAGGCCAGAATACCGCGCATGGTCGTTACGATGGGCGGAGACGGTGCAGTTTACGCCGATAGTAACGGGGAATCGGGTTCGGTTCCTGCCATGCATGTGGATGTGCGGGATACGACCGGTGCAGGCGACGCGTTCTTCGCCGGCGTGACCATGGGACTGACATACGGGAAGGATCTCAGAGAATCCTGTAAGATCGGGACAAGGCTTGCGGCGTCGGTAATCGAGACGAAAGAAAATGTATGCCCCCGATTCCTTCCGGAAGAGTTGGGGCTTTCGGCACCGGCTGAAGCAGAAATGTAAGAAGCAGGAGAAATTTGCGGCAAAGAGGGGATTTTTCGAATCGACTTGATGCGGCAATGCCGCTGATAAGACGAGAAGTCAGTGGCAGAGAAAGGGGTTCTGAATCGACTTGATGCTGCAATGCCGCTGCTGAGACGAGAAGTCAGTGGCAGAGAAAGGGGTTCTGGATCGACTTGATGCAGAAACACCGATAATTATGGGGAGAAGTAACAAATCAAGGGGAGTAAATGAATCAATCACAAAATCGTGCCGGCAGCAAGGGGAGAACCGGCAGAAAAAAGCCGTTCGCGAAGAAACCGGCTGCAAAGAAAGCGGCCGACAGGAGCTTCATGGGAGGCAATCGGAAAACCGCACGTACCGGAAGCAGTGCGCGGACCGGTAGAGGCGGAAGAACAGGGAAGGCTTCCGGCAGCAGATCTGTACTTAAACTTATTGTAGGCTTTCTGATTGTTGCGGCTTTTATAGCCGTGACAGGTTATATTGTCTATGCGGACCGCTATGAGAGTCATTTTATTGAAGGTACGGTCATCAACAACAATGACGTCGGCGGATTGGATCTGGAGGAGGCAGAGAATCTTCTTGCCAATTCGTCCGACTACAAGATCGAGATAGATTTTAGGGATGGAAGCAGTGAGTGGATTTCCGGTGACAGTATTTCCCTGGGATACGAGTATGGGGACGGCGTCGCGCAAATGCTCGCATCCCAGGACAAGTACCACTGGATAGAAGGCGTTCTGGGTGAGACGCGCAGTTATACGATTGATAACGGCGTGCATTTTGACGAGGAACAGCTGGCAGCTATCGTGAATTCTTTTCCGGAATTTTCAGAGGATGTGCAGGTCGCACCTGTCGATGCGAGGTGTGTGAGGACTGCGGAGAATGCATTTGCCATCGAACCCGAAAGTGAGGGGAATTGGATTGAGAGCAGCAGGGCATTTGCCTGTATCAGTGAGGCAATCGGGCAGCAAAAACGGCTGCTCAACCTGAGTACTGCAGGTGCTTATGAGTCGCCGGCGGTCACGGCGGATGACCCGGAGCTCAACGAGAGGGTCGCACAGCTGAACCGTTTTCTGGAGACGACGGTGACTTATGATCTGCCGGATGGCGGTCAGTGGACTGTCGGTCGGGACACGCTGATCGAGTGGGTGTCGGCGGGTGTAGGGAGTGAAAACTCCGGGGCGGATATTACAGAGGATGGTGATTCCGGAACGGATGGCTGGGAGATGGGTAATTCTGAGACGGGTGGCTCAGGGATGGATTATTACATAGATGCGCAAGCCATTTCGAGCAAATGCGCCGAAGCCATCTCATCCCTCGCTTCCATCGTTGACGACATTCACACGAGCCGCACTTTCTATGCGACAAGCGGCAGAACGGTTGAGATAGCCAGCGACACCTTCGGTCGGCAGATCGACCAGGCTGCGGAAGTCGAACAGCTTGCAGCGAATCTGCTGAATTTTGAGAGCGCCGAGAGGGAGCCGGCTTACCTCATGAATACATATCCCGAATCGCTGAACGGTGGTGATTATATAGAAGTGGACCTGAGAAACCAGATGGTCTATCTGTACAAGGATGGAGGACTGTTCTACGACACGCCCTGTGTCTCGGGCCTCGCCGACGATCCGGAACGGGTGACGATCACCGGGCTTTTCAAGATCCAGGAGAAAGACAGGGACAGGACGCTCAAGGGAAAGCCGGACGAGAACGGGGTGCCGACGTATGAATCGTTTGTCAGCTACTGGATGGGATTTTCAGGTGCTTACGGGTTGCACGATGCTACATGGAGAGACGAGTTCGGCGGAGATATTTTTGAGTATGCCGGGTCGCATGGGTGCGTGAATCTGCCGTATTCGGCGGCGGAGACCATATATAATTATGTGGAGGAGGGGACACGGGTTATTGTGTTCTAAATGGAAAGAATCCATGTCGTCAGGCGGGACATAAATACCGGAATAAACGAGATTTTTCTTGATACTCCCGTAAAAGCACCAGGCAAGAGGGGTCAGGTAAGGAAAGCACAGGATTTTGCTGAGAGATAACTAACCAGCATCAATATAAAGGAGGAAACAGTATGAAGCTCGCAATTATCGGAACCGGGAAAATCGTTCACGAGGCGCTTTTTGCCTTGGAACCGGTCGACAGAGTGGAGGTCGTGGCTATATTTGCACGCCCGCACAGCAAAGAGAAAGCCGAAGCCTTAGCGGAAAAGTACGGAATCGGTGAAGTTTACACAGACTACGATGAGCTGCTGGCCAAATCCGATGCGCAAGCGGTCTACATTGGTCTTGTAAACAGCGCGCATTTCCCGTATGCGAAGAAGGCTCTGCTCGCGGGCAAGGACGTTATCCTTGAGAAGCCGCTGACCACGACAGCGGCGGAGGCGAAGGAGCTGGAAGCCCTTGCGAAGGAGACCGGCAAGTATGTGCTTGAGGCAATCACCACGATGCACAGCCAGATTTTCGATTTGATGCAGGAAGAGCTGCCCAATCTGGGCAATATCCGGTCTGCTCAGCTCAATTATTCTCAGTATTCGAGCCGCTATACGGATTATCTGGCAGGCAAGGTGGCGCCGGCGTTCGATCCGGAGTGCTCCGGAGGCGCGCTCTATGATATCAATCTTTATAATGTCTATTTTGTTGTCGGGCTGCTTGGAAGTCCGGATACGGCAACATATTTCCCGAATAGAGGTTTCAATGGAATTGATACGTCCGGTACGGCAATCCTGACATATCCGACATTCAACGCGGTCTGCACCGGAGCCAAGGATTCCGACAGCCCGTGCTTCTCCATCATTCAGGGTGAGAAGGGATGGATGCGTGTGAACGGGAAGCCGAATGTCATGACCGGTCTTGATGTAGAGGTAGTGGATGAGGAGAATCCGCGTCAGGTTCCGAGCGCATCCGGCGGCATGCAGAGGGCGGTCATCACGAGACATCATGAGGCGGATCCGGTGCATCATCGCATGACGAGAGAGTTCGGAGACTTTGCGCGGATCATCGAGGAGCGGGATGACGAAGCGGCAGCTAAGGCCATAGCGACGTCGGTGGAGGTCATGACGGTTCTCGAGACGGCGCGTAAGGCGGCCGGTATTCGATTTGGGGTGGACGCGGACTGAATCCCGGGATTACGGAAGTGGAAGGAAAACAAGCCAATACTTCCGTAAAGCAGGCAGAGCAAGACAGGCACAGGCGGAAAAGCTACGGAAGTGGAAGGAAAACAAGCCAATACTTCCGTAAAGCCGACTGGGCAAGAATGTTGTCAGAGGATAAATTTACGGAAGTGGAAGGAAAACAAGCCAATACTTCCGTAAAGCCGACTGGGCAAGAATGCTGTCAGAGGATAAATTTACGGAAGTGGAAGGAAAAGAAGCCAATACTTCCGTAAAGCAGGTAGAGCAAGCTAGGCACAGGCGGAAAATTTACGGAAGTGGAAGAAAAAGAAGCCAATACTTCCGTAAAGCAGGTAGAGCAAGCTAGGCACAGGCGGAAAATTTACGGAAGTGGAAGAAAAACAAGCCAATACTTCCGTAAAGCCGACATGACAAGAATGCCGTAAGGTGATCAAAGTTTGAAAGTAAACTTTCAAACTTTGATTGGCGGGTCAGATGACCATGCAAGCATGGTCGCCTGACCCTGGAGGAACAAATAACGGAAGAGGCGAAATATTTAGGAAAAGTAGACAAAAAGCACAAACATATTTCTGCACTTCTCCGCTCAAGTTTACAATTTTTATAGTGAGTTTCGCCCGTAAAATGATATAATAACTTCATAAAGTATGAGTAAACACGCAACTATAAAAAGGAAAGGTGGATTAATCAATATGAGCACAGAAAAGAAGATTGATGTTACTGCCCTCGGCGAACTTCTGATCGATTTCACAGAAAGCGGATTGAGCCCGCAGGGCAACAAGCTCCTGGAAGTCAACCCGGGCGGAGCACCGTGCAACGTTCTCGCCATGCTGAATAAGCAGGGCCGCAAGGCTGCTTTCCTCGGCAAAGTCGGCGACGACATGTTCGGCAGAATGCTGAAAGCCAGGACCATCGAGCAGGGCATCGACATGACAGGCCTCATGATGGATGAAGAAGTTCATACAACGCTCGCATTTGTTGAGAAACTGCCGAACGGCGACAGAGATTTCTCCTTCTACCGCAATCCGGGCGCAGACATCATGCTCACCAAAGACGAAGTTATCGCTAACAAGGCTCTCATCGAGAATGCAAAGATCTTCCATTTCGGAACTCTTTCCATGACACATGAAGGCATCGAGGCTGCTACAATCGAAGCACTTGACATTGCAAAGGCAAGCGGCGCTATCATTTCCTTCGACCCGAACCTTCGTCCGCCTCTCTGGAGCTCAGAGGAGAAAGCAAAAGAGAAGATCGCCTATGGTCTTTCCAGATGCGACGTACTGAAGATTTCCGATAACGAAATCGAGTTCATGACCGGCGAGTCCGATCTGGACAAAGGCATCAAGATGATCATCGACGAATATAAGATTCCGCTTGTATTTGCGACCTATGGACCGGACGGCTCCAAAGCATACTGCAACGGCGTTGAAGCTTACGAGGCAGGATTCCTTAATCCGGCAACGATCGAGACGACAGGCGCAGGCGATACATTCTGCGCAAGCGCTCTGCATTTCGTCCTGAAATACGGTCTGGAAATGAACGAAGAGCAGCTCCATGAGCTTCTTGTTTTCGCAAATGCAGCAGCCTCTCTCGTAACCACCAAGAAAGGTGCGCTCTGCGTAATGCCGACTCCGGATGAAGTAGCAGCTTATATCAAGGAGAGCGGAAGGTAACGAGATATCCTGTATCTGCATTTTCACTTTTTTGCATGAATCAAAATACACAATTAGTACACGCTTTGCACACAAACCGATGATATTTTGGTAATGTAGCGATGACCCCCGGTGGAATAATCCTGCCGGGGGTCATTTTGACCAGGGAAGGAGGAAATCCATGCAAAGCGGACGCAGACGGGTAATCATTAAGAGAATTGCCATGACCCTGGGAATTCTGTTGCTGGGAGCGATGTTCACCGGTGCAGGATTTCTTTTTTATTGTATGATGACAGCTCCCTCCATATCCATTCTGGATGCAAGACCTCAGGGGTATCGCTCCAGTGTTCTGGATGATGAGGGAAATGTCGTCCTCACCTTGTCCGGCGAGGAGTCCAACCGCGTGTATGTGACGCTCGGGGAGATGCCGGAGGATTTGCAGCATGCATTTGTTGCAATCGAAGACGAGAGATTCTACGAGCACCATGGAATCGATCCGAGGGGAATCGCGAGAGCATTTGTCAGAGGCATACAGAGCGGAGGTTTTTCGGAGGGCGCAAGCACGATTACGCAGCAGCTTCTGAAGAATAACGTCTTTGAGGGCTGGACGGGCGAGGCTACATTTTATGACCGTCTGGTGCGTAAGCTGCAGGAGCAGTATCTGGCAATCTGCCTTGAGATGCATGTGACGAAAGATTGGATTCTTGAAAACTACATGAATACAATCAATCTCGGCGGCGGAAACTGGGGCGTTGAGACGGCGGCGAAGTACTATTTTCATAAGGACGTCACCGCGCTGAATCTCAGCGAATGCGCAGTGCTTGCCGGCATCACCAAGAATCCCACGAGGTATAATCCGAGGATTAATAAGGAAGCAAATGCCTCCCGGCGCGAATTAGTCCTCTCCAAAATGAAGGAGCTCGGCTTCATAACGGAAGATGCATACAATGAAGCCATGGCTGATGATGTCTACGCGAGAATCGAACAGGCGGAAAATGAACCGCTCGACAACACGGAAATACTCACATATTTTGAAGACGCCATGATATATGATGTGCTTGCAGATATCAGGGCAGTGACCGGCTGCAGTGAGGAGGCCGCCTGGAAAATGATCTACCGTGGCGGTCTCACGATTCATTCGACCGAGAATAGTGTTCTGCAGCAGATCTGTGAGGATGAGGCAAACAATCCTGACCTCTACAGCACGGACGCGCAGGTGTCCATGGTCGTTATCGATACGCAGACCGGGCAGGTTAAAGCCATGGTCGGCGGGCGAGGACAGAAGACAGCTTCTCTTATTCTGAACAGAGCGACCAGCGAACCGCGTCAGCCGGGGTCGACGATTAAAATTATCGGAGAGTACGCGGCTGCGTTGGATAAGGGTGAGATTACGCTGGGGACTATATTTGATGACGCTCCGTACACTTATTCCGACGGAACGGAGGTCCAGAATTCGGACGGGTCTTACGGCGGCTTTACCACTGTGCGAAGCGCAATCGTGAAATCAAACAATATCGTTGCATTGAAGACATTCCAGAAGATGGGGATTGATGCAGTCTGGAACGAACTGAACAACTTCGGGATTTCAACCCTTACGGATGATGATCGGGTGGAGGCACTTGCTCTCGGCGGTCTGACCAACGGCGTGACCAACCTTGAACTCACCGCCGCCTATGGGACGATTGCCCGCGGCGGCACATACATCAGGCCTACATATTATACTAAGATCGTTGACCACGATGGAAATGTGATCGTCGATAAGCAGACGGAGAGCAGAGAAGTCATCTCGGAGAGCACAGCAGCGCTTCTTACAAACGCTATGGAAGATGCGATTTGGTCGGGGACGGGAGCGGATGCGGCATTTGAAGGAATGGATATCGCCGGAAAGAGCGGTACTTCGACAGATGGCGTGGATCTCTGGTTCGTTGGCTATTCCCCCTACCTCACCTGCGGCGTGTGGGGCGGATATGATGACAGGTCAGGTCAGGAGGAGTCCACCTATGTCAAGACTGTGTGGAAGGTGGTCATGTCGCGAGCCCATGAGTCCCGGGAATATATGCATCTGAGAAGTGAGGACGGATTGAAAACGGTCGTGATCTGTAAGAAGTGCGGCAAAATTGCAATCGAAGGTCTGTGCGACTCCACACAGCAGGGAGATATGACCGTGACGGAATTTTTCGTGCCGGGTACCGAGCCGACAGAGAAATGTGATTGTCATGTGTCAGTGAAAGTATGTGATTCTTCAGGGTTGAAAGCCAACAAATACTGTAAGGATACCCATAAGGAGGTCTACTTAAAGAGCGCGACCCCGGGAACGGCAGACGAGCAATATGTTCTGCCGGATTATCTCGAGAGCGGGGAGTGCAAGGAGCACAAGAGTTCATGGTCCACGTTCTGGGGGAACGGGAATTCAGGTAACGGATCCGGTTCAGGCGGAGGCTCGGGCGGATCAAATAGCGGTTCGGGATCGAATAGCGGCTCCGGGAATGGTGGATCCGGCAACGGCGGAGATTCGGGAAACGGAAGTTCCGGCGGGTCGGGTTCGAGCAGTGGAAGCGGCAGCTCCGGCAGCGGATCGTTTTCAGATTGGTGGGATTCGCTCTGGGGGAGCGGTTCGTCCGGGGATTCGGGAGAGAATCGGTCTGAGAGGGGCGAGTATGATTCCGAGAATGGGACATATTGGAGTTGGTGATGTAAGGGTTATGTAAGAGGTTACTATTCAGCTGCCAACCACATAAGCAAATCCTGTGTCACCGGTATACGTATTCATCGGTAAACTCTTGTCCTGCCTTGCGAAACGAAAAACCATATCTGCAATATGTGTTCCCGCGTGTCGCTAAACGCATACACTTGGTCACATATATTGCAATGGTTTTTGAGAGGTTACTATTCAGCTGCCATCCACGTATGCATATCCTGTGTCACCGGTATACGTATTCATCGGTAAACTCTTGTCCTGCCTTGCGAAACAAAAAACCATATCTGCAATAAGTGTTCCCGCGTGTCGCTTAGCGCATACACTTGGTTACATATATTGCAATGGTTTTTGAGAGGTTACTATTCAGCTGCCATCCACGTATGCATATCCTGTGGTACCGGTATACGTATTCATCGGTAAACTCTTGTCCAGCCTTGCGAAACAAAAAACCATATCTGCAATAAGTGTTCCCGCGTGTCGCTTAGCGCATACACTTGGTCACACATATTGCAATGGTTTTTGTTTCTCGGCAGGACTGCGAATGTTTACCGATTGAATAGTATACCGTTTGCCACAGGGAAGACGGATAGAAGGGGCAGCTGAATGGTAACCGGAAGTAGGTGGCGATTTACCGAAGTAGATGAGCTTTTGCGCAGTACTTCGGTAATCCTATCTTGCCTTCAAGGTCCACAAGCCGCCGAATTAGCGAAGTAAACAAGTTATTATGCTGTACTTCTGTAAATCACAAGCCAGATTAAAAAAGAGGCTGGATGCGCACGCGCACCCAACCTCTTTTTTGTGTTTGCGCGCCATGGGCGCGCTCTAACGGGTGAAAGTCCCGAGTACGCGTAGGCAACGACGAAGTACACAGCTGAACAGCAAGGGTGTCCATCGCGAGGTGGAATCTGAAGGAAGCTGTAGGCAAACCCTTGGTCCGAC